>NZ_KN050721.1:0-470552 GCF_000745615.1 Rahnella sp. WP5 | reverse complement strand
TTAAAAGTGGTGGGCCGTGCTGGATTCGAACCAGCGACCAATTGATTAAAAGTCAACTGCTCTACCAACTGAGCTAACGGCCCATCTAAACCTGCTGCATATTGCCTAAATCTCTGACAGCGTTAGCCGTTTGGAGTTGTCTGGGCAACGGCGGCATATATTACTTATTTAACTTTTCAGTGCAACTTTAATTTTCAGAAAGAGTGCTAACTGATGGCGTTTCACACACTCAAGCCCAGAAAATGCACGATATGTACATTTTCCGGACCTGAACGAGGAACTATTTTGCAGATAAACGTTTTTGAGCTTGTTTTGCCGCATCGGTATTTGGGTACTGTTTCACGACCTGTGCGAAGACGGCTTTGGCTTTATCAGCCTGCCCTTTCTCCTGCATGATCACCCCAACCTTGAACATTGCGTCAGAACTTTTTGGAGACTTAGGGTAGTTTTTGACCACAACTGCAAAATAATAGGCAGCATCGTCTTTTTTACCCTTGTTGTAATACAACTGTCCCAGCCAGTAATTGGCATTAGGCTGATAAGTTGAATCAGGATATTTTTTTACGAAACTCTGAAAAGCCGCGATGGCTTCATCATACTGTTTCTTTTCCAGCGCCAGTGAAACTGCAGCATTGTAGTCACTGTTCACGTCACCGGTGCTTGCCGGGGCTTGTGCAGCACCCGCATCAGGCGTTGTGGCAGCAGAACCGGAAGCGTCACCTGTGGCTGCTGCAGCACCCGTGCTGGCGGCTCCGGCAGAACTCTGGCTTAAGCTGTCCAGTTGATTAAAAATCTGCTTCTGGCGATCACCAAGCTGACTCAACTGATATTGGTTCTCCTGGATTTGACCACGAAGAGTATCCATATCACGTTGGGTATCAGAAAGTTGTTGCTGGAGTTGAGTTAATAGCTGGCTGTGAGCGTTAGAAATACGCTCCAGAGAGGTGACCCGATCTTCAATCGAGCCTGAGCCGACATTACTGATTGGCGCTTGGGCAGTAGCGGCCCATGGGACCGCTACGCCAACCAGTAACGACAGACTCAACAGGTGAGTTCTGAAGTTACTGCTCATACTACTCTCTTAGTATACCAGTACGGCACGACGGTTTTTAGCGTATGCCGCTTCGTCATGGCCCAGTACAGCTGGTTTTTCTTTACCGTAAGAAACGATAGAGATTTGGTCAGCAGAAACGCCTTTGCCTTGCAGGTACATTTTAACAGCAGTAGCACGACGTTCGCCCAGGGCGATGTTGTACTCTGGAGTACCACGTTCGTCAGCATGACCTTCTACAGTCACTTTGTAAGACGGGTTGCTACGCAGGAAAGCAGCGTGCGCGTCCAACATCTGAGCGAATTCAGAAGACACATCGTATTTGTCCAGGCCAAAGTAAACGATGTTGTTTTTCTGCAGTTCTTGCATCTGCAGACGAGCTTGCTCTTCTGAAGACATGTTTGCGTTTTCAGTGCCTGCGCCAGAGTTCAGACCCATACCGTTGGATTGGTCGTTGTCTGCGTTCTTGTGAGAACTACAAGCAGCTACTGCCAGTACAGGCAACGCCAGCATCAGCCCTTTCAGCACTTTATTCAGTTGCATCTATTCGATCCTTTTATAATTTTTTGCCATACATAGTTTTTCTATGCATTACAGATACGGCGACCAGGCAGGAAATTTGACCTGTCCATCAGTTGCCGGAAGACGCGCTTTGAAGCGCCCATCAGTCGATACCAACTGCAATACGGAACCCAGTCCTTGAGAGGAACTGTAAATTACCATGGTGCCATTTGGTGCGAGGCTAGGCGTTTCATCCAGGAACGTGTCCGTCAATGTTTGAACGGCTCCCGTTGCCAGATCTAGTTTAGCGATGTGCTGTGTACCGCTGGCGCTGCTCACCATAACCAGGAACTTGCCATCTGTACTTACATCAGAGTCCTGATTCTGCGAGCCTTCCCAGGTCAGACGCTGAGGCGCACCGCCATTAATATTGACTTTATAAACCTGCGGACGACCGCCCTGATCCGACGTGAATGCCAGATTCTGGCTGTCCGGGAACCAGGTTGGTTCCGTATTGTTGCTACGTCCGTTAGTCACCTGACTAATCTGGCCAGAAGACAGATTCATCACATACAGGTTCAGGCTACCGTCTTTAGACAGTGCGAAAGCCAGTTTGCTGCCATCCGGAGAGAAAGCAGGTGCACCGTTGTGACGAGGGAATGAAGCAATCTGCTTGATTGCACCGTTTGCCAGCGTCTGAACCACCAATGCTGAACGACCGCTCTCAAAGGTGACGTAAGCCAGTTTGCTGCCGTCCGGAGACCAGGCCGGAGACATCAGAGGCTCAGGTGAACGGTGAACGACAAACTGATTGTATCCATCGTAATCCGCTACACGCAGTTCATACGGGAATTTCCCGCCGTTAGTCTGCACGATATAAGCGATACGGGTACGGAATGCGCCTTTAATACCGGTCAGCTTTTCAAACACTTCATCGCTGGCGGTATGGGCGGAATAACGCAACCATTGTTTGGTCACTTTGTACTGGTTTTGCGCCAGCACGGTACCTGGTGCGCCAGAGGTATCCACCAGTTGGTAAGACACCACATAGCTGCCATCGGCTGCAGGCTGAACCTGACCGATAACAACAGCATCAATACCCAGCGCGGTCCAGGCAGCAGGAGTCACTTCTGCGGCGGAGGTTGGCTGCTGAGGCATACGTGATGCATCAATAGGATTGAATTTGCCGCTGTTACGTAAGTCAGCAGCAACGATACCACCCACATCTTCAGGTGGTGTACCCGGGCCAGCCCATTTGAATGGCACAACGCCAATCGGACGAGCTGTATCTACCCCTTGGGTAATTTCAATGCGAACTTCTGCATGAACCACAGATGCCCACATCATCAAAAGGCCGAACGCTACTCGAAATGCCTGCTTCATTGTATCTCCCTTATCTGGACGTATCTGCCCGCGATAATTTAGCAGAATTTTAACAAACCAACGCACACAAAACTAGAATTACACCCTGCAAACCATCGTAAAAATCTGAAAAGTTATCATTTTCATCTTTTATTGAGGTTTGAAATCTATCGGAGCATTTTTAAATACTTCATAGACGGCTTCAGAAGGCGGTTTCGGGAACTTCGCCTGTCGGGCTGCAGCCAGCGCCGCCTGACACAGTGCAGGATCCCCACCTTCTGCCGACACACTGATTAATGAGCCATCAGGGTTCATTTTAACGCGCAACGCACAGGTTTTGCCTGTATAAGATGACGCGTCATAGAATCTGCTCTCGATGGCAGCCTTAATCTGGCTACCATAGTTCGCAATATCAGCCCCGGATGCCCCCGCCTTTTTCTGAGTCCCCTTCCCTGAAGGAGCAGAAGCGCCGCCACCTGTTGCGCCTTTCGGTGCATTTTTGGAGTCGGCAAGGCCATCAAATAAGTTATTCGCATCAGCGGCTTCTTTGGCTGCTGCGGCGGCGGCAGCTTTTTTATCCGCTGCAGCTTTCTTGGCAGCAGCGGCAGCTTCCGCTTTTTTCTCTGCGGCAGCGGCAGCTTTTGCATCGGCGGCGGCTTTGGCATCGGCGTCAGCTTGTGCCTTCGCATCAGCCGCGGCCTGAGCTTTTGCCTCAGCAGCAGCCTGTTTTTTGGCTTCTGCGGCCGCTTCTTTCTTAGCGTCCGCTTCGGCTTGTTTCTTCGCTGCGGCGGCAGCGGCGGCGGCTTCAGCCTCTGCTTGTTTTTTAGCATCAGCCGCTGCTTTTTTCTGCGCATCAGCTTGTGCTTTAGCCGCTTCTTTCGCAGCATCTGCTTTCGCCTGAGCGGCCGCTTTGGCCGCTTCAGCCTTCGCTTGTGCGGCAGCAGCTTCTGCCTGTTTCTGCTGTTCTTTCGCCTGCTCAGCGGCTTGTTCAGCCTGCTTCTGCTGCTGGGCCTGTTCCTGAGCCTGCTGCTTGGCATTTTCCTGCGCTTGCAGACGCTCTTTCTCAAGTTCTTTCAGGCGTTGCTGTTCTGCGGCCTGTTTCTGTTGCAGCTCTTCAGCCTGTTGTTCTGATTTTTTCTGACGCGCTGCGGCAGCACGTTGGGAATCAGCCTGTTGCTGCTGCTGACGGTTGTACTGATCGACCACGGCACTTGGATCAACCATTACGGCAGAGATATCGCTACCGCCACCGCCGCCACTCATGCTGGTATCTTCGTCCAGCGATCCCCAAATCAACAGGGCTATAATGATGATATGCAGAACGACCGAAACAATAACGGCGCGTTTGAGCTTATCGTTTTGTTCAGTTGCAGTTGCCTTTACCAAAATAGATTTCCCAAGACAGGATTACTAAAAACCCGGTTTCCTGTATTGCCTGTCATACTTTTAACAAGCCAGAGAATGCCGGGTTTCAAATAAGTGTTACAAATTACCTATCCTCAGATAGGTTGTGTCATCAATCCGACAGACTTCACGCCAGCCTGATGCAGCATGTTCAGCGCCTTAATAATTTCGTCATAAGGCACATCTTTCGCACCACCGATCAGAAATACCGTCTTCGGATTGGCCTGAATACGGCTGGTCGCTTCCGCGATCACCTGCTGTTCAGGCAATTGTTCCATACGCTGATGGTCAACCACGATGGTGTATTGACCCACGCCAGACACTTCAACAATCACTGGCGGATTATCATCGCTGGACACCGTTTTAGAATCCGTTGCGTCAGGCAAATCAACTTCCACACTCTGGGTAATGATGGGCGCTGTTGCCATAAAAATCAGTAACAGAACCAGCAGTACGTCCAGCAGCGGAACGATATTGATCTCCGACTTACCTTCGCGACGGTTACGACGACCTCGTGAACGAGCCATACTCTCCCCCTTTAGTTACTGCTGGTTTCGCGAGAGAAAGCCTGACGGTGCAGGATAGCCGTGAATTCTTCCATGAAGTTATCGTAGTTTTGCTCAAGCTTGTTCACACGCTGGTTCAGGCGGTTATACGCCATAACAGCAGGAATGGCGGCAAACAGACCAATCGCGGTGGCGATCAGTGCTTCTGCGATACCCGGAGCAACCATTTGCAACGTTGCCTGTTTCACAGAACCTAAACCGATAAAGGCGTGCATGATCCCCCAGACTGTACCGAACAGACCGATATAAGGGCTGATAGAACCGACAGTACCAAGGAACGGAATGTGAGTTTCAAGTGATTCGAGTTCACGGTTAAAAGAAATACGCATCGCACGTGAAGAACCTTCAATCACGGCTTCTGGCGCGTGGCTGTTGGCACGATGAAGGCGGGCGAACTCTTTAAAACCGGAATGGAAGATCTGCTCTGCCCCGCTCAGGGTTTCGCGGCGGCCCTGACTTTCCTGATACAGACGGGAAAGTTCGATACCGGACCAGAATTTATCTTCGAACGCTTCTGCCTCGCGGGTGGCGGCATTCAGCACTTTGGTGCGTTGAATGATGATCGCCCAGGACGCGATAGAGAAGCACACCAGGACAAGCATAATCAGCTTGACCAGGATGCTGGCCTTCAAAAATAAATCAAGAATGTTCATGTCAGTCACTGCTTAAACTCCGCGACAATAGACTTAGGAAGCGCTCGGGGCTTCATTTGGTTTGGATCAATGCATGCGATCAACACTTCTGCAGAACTCAGAAGGTTTCCATGCGAATCAAGAATTCGTTGTGCAAAAGTAAGAGAAGCTCCGCGAATGGACGTAATCTCACTCTGAACATCCAGCAGGTCATCTAAGCGAGCTGGTGCAAAGTATTCGACCGTCATGCGGCGGACAGCAAAAGCGACGTGTTCACTCAGCAACTGCTGCTGGTGAAAATTGCGTTGGCGCAACATCTCTGTGCGAGCCCTTTCATAAAAGGCGACGTATCGGGCATGGTAGACCACACCTCCCGCGTCTGTGTCCTCAAAATAGACACGAACCGGCCATCGGAACAACGAATTACTCACTGTACATCCCGTAATGCAATTTGACGGCACTACTATACGCAAGAGAATTGGGGTTGGGAATGGGTAGGATTGCTGGAATGAAAATAATTATGGGCCAGCACGGCCCATAAGAAAATTACTGTAAATTTGTCTTTTTTTTATGCAAAAAATCAGCTGAAAAAGTAATAAAGTCCTGCAGCTAGCGCAATCATCGCCAGTAATGGCGAGAAGAAAGCCTTCCAGACTGATTTATTCGGGCGAAATCCCAGGCCGTGGATCACGCCACTGCACACAGCCCATATCAAAATGAGCCCATGCCAGACTTCAAGCTGACTGGTCGACGAGGCAAACATGCCCGGTTTCCAGAAAACGCAACCGGCCAGTATCAGTGACATCACAAGCGAAAGGGCCCGCAAGGGGCCCTTGTCTGTGATGGCGTAGAGTTTATCCACGATCACACTCATTATTACTTCTCTTCTTTAGCCGCTTTATTGGCTTCGCTGTGTTCAAACGCCAGCGCGGTAATGATACCGAATGAGCAAGCCAGTAAGGTGCCGAGGATCCAGGCAAAATACCACATGGTGTTCTCCTTAATACAACGAATGCTTGTTGTTCTCGATGTAGTGTTTATCGAGGCGCCCGAACATCTTGTAATACGCCCATGAGGTGTAAATCAGGATGATTGGCACAAAGATACAAGCGACAACGGTCATCACTCTCAGCGTCAACAGCGTAGATGTCGCATCCCACATTGTCAGGCTGGCATTCGGTTCAGTGATAGAAGGCATCACGAACGGGAACATAGTGATACCGGCAGTCAGGATCACACAGGCGATAGTCAGTGAGTTACTGATGAACGCCAGCGCGGCTTTATTCATGCGCGAGAACAAAATGGTCAGCAGCGGCAAAATCACACCTAACGCAGGAATTGCCCACAGGCCCGGCGTCTTGTTGAAGTTCGCCAGCCATGCACCCGCTTCATGAGACACAGTTTTGCGCAGCGGGTTAGACGGGCCAGCGTGATCCATAACGGATGTCACGGTGAAGCCATCAATCCCTTTCACTAACCAGATACCCGCCAGCAGGAAGCACACCATCATCACCAGCGCAGAAATCTGCGACGCGGTACGGGTACGCAGGTGCAATTCACCCACAGTACGCATTTGCAGGTAGGTAGCGCCCTGGGTGATCAGCATAGTCAGGCTCACCAGACCGGCCAGAATGCCGTACGGGTTCAGCAGGCCAAACAGGTTACCGGTGTAGAACAGACGCAGGTCGCTGTCGATATGGAACGGAACACCCAGCAGCAGGTTACCGAACGCCACACCGAACACCAGTGCAGGGACGAAACTGCCGATAAAGATGCCCCAGTCCCACATGCCACGCCAGCGCGGGCTCTCGAGTTTTGAACGGTAGTCAAAGCCCAGCGGACGGAAGAACAAGGCGCACAACACCAGCACCATCGCGGCATAGAAGCCGGAGAAAGCCGCTGCGTAGACCATCGGCCAGGCAGCGAACAATGCGCCACCGGCCGTAATCAGCCAGACCTGGTTGCCGTCCCAGTGCGGGGCGATGGCGTTAATCATCACGCGGCGGTCAGTATCGGTTTTACCGATAATGCGCACCAGGATGCCTACGCCCATATCAAATCCATCGGTGACGGCGAAGCCGATAAACAGCACGCCAATCAGCACCCACCAGATGAACCGTAAAACTTCATAATCAAACATAAGTGGACTCCCTATTACCGAGCTTGCTCAAGTGGCGCTGAAGTTTGTTCATAATGATAACGGCCAGTTTTCAGGCTGCTTGGGCCCAGGCGCGCATATTTGAACATCAGGAACATTTCAGCGACCAGGAACAGGGTGTACAGACCGCAGATGAGGATCATCGAGGACAGTACATCACCCACAGTCAGTGAAGAGTGTGCAACCGCAGTCGGTAACACTTCACCAATCGCCCAAGGCTGACGGCCATATTCAGCCACGAACCAGCCCGCTTCGACAGCAATCCACGGCAATGGCAGGCCGATGAATACCGCGCGGTGTAACCAGCGTTTCTGACCAATCTTGCCGCGCAGGACGGTATAGAAGGACAGCGCAATCAGGACGAACATCAGGATGCCGCAGGCAACCATGATACGGAATGCGAAGTACAGAGGCAGAACGCGTGGAATAGAATCTTTGGTAGCTTTCTGAATCTGTGCGTCAGTCGCTCCCGCCGGGTTGTCGGTATAGCGTTTGAGCAACATACCGTAGCCCAGATCCTGCTTAGCATTTTCAAAATCGCTGCGGACTTTCGGGTCAGTATTGCCCGAACGCAGTTCTTCCAGCAGGGTGTACGCTTTCATACCGTTGCGGATACGCACTTCATGTTGCGCCATCAGGTCTTTCAGACCAGTAACCGGCGTATCCACGGAACGCGTAGCAATCAGGCCGAGCAGGTAAGGAATTTGAATGGAATATTCATTTTCCATTTTGTCCTGATTAGGCATGCCGAACAGCGTGAAACTTGCCGGTGCAGGTTGGGTATCCCACTCTGCTTCGATAGCCGCCAGTTTGGTTTTCTGTACGTCACCCATTTCATAACCGGATTCATCACCCAGTACGATAACGGAGAGCACTGCGGCCAGACCGAAGCTTGCAGCGATAGCAAATGAACGCTTCGCAAAACCTACGTCGCGGCCTTTTAACAGGTAGTAAGAGCTGATAGCCAGAATGAACATCGCGCCAGTCACATAACCAGACGCTACGGTATGAACGAATTTAACCTGTGCGACCGGGTTCAGAACCAGCTCAGAGAAGCTGACCATTTCCATACGCATGGTTTCGTAGTTGAAGGTCGATGCAATCGGGTTTTGCATCCAGCCGTTCGCCACCAGGATCCACAGTGCTGACAAGTTTGAGCCAAGGGCAACAAACCAGGTCACTGTCATATGCTGAACTTTAGAAAGACGGTCCCATCCGAAGAAGAACAGGCCCACTAAAGTGGATTCCAGGAAGAACGCCATTAAACCTTCAATCGCCAGAGGCGCACCGAAGATATCACCGACGTAATGTGAGAAATATGACCAGTTAGTCCCGAACTGGAATTCCATGGTTAAACCGGTTGCAACGCCCAATGCAAAGTTAATTGCAAAAAGTTTGCCCCAGAATTTGGTCATATCTTTATAGATTTGTTTGCCGGAAAGCACATAAACCGTTTCCATAATTGCCAGTAAAAACGCCATACCCAGCGTTAATGGGACAAATAGGAAATGGTACATGGCTGTTAAAGCAAACTGTAAACGCGACAGTTCAACGATATCAAACATCTTGACCCCTTGCTCCTCGGAGGAAGACCCCAAATTGCGATCTCTGACGAACCGGTTGCCGGAACGCCTCATGACTACCAGTATTCAAATGTGTGCAGAACAGAGAGCCAGCATTCAGTGCGAGTAACGCTGTCAGCGGGACACTCTGAACCCGGAAAAAGCGCGAACAGCGGGCCTGTAACAGGCTGATGAACGGGCAAAATCACGGGAAAAATAATCATACAAAAAACGGATGGTTACAGGAGCATTATGTTACGCCAGTAATCCCACACATTAAATAGGTTTTTTAGTGACCCAAAGCGGATTTCCGTGTACAGGTCAATTTAAGAACAAAACAGTGATAATCGCTGTAATTGATCTGACGCAATTTAAGCCTATCTCATTGTTTATTTCTATAATGTCTTCATCAATTTCGAAAAAAATATTTCAGGATGTTAACCGTTGGTTTCATTGAGCTTTAAGGGTGGCCCTTATGTTAATTAATTGTGTTTATATGGTTATCGTTAATATTTATTTTGCTACCTGTTTAAACCTAATTATTAACCTTTTATTTCCAATGGACCTATCGTGCTGTGTTAATAAATATAGCTCAATTCAGCGAATGTTAACTATTTCGCTTAAAATAAAAAAGGCCACCCTAAGGTGGCCAACATGTCGAATCTTTTTCTTAAATAAATCGGCTTCACCCGCACCGTAATTTCACCGGTGCGGGTGGGGTAATACTTATTGCGGAAGCAATGATTTCACGGCTTCGCCGATATCGGCCAGGCTGCGAACGGTTTTCACGCCTGCCGCTTCCAGCGCTGCAAATTTCTCATCAGCAGTGCCTTTACCACCGGCAATGATGGCGCCTGCATGGCCCATACGTTTGCCTTTAGGCGCAGTCACACCCGCGATATAGCCCACAACCGGTTTGGTCACGTGTGCTTTGATGTACGCTGCAGCTTCTTCTTCCGCGTTACCACCGATTTCACCGATCATCACGATCACTTCAGTCTGTGGATCTTCCTGGAACAGCTTCAGGATATCGATGAAGTTAGAGCCCGGGATCGGGTCACCGCCGATACCGACGCAGGTAGACTGGCCGTAACCGTAATCAGTTGTCTGTTTAACGGCTTCATACGTCAGCGTACCGGAACGGGAAACGATGCCCACTTTGCCTGGCAGATGAATGTGGCCCGGCATGATGCCGATTTTGCATTCGCCCGGCGTGATAACACCCGGACAGTTTGGCCCGATCATCACTGCATCGCTCTGATCCAGTTTCACTTTAACCACCAGCATATCCAGCGTCGGAATGCCTTCAGTGATACAGATGATCAGTTTAATACCTGCATCCAGCGCTTCCAGAATAGAGTCTTTACAGAACGGTGCCGGCACATAAATCACAGACGCCGTTGCGCCGGTAGTTTCTACCGCTTCACGCACGGTATTGAACACTGGCAAGCCCAGATGCTCGGTGCCGCCTTTGCCTGGCGTAACGCCGCCAACCATTTTGGTGCCGTAAGCGATGGCTTGTTCGGAGTGGAAAGTCCCCTGGCTACCGGTGAAACCCTGGCAGATAACTTTGGTGTTCTTGTTGATTAAAATCGACATTATTTCCCCTCCACTGCCGCGACAACTTGTTGAGCCGCATTCGTCAGGCTGGTCGCTGCAATGATGTTCAAACCGCTGTCTGCCAGTTTTTTGGCACCCAGCTCGGCATTGTTACCTTCAAGACGCACCACAACCGGTACGCTGACGCCCACTTCTTCCACCGCGCCGATGATACCGTCGGCGATCAGGTCGCAACGAACGATACCGCCGAAGATGTTAACGAAGACAGCTTTGACTTTTTCATCGGACAGGATGATTTTGAAGGCTTCGGTCACGCGTTCTTTGGTTGCGCCACCGCCAACATCCAGGAAGTTAGCCGGTTCGCCACCGTGCAGTTTCACGATATCCATGGTACCCATTGCCAGACCGGCACCGTTCACCATGCAACCGATGTTGCCGTCGAGTGCAACGTAGTTCAGTTCCCACTGCGCTGCCTGAGATTCACGGGCATCTTCCTGGCTGTAATCGCGCATCTCGCGCAATTCTGGCTGACGGAACAAGGCGTTGCCGTCTGCACCCAGTTTGCCGTCGAGGCAGATCAGGTCGCCAGCGGTAGTCACCACCAGCGGGTTGATTTCGATCAGCGCCAGATCGCGCTCAAGGAAGATGTTCGCCAGACCCATGAAGATCTTGGTGAACTGCTGAACCTGCTTACCGGTCAGGCCCAGTTTGAAAGCCAGTTCGCGTCCCTGATAAGGCTGCGGACCTGCCAGCGGATCCAGTGCCACTTTATGGATCAGGTGTGGCGTCTCTTCTGCCACTTTCTCAATTTCCACGCCGCCTTCTGTAGATGCCATGAACACCACGCGACGGGAGCTGCGATCCACTACCGCACCGAGGTACAGTTCCTGATCGATATCCGTTGCCGCTTCAACCAGGATCTGGTTAACCGGCTGACCGCTGGCGTCTGTCTGGTAAGTGACCAGACGTTTACCCAGCCAGTGCTCAGCAAAAGCGCGGATCTCTTCTTTGCTTTTGACCACTTTCACGCCGCCCGCTTTACCGCGGCCACCGGCATGAACCTGACATTTCACCACCCACGGACCGGCACCGATTTTCGATGCAGCCTCTTCCGCTTCACGCGGGGTGGAACAGGCGAAGCCCGTCGGTGCTGGCAGGCCGTAGCGCAGGAACAGCTGTTTCGCCTGATACTCGTGTAAATTCATGATGTTCTATCCATTCTTAGTAGGAAGGCTTATCAGGGCACAGCGAACTGTGCCGCAGATTTTTCGATCTCTAATCTTTCGCAGTGCCGGGACTAGACGTCCAGCAGCAGACGAGCCGGATCTTCCAGCATCTCTTTAATGGTCACCAGGAAGCCGACCGATTCACGGCCATCAACCAGACGGTGATCGTAGGACAGCGCCAGATACATCATTGGCAAAATCACTACCTGACCATTGACCGCCATAGGACGATCTTTAATGGCATGCATGCCGAGGATCGCACTCTGTGGTGGGTTGATGATTGGCGTGGACATCAGGGAGCCGAAGACGCCGCCGTTGGTCACAGTAAAGTTACCGCCGGTCAGTTCTTCCACTTTCAGTTTGCCGTCACGACCTTTGATCGCCAGCTCTTTGATTTGCTTCTCGATATCCGCCATGCCCAGCGTATCGACATCACGCAGAACCGGGGTCACCAGGCCGCGTGGCGTGGATACCGCGATGCTGACATCGAAATAGTTGTGGTAAACCACATCCTCGCCGTCAATAGAGGCATTCACTTCCGGATAGCGTTTCAGCGCTTCAACCACGGCTTTCAGATAGAAAGACATGAAACCCAGACGCACGCCGTGACGTTTTTCGAAACCATCACCGTACTGCTTACGCAGATCCATGATTGGCTTCATGTTGATTTCGTTGAAGGTCGTCAGCATCGCAGTGCTGTTCTTCGCTTCAAGCAGACGCTCAGCAACACGCTTACGCAGACGGGTCATAGGCACACGTTTTTCACTACGTGAACCCAGAGCCGGAGCGGCGCTGGTCGCTGCCGGAGCGGCGGCTGGCGCGGCTGCCGGTTTCGCGTCTTTGGCTTTCGCCAGATGTTGTTCGATATCTTCACGGGTCAGACGACCACCAACACCGCTGCCTTTAATCGCGCTGGCATCCAGAGAATGTTCTGCAATCAGACGGCGGATAGCCGGGCTGAGTGCGTCGTTGTTCTCTTCTTCCAGTGCTGCTGTGTGGCGTGCCGCAGGAGTCGCTTCTTTATCGGAGCTTTTCTCAGTGCTTGGCTTACCGCTGCTGTTACCCGGACGAATACGTGCCAGGATCTGACGGGAAATGACCGTCGCACCTTCGTCTTCGATAATGCTGTCCAGGATACCGGCTTCACTCGCCGGGACTTCCAGAACCACTTTGTCGGTTTCAATTTCTACCAGTACATCGTCACGCTCAACACTGTCGCCCGGCTTTTTGTGCCAGGTGGCAACCGTCGCATCCGCAACGGATTCAGGAAGGTCAGGGACCAGAATATCTACGCTACTCATTATCAATCCTTCTTATGTTCCATATAGTTAACTGACACCGACGCGGTTATTTAACGTTCAGCGCATCGTTAACCAGATCTTGCTGTTGCTTCTGGTGAACGGACATGTAGCCCACTGCCGGAGAGGCAGAGGCCGGGCGTCCTGCGTAACGTAAAGAAGCCCCGAAAGGAATCACTTCACGGAAATTGTGCTGGCTGCAATACCACGCGCCCTGGTTCAGTGGCTCTTCCTGACACCAGACGAAATCATGAACGTGTGAGAATTTCTCAAGCACTTCCTGAATTGCCTTGTGCGGGAACGGGTAAAGCTGTTCGATGCGGACAATCGCCACATCGGTTTGCTCGTTTTTGCGACGTTGTTCCAGCAGGTCGTAATAAACCTTACCGGAGCACATCACCACGCGCTTAACCTGTTTCGGATCCAGTTCGTCGACTTCACCAATCGCTGGCAGGAAGCTGCCGTCAGCCAACTCCTCAAGCGTAGAAACCGCCAGAGGATGACGCAACAGAGACTTCGGTGACATCACGATCAGCGGACGGCGCATACCGCGCAGTGCCTGACGGCGGATCATGTGGTAAACCTGCGCCGGGGTAGACGGGATACACACCTGCATATTTTGCTCAGCGCAAAGTTGCAGATAACGTTCCAGACGCGCGGAGGAGTGCTCCGGCCCCTGCCCTTCGTAGCCGTGCGGCAGCAGCATCACCAGACCACACATGCGGCCCCATTTCTGTTCGCCGGAACTGATGAACTGGTCGATAACCACCTGTGCACCGTTGGCGAAGTCACCGAACTGCGCTTCCCAGATGGTCAGGGTGCGCGGTTCAGCGGTCGCGTAACCGTATTCAAAGGCCAGCACCGCTTCTTCGGAAAGCACAGAATCCCAGACATTGAATTCGCCCTGGCTGTTATGAATATTGGCCAGCGGCACGTAAACGGAACCGTTTTTCTGGTTATGGATCACCGCATGGCGATGGAAGAAGGTGCCGCGGCCGGTATCTTCACCGGACAGACGAATCGGAATACCTTCATCTACCAGCGTAGCGTAGGCCAGATTTTCCGCGCCACCCCAGTCGAACTTCTTATTGCCTTCGGCCATCTCGTTACGGTCGCCGTAAATCTTGGCAACGCGGGATTGCATTTCGATCGCATCAGGCACATGGCTGACACGACGCGCCAGTTCCTGCAGGCGTTTCAGCTCGACCTTGTTCGGATAAGCCTCATCCCACTCATGATTCAGATACGGTGACCAGGTGAAAGTGTGCATGTCATTCTGACGCCACTCTTCCACTACGCATTCACCGGCATCCAGCGCATCGCGGTACAGGTTGACCATTTCCGTGGCATCTTCGAGGCTGGCTACGTTTTGCTCAGTCAGGACATCAGCGTAAATCTTGCGTGGCGTCGGGTGTTTCTTGATCTTGTTGTACATCAGCGGCTGGGTTGCGCTAGGTTCGTCGGCCTCGTTATGGCCGTGGCGACGGTAGCAAACCAGGTCGATCATGACGTCACGTTTAAAGGTGTTACGGAAATCCAATGCCAGGCGGGTCACGAAAGCCACCGCTTCAGGGTCATCGGCATTGACGTGGAAAATCGGTGCCTGCACCATTTTCGCGATATCGGTACAGTAATCGGTAGAACGCGCATCTTTCGGATTCGAGGTGGTGAAGCCCACCTGGTTATTAATGACGATACGCACGGTACCGCCCACTTCATAACCGCGTGCCAGCGACATGTTCAGGGTTTCCTGAACCACACCCTGACCGGTAATGGCCGCGTCACCGTGAATGGTGATTGGCAGAACCATGTTGCTGCGCGCTTCGTCCAGACGGTCACGACGGGCACGAACAGAACCGATGACCACCGGGCTGACGATTTCCAGGTGCGACGGGTTAAACGCCAGCGCCAGGTGAACCATACCGCCTTCGGTTTCCACATCAGACGAATACCCCATGTGGTATTTCACATCACCGGTGCCCAGGTGTTCTTTATGCTTACCGGAGAATTCGTCGAACAGGTCCTGAGGTTTTTTGCCCAGCACGTTGATCAGTACGTTCAGACGACCGCGGTGCGCCATACCCAGCACGACTTCGCGGGTTCCGTTTTTGCCAGCATGACGGATCATTTCTTTCAGCATCGGAACCAGCGCATCGCCACCTTCGAGTGAGAAGCGTTTTGCACCCGGGAATTTCGCCCCCAGATAACGCTCCAGACCTTCTGCAGCGGTCAGCTCTTTAAGAAACGTTTTCTTCTCATCATTGGTGAAACTCGCACGACCTGCCACGGATTCGATTCGCTGTTGGATCCAGCGTTTCTCTTCAGTGTTGGTAATGTGCATGTATTCCGCACCAATGGAACCGCAATAGGTTTGCTTCAGGGCTTTATACAGCTCGCCGAGCTGCATGGTTTCCTTGCCAATGGCAAATGAACCGACGTTGAAGGTTTCCTGGAAATCAGCTTCAGTCAGATGGTGGAACGCCGGGTCCAGATCAGGCACAGCGTCCAGCTTCCACAGGCCGAGGGGATCAAGGTTTGCGTTCTGATGACCACGGAAGCGGAAGGCGTTGATTAACTGCAGCACCTTGACTTGCTTGGCATCCGTTTCCGGATCGCTGATGGAGGAGTTATAACGTGACGCGTCTTTCGCCAGGCGGCGGAAGTAGTCCCGAGTTTGAGAATGGAGTTGCTCTGGTTTCACACCCACTGTTGGTAGCTGTTTAAAAATCGAACGCCAGCTATCGTCAACGGAACCAGGATCGGTTAAGTAGTCTTCATAGAGTTGCTCTATGTAAGACTGGTTTGCACCCGCCAGATAGGAGGAATCCAGCCAGGCCTTCATTGCGCCGTTCTGCATCGTGATCCCTTAAGCTTTGAAGCTTTAGTTTTCGCCGTGGTTAATAATAATGACCGTGATACACCGCGGTAAAACGGTTTTCCATACTAAAACAGTTCGTTGGTTGAGCGGTTGGCTCTTCAAGGAACCTTCAGAAATCCGCCATGCGCGTGACTGATTTTTGAAGTTACCCTGCTTATTTCGGCTGCCTTTCGGGGGATTTTTATCTCCCGGTTTTTGACCCGGCTATCTTACTCCAGTCAGGCGCAACTTTGTTGCACTTGTTGCTACTTTGTTATTAAAAAATTAATTATTTGCTATCCCCACCTCAGTTACCACATTTGTAACTAAAGAAAGCGAAAAACCGGTGGTAACTAAATAACAGCGGGAACCTGAGTTCCCGCTGTGCGTGGCTTATCAATCAGGCACCGCGTTGTAGCAGCATCGATTTAATATGGCCGATAGCCTTGGTCGGGTTCAGCCCCTTTGGGCATACACTCACACAGTTCATGATGCTGTGGCAGCGGAATACGCTGAAAGCATCATTCAGATCGTCAAGGCGCGATTGAGTCTCGGTATCGCGGCTGTCGATCAGGAAACGGTAAGCGGCCAGAAGGCCTGCCGGACCGACAAACTTGTCGGGATTCCACCAGAAAGACGGGCAGGACGTTGAACAGCAGGCGCAGAGAATACATTCGTACAATCCGTCCAGCTTTTCGCGGTCATCCGGCATTTGCAAATGTTCACGCGCCGGAGGATTTTTCCCATCATTCAACAAGTAAGGCTTAATCTTCTCATACTGCTTATAGAATTGCCCCATGTCTACTACAAGGTCACGGACAACCGGTAACCCCGGCAACGGACGGATTACAATTTTCTTGCTGCCGTTACGCAACGTCGAGACGGGTGTGATACACGCCAGGCCGTTTTTGCCGTTCATGTTGACGCCATCTGACCCGCAAACACCTTCACGGCATGAGCGGCGGAAAGCCAGCGTCGGATCCTGTTCTTTCAGCAAAATCAGCGCGTCGAGCAACATCATATCGCGCCCTTCTTTAGCTTCCAGCACGTAATCTTTCATGTACGGCACGTCATCAACGTCCGGGTTGTAGCGATAAATCGAAAATTCAATTTTCATAATCTGTCTCCGCTCCGCCCTAGTAAGTACGCGCTTTCGGCGGGAACGCCGCGCGAAGCTTAGGCTGCATGTTCACCTCACGGCGGGTCATGCTTTCTGTTTCTGGCTGATACAACGTGTGGCACAACCAGTTCGCATCATCACGCTCAGGGAAGTCGAAACGGCTGTGAGCACCCCGGCTTTCAGTGCGGTAGTTTGCAGAGACAGCGGTGGAGAACGCAGTTTCCATCAGATTATCCAGTTCCAGACACTCAACGCGCTGGGTATTGAACTCTGAGGACGTATCATCCAGACGGGCAGATTTCAGACGCTCGCGGATCACTTTCAGTTCTTCCAGACCTTTCGCCATCGCATCACCTTCACGGAATACCGAGAAGTTGTTCTGCATGCACGATTGCAGGTCTTTACGGATAGCCACCGGATCTTCACCTGAACGGGTGTTGTTCCAGCGGTTCAGACGCTCCAGAGATACATCAATGTCGTCCTGAGAAGCATCACGGCTTTCGCCCTGCTCGGTGATAGATTCCTGCAGATGCATACCCGCCGCACGGCCAAACACCACCAGATCCAGCAGTGAGTTACCACCGAGACGGTTAGCGCCGTGTACCGATACACAGGCAATTTCACCCACCGCGAACAGACCCGGAATCACTTCATCCTGACCCTGTGCGTTAACACGCAGCGCCTGACCGGTCACTTTGGTCGGAATGCCGCCCATCATGTAGTGACAGGTTGGGATAACAGGGATCGGTTCTTTCACCGGATCGACGTGTGCGAAGGTACGCGACAGTTCAAGGATGCCCGGCAGGCGGGATTCCAGAACGTCTTTACCCAGATGATCGAGTTTCAGTTTAGCGTGCGGGCCCCACGGACCTTCGCAGCCACGGCCTTCACGGATTTCGATCATAATGGAACGCGCCACCACGTCACGACCCGCCAGGTCTTTGGCATTCGGCGCATAACGTTCCATGAAACGTTCGCCGTCTTTATTGAGCAGATAACCGCCTTCACCACGGCAGCCTTCTGTCACCAGAACGCCTGCGCCAGCGATACCGGTCGGGTGGAACTGCCACATTTCCATGTCCTGCACCGGAACACCTGCACGTAGCGCCATGCCAACACCGTCGCCGGTATTAATGTGGGCGTTGGTGGTGGACTGGTAAATACGGCCTGCGCCGCCGGTCGCCAGTACGGTCGCTTTGGCTTTGAAATACACCACTTCGCCGGTTTCAATGCAGATTGCGGTACAGCCGACGATCGCGCCGTCCTGGTTTTTCACTAAATCCAGTGAATACCATTCAGAGAAAATCGTGGTGCCTTTTTTCAGGTTTTGCTGATACAGCGTGTGCAGCAAGGCGTGACCGGTACGGTCAGCGGCTGCCGCAGTACGTGCCGCCTGCTCGCCACCGAAGTTTTTCGACTGGCCGCCAAACGGACGCTGATAAATGCGGCCGTCTTCAAGACGGGAGAAAGGCAGCCCCATGTGTTCGAGTTCCAGAATCGCTTCCGGCCCGGTTTTACACATATATTCAATGGCGTCCTGATCACCGATATAGTCGGAACCTTTTACGGTGTCGTACATGTGCCATTCCCAGTCATCCTCATGGGTGTTACCCAGCGCGACGGTGATACCGCCCTGCGCGGACACCGTATGGGAGCGGGTCGGGAAGACTTTTGAAATCAGGGCGCAAGACAGCCCCATTTGTGAAATCTGTAACGCGGCACGCATACCGGCGCCACCTGCACCGATGACGACAGCATCAAACTCTCTGACTGGCAGATTCATTTACTACGCTCCCCAAACAACAATTGTTCCGTAAAGTAGGTAAACCACTAACACCACGACGATAGCCAGTTGCAGCATCAGCCGGACAGCCAGCGGTTTCACATAGTCCGTTAACACCTGCCACATGCCGATCCACGCGTGTATCAGAATTGAGAGCAGCGCCAGCAGTGTGAATACTTTGGTGATGGAGGAAGAGAAGAAGCCATGCCAGACATCAAATGTCAGTTCCTGAGCCAGAACCACGAAGCCCAGAATATAGAGGATATACAGGGTGAGGATAATTGCAGAAGCACGCAGTAACAGCCAGTCGTGCACACCATTACGCCCTAACGCAGAAACGTTGCTTACCATACGAGAACTCCAGCCAGAATTGACAGCACGACGGTCAGACCGATTGCCACCTGGGCAGAACGGGTACCGGCAGCCAAACTCTCTTCGATATAGCCAAAATCCATCAGCAAATGGCGTACGCCACCGCAAACGTGATAGGCCAGCGCAGTGAGTATTCCCCAAAAGATGAATTTGACGAAGAAGCTATTCATGATGGCGGCAGCATGCGCAAACCCTTCAGGAGAAGAGAGAGACAGGCCTAACAGCCAGAGGAGGATACCGACGGCGACGAAGGTAATTACGCCAGAGACTCGGTGTAAGATGGACGCTATCGCAGTAACAGGAAACCGGATCGTTTGCAGATCCAGATTGACAGGTCTTTGTTTTTTCACGGTTTTGCCCACACAGCTCTTATTATTTTTCCTCCGGTCCGGAGCAGTATGTCAGACAGCACCCTTTCCTTCGTTCTTGTCGTTGTGGATGCGTTGACTTACCGCCTCCCCACAGAACCAATAACGTTGGAAAGCTGAGCTAAAAGCCCAACATTTCACGCGCTCAAACAACGACATCCGATGTGCTTAAACGGCGCAGAAATGTGTTTTCCTTTAAGTCCATTTTCATAAAATCTGAGACAAAAAAGAGAGTGCTGGGTGCTCCTACTTCGGATTGCCCGGAGACCTTGTAGGAGTATAGGTTGATCACATTCCTATTACAATTGCCCTACAAATGCTTTATTCACATTTCTCCGAAACAGTGAGTTAGCTCCCATTTTTCACAAAAGACACGAAATAAATTATCCAGTTTGACATTTGATCAACATTTCCATTACAAATGAACTATCCCTATAGGACTGTGATTCTGCGCACATACCGGCTTCGCCTTCACGCACCAAAATGGTGAAAGTTTCTGAAGAATCAGTGGATCACACAATCGCAATGCAGGGTCTTCCCTGACGGCCCAAGTTATGCAAAAGTGGTGATTGTGTAAATCCTCATACTCTTCACAGGTACTGAGCGACAGAACAGTAATGATTTACCGAATCGTTAACAACGATGAAACGCCGCTTGTTTGTCACAGAGCAGTCTGAGACTGCACTTCGACTCAGCTCTACGTTCCCTTCCCATTCGATCGCAGAGCTAAGGCTGACAATAATAATGACCTTACAAGGCGTCGCTTCCAGGCATTTCTGTTGTTACTGATTTTTAAAAATAAGGCGCTAAGGAGACTGTAAATGGCTGATAAGAAAGCGACACTTACCCTACAAGGTCACGACCCGATTGAACTAAACGTGCTGTCCGGCACACTGGGCCAGGATGAAGTGGATATCCGCACCCTCGGTTCTAAAGGTCTTTTCACTTATGACCCCGGTTTCACCTCTACTGCATCCTGCGAGTCCAAAATCACCTATATCGACGGTGACGAAGGCGTTCTGCTGCACCGTGGTTTCCCGATTGACCAGCTGGCACAGGAGTCCACTTTCCTTGAAGTGAGCTATCTGCTGCTGAACGGCGAAGTGCCGACTCAGAAACAGTACGATGAATTCAAAACCAATGTCACCCGCCACACCATGGTGCATGAGCAAATCACCCGTCTGTTCCACGGCTTCCGTCGCGACTCTCACCCGATGGCTGTGCTGTGTGGCGTCACCGGCGCACTGGCCGCCTTTTATCACGACTCCATCGACGTAGAAAACGAACGTCACCGTGAAATCGCGGCTTACCGTCTGCTGTCTAAAATGCCGACCGTCGCTGCCATGTGTTACAAATATTCTATCGGCCAGCCGTTTGTATATCCGCGCAACGACCTGTCCTATGCAGGTAACTTCCTGCACATGATGTTCGCCACCCCATGTGAAGAATACAAAGTGAATCCAATTCTGGAACGCGCGATGGATCGTATTCTGATCCTGCACGCTGACCATGAGCAAAACGCCTCCACGTCCACCGTGCGTACCGCCGGTTCTTCTGGCGCTAACCCGTTCGCCTGTATTGCTGCCGGTATCGCGTCCTTGTGGGGACCGGCTCACGGCGGCGCGAACGAAGCTGCACTGAAAATGCTGGAAGAAATCAGCAGCGTTGATCACATCCCTGAATTTGTGAAACGTGCAAAAGACAAGAATGATTCTTTCCGCCTGATGGGCTTTGGTCACCGTGTTTACAAAAACTACGACCCGCGCGCAACCGTGATGCGTGAAACCTGTCATGAAGTGCTGAAAGAGTTGGATCTGAAAGACAACCTGCTGGAAGTAGCGATGGAGCTTGAACATATCGCACTGAACGACCCGTACTTCATCGAGAAGAAACTGTACCCGAACGTCGATTTCTACTCCGGCATCATCCTGAAAGCCATGGGTATTCCCTCTTCCATGTTCACCGTGATCTTCGCGATGGCGCGTACTGTTGGCTGGATTGCTCACTGGAGCGAAATGCATCAGGAAGGTATCAAAATTGCCCGTCCTCGCCAGCTTTATACCGGCTATGACAAACGCGATTTCCATTCTCAGCTGAAAAAATAATTCCCTCCTGTCCTAATATACAAGGCCGATGAATAATTCATTGGCCTTTTTATTTATTCAACCCAAAGAGACCTTAATTATATATTAAGCATAAATTAACGATTCAATATATCAGTACCAATATTTGACGCTTATCCTTCCGTGATATACCATCCCCCGAAATTCATCTGACAATAAACTCATAGTCATCAACAATATGATTCATTGCAATCCGCTAATTAAAAAAGCGTATTAATGAAACATGTAAGATAAACACGCCATTATTAAAACAAAGGACATTTTGACATGGAAGAATATCGGGAACACCCGCATTTATTTAAAAAAACATTATTATCGAGCGCCATCTTTAGTCTTTTATTACCGTCTTCTATTGCACTTGCAACAACCACATTTTCAACGGGCATAACCCCTGCTGATGCCTTGAGTTTCGCTACGACAGGTACGGGCGATCACGCTTACACCATCACCGGCGCGGGTACGGAAGTTATTGTTGATGGTGAAATCACTGTCCCTGGAATACCTTCGCCAGTGCCCGTTCAATCCGTAGTTTCCACGACCGGCAGCGAAGCTTATGCATTCAATATTATTAGCGGAGGTAAGTTAATCCTTAATTATGCTGATGTCAGCACAACAGATTCCAGCAAAACATTTAACATTATTACTGGCGCATCAGCCGAAATTAATAATACCGACATCCGTACGGGCAAAGATGACAGCAGTGTTATTTATGTCTCAGATGTCGGTTCGACATTAACAGGTAATGATATACGTATCAACAGTGATGCCGCTCAGGCACAGGGAATTAATATCCAGTCGGGTGCATCGGTGAACCTGAGTAATGTAAACATAGAATTAACTAACGCAAAACATGCGCTCACCGTTTCTGACGCCTCATTGAGCATTGAAAATCTCACGGTTAAACAAAACTCTGCAGGTTCCCAAAATGTCATTTATGCGTCAGGTTCCAGCGATGCCAAAAGAACTACCGTTGACATAATAAACGGCAACGTCGAAATGACCGGCACTGACGATATCATGGTGAATAGCAACGCCTATAGCGATGTGACGTTGACAGGCGGGACCTACACCACGACAGGCAATAATAACATCGGTTTTTTTGCCAGTCAGGGCGCAACGCTAACGGCCAAAAATATAGTGCTCAAGACCGAAGGTACCCGTTCAGCCGCTGCTGTAGCCACAGGCTCCGGGATTATGGATCTTGATGGTGCTGAGATCACAACTTACGGTGCAAACAGTAATCTGCTGGTAGCAATGAATGATTCTACTCTTGATGCCAATGCGGTTACGGGGATTTCTACCGGCGAAGGGGCTTCCGCTGTCCGTTCCTATGCCAACAGCCAGATGACCATCAGCAACAGCGAGTTATCGGCCACTGGTGCATTAGCAAATGGCATCTATATGCAGGGTTTTGATGCAGAACATCAGGCCATTGTGACGCTGGATAACAGCCTTGTCAGCAGTGCCACCAGCGAGGGAATACTGGCTGCAGGTGCCAATACCCGGATTAACGTGAACAACAGGTCAACCGTGCAAAGCGGAAACGGCGTGCTGCTGAAAGCCGGGAGTTACACCAGTACTAGCACCGGTGTTACCACACAAAGCCAGATCAACTTGTCGGCCAGTAACTCTCACATGGAAGGCGATATCATTGCCGATACCGGCAGTGTTGTGGATGTCTATCTTAACAGCGGCTCTGAATGGCAAGGCATCACCGCCAGTACCAACAGCATTAATATCGACGATTCCAGCCGGTGGACGCTGACCGGTGATTCCACGATTTCGCAGATGAACTCCGGTGGCACCACGTTCTTCACACATAACGGTAATGAATACTCTGAACTTACCGTGAACAGCAATATGACCGGCGACGGCACATACCGTATCAATACCTATCTGGATGACAGCAACTCGCCGACAGACAAGATCCACGTAACGGGCGACATTACCGGTCAAAACACCTTGTATGTCACCAGCACAGGCGGCAACGGTAACTATACACAGGGCAACGGGATTGAAGTGGTTACCGTGGATGGAACCAATACCCAGGGAACCAATGCCTTCACGCTGGGGAATTCTGTTTCAGCGGGTGCGTTCAACTACGGGCTGCGTAAAGGTGATATCACCACCGGTGAGGGTGAAAACTGGTATCTGAGCACCTGCGCTAATTATGATTGTTCAACGCCGATCCCTGCCCCTGCACCTGACGCCAATCCGGATGTGAACCCAACTCCGACGCCATCCGACGACATCCAGCCGTGGCGTGAGGAAGTACCGGGATATATCGCGGCACCGGCGCTGAATATGCAGTATGGCTTTGATGCGATTGGCACTTATCACCAGCGTACCGGCGGTGATGTGCTACATAAAGACGGCGCATGGGGTCGGATTGTCGGTACTCACACCGAGAATGACGCAGGCCGTTACAGCTATGATACCGATACCTGGTATGCGCAGTTAGGGATGGATCTGATGTGGGATAAAAACGAAGCAAACACCGAACGCAGTGCCGGTATTCTCGTGACACTCGGACGTCAGAATACCGACGCGGAAGACAGCCTTCGCAGCAATAACCCGATATATTCCGTACAAGCTGGCAGTGTAGACAGCGACATCTATAGCCTCGGCGGTTACTACACGCTAAAAGCGCAGGATGGCGGCTACATTGACGCGGTGGGTATGGGCAGCTGGTATAAAAACAGCTATGACAGCACGCATGATGCCGATCAGGACGGTTATGGCGTCGCGTTATCAGTGGAAGCAGGCAAACCCTTTACACTGCATGAAAATCTGAAAATTGAACCTCAGGCGCAGGTGATTTATCAGTATCTGAATCTGGAAGATTTCAACGATGGCATCAGCAATGTCTCCGGCGTATCAACCAGTAATGCGCAGGCACGCGGCGGTGTGCGGTTGTTCATGGATAATCCAACCTGGACGCCTTATCTGACGCTGGATGCCGTCACGACTATTGGCGATGAACCCGAAGTACAATTCGCGACTCAACGGCTTAAAGCGGAATTCAGCGACAACTGGTGGCAGACTGGCGCAGGGCTGGCGGGCAAACTCAGTGAAAACACCACAATTTATACAGACGTCCGCTACCAGAAAGGATTTGATTCAGATCTGGAAGGTTACAGCGGTAATCTGGGTATCAAAGTGAATTTCTGATTCTGAAAACACTGAGCAAGGGCACTCCGGTGCCCTTTTCTTTTTTATCTTTCAGACCTGACACACCGGACACCAGAAGAATGGTCGCGATGACACACTGGTTTTCATGATCGGATCGCCGCAACGTTCACATGGCTGGCCTGTGCGGCCAAATACCTTAAAACGGAACAGCGCGCCGTGATGCACATTTTCATCCATCGTACCTCGCGTGGCGTACGACAACCGCGCAACAGACAAACAGGCATCGGCCAGCGCATCCCGTTCCGTGTCATTCAGCTCTTTTGGTTTATGATCCGGCAGCAGTTTCGCCAGCCAGAGAATTTCCGCCCGCAGATAATTCCCCAACCCGGCCAGAAAAGCCTGATCCAGCAACATTCCGCCTAACTGCCGGTTGCAGAATTTAGGCGAAAGTAACCGTTCACGTACCTGCGCGACTGTCAGTCGCTCATCCAGCACATCCGGGCCGATACGTTGCAGGAACGGATGCTTTTCGATTTCCGCCGTATCGTAAATACTGATTTCGGACGCGCTGTAGAGCAAAATCGCCGCTTCGGTGGTTTCCAGCTTTACCCGCAGCGAGCGTTTGGTTTCTTTCGCCACTTCACCGGCATTGACCACCCGCCAGACGCCGTAAAGCTGATTGTGGCTGTACAACGTCAGTCCGTTGGAAAAGTGCGTCAGCAGGGCTTTCCCCCGCGTTTCAATCGACGTGATTCTGGTTCCACGCAGCGCTGACTGATAAGGTTTCAGGGCCGGAAACGCAAACCAGACATCCGTCAGAGGCTTATTCACTACCGCCGTAGCCAGCACATCGGCCGCACGGCGAATTTCAGGACCTTCAGGCATCAGTGAGTCGCACCCCCGGCAATTTTCAAATCTTGTTTCGTGTGCAGCGCGATGGCGATCGTCAGCTCAAGGGCGTTCAGAACAGTATGTACTGACATACTTGGCGCCCCCGGATGATGCGCGGCCTGTTCAGGCAGGTAAGGAATATGGATAAAACCGCCCTTCACCACCTTACAGGCAGGCTGTGCCAGACGGTGCATCAGGCCGTACATCACGTGGTTACAGACATAGGTACCGGCGGTTTGCGACACCGATGCAGGGATCCCCGACTCGCGTAATCCGTTAACAATTGTCTTGATCGGCAGAGTGGAAAAATACGCCGCCGGGCCGTCGCTGACAATCACCTCATCCACCGGCTGATTGCCGTCGTTATCGGCAATACGCGCGTCATCGACGTTGATCGCCACGCGTTCGATGCTGAAATCATTGCGGCCACCGGCCTGTCCGACGCAGATCACCATTTCCGGCAGCACTTCATCGATCGCCGCATTCAGCGCATCAATGGCTTTGCCGAACACGCACGGCAACTGACGAACCACAATCTGCGCGCCCGACAATTCCAGGTCACCCAGTTGCTTTACTACTTCCCATGATGGATTAACGCGCTCGCCGCCAAAAGGCTCAAAACCGGTGACTAAAACTTTACGCATAGAGGTACTCCTCAGATTCTGCAAAAATCAGCCTGCGCTGATCTGAATATCCTGTTCAGCAAACGCGTGCCTCAACCGGCGGGCAAACGTCAGCGCGTGCTCACCATCACCATGCAGACAGACAGTTTCCGCATTAACGGGCACCCAGACACCTTCGCGGCTGAGCACTTTTTGTTGCTGTATCATCGACAATGTCTGATCCAACGCCAGTTCGTCGCTTTCGATCATCGCATCCGGCTGAGTGCGCGGCACCAGTGATCCGTTGTTCTGATAACGCCGGTCAGCGAACACTTCCTGACGGGTTTGCAGGCCAAGGCGTTCACCGGCACGAATTAATTCGCTGCCCGCCAGCCCGACCAGACGCAATGCCGGATCCACCGCATGTACCGCTCGGGCGATGGCATCCGCCAGCACGGCGTCGGTTGCTGCCTGGTTGTACAACACGCCGTGCGGCTTTACATGCACCATGTGTCCGCCTTCCGCACGGGTGATGGCAGCCAGCGCACCCAGCTGATACACCACCTGCGCATACACGGTTTCGGCAGGAAGTTGCATGGCGGTGCGGCCAAAATTTTCCCGATCAGGAAAACTCGGGTGCGCGCCAATCGCCACACCGTATTTCAGCGCCCGGCGCACGGATTGCTGCATGGTCTGCGCGTCACCGGCATGAAATCCGCAGGCGATATTGGCTGAACTGACGAGCTGCAACAGCGCCTCATCATTCCCACAGCCTTCGCCTAAATCGGCGTTAAGATCAACAACCATGCAGCCCCCGTTTAATCTGTTCGATAAAGAGTGATTGCTCACGTAAGGCCTTCTGCGCGTCTTCCGGTGTGCATTTGACGAAATGAATCGGTTCGCCCAGGCGGATTTGCGCCAGATTATACAAATCCGCCTCAATAACACAGGCAATACGCGGATAGCCGCCAGTAGTCTGAGCATCGGCCATCAGAACAATCGGCTGGCCACCATGTGGCACCTGCACAACGCCCGGCAATAAGCCGTGCGACAGCATTTCACGGTCAGTTTCGCGCTTCAGGGTATGCCCGTGCAGACGGTATCCCATACGGTTACTTTGCGGGCTGAGCTGCCAGGCGGCGCGCCAGAATTCATCGCGCGACTTCTCGCTGAATTCCTGATACTCCGGCCCCGGCAATGCACGAATGCGGTTGCCAAACAGCAACTGTTTAATGCCACCGGTTTTTTGCGGTTGCCGGAACGAATCACCGATGGGCAACATATCGCCATCCTGCAACGGACGCCCGTGGAAACCGCCGAATTTGGCTTTCAGATCGGTACTGCGTGATCCCATAACTTCCGGCACATCAATGCCGCCGGAAACCGCCAGATAGCTGCGCATGCCGCGGGTGGGCATTTTCAGAGCCAGCACCTGCCCCGGTTTCACTTCGTAACACCAGCCGGTCCACACCTCTTTACCATCAAGTTGTGCGTGACAACCGGCGCCGGTCAGCGCGATCCAGCCTTCGCGGTGAAACCCGGCACTGAACTGACCAAGGGTAATTTCCAGCGCAGCCGCATTTTCGTCATTGCCAACCAGCAGATTGGCAGACCGCAGCGCCGGGGCATCCAGCGCACCGGACTGACTGACGCCCTGCTGGCGGTAACCATTGCGGCCTAAATCCTGCACCGTGGACAACATCCCGGCGCGTAAAACCTTCAGCATACGCCCTCCTTCTGTGGCACAAAACGCACGCTGTCGCCCGGCAGCAATAATGTCGGCTGTTCCCGCAGCGGATCAAACATCGCGATGAGCGACTGGCCGATCAGTTGCCAGCCCCCCGGGGTCTCAAGAGGATAAATACCTGTCTGACTGCCGCCAATGCCAACCGAACCCGCAGGCACTGACAGGCGCGGTTCGCCGTGACGTGGCGTGGCAAGTGTCGAAGGCATGCCGCCCAGATAAGGGAAACCGGGCTGGAAACCGAGAAAATAGACGATGTAATCAGCACCTGCGTGACATTCGACGACCTGACGCGGCGTCATGCCGGTATGACGCGCCACGTTGTCCAAATCCGGCCCCTGCGTACCCCCGTAAATCACCGGAATTTCAATCAGCCGCGATTCAGGCTCGATGGCTTCGCTTTCTTCCCACCAGTTTTGCAGACGCTCAATGGCATCCAGCGCCGAACTTTGCGCCTCAGAGAGTAATACCGTCAGATTATTCATGCCGGGAATGACTTCACGCACGCCCGGATACGCGGCGCGATCCTGTAAACGTTGCGTCAGCCCCCAGATCCGTTGCTGGCTTACCAGTGATACCGGGGGTTCAAGTTCCAGCACTACCGCGCGTTCGCCCAGCAGGTAACATCGTGCTCGTTGCACTCAGGCACTCCTTAAAGAAGGGTTGTGGATCATTGGGTTATTCATCGAATCAATAGCGTGAGATTTGTTATCAGTTATGCGTGAAACAGAGTGCTGATGTCAACTCATCTGCCCGTTAGCGCAGGACACTGAGGTTTCGCCCGCCGCCTGCAACTGCTACTCTCAGAAACGTTGCTGTTTTTTAGCGTTTGGATAACGCCTTCGTTACACAATAGGGATGGCCTGTGAGAAAACCATTAGCACTCTTTTTTCCGCTCTACACCACGACATTACTGATGTTACTGGGTTCCGGCCTGCTGACGACTTACATTTCCCTGCGTCTTTCCGCGATTCATGTCAGCGGCGCGATGATCGGGGCGATCATCGCAGCCAACTACATCGGGCTGGTGATCGGCGGCAAAGTCGGCCATATCCTGATCGCCCGCGTCGGCCATATTCGTGCCTACGTTTCCTGCTCCGGCATTATCACCGCCGCCGTGCTGGGCCATGGCCTGACTGACATCATCCCGGTCTGGGTGGTGCTGCGCCTGATCATCGGCTTATGCATGATGGTGCAATATATGGTGCTGGAAAGCTGGCTCAATGATCAGGCCGAAGCCAGTCAGCGCGGCGTGGTATTCGGCTTTTATATGGTGGCGTCTTATCTCGGGATGGCGCTTGGTCAGGTCGTACTGATGCTCAACAGCGATTTAGGCGTCAGTACGCTTATCGTTATTGCCTTGTGTTTTGCCCTGTGCCTGGTGCCGATTGCGCTGACTACACGCACCAACGTCGGCCATATGTCGCCAGCGCCGATGGAACTGAAATTCTTTATTGGTGCTATCCCTAAAGTATTGGCCATCACGCTGTTAATTGGCATGGTCGTCGGTTCGTTCTACGGGCTGGCGCCGATTTACACCAGCCAGCAATCGCTGAGCACACAACAAACCGGTCTGTTTATGGCGCTGGCGATTTTCGCCGGGCTGCTGGCACAGTTCCCGCTCAGCTGGCTTTCTGACCGCTATAACCGCAACATGCTGATGCGCATAAACGCCATCCTGCTGGCCGTTACTGCCCTGCCACTGGCGTTGTTCAGCCACATCTCATTCCCGCTGTTGCTCGCCATTGGTTTTGTCGTCAGCCTGATGCAGTTCACCTTGTACCCGCTGATCGTCGCGCTCGCCAATGACATGATCGAACCGGAGCGTCGCGTCTCGCTTTCAGCCTGTCTGCTGATGGCTTTTGGCGTCGGCGCCTGTATCGGCCCGCTGGCGGTCGGCGCGCTGATCGAACCGCTGGGTGGCAATATCCTGTATGCATTTTTTGCCCTGTGCGGTGCCGGGATTGTGGCACTGAGCCGGACGTCGAAAAAGGAAGAAGAAACACAGATGGCGGTCGATGCACCGGTTCCGCACATCGCCATGCCGGACAGCCTGAGCAGTTCCCCGCTCTCGCCTGCGCTAAACCCGGCGTTTGACGAACAGATGATTCAGGAAACCATGCCCGCACCGGAAAACGTGGTGGAACCGCAGGTTGAGGAAAGCGAAGCCGCAGAGGAAGAAGAAGAGGAAAGCAAGTATCCACCGCAGGGCGCAGATCCCGAAGTGGATACCGGATTACAGCGGGCGTTCACCCTGCTGGAAGACAGCGTTTCTGAAGAGACGGTCGAAAAGAAAAATTAGGCAGGATTGTCGATGTCGATGAACATGACGTCTAACCCGTGTTCCGCTGCCAGCCATTCGCCCAGCGCTTTCACGCCATAACGTTCGGTGGCGTGATGGCCTGCGGCAAAGAAATGCAGGCCCATTTCACGGGCAATATGAATGGTTTGTTCAGACACTTCGCCGCTGATAAAGGCATCGACGCCAAATTCTGCGGCTTTCTGAATGTAGCCCTGACCGCCACCGGAACACCATGCCACGCGACGGATTTCGGCAGGTGCATTCTGTGAACTGTGCAGCACGTTGCGATCCAGCGTCACTTCAATGCGCTGGCGGAATGCTTCACCGGTCAGTGGTTTTTCCAGCTCGCCCCACGGCAACAGCACGGCAATTTCCCCCTGCACGTCGATACCGAACAGTTTCGCCAGTTGCGCGTTATTCCCCAGCTCCGGATGGCCGTCCAGCGGCAGATGGTAGGCGTACATATTGGTATCCGTTGCCAGCAACGTCTTAAGACGGTTACGCTTCATGCCGCGGATTTCAGCCGGTTCGTCTTTCCAGAAATAACCGTGATGCACCAGAACCGCATCAGCTTCGACAGCAATTGCGGCATCCAGCAGATCCTGCGACGCCGTCACGCCGGTCACCACGCGCTGCACTTCACGACGCCCTTCAACCTGCAATCCGTTCGGTGCGTAATCTTTGTAATTGCTGATATCCAGTTTCTGATTAATCAGCTTTTCAAGCTGGAGATTATTCATGGCGTTTCTCGTTATTAATGGATGGTCTACTTGATCTCTAATTTATCACCCTGCGCCATCCTGACAAAATTCACGCCCAGATTATTCCCTTTTTCCAGCTGCGCCATGATCGCCTGTTCAGGCTCTGCCCCGGCTTTCAGGCTGGGTTTAACGTGGCTGATAATCACCGTCAGGCCTTTCAGCGAACCTTCGCCACCGGCATATTGTTGCAGCGTTCCCAGCTCTTTCAGCAGCCAGTCCGGCGTCAGATGCCCAAACAGTTTGCTGTCGGGTACGCCATCGGGATACGACGTTTCGATAATCAGCCCTTTCAGCCGTTGTGCTTTCACTTCATCGCCCAGCATGCGCCACACGGTATCGAGATTTTTTGATTTCTCGACTTCATCCGGGCCGGTGTCGCCGAAGAAGGCAAAAGACTGATTATTGCGGCTGACCAGGATCATGCTGGATGGCGTACCGCCGTGACTCAGAGGATAAATACTGCCGTCCAGACCGGTCAGTCCGAGAGAAAATCTCTGTGCCGGACGCTGCTGGTTGAGGCGATAGGTGCCGATACGTAAACCACTGCCGGAGTCGGTAAAGTTCGGCCAGACGCGGCCATTGAAATAATGCTGACGCAGCGTGCCAATGGTATCGGCCATGCCGTAAATCGGTTTTTTGCTGTCTTCCGGCGAGCTGATAATCAACCCTGCAAGATGGTCGAGATGACCGTGACTGATAAAGTATCCGCCAATCAGGTTGCGGAAAACCGCGCCCTGCGGGGTCAGCGGTGCGGCATTTTCGGCGGTGACCTGCGGAAAACTGCCTTTCTCCAGCGCCTTGCGGATGCCCGGTAAAACAGAACCGGCATCCAGTCCGAGATAGAGTTTTTGATCGTCACTTCGGATCAGATAGGAGGTGAGGTTACCTTCTTCGACGCCGCCATTCACGCCGAGCGCCACAACATCAAATCCCGCGTTGGCCTGGCCCGCCCAGCACGCCAGCATCATCGCCAGCAGGTATTTTTTCATCACATCGCTCCTTGTCGTGGTGAGAGAGTAAAGTCAGTCTGACCGGTTTTTTGCCGCCTCAAACGCCGCGAGCGTGTCTTTTCTCGCCTGCGCGTGATCAATAACCGGCAGCGGGTAGTCTAGCACGCGATGATGTTTTTCCGCCCAGCGATGCGGTTGATGAATGTCTCTTTCCGGCACATCCGCGAGTTCAGGCACCCAGGCTTTGATAAAGCATCCGGTTTTATCAAAACGTTCGCCCTGTGTCGTCGGATTGAAAATACGAAAATACGGCGCGGCGTCGGTACCCGTCGAGGCACCCCACTGCCAGCCGCCGTTGTTGGCCGCCAGATCACCATCCAGAAGTTGCGACATGAAATAGCGTTCGCCTTCACGCCAGTTGATCAGTAAATCCTTCACCAGAAAACTGGCGACAATCATACGCAGACGGTTATGCATCCAGCCCGTCGCATTCAGCTGACGCATACCCGCATCTACAATCGGATAACCGGTTTTCCCGTCTTTCCACGCCTGCAAATCATCGGGCGCATGACGCCAGCGCACGTTGTCAGTCCATGCAACGAACGGCTGATGTTTGCAAAGTTTCGGCCAGGCGACGATCAGATGGCGGTAAAACTCGCGCCACACCAGCTCATTCAGCCAGCCGAACGCGCCGCCGTCGGTTTTCTCCAGCACGTCCGGGCATTCGGCGCGCAGACGGTTCAGACACTGGCGCGGCGAAAGCACGCCAATGGCCAGATACGGCGAAAGCGAACTGGTGCCGTCGACCGCCGGTAAATCACGTTGTTCGAGGTAATCCTGCACCTGTTCACGACAAAAACTGCGCAGCCGGTTACGCGCGGCTTCCTCGCCAATCGCAAAATGATCGCCGATATCCGCCAGCGGATAATCGAACGGCATCAGCCGGTGTGTCACCACTTTTTCAGCATTTTCTCGCGCCTGTGGCGCAGGCAGCGAACGGCTGTCAGATTCGGTCAGGCGGGATAAAAACGCGCGGCGAAAAGGCGTATAAACCTTGTACATTTCATTATTGCCGGTCATTACCGACCCCGGCGGCAGCAGCAGACTGTCGTCAAAAGCGTGGCAGATGACCGATTCACTGACCGCGTTCTCCAGCGCCGCATCACGCTGACGCTCGTTGATTTCATACTGTTTATTGTAAAACAGCGCATCCACTTTTTCGGTTTTGCAGAAATCTTTCAGCCACGTCACGCTGTCGGCAAAATCATCACACTGGTGGTAATGCAGACCGATGCCACGCTCAACCAGCGCATGCTGTAACGCCTGAAGATGTTGATAAATAAACATCGCCTGCCGCGGTGCCATTTCATGTTGTTTCCACTGTTCGGGCGTGGCAACAAATACGGCAATAACACGCGCCTGCGGGTCTTCACAGGCCGCATGCAACGCGCGATTGTCGGTTATCCGCAGGTCATTACGGAACCAGACTAAATGCGTGGTCATATTTTCCCTTTTATATCCGTATTAATGTCCGTATCGAAGTTTTAAAGCTTCCGGATAAGGCTCGAAATAACGCTGGTCAGCCAGATAGGCATCCGGGTATTCCGACATGTAATGTTTGAGCAAGGTGATCGGCGCCAGCAACGGCTGCATACCCTGGCGATAGCGGTCGATCAGGCCCGCAAGTTCCTGACGCTGCGGCGAACTCAGCTGTTTGCGGAAATACCCCTGCACATGCATCAGCACGTTGGTGTGATTGCGGCGCGTGGCTTTGTGGAGCAACAGGTTCATCAGCCGTAACCGGTATTCAGTGAAGTAGTCCTCAAGAGAGTCCCACTCTGCCATCGCAGCCACAAAGCGCCCCAGCTCACGATATTCCGGCTGAGAATGGGCCAGCAAAATGAGTTTATAACGGCTGTGAAATGCCATCAGTTTGCCGCGCGTCAGGCCACTTTCGCGAAGCTGGTTCAGTTCAAACAGCGCAAAAACGCGCTCAACAAAATTCTCCCGCAGCACCGGATCGTTTAACCGGCCATCTTCTTCCACCGGCAACCACGGATGCTGTTTCATCAGCTCGGCGGTATACATCCCGATACCGGCTTTTTTGGCATCTTTACCGTTAGCGCTGTACACCCGCACCCGCTCCATCCCGCAGCTCGGGGATTTTGCACAGACGATATAACCGCAAAGGCTGGTCAGCGGCGCCACGCGTTTTTCGGCGTAACTCTGCATCTTTTCGGTGACGTCGATGCTCTCGTCATTGCTGAAACGCATCACGATACCGTCATCCATTTTCACCAGACGCAGCGCCGGACGCGGCGTCGGTAAGCCTATCGCCATTTCCGGGCAGATCGGCTCGAACCGCACATAAGGCGCCAGTTGCTCTACGGCAAACGCCAGACGCTTATGCCCGCCATCAAAGCGGACATTTTCACCCAGCAGGCATGCACTGATACCAATCGGAATTGTTTTCGTCATTGTCGGCGCCTTGTGTCCCAGAAAGGAAAGTAAGAGGTGGCATTGATTCATCACCCTTATGTATAACTTTAGCACAAGTTATACATAAAAATAATATTGTACAGGTTTATCAACAGGCAATAAAAAACCCCGCGGGGAACGGGGTTTCTGGCGCCTCCCCTTCGCAGGGGAGGGAGCTAAATCAGTAAAAGTCTTGGGTCGCCATCTCGGCATGACTCAGCCATACCGGCTTATCGCTGGTTTTCATCCAGACACGGTGTAAATAGCTGTAAAAACGGGCGCGGTCAGCGCGGAACAGCATAACCGGCAGAGCCAGAACACCGGCAGCGATAACAAAAGCGCGGCGGGCCAGTATGCGGGTCATTGTGTATGGCGTGTAATCATTCATCGCGTTGCTCCTGTGAAATTTGCAAAGTTTTCGGAAACTGTAAGTTGTGAAAAATATACTGCAATTGATGAAATTTTACTACTCATCTGACCACTTTAAAGTGTAAATTTTCGCCAATTTTGGCCTCTCGCTGTAATTGAGTTACAAAATGGTTAAATAAATACGTAATTCAGGTTAACCACCAATTCCTAAGTCATTGGAATGACAACAAGGCAGCAGGCGAAGGAATCCCGATGAGCGGACTCAGGTCAGTGATTCGGGTTAGTGAGTGCAGGTAACGCCGCTGTGGCTTTAAGGACGAAGGAATTTTTATACTTTTTTTACACGCAGGAACGCTTTCTTTTCAGGATCTTTTCCCGCCTTTCCTTATTCTCGCCACAACATAAAAACACACCTGTGGAGGTGGATTGTGAGTGTTGGCGTAATCTGCGGCGCATTACTGGTTCTTCTGCTGCTCGGCTATCTGGTTTATGCCCTGCTGAATGCGGAGGATTTTTAAATGGCTGCAACCGGATTCTTACTGATTGCCAGTTTTATGCTGGTGCTTTTGCTGCTGGCAAAACCACTGGGTAACTTTATTGCTCAACTGATTGAAGGACAGCCCGGCGCATTTATTCAGCGCATAGAAAACGGTGTTTTACGCACGTCTGGCAGCAGCCATGCTGAAATGAACTGGTGGCAGTATGCACTGGCGATCATGGTATTTAACATTCTGGGCATTATCGTGCTGATGGCGCTGCTGATGGCGCAAGGCGTATTGCCGATGAACCCGCAGCATTTCGGCGGATTGTCATGGGATCTGGCCTTTAATACCGCAGTGAGTTTCGTGACCAACACCAACTGGCAGGCTTACAGCGGCGAAAGCACGCTGAGCTATCTCAGCCAGATGGTCGGGCTGACTGTGCAAAACTTCCTCTCCGCAGCGACCGGTATCGCCGTGGCGTTTGCCCTGATCCGCGCCTTTGCACGCCCTTCAGCACACACCATCGGCAATGCCTGGACGGATTTATGGCGCATCACACTGTATCTGCTGCTGCCGGTGTCTTTCCTGCTGGCACTGTTTTTCGTCAGTCAGGGTGTACTGCAAAACTTCGAAGCGTATCAGCACATCACCACACTGGAAGGCCTGCAACAGACCTTACCTATGGGGCCGGTGGCTTCGCAGGAAGCCATCAAAATGCTCGGCACCAACGGCGGTGGCTTCTTCGGTGCCAACTCTGCCCATCCGTTTGAGAATCCGACCGCACTGACCAACATGGTGCAGATGCTGGCGATTTTCATTATCCCTTGTGCCTTGTGCTTCGCTTTTGGCCGCGTGGTCGGCGATAACCGTCAGGGGCACGCGCTGGTCTGGGCGATGTCGGTGATTTTCGTGGTGTCGGTCGTGGTAGTGATGTACGCCGAGCTTAAAGGCAATCCGCACTTCATGGCACTTGGTGCCAGCAGCAATTTTAATATGGAAGGTAAGGAAAGCCGCTTCGGCATTCTGGCCTCCAGCCTGTACGCCGTCGTCACTACGGCGGCCTCGTGCGGTGCGGTCAACGCCATGCACGATTCCTTTACGGCACTCGGCGGTATGGTGCCGATGTGGCTGATGCAGATTGGCGAAGTGGTGTTCGGCGGCGTGGGTTCCGGCCTGTACGGCATGCTGCTGTTTGTACTGCTGACGGTGTTTATTGCCGGGCTGATGATTGGCCGTACACCGGAATATCTCGGTAAGAAAATCGACGTTTACGATATGAAGATGACCGCGCTGGCAATCCTGGTGACACCGACGCTGGTGCTGCTCGGCACGGCACTGGCGCTGGTCACCGACGCCGGTCGCGCAGGCATTTTAAACCCCGGCGCGCACGGATTCAGTGAAGTGCTGTATGCGGTGTCTTCCGCCGCCAATAACAACGGCAGTGCGTTTGCCGGGCTGAGCGTCAATACGCCGTTCTACAACCTGTTGCTGGCAGCCTGTATGTTCTTCGGCCGCTTCGGCGTCATCATTCCGGTGCTGGCGATTGCCGGTTCTCTGGTGATGAAAAAACGCCAGCAGGCAGGCAACGGCACGTTGCCGACATCCGGCCCGCTGTTCATCGGTCTGCTGGTCGGTACCGTGTTGTTAGTCGGTGCACTGACCTTTATTCCGGCGCTGGCGCTGGGACCGGTGGCAGAACATTTGCAGGTCTGGTCAGCACAGTAATGCTGCGTAACTCGTTGAACTGATGAATATAGAGACTAAAAAGATGAGTCGTAAACAACGTGCGTTATTTGAACCCCGTCTGATCCGCACTGCCCTGCTGGATTCGGTGAAAAAACTGGATCCCCGTGTTCAGTGGCGCAATCCGGTGATGTTCGTGGTGTATCTGGGCAGCATTCTGACCACACTGATCTGGCTGGCAATTCTGCTGCACCGGACCGACGGCAGCGCGGCTTTTACCGGCAGCGTGTCGCTGTGGCTGTGGTTTACCGTGCTGTTCGCCAACTTCGCCGAAGCACTGGCGGAAGGCCGCAGCAAGGCGCAGGCGCAGAGCCTGAAAGGCGTGCAGAAAACCAGTTGGGCGAAAAAAATCTACGAACCACGCCCTGAATCGCCGGTGATTAAAGTCGCCGCCGATACCCTGCGCAAAGGCGATTACGTGCTGATCGAAGCAGGCGATACCGTGCCATGCGACGGTGAAGTGCTGATCGGCGGTGCATCGGTGGATGAAAGCGCCATTACCGGTGAATCTGCGCCGGTGATCCGCGAATCCGGCGGCGACTTCTCCTCGGTCACCGGCGGGACGCGCGTCTTGTCAGACTGGCTGGTGGTCGAATGTTCGGCGAACCCTGGCGATACCTTCCTCGACCGTATGATTGCGATGGTCGAAGGTGCGAAACGCCGCAAGACGCCAAACGAAGTGGCGCTGACGATTTTGCTGGTCGCGCTGACGCTGGTGTTCGTGCTGGCTACCGCCACGCTGTATCCGTTCTCGCTGTTCAGCGTTGACGCCAGCCACGCCGGTATTCCGGTCACGGTCACCGTGCTGGTCGCCCTGCTGGTGTGTCTGATCCCGACCACCATCGGCGGTTTGCTGTCGGCGATTGGCGTGGCGGGTATGAGCCGCATGCTGGAAGCGAACGTCATCGCCACCAGCGGCCGTGCGGTGGAAGCCGCCGGTGACGTGGATGTGCTGCTGCTGGATAAAACCGGCACCATCACGCTCGGTAACCGCCAGGCATCGCAGTTCCTGCCCGCGCCGCAGGTGACGGAACAGGAACTGGCCGATGCCGCGCAGTTATCCTCTCTGGCTGATGAAACGCCGGAAGGTCGCAGTATTGTGGTGCTGGCGAAGCAGCGCTTTAACCTGCGTGAACGCGATATTCATTCGCTGAATGCAACCTTCGTGCCCTTCTCCGCGCAGACCCGCATGAGCGGCGTCAACGTCGGTGACCGCAGCATCCGTAAAGGGGCAGTTGACGCTATCCGTCGCCATGTGGAATCCAACGGCGGTACCTTCCCGAAAGCCGTCGAGGGGCTGGTGGAAACCGTGGCGCGTAAAGGCGGCACGCCGCTGGTGGTCGCTGAAGGCGCGAAAGTGCTGGGCGTGGTTGAGCTGAAAGATATTGTCAAAGGCGGTATCAAGGAACGCTTTGCCGAGCTGCGCAAAATGGGCATTAAAACGGTGATGATCACCGGGGATAACCGCCTGACCGCCGCCGCGATTGCCGCCGAAGCGGGCGTGGATGATTTTCTGGCGGAAGCCACACCGGAAGCCAAACTGGCATTGATTCGTCAGTATCAGTCAGAAGGTCGTCTGGTGGCGATGACCGGCGACGGTACCAACGATGCGCCGGCGCTGGCACAGGCCGATGTCGCGGTGGCGATGAACTCCGGGACGCAGGCAGCGAAGGAAGCCGGGAATATGGTCGATCTCGATTCCAACCCGACCAAGCTGATTGAAGTGGTGCATATCGGTAAACAAATGCTGATGACACGCGGCTCGCTGACCACCTTCAGTATTGCCAACGACGTGGCGAAGTATTTCGCCATTATCCCGGCGGCGTTCGCGGCAACCTATCCGCAACTCAATGCGCTGAACGTCATGCATCTGACGTCGCCGTCTTCGGCCATTATGTCGGCGGTCATTTTCAACGCCCTGGTGATTGTGTTCCTGATCCCGCTGGCGCTGAAAGGGGTGAGCTATAAAGCCATGAGTGCCGCCGCCCTGTTGCGCCGTAACCTGTGGATTTATGGTGCGGGCGGGCTGCTGGTGCCGTTTGTGGGTATCAAGCTGATAGACGTGATCCTGACCGTTTTACATCTGAGCTGATTTTTAAGGAAGACCATTATGTCCGTTACAAGAATGTCCTATGTGCGTCCGGCTCTGGTGATGACAGTTCTGCTGACGCTGGCGACCGGCGTCGTTTATCCACTGCTGACCACCGGCGTTTCAGAGCTGGTATTTCGCCCGCAGGCGATGGGTTCGCTGATTAAAGACAGCGGCAATAAAGTGATTGGCTCAGAACTGATCGGGCAGAATTTTACCCGCAATGATTACTTCTGGGGCCGTCCGTCCGTCACCTCCGATTCGCCGTATAACCCGATGGCGTCGGCAGGGAGTAATCTGGCGGCCAGTAACCCGGCGCTGGATCAGGCAGTGAAAGACCGCGTGGCAGCGCTGCGCAAAGCCAATCCGCAAAGCCCGGCAACGGTACCGGTGGATCTGGTGACCAGCAGCGGCAGCGGACTGGATCCGCAGATTTCAGTGGAAGCGGCACAATGGCAGGCTCCGCGCATTGCTGCCGCACGCGGGCTGCCACTGGCGCAAGTGAATAAATTGATTGATGATAATACATCATCACCGCTGATTGGTTACCTTGGCCCCGACGTCGTTAATGTGCTCGGCCTGAATCAGGCGCTGGATGAACTGAAAACCCATTAACCAACCTCACAGGATGATATGACAGAAGATCGCCCCGATCCCGACAGCCTGCTGGCGCTCGCCAACGAGAAGCCACGCGGGCAACTGAAAGTCTTTTTCGGTGCCTGCGCGGGCGTCGGTAAAACTTTTGCCATGTTGCAGGAGGCGCAGCGCCTGCGCGCCACCGGCCTCGACGTGCTGGTTGGCGTGGTGGAAACCCACGGCAGGCAGGAAACACAGGCGCTGTTGCCGGGGCTTTCTCTGTTACCGCCGAAACGCATTCAACACCGCGGACGTCAGGTGCAGGAGTTTGACCTCGACGCTGCGCTGGCCCGCCGCCCTGCCCTGATCCTGATGGACGAACTGGCGCACAGTAATGCTGCCGGTTCGCGCCATCCGAAACGCTGGCAGGATGTCGAAGAGTTACTCGATGCCGGTATCGACGTATTTACCACCGTGAACGTTCAGCATCTGGAAAGCCTGAACGATGTGGTCAGCGGCGTCACCGGCATCATTATTCGTGAAACGGTTCCCGACCGTCTGTTTGATGGCGCCAGCGAAGTCGTACTGGTGGATTTACCCCCCGACTCCCTGCGTCAGCGCCTGAAAGAAGGCAAAGTTTATATTCCCGGTCAGGCCGAACGCGCCATCGAACACTTCTTCCGCAAAGGCAATCTGATTGCCCTGCGCGAGCTGTCCCTGCGTCGTACCGCCGACCGGGTAGACGACCAGATGCGCGAATATCGCGATGATCAGGGCATCAGCCGTGTCTGGCATACCCGCGATGCGCTGTTGCTGTGTATCGGTCACGGTGGCGGCAATGAGAAATTAGTCCGCGTCGCCTCGCGCCTGGCAGCGCGCCTCGGTTGCGTCTGGCACGCGGTGTATGTCGAAACCCCGCGTCTGCACCGTTTGCCTGAAGGTCAGCGTCGCGCCATTTTGCGTTCCCTGAAACTGGCGCAGGAACTGGGGGCAGAAACTGCCACGCTCTCCGATCCGCAGGAGGAACAGGCGATTTTGCGTTACGCCCGCGAACATCGTTTGGGCAAAATCATGACCGGCAGACGTCGTGAAAAGCGCTGGAAATTCAGCGCCAGTTTTGCTGATAAGCTGGCGGAAATCGCGCCCGACCTCGATTTAATCGTCGTCGGGCTGGAAGATGCACCGGTCACGCCCCTGCGCAAAGAGCAGGACTCGCGCACGTTTGCTGATCGCTTCAGTCGCCAGTTGTGGGGCTGTGCGCTGGCCGTGGCGCTGTGCGCGGTGATCACCGTGATGTCGCAGTGGCTGGTGCCGACGTTCGATCAGGCCAATCTGGTCATGGTGTATCTGCTCGGCGTGGTGATTGTCGCGCTGTTTTATGGCCGCTGGCCGTCTGTGCTGGCGGCGGTGATTAACGTCATCAGCTTTGATCTGTTTTTCGTGCAACCCCGTGGCTCGCTGGCGGTGACTGACGCGCAATATCTGGTGACTTTCGGCGTGATGCTGACTGTCGGCATACTGATCGGGAACCTGACAGCAGGGGTGCGTTATCAGGCGCGTATCGCCCGTCACCGTGAAAAGCGTGCGCAGCATCTGTATGAAATGTCCAAAGGGCTGAGTCAGTCGCTGACGCCGGAAGCCATCGCACAGACCAGTCGCCACTTTATTTCTTCCAGTCTGAATGCCAAAACGGCCATTTTGCTGCCGCAGGAGAACGGTGAACTGGCGCAGCCTGCGGGTGAAATCACCTCGATTGTGGTGGATGACGCTATCGCCCGCTGGAGTTTCGACAAAAAACTGCCAGCCGGTGCGGGCACGGATACCCTGCCTGGCGTGCCGTACCAGCTTCTGCCGCTGATTGCATCCGGCGAATCACGCGGCCTGCTGGCGGTCGAACCGCCGAATATCCGTCAGTTGTTAGTGCCGGAACAGCAGCGTCTGTTGCAGACCTTTACCGTGCTGATTGCCAATGCGCTCGAACGTCTGCATCTGGCTGCCCGCGCGGAAACGGCACGGCTGGAAACCGAACGCGAACAACTGCGCAACTCGCTGCTTTCAGCGCTTTCCCACGATTTACGTACCCCACTGACGGTGCTTTTCGGGCAGGCGGAAATCCTCACGCTGGATCTGGCATCGGAAGGCTCGAAACACGCACCGCAGGCCAGCCAGATCCGCCAGCAGGTGCTGAGCACCACGCGGCTGGTGAATAATCTGCTGGATATGGCGCGCATTCAGTCCGGCGGATTTAATTTGCGCAAAGAGTGGCAGTCAGTGGAAGAAATCACCGGCAGCGCATTGCGGATGCTCGAACCCGTACTGGCGCACGACAACATCGAAATTGATTTGCCGAAGGAAATGGTGTTGGTTAACTGCGATGCCAGCCTGATTGAACGGGTGCTGATCAATTTGCTGGAAAATGCCCATAAATATGCCGGAACCGGTGCGACAATTGGCATTAAAGCCACGCCGCTGGATGAATGGCTGGAGATGGAAGTCTGGGATAACGGCCCTGGTATTCCGGCTGGCGCCGAGCACACCATTTTCGAAAAATTCGCCCGCGGTAATAAAGAATCCGCCATTCCGGGTGTGGGGTTGGGATTAGCGATTTGTCGTGCCATTATTGAGGTGCACGACGGACGGATCTGGGCGGAAAATGGCCCGAACGGCGGTGCGCGTTTTCGTTTCAGGCTGCCGCTCGAGGCATCGCCGGAGATGGAAAGTGACATGGAATCAGACATCGACGAGGTATCGTGAGCGCATCCCCGATAAATATTTTAATTGTTGAAGACGAAAAAGAGATCCGCCGCTTTGTGCGTACGGCACTGGAGGCGGAAGGCCTGCGGGTATTTGAAAGTGAAACGCTGCAACGCGGGCTGATTGAGGCCGGCACGCGTAAACCGGATCTGGTTATTCTCGACCTCGGTTTACCAGACGGTGACGGCCTGACCTATATTCGTGATTTGCGCCACTGGAGCGCCATCCCGATTATTGTGCTGTCGGCACGCACCCGTGAGGAAGACAAAATTGCCGCGCTGGATGCCGGTGCCGATGATTTTCTCACCAAGCCGTTTGGCGTGGGTGAACTGCTGGCGCGGGTTCGTGTGGCCCTGCGTCGCCATACGGGCAGCGCGCAGGAAAGCCCGCTGGTGACGTTTTCTGATGTGACGGTAGATTTGATCAACCGGCGCGTACAGCGTAACGGTGATGATTGTCATCTGACGCCGATTGAGTTTCGTCTGCTGGCCGAACTGCTGGCGAACAGCGGCAAAGTCCTTACTCAGCGTCAGTTACTGAGCCACGTATGGGGCCCGAATTACGTCGAACACAGCCATTATCTGCGCATCTACATGGGGCATTTGCGCCAGAAACTGGAAGCCGACGCCACCCGGCCACGTCATTTACTGACCGAAACCGGCGTGGGCTATCGCTTTATGCCTTAGGTTCGTCAGTCTGCGGTTTGGTTTCGGCAAATTCGGCTTCCAGACTTTCTGCAGCCTGCTGCAAAATCGCACTCACCCGCACCACCTGTTCCGGCGTTAAATCCGCACGCATCATGTTACCGCGCAGTGCATGCCTCAGGCGGTGCATCGACTCATGAATGCCCTCTGCCAGGTTGTTTTCACGCGGACGCTGCGCGCCAGCCAGACGGGCAAAAATCACATCAACCACCGCCTGATGTTGCGCCAGCTCCACTTTACCGGCTTCGGTGATCTGATAACTTTTCCGGCCATTACCGGTGGCGACAGCCTCGAGGAAATCCTGCTCTTCCAGCAGCGTCAGCGTCGGATAAATCACGCCAGGGCTTGGTACGTAAAGACCTGACGATGCCTCTTCAATCGCTTTGATCAACTCATAACCATGGCTCGGTTTTTTCGCCACCAGCGCCAGCAGGACGCGGCGTAAATCACCGTGTTCGAACAGACGATGTACACCGCGCTCGCCACGACCACCCCGACGACCATCACCACGCCCGCGATGTTCACGCCCTTCCTCACCCCGGTCTTCCCCACGATGACGGCCATCACGGCGTAACATGTGACGCTCGCTGTGATCACTGCGTTCTGATTCATGACAGCAATGGCCGCGATGCCCTTCTTCCCGGCTACCGTGACCGCGATGGCGGCCTTCAAACATTTTGCTAAACATAATTTATGTCCCATTTAGATATATCGAATCATTTCGATATATCTAAACTAGATCGGTTTTCAGAAACTGGCAAGCCGAAAAACGCATTTAGATAACTCTTTTTGATGTCTGAACTTCCGGTAAAAAACGGACAAAAAAAAGCGCTGAATAATCAGCGCCTTTGATGAGAAGCAGAGAACGGCTTATTTAGCGTCGGCAAGCACTTTGCTGACGATTTCTACCGCTTCTTTCTCGATTTGCTCACGGTGTTCAGCACCGAGGAAGCTTTCACAATAAATCTTGTAAGCTTCTTCTGTACCGGACGGACGAGCCGCGAACCAGCCGTTTTTGGTCATCACTTTCAGGCCGCCGATGGACGCGCCGTTGCCCGGTGCGTTGGTCAGACGGGCGGTGATCGGGTCACCGGCCAGCGTGTCGGCTTTCACCTGTTCAGGAGAAAGTTTAGACAACGCGGCTTTCTGCGCATGAGTCGCAGGTGCCTGAATACGGTTGTAGCTTGGTGCGCCAAAGCGGGCAGCCAGCTCATTGTAATGTTCCTGCGGGTTCTTACCGGTAACGGCAGTAATTTCCGCCGCCAGCAGGCACATGATGATGCCGTCTTTGTCGGTAGACCACGGCGTGCCGTCGAAACGCAGGAAAGAAGCGCCTGCACTTTCTTCGCCACCAAAACCGAAGCTGCCGTCAAACAAACCATCAACGAACCATTTGAAACCAACCGGCACTTCCACCAGTTTACGGCCCAAATCTTCCACCACGCGGTCGATCATCGCACTTGAGACCAGCGTTTTACCGACGGCAACGTCTTTGCCCCACTGCGGACGGTGCTGGAACAGATACTGAATCGCCACCGCCAGATAATGGTTCGGGTTCATCAGACCCGCAGGCGTCACGATACCGTGACGGTCATAGTCAGGATCATTAGCAAAGGCCAGATCGAATTTATCGCGCAGCGCCAGCAGACCCGCCATTGCGGATTCGGACGAGCAGTCCATACGGATCACGCCGTCGTGGTCGAGATGCATGAAACGGAAAGTCTGATCGACTTCATCGTTCACCAGCGTCAGGTCCAGTTTGTAATGTTCCGCGATGCGTTTCCAGTATTCGATACCGGAACCGCCGAGGGGATCCACACCCAGTTTCAGACCCGCTTTCTGAATCGCAGCCATATCAACGATGTCGGTCAGCCCTTCGATAAACGGCTGAACCAAATCTTTCGCTGTCAGATGACCACTTTTCCACGCCAGATCCAGAGACTGACGTTTCACACCTGTCAGTTTCGCGGCCAGCAATGCGTTAGCACGTTTCTCAATCACGGAGGTCAGATTGGTATCCGCCGGACCGCCGTTGGTCGGGTTATATTTGATGCCGCCATCTTCCGGTGGGTTGTGCGAAGGCGTGATGACGATGCCATCCGCCAGCGCGCCGCCGTTGCGGTTATGCGTCAGAATGGCGTGAGACACAGCCGGTGTCGGCGTAAACCCGTTGTTTTCCTGAACAATGACATCAACGCCATTGGCGGTCAGCACTTCCAGCACGGAAATAAACGCCGGTTCAGACAACGCGTGCGTGTCTTTACCCACGTAGCATGGCCCGGTGGTGCCCTGCTCTTTACGCACTTCGGCAATCGCCTGAGCAATCGCCAGAATATGCGCTTCATTAAAGCTGTGACGCAACGCGCTACCGCGATGGCCGGACGTGCCGAATTTCACAGCATGCGCAGTGTTTGCCGGATCCGGTTGCAGAACGTAGTACTGTGACGTTAACTGCGCCACATTGATCAAATCGCTTTGCTGAGCAGGTTGCCCTGCACGGGGGTGATTAGCCACTGGCGCTTCTCCCTTACGCTGAAATTAAAGGGTGCCGCAAACTTTGTCAGTCAGTTCCGTCGGGAACTGCATGAGCTGCATGATGTGTTCAATCATGCTGCGTTTACGACCTGTGTTGGTATTCGTAATAACCCAATACGGCGTTCCGGGAACGTGTTTAGGCTTGGTATGAATGCCGTTTTGCAGCAAGGTTTGCTGGTCACCGGCAAAGTAAGTCCGCGTGCGCCCGGTCAGAGAGTCGGTCGCCGTCGCAAATTCTTTAGGGTTCAGGGTATACAAGGTCGAGAGGATCAGCATAAAACGGTTAACCGCTTTAGTCTGTTCTGCGTATTCGTCGGACAGCAACAGTTCACGAACGGCGCGGACTTTATCACGCGACGTCGGTGCGGCGGCGGCGGCAGGTTTTTCCTGCGCGACAGTTCCGGCGATAACAGAAGTGGTCACTGGTACGGCAGGAGCGGTCTGACCGGCAGTAAACTTCAACATACGGCGTAAAATATCAGACGCACTTTCACCGATTGCTTGCGTGTGGCTGGCAATGTAGCGGTAGAGTTCTTCGTCAACCTCAATAGTTTTCATCTTTATCCAGTACTGTTTTTCTACTTAATTCATTCGAAAGGATTATACAAATTTCTACGCAGTAACAAACAGAGGAATTGCGCCGCGAAGTAAAATCCAGACAACTTCCCGATTTTGCTGCATGCAGGCTCCGGCCCGTTCTGCTCCTGGTAGTCAAATCCCGCTCAGGCATCTGGCAGAAACTTTCTGTTTTAAAAAATTATCCGCAAGTCATGATAACCTAATGAGATTGTTTATCTGTATGAACTTCTCTATGAAATTACATTATCGCCTGCAAGAATCTGAAGTCGCTGACAGCACTGCACTGCCGGTTTTGCTCATCCACGGATTGTTCGGCACCCTTGATAATCTGGGCATTCTGGCCCGGGACCTGAGACAACAGCATAACGTGTTACAGGTGGATTTGCGTAATCACGGCCAGTCAGGACGTTCTGATGAAATGTCTTACGCCGCCATGGCGCAGGATTTAGTGGAAACGCTGGATGCTGTTGGTTTCCAAAAAGTCATTGTGATCGGCCATTCAATGGGTGGGAAAGCGGCGATGGCGTTGACGGCACTGATCCCCGACCGTATCGAAAAGTTGATCGCCATTGATGTCGCGCCGGTGGATTATCACGTGCGTCGCCATGATGAGATTTTTGCGGCGATTAATGCCGTGACCGAGGCAGGACTCCGCGACCGTACCTCCGCTACCGAATGCATGCGTACGTATATAAAGGAAGACGGCGTGATCCAGTTCCTGCTCAAATCATTCCAGCAGGGAGAATGGCGCTTTAACGTGCCGGTGCTGCTCAGTGAATACGAAACTATTACCGGCTGGGAAGACGTGCCTCCGTGGGATCGTCCGGCGCTGTTTATCCGTGGCGGGCTATCGCCGTATGTGCAGGATGAATATCGCGACGCGATTGCCCGACAATTTCCGCAGGCCAAAGCGCATGTGGTGGCGGGAGCCGGTCATTGGGTGCACGCGGAAAAACCCGATGCAGTACTGCGCGCGGTGCACCGTTTCATCGATGCGGCCTGAGGTTTAACATCCTGGGGATAAATTGTGCAAAAAGTCTGCACAACTTAAGAAGTTATCATGAAATCAGGGTAATCAGGCGTTGTGAACCCCTGGTGCGCCAGTGTATGATTGCGCGCTATAATTTTGCCGCCCCGTTTACTCACAGTGAGTCGCGGGAGGTGAATTGGGTCAGGGTTTCTTAGCCCGAAATGTGTGAAACGCTCGTCAGGAACCGGCTTGCGGTTTTCCGATGTAAAAACTTCCCTGGTTGTACCGCTACCTATGGCAAAAGAACAACTGGATCGCACGACGATTGATCTGTTCGCAGATGACCGTCGTCCGGGGCGTCCAAAAACAAATCCGCTATCCCGTGATGAACAGCTCAGGATCAATAAGCGCAACCAGTTACGCCGCGATAAAGCGAGCGGCCTGCGTCGTGTGGAGCTGAAAATGAATGCCGATGCTGTTGATATGCTCAATAAGCTGGCAGAAGAACGCAATATCAGTCGTAGCGAATTGATTGAAGAGATGCTGCTGTCGCATCTTAACGGTCATGAAGGCTGATTGAAAAGCGGGTAACCCTCTCAGGCTACCCGTTTGTTTTTTCTTACTTATTCCATATTAATTCACGTCTTCCTGCTCAGAACGTTTCCCAGTTTTCAGCACTTTTCGCCGAAAGCATGCTGGTATCCGGACGCAATAACGGTGCGGAAATTGACTTCGCCGGACGTGAACCGACGCTCGTCACGCTATCTTTAAGTTTGAACGTAGCAACGGCATTGTTCAGCAATGAAGCCTGCTCTTCCAGTGATACCGCAGCCTGCGACGCCTGTTCTACCAGCGCGGCGTTCTGCTGTGTGACGCTGTCCATTTCTGTGACGGCAACCGCCACCTGACTGATTCCTTTGCTTTGCTCATCGGATGCAGAGGCGATTTCCGCCATGATGTCAGTGACATGCGTAATTGAGCGCACCACTTCATTCATCGTCTGACCGGCGTTTTCAACCAATTTCGAACCGCTGTCGACGCGGGAAACCGATTCGCTGATAAGCTGCTCGATTTCTTTCGCCGCCTGCGCACTGCGTTGTGCAAGATTGCGCACTTCGCTGGCAACCACTGCAAAACCGCGCCCCTGCTCGCCCGCACGTGCCGCTTCGACGGCAGCATTCAGCGCCAGAATGTTGGTCTGGAAAGCGATGCTGTTAATCACAGAAGTGATTTCAGCAATTTTCTTCGAGCTGCCGGAGATATCTTTCATGGTGCTGACCACGTCTGCCACGATGTTGCCGCCCTTCTGCGCGGTGGTGGAAGCCTCCATCACCAGCTGGCTGGCGTGATGCGCGTTATCGGCATTGTGTTTAACGGTAGCCGTCAGTTCTTCCATGCTGGCAGCGGTTTCTTCCAGCGCCGACGCCTGTTCTTCCGTACGGGAAGACAAATCGTTGTTCCCGGCTGAAATTTCTGACGCGCCCTGATAGATGTGATTGGTGCAGTTGCGGATGGTCTGAACGGTATTGACCAGGCTCAACTGCATCTCGTTCAGCAACGGAATCAGCTTACCGGCGCAGTTTTTACCGAATTCTTCCAGATAAAACGTCAGATCGCCGCTGGCGATCACCGCGAAGTGACCGCGGATTTTATCCAGCGGCTTCACCAGCGCCATCACCAGATAACGGTCAGTCAGCAATAAAATCACCAGCCCGATACCAAATGCCGTCAGCAGAATCACTTTGCTAAATGACGTCAGATGGGTGGATTGCCGTTGTGCCGCATCAAAATCGACAGCGATCTGACCGCTGACTTTCTCCATCGATGAGCCAAAGCTGCGGCTCAGTGCAGGTACGGTGGAATTGGCTAGCTGGTTATAGGACTCCGTATTTTTGCTGCGGGCTGCGTCGAACAATGGCGTGACGCCCTGCGTGATCAGATTTTCCCAACTGGTGATTAATTCCTGCACGGAGGAATCTTCCAGCCCCGGATGCGGTGCCGCTTTAAAACTGGCCAGAGCCTGCGTCAGCCCACTGAGTGATTGTTTGGCGGTATCAAAAATTTCCGGACCTTTTGACGGATCGGCCTGAAGCTGTGCCACGGCGCGGCTCAGGCGCGTCACGGTACGAAAATACTGATCATTTCCTTTATTGATCAGCGCCATATTGTTGACCAGCTCGGTACTATTTTTGGTATTTTGGGTCAGTGTGTCCAGTGAGGTGACGGTGTAAAGGGAAACACCTGCCCACATGACGCAAAAGATGCCAAGAATGGTTAATAAAGCGGCCCTGATGGTGATATTTTTTAAAAACTGCACGATATGCCTCTCTCGAAACATGTCTGTTTCTGGCCTGAGGATTGACGGGGATGCGGAGAATCAAGACAGGTAACCAGCAGGCAAGTGCCCCAGGACATGTTTGAACACCTCTCCGGGCATCGATTTCTTTATTATGTTGAGATTGCTCCCGAATCATCTATCGGCGGAATGTTCTCGAAATTTAGTATTGTGACAACTTATTTCTCAAACTTGCTTTTGACCTTATTAACCCTGAGGTTAATTCGCCGCAGGTGAAAGCACACAAAGGCGATAACACTTAAAAATATTGCCCGATAAACTTATTTCCCAGTTAAGAAGGCGAGCAGAAGCATATTCTCCGCCGCACGAGTTTGCTATCATCTGCATTATTATTGCCTGCGTTGCAGAGCACTTCATTGAGAACAAGAGGTTAGGTAATCTTATGGCCGTTGTAGGTATCTTCTTTGGATCCGATACAGGTAACACCGAAAACATCGCAAAAATGATCCAGAAGCAATTGGGTAAAGATGTTGCAGAGGTGCATGACATTGCGAAGAGCAGCAAAGAGGATCTGGAAAAATTCGATATTTTGCTTATCGGCATTCCAACCTGGTATTACGGTGAAGCGCAGTGTGACTGGGACGACTTTTTCCCAACGCTGGAAGAGATAGATTTCGAAGGTAAGCTGGTGGCACTGTTTGGTTGCGGTGACCAGGAAGACTACGCCGAATATTTCTGCGATGCGCTGGGCACCGTGCGCGATATCATTGAGCCACGCGGCGCAGTGATTGTCGGACATTGGCCTACCGAAGGTTACCACTTTGAAGCATCTAAAGGCCTGGCGGATGATAAGCACTTCATAGGACTGGCAATTGACGAAGATCGTCAGCCCGAACTGACCAGCGAACGTGTTGATGCCTGGGTGAAACAGATCACAGAAGAACTTAGCCTTTCTGAAATTATTGGCTAAAAACCCTGTTGGCCCTGAGGATTTATTCTACAATTGAAGGGCCAAACTATTACTGAAATTAACAATTTAACTGCTACAAAATTGTAACTTTCGGTCGTATCAAGGTACACTGAGTTCCTCTGTTTTTTCTATTGATCAAGTCGTTGCATTCCAAATGTGACCGGCAATTTGTGATCTTTATTAACAGGCTGTCGTTGACGAGAATTGGCACATTGCGTTAAACGAAGAGACTAAACGAATAATTTTGTGCCGCCGATGCCACAGGCTGCATGCCTCAACTTGATTAGCACATAGTAACAGGACTGAATCCGCATGACTGACAACAACACCGCACTGAAGAAAGCCGGCTTAAAAGTCACGCTTCCGCGCCTCAAAATCCTGGAAGTGCTGCAAGCGCCGGAAGGTCATCACGTTAGTGCGGAAGATCTTTACAAGCAACTGATTGATATGGGTGAAGAAATTGGCCTGGCGACGGTTTACCGCGTTCTGAACCAGTTTGACGACGCCGGTATTGTCACCCGTCATAACTTCGAAGGCGGCAAGTCCGTATTCGAACTGACCCAGCAACATCACCACGACCACCTGATCTGTCTGGATTGCGGTCGTGTGATCGAATTCCGTGACGAATATATTGAAGGTCGTCAGCGTGAGATTGCTAAGAAACACGGTATCAAGCTCACCAACCACAGCCTGTATTTGTACGGTCACTGTGAAGCAGGCGATTGCCGCGAAGATGACTCTTTGCACAACGATAAACCTGCGCAGTAATCTGCACAGGCTTTGACTAAATTAACCGCTGAAAAGCGGTTTTTTTATGTCTGATATCGACGCAGATTAAGCCCGGATAGCAGGCATAAAAAACCCCGGCAAGCCGGGGTATGTTTCGCTGCTGAGATTCACGGCTTAGGTGAATTGTTCGTTTTTATTTCCTGCCATATTTTCCCGCAATCAGCAGCATATGCCTGACCGTCGCCAGTTTTACGCGCCGTCAGACATCGCTGGTAATCCACCACGCGCACCGTCTCCTGTTCTGCAAATTGCTGGTGGGCTTTTTCCTGTTTCAGTTTATTCAGTAACACCTCGCAGGATGCCAGTTTGTCCGGATTGCCTTCTGACGTATTGATACAGGCACGGTAATCTTCCCGCGTTTGGGATATTTGTGCCTGATCGGCGGTAGGTGCACAACCAGCCAGAAGCACGGACGACATCACAATCATCAGTAATTTATTCATCGACATAACGACCTCAGAAAATAGTGAATGGAGCAATGACAATGAATTTCACGTCTTTTTCATCCTGGAATATGTTGCCGTACCCGCCACTCCAGCTAGGAAGATCAGAGTGGTTGTCGTACTGGGTGTAATGCAGTTTGAACAACGTCCCTTTCGCGCGACCTTCCTGAATGGTGTACAGCGCATCCAGACTCCAGGCGCTTTCTTTCAGGCGCTGGCTCTGGTCGTAAGCGGCGTTGGTGCTCGGTTTGGCATCCCACGCATAGACGTACGAACCACCGACCGCTAAGCCCGGTAAATCCCATTTCGCCAGATCATAAAGCACGCCGGCATACACGGCTTTCTCACCGTTGGCGTTGAAGTCAGAACGGTTGTCCCACCACACATCAAGACGACCGTTTGAAGAGGAATAGGTCGGGGTCATACGTTGCAGGAAGTAACCCTGATTCCCTTCCGCTTTCACCATCGTCCCTTCCAGACGCCAGTTAAACTGCCCGGTGGTATAGCCGAAGGTCAGTGCCTGCAACCATGCCAGACCGTCATACAGACTGTTCGGATCATTCTTGTCACTGATGCGGTCTTCTGCGCCATAGAACTGATAGCTGGTGGTCAGCGGATTGCCCAGCAGATCCATTTTGTACGAGGCTTTAGCAAAATACTGATCGACATAACTTTCAGCCTGGCCAAATGCGCCTTCCAGTACGAAGTCATTTTTAAAATCATATTTCGCACCGAGCGAATGAATATAAGAAACGCCGGTTTTCTTGTCATTCTGGCGGAAATCATCCATTTCCAGATGCCACGGCGATTTATATTCATCAGCCCACATATAGGAGAAACTCAGTTCACCCGGGTCACCGAAATCGTGTTTATAACCGGCTTCCGCACCGCGATACGTACCCGGCATAAAGCTCCAGTGCGGTGCGATCAGCGTCTGTCCGGTAGGCTGAATATACCCTGCGTGCCCCCAGAATCCGCCGTATTTGAATTTACCGGCTGCCTTATAAAGACTGACCCCACTTTTATCCCCGGAGTAATCTTCGTCGTAGGCGCGGTTGCTGTTGGAAAAGGCGATTTCGTTGGGATGGCCGCTCTCGCTGCTCTCGGCCATTTCAATCGCCGTAAAGGCTGCGATATCAATACCAAACATGTCCCAGGCATAGCCGGAAGAAAAATCGAGGTTCAGGTTAGCGGTAGAATGCGAAAGGTTGGTTGTATAGTCTTTGTAGTGGTCACTCGCCGGATCCATGTCCTTGCGGTCACGTTCACGCTGCCAGTAGTACACACCGCCGGTCAGTGTGGAATCATCAATAAAACCGGCTGCTTTGGTCTCTTGTGAAAACATCATTCCGCCACCCAGTAAGGTGCCGGCGAGAGAATACATGGCAGGTTTCAGGTAAGCCGATCCCCTGCCCCTGTTACGGTGCTTGTGCATAGAGATTCCTCATGTTGACTAAAAAAACGAGCAAAACCCAAACGGGTATAAAAAGCGGTCGCCAGAGGCGTAACCGGTTAAATCAACATCAAGAGTATTTTTCGCGACACGAATTATCAATGAGTAATTAATCATTAATCATCGAAATATGACAAAGTGCACATAAAGATGAAAAAGTATTACAGAGGTATGCAGGAAAGGATTAAAGCAGTGGACTACAATAATACATAATTAAAACAGATGATTAAACAAAATCATCTTACAATTTAAACGTTTCAGCAATATGAACGGCTGTGGCACAACGTTTTAAAAGTAAGCATAGGAAATACATTAATTCGCGACGAAAAACAAAAGGCATCTCTGACAAGAATAACAGGCGAAAAAAAACGCAGCCTGAACTGCGTTTTTGTTACCTCATACTGAGGGCTTACGCGACGGGTTTGCTTTCCCAGGTATCACGCAGGCCAACGGTACGGTTAAACACCAGATGTTCAGCACTTGAGTAGCGGTTGTCGGCACAGAAGTAACCTTCACGCTCAAACTGCAGGCTGATTTCAGCCTGTGCAGCCACCAGTGATGGCTCCACGAAACCGTGGGAAATCACCAGGGAATCCGGGTTGATGGTGGTCAGGAAGTCTTCCGCCTGGCCCGGGTTTGCGACGCTGAACAGACGGTCATACAGGCGGAACTCAGCAGGTTTACCTTCAGACGCGGACACCCAGTGGATCACGCCTTTCACCTTGCGGCCATCGGCAGGATCTTTGCTCAGCGTGTCGATATCGTAAGAACAGAAGATAGTGGTGATATTCCCTTCCTCGTCTTTCTCGATACGTTCTGCTTTGATCACATACGCATTACGCAGGCGCACTTCTTTGCCCAACACCAGACGTTTGTACTGCTTGTTGGCTTCTTCGCGGAAATCAGCCTGATCAATGTAAATCTCACGGGTAAACGGCACTTCGCGGGTGCCCATTTCCGGTTTGCCCGGATGATTCGGCATCTTCACCATCTGCACATCATCACCGGTAAAGTTTTCAATGATCACTTTAACCGGATTGATAACCGCCATGGCGCGCGGTGCGTTCTCGTTGAGATCGTCACGGATGCAAGATTCCAGCGCCATCATTTCGACGTTGTTATCCTGCTTGGTAACGCCGATACGACGGCAGAATTCACGGATAGACGCCGCGGTATAGCCCCGGCGACGCAGACCTGAAACGGTCGGCATGCGCGGGTCATCCCAGCCTTCAACAATCTTCTCGGTCACCAGCAGGTTCAGCTTGCGCTTGGACATGATGGAGTATTCGAGATTCAGACGGGAGAATTCGTACTGACGCGGGTGGCATGGAATAGAAATATTATCCAGAACCCAGTCGTACAGACGACGGTTATCCTGGAATTCCAGCGTACACAGCGAATGGGTAATCCCTTCCAGCGCATCGGAAATGCAGTGGGTGAAATCGTACATCGGATAGATGCACCATTTTTTACCGGTCTGGTGATGTTCTGCGAATTTAATACGGTACAGAACCGGATCACGCATGACAAAGAATGGCGAGGCCATATCGATTTTTGCACGCAGACACGCAGCGCCTTCGGCGAACTCACCGTTACGCATTTTTTCAAATAACGCAATGTTCTCTTCCACGGTGCGATCGCGGTACGGGCTGTTTTTACCCGGCGACGTCAGGGAACCGCGATATTCACGGATCTGGTCAGGAGACAGTTCATCAACATACGCCAGACCTTTGTTGATCAGTTCAAGCGCATAAGCATGCAGTTGATCAAAATAGTCCGAGGAGTAATGAATATCGCCGCTCCAGTCGAAACCTAACCACTGGACGTCGCGTTTGATTGACTCAACGAATTCGATGTCTTCTTTTGCCGGGTTGGTATCGTCAAAACGCAGATTACACTGGCCCTGATAGTCTTGCGCGATGCCGAAATTCAGGCAGATAGATTTCGCATGACCGATGTGCAGATAACCATTAGGCTCAGGTGGGAAACGGGTGTGAACGGTATTGTGTTTCCCGGTCGCCAGATCTTCATCAATAATCTGACGGATAAAATTTGTTGGGCGGGCTTCAGCCTCACTCATTGTGCAATTCCTCTACGCAACATTGACTCTACGGATAACCGCTTATGTTCCAACAAGCCACGCCGGGAAACAACCGTTAGTTGCATTAAATCGTGGTTATCTCTGGTGCCTCTGTCCTCAGACAATAAAAAACGGGAAGAGATCGCTCTCTTCCCGCTGTCACTACGTCGACCTGTTACGTCATCCGCAGGGTTATTTGCCCTGGATATCGAACAGTTTCGTTTGACCGGCAACCACTGAACCGCTGGCCAGTGACGTCACACCGGTATAATCATCAATATTGCTGACGACTACCGGGCTGATCATTGAGCGCGCATTGGCATTCAGATAATCCAGATCCAGTTCCAGTACAGGCTGACCGGCAGTGACTGTTGCCCCTTCTTCAACCAGGCGGGTAAAGCCCTGGCCGTTCAGTGCAACAGTATCAATCCCCATATGCACCACGATTTCAGCACCGGAAGTCGTTTCCAGGCAGAACGCATGATTGGTATTGAAGATTTTCACCACCGTGCCCGCAGCCGGCGACACAACGATTTTATCGGTAGGACGGATGGCAACACCATCACCCACCGCTTTGCTGGCAAAGGCTTCATCAGGCACCTGATCCAGCGCCACAATGTCACCGGTAACCGGAGACACTAAGGTTTCCACTACCGTTTTCACGCTGTTTGGCACTGCCTGAGGTTTGATTTCAGACACTGGCGCAGCCGGAGTCACGGTAGCCGCAGCAATCGGGCCTGCATTCAGTGCGGTACGCATCGCACCGGCAATGATTTCGGCACGGGTACCGACAATCACCTGCACGCTTTGTTTATTCAGACGGATAACTCCTGAAGCGCCCAGACGTTTCGCCAGTCCGTCGTTGACCAGTGCCGAGTCTTTCACGTTCAGGCGCAGACGGGTGATACAGGCATCAATGCCGGTCAGGTTTTCTGAACCACCGATGGCACTGATATAACGGCGTGCCAGAGCAACGGTTTCGTCACCTTTGTTGCCAGCAGATTCCACATCAACGTCGTAACCGTCCGCTTCGTCACCGGCCACTGCCAGTTCACGTCCCGGGGTCAGCAGGTTGAATTTCTGGATGGTGAAACGGAACACCACATAGTAAATCACGAAGAACACCAGACCCTGAGGGATCAGCATGTACCAGTGAGTCGCCAGCGGGTTACGGGAAGACAGCACCATATCCACCAAACCTGCGCTGAAGCCGAAACCGGCAATCCAGTGCATGCTTGCTGCGATGAAGACCGAAATCCCGGTCAGTACGGCGTGAATCACATACAGCACCGGCGCAACGAACATGAAGGAGAACTCCAGCGGTTCGGTGATACCGGTAAAGAAGGAAGCGAAAGCAGCAGCCAGCATGATACCAGCAACTTTTGCTTTGTTTTCAGGACGTGCGCAGTGGTAAATCGCCAGTGCCGCGCCCGGAAGACCAAACATCATGATCGGGAAGAAACCGGCCTGATAACGACCGGTGATACCTACCACCGCTTTACCTGACTGGATAGATTCCTGACCACCGAGGAAGTTAGGGATATCGTTAATACCTGCAACATCAAACCAGAACACGGAGTTCAGTGCATGATGCAGACCGACCGGGATCAGTAAACGGTTGAAGAAGGCATAGATACCGGCACCGGCAGAACCCAGTTGCTGGATATGCTCACCGAAGGTCACCAGACCGTTGAAAATCAGTGGCCATACATACATCAGGATGAAGGCGACGATGATCATCAGGAAAGAAGTCAGGATCGGAACCAGACGACGACCACTGAAGAATGACAGCGCTTTCGGCAACTCGACGTGGCTGAAACGGTTGTACAACTCGGCAGAAATGATACCGACTAAGATACCGACAAACTGGTTATTGATTTTACCAAATGCCGCCGGCACCTGGTCTAACGGGATCTTCTGAATCATGGACACGGCTGCAGGCGAACACAGCGTGGTCAGCACCAGGAAACCGACAAAACCCGTCAGTGCAGCTGCACCGTCTTTGTCTTTGGACATGCCATACGCCACACCGATCGCAAACAGTACGGACATGTTTTCAATGATGGCGGAGCCAGATTTAATGAAAAATGCCGCCAGCGCATTGTCTCCCCCCCAACCCACAGGGTCGATCCAGTAACCGACGCCCATGAGGATTGCGGCGGCTGGCAACGTAGCAACGGGCACCATTAATGCCCGGCCAATCTTTTGTAAATAACTCAGTATATTCAACATTCCCCCTACTCGCCCGTAAGCGAATCACCAAAGTAGTTTAATTAGTATGTTTACTACCTTTTACATTTACCGTTCCGATTTAACCAACTGCAATTGCGAGTGTAAAAATATTATTTCGTATCGCAAATTAAAACCTCTCTTTTTGTGAGATTTGTCACCAAAAAGAGGTCATAACATGCCATTTCACTGGTCAATACACCAAACTTATTTTATCATTAAAAAAATCCAGACGGTATTGTGCCAGTCATAAACCGTTGCGGTGGTTTACGCTTAACAAGACCGCCCTGAACCCAAAACTGCTTTCTGACTTATTGTCCCGCGCTAACACTTCAGCGGAGGACAGACACATTATATTCAATATTCTGAAACTAAGAGGTATCTGATGAGACTTATTCCATTAAACACCCCCACTGAAGTTGGCAAATGGGCTGCACGTCATATTGTTGAACGCATCAACGCATTTAAACCCACTGCTGATCGCCCTTTTGTTCTGGGTTTACCAACCGGTGGCACGCCGCTCGAAGCTTACAAACATTTAATCGCCATGCATAAAGCAGGCCAGGTTAGCTTTAAGAACGTAGTGACCTTCAACATGGACGAATATGTCGGTCTGCCGCAGGAACACCCTGAGAGCTACCATACGTTTATGTACAAAAACTTCTTTGACCACGTTGATATTCCACGCGAAAACATCAATCTGCTGAATGGTAATGCAGCAGACGTCAACGAAGAATGCCGCCAGTACGAAGCGAAAATTAAGTCTTACGGCAAAATTCACCTGTTTATGGGCGGCGTGGGTAATGACGGTCATATCGCATTCAACGAACCAGCCTCTTCTCTGGCTTCCCGTACGCGTATCAAAACCCTGACCCATGAAACCCGTATCGCGAACTCACGTTTCTTCGACAACGATGTCTCTCAGGTGCCAAAATACGCCCTGACCGTTGGCGTGGGCACGTTGCTGGACGCAGAAGAAGTGATGATTCTGGTGACCGGCCATGCGAAAGCGCAGGCGCTGGAAGCGGCAGTTGAAGGTAATATCAACCATATGTGGACCATCAGCTGCCTGCAATTGCACGCGAAAGCCGTTATGGTGTGTGACGAACCGTCCACCATGGAACTGAAAGTCAAAACTGTTAAATATTTCCGCGAGTTAGAAGCGGAAAATATGAAAAATCTCTGATCCAAAATTATGCCCAAAGCCAGTCGGGTTGCGGCAAGGCGGCAACGAGCGAATCTCCGGGAGCTTACTGAAGTAAGTGACCGGAGTGAGTGAGGCAGCCAACGCAGCAGCAGCGTGACTGGAGAAGGGCAAACGTACTAGGGGGCATGATGTACGCTTTAGTGAACGGCCGGGTCTATACCGGTCATGACGTTCTGGATAACCACGCGGTGGTCATTGCCGATGGCAAAATTGAACGTGTCTGCCCGGTAAGTGAATTGCCGGCGAATGTGGAAACCCGCAGTCTGGATGGCGCCATTCTTGCCCCCGGATTTATCGATCTGCAACTTAATGGTTGTGGCGGCGTGCAATTCAACGATTCACTGGAAGCGATTTCAGTAGAAACGTTAGAAATCATGCAGAAAGCCAATGAAAAATCCGGCTGTACCAGTTTCTTACCGACGCTGATTACCTGTAGCGATGACTACATGAAACACGGTATCAGCGTGATGCGTACCTATCTGGAAAAGTATCCGAACCAGGCACTGGGTCTGCACCTTGAAGGACCCTACCTCAGCCCGCTGAAAAAAGGCACGCACAACCCGGCCTTTATCCGCCTGCCAGACAGCGCGATGATTGATTTTCTGTGTGCAAACGCGGACGTGATCACCCAACTGACGCTCGCACCCGAACAGGTTGATGCAAAATATATCCGCCAGATGCGTGATGCAGGAATAGTGATTTCCGCAGGCCATTCAAATTCCACCTATGCTGAAGCCCGTGCCGGTTTTGCCGCAGGTATCAGCTTTGCTACGCACCTTTATAATGCAATGCCCGCCATCACGGGCCGTCAGCCTGGTCTTATTGGTGCAATCTTCGATACGCCAGAAGTCTATACCGGCGTGATTGCTGATGGTCTTCACGTTGACTGGGCGAATATTCGCAATGCGAAAAAGCTCAAAGGCGAGAAGCTGGTGCTGGTCACTGACGCAACGGCTCCGGCTGGCGCGAATATTGATGAGTTCATTTTTGCCGGTAAAACAATATACTACCGTGACGGACTCTGTGTGGACGAAAACGGAACACTGAGCGGCTCTGCGCTGACGATGATCGAAGCGGTACAAAATAGCGTCGAACATGTTGGCATCGCACTGGACGAAACGCTGCGTATGGCAACGCTTTATCCGGCACGCGCCATTGGTGTTGAAGACCAACTGGGCAGCATCGAAGCAGGTAAAGTCGCCAACCTCACCGCGTTCACTCATGATTTTAAAATCACAAAAACTATCGTTAATGGTGACGAAGTTTAATTGAGCGGATAACAGCATTGATGACAACTGGCGGACAGCAGGCACAAATCGGCAACGTTGATCTGGTTAAGCAGTTAAACGGCGCGGCGGTTTACCGCCTGATTGACCAACAAGGTCCCATCTCGCGCATTCAGATTGCTGACATGAGTCAGTTAGCGCCCGCCAGTGTGACCAAAATTACCCGACAATTGCTTGAGCGCGGGCTGATTAAAGAAGTTGATCAGCAGGCTTCCACCGGAGGGCGCCGCGCTATTTCTATCATCACCGAAACCCGCCCTTTCCATACCATCGCAGTACGTCTTGGTCGCCATGATGCGACGATTACGCTTTATGATCTCAGCGCAAAATCGCTGGCCGAACAACATTACGCCCTGCCCGAACGCACTCAGGAAACCCTGGAGAACGCGCTGTTCGAAGCTATCCAGCAATTCATTGAACTGAATCAGCGCAAAATCCGCGAACTGATTGCCATTTCCGTCATTCTTCCGGGGCTGGTCGATCCGAATAAAGGCATCGTGCGCTATATGCCGCATATCAGCGTGGGCGCGTGGAAATTAGTCGATGCGCTGGAAGCCCGGTTTAAAGTCACCAGTTTTGTCGGCCACGATATCCGCAGTCTGGCGCTTGCCGAACACTACTTCGGTGCAACCCGCGACTGTCAGGACTCTATTTTGGTTCGTTTACACCGTGGTACCGGTGCCGGAATCATCGTTAACGGCCAGATTTTTCTCGGCAGTAACGGCAACGTCGGTGAAATCGGCCATATTCAGATCGACCCGCTGGGCGAACGCTGCCATTGCGGTAATTTCGGCTGTCTGGAAACCGTTGCGGCTAACGCTGCCATCGAAAATCGGGTGCGCCATTTACTGACGCAAGGCTACGCCAGCAAGCTGAGTCTGAATGACTGTTCAATTTCAGCGATCTGCAAAGCGGCCAACCGCCACGATCCGCTGGCAACCGAAGTCATCGAACACGTTGGCCGCCAGTTGGGTAAAGGTGTGTCGATCGCGATAAATCTGTTCAACCCGCAAAAAGTCGTGATTGCCGGCGAAATCACCGAAGCCGATAAGGTTCTGCTTCCGGCAATTCAGAACTGCATTAATGCGCAGGTTCTGAAAGATTTCCGCCGTAATTTACCGGTAGTGACCTCTGCCCTGAATCATCAGTCAGCGATTGGTGCGTTTGCCCTGGTTAAACGGGCGATGCTGAATGGCGTTCTGTTACAGCGTCTGATGGAAAATTAAGACGTGCTATAGTATCTGGCTGCCAGGAATGGGACTGAAAATGTGGGTTTGGAAATTATGACGATAAAGAACGTAATTTGTGACATTGATGGCGTGCTGTTGCACGACAATACCGCAGTACCTGGCGCCGATCGTTTTCTGGCGCGGATTCAGGAACAGGGAATGCCTCTGGTTATTCTCACTAACTACCCTTCCCAGACAGCACAGGATCTGGCAAACCGCTTCGGCGCTGCCGGTCTCGACGTGCCTGAAAGTGCATTTTTCACCTCTGCGATGGCCACAGCCGATTTCCTCAAACGTCAGGAAGGCAAAAAAGCCTATGTCGTCGGCGAAGGTGCGCTGATTCATGAACTCTATAAAGCCGGTTTTACCATTACCGATATCAATCCTGATTTCGTGATTGTCGGCGAAACCCGTTCTTATAACTGGGACATGATCCATAAAGCCGCCTATTTCGTGGCAAACGGCGCGCGCTTTATCGCGACAAATCCTGATAACCACGGACACGGTTTTGTCCCTGCCTGCGGCGCATTGTGTGCACCGATCGAAAAAATTACCGGACGCCAGCCATTTTATGTCGGCAAACCGAGCCCGTGGATTATCCGTTCGGCGTTAAATAAAATGCAGGCGCATTCCGAAGATACCGTCATTGTGGGGGATAATCTGCGTACTGACATTCTGGCGGGCTTCCAGGCAGGTCTGGAAACCGTTCTGGTGCTGACTGGCGTTTCCACGCTCAACGATATTGAGGGAATGCCTTTCCGTCCGACCTGGATTTACCCTTCAGTTGCCGATATCGACGTGATTTAAGCGTTTCCGGCCACTGCCTGAAAACGAGTCTGGATCTTTATTCAGGCTCTTTTTTTTGTCTTGCCGTCTGATTTTTATCCACTTTTCTCTTTTTTTGAATCCTCCTCAATTTTTGGCGATTAAATTAATAATCCGCTAACAGAATCGCCATAAAACTGGTGATTCATCAAAGATAACCCACCATCAACCAACTATTTATCAGAAGAGCGTTAAACCACTTGCACAACATAGGGGTTTTGACGCATTTTCATAGTCAGCAACGCAACAACGCCGGGCTAAAACTGAAAGAACGGCAACGTTGATCCTCATTCGTAATCATAAAAATAACAGCCAGAGAAAGGTCGTTAGGGAGAAAGTCATATGTGTTCAATTTTCGGTGTGCTCGATATCAAAACTGACGCTGTCGAGCTGCGCAAAAAAGCGCTGGAACTGTCGCGCCTGATGCGTCACCGCGGACCCGACTGGTCCGGTGTGTTTGCCAGCGATAAAGCCATTCTGTCGCATGAGCGTCTGTCCATTGTCGACGTGAACAACGGCGCACAACCTTTGTACAACGCAGCACACACCCACGTTCTGGCTGTGAACGGCGAAATTTACAACCATCAGGCTTTGCGCGCAGAACTGGGCGACAAGTATGAATTCCAGACCGCATCTGACTGTGAAGTCATTCTGGCGCTGTATCAGGAAAAAGGCCCTGCCTTCCTCGATGAACTGCAAGGTATGTTCGCCTTTATTCTGTATGACACAGAAAAAGACGCCTACCTGATTGGCCGCGACCATCTGGGCATTATCCCTCTGTACATGGGCTACGACGAACACGGCAACATGTACGTCGCTTCAGAAATGAAAGCGCTGGTGCCGGCTTGCCGCACCATCAAAGAATTCCCGGCAGGCAGCTATCTGTGGAGCCAGGACGGTGAAATTCGCGAATACTACCAGCGTGACTGGTTTGACTTCGAAAACGTCAAAGACAACGTCACTGACGCTGCAGCGCTGAAAGATGCACTGGAAGAAGCGGTAAAAAGTCACCTGATGTCTGACGTGCCTTACGGCGTGCTGCTGTCTGGTGGTCTGGATTCCTCCGTGATTTCCGCCATCACCAAGAAATTTGCCGGCCGCCGTATTGAAGATAAAGATCAGAGCGAAGCCTGGTGGCCGCAACTGCACTCCTTTGCCGTCGGTCTGCAAGGTTCACCGGACCTGCGCGCTGCTCAGGAAGTCGCCAACCATTTAGGCACCGTGCACCACGAAATTCACTTCACCGTGCAGGAAGGTCTGGATGCTATCCGCGATGTTATCTATCACATTGAAACGTATGACGTCACGACTATCCGCGCATCAACGCCGATGTATCTGATGTCGCGTAAAATCAAAGCGATGGGCATCAAAATGGTGTTGTCTGGCGAAGGCGCAGACGAAGTGTTGGGCGGCTATCTGTATTTCCATAAAGCACCAAACGCTAAAGAATTCCATGAAGAAACCGTGCGTAAATTGCTGGCCCTGCATATGTATGACTGTGCGCGTGCCAACAAAGCCATGTCAGCCTGGGGTGTTGAAGCCCGCGTCCCGTTCCTGGACAAAAAATTCCTCGACGTCGCGATGCGTATCAACCCGAAAGACAAGATGTGCGGCAACGGCAAGATGGAGAAACATATCCTGCGTGAATGTTTCGAGTCTTATTTGCCTCACAGCGTGGCCTGGCGACAGAAAGAACAGTTCTCTGATGGCGTAGGTTACAGCTGGATCGATACCTTAAAAGAAGTGGCCTCTCAGCAGATCACCGATCAACAGCTTGAAACTGCACATTTCCGTTTCCCGTACAACACGCCGACTTCGAAAGAAGGCTACCTGTACCGTACGATTTTTGAAGAGTTATTCCCGGTGCCAAGCGCGGCTGAATGTGTGCCTGGCGGGCCGTCAGTGGCCTGTTCTTCAGCGAAAGCCATTGAATGGGACGAAGCGTTCAAAAACATGGACGATCCTTCTGGCCGTGCCGTTGGCGTGCATCAGTCCGCTTATAAATAACCGATTTACCGGTAAATATCCTTGTCGCAAACGGGCCTCTTCAGGCCCGTTTTTTAATGGGTAAAGTCAGTAAAAATAATGTCTTTTGTCCAATTAATCACCAGAGTGGTTATAAGCCAGACAAATGGACGCCGTCAGGCCTTTTTCTCCAAAAAAGGTGTTGACGCAAAACGGTCATATACGCATAATGCGCCCCGCAACGCCGATGAAGGTAGCGCGAAAAAAGATGGCTACGTAGCTCAGTTGGTTAGAGCACATCACTCATAATGATGGGGTCACAGGTTCGAATCCCGTCGTAGCCACCATCTTTTTGCGGGAGTGGCGAAATTGGTAGACGCACTAGATTTAGGTTCTAGCGCCGCAAGGTGTGCGAGTTCAAGTCTCGCCTCCCGCACCATTTCCAGACATCGGCAGCACAGTTGGGGTATCGCCAAGCGGTAAGGCACTGGTTTTTGATACCAGCATTCCCAGGTTCGAATCCTGGTACCCCAGCCATTTTCTTACCTTTCACATTGTTGTACTGATGTGGTTGTGAGGAAAATCCAATTTGAAGAAGTTGTACTGTTGGGGTATCGCCAAGCGGTAAGGCACTGGTTTTTGATACCAGCATACCCTGGTTCGAATCCAGGTACCCCAGCCATACTTCTTTCTGTATAATTGGTAAGCACTTGAAATTTATTATTAAGTTAGTTAAATTAGTGCTTGAAGTTTTGAAGTAAGTCAGTAGAATTTGGCTACGTAGCTCAGCTGGTTAGAGCACATCACTCATAATGATGGGGTCACAGGTTCAAATCCCGTCGTAGCCACCATTTTACTTGCAGTACACTACTCAAAAGGTAGTGAGAAACAAAATTGGGGTGTCGCCAAGCGGTAAGGCTCTGGTTTCTGATACCAGCATACCCAGGTTCGAATCCTGGCACCCCAGCCACATTAGAAAGGCCTGCTTTTTAGCAGGCCTTTTGCTTTTATGTATTTTAAATCTTTATCTAAAAATAGAGGTCTGGTGGAGATGTTTTCCCACCAGCCTTGACGTCATTAAATCCCCAATGCGTATTTAAGTGCTTTGGTTTTCAGTGCGCCCGTACGTTGTGCGGTCATCAGCGCCAGATTACGCAACGCTTTCACCGGTGCCAGATCGTTACTGAAGGCGGTATAGAATAAATCCATCCCGCTTTGCATCAGCAGATTATCCAAACGACGCTGACGCTGATAGCGCAGTAATACTTTCTCGCTGCTCCACGCTTCATCATGGTCACGCGCCTTTTCCAGCACCGATAATAACGCTTCCACATCACGGTATCCCAGATTGACGCCCTGCCCTGCCAGAGGATTGATGGTGTGCGCTGCGTCACCCACCAGCGCCAGCCCCGGTAAGACATAACGCTGAGCGTGACGGCGAACCAGTGGGAATGCACCTGCGGATATTGCTTTCACTGTGCCCAGCCGTGCCGGGAAAGCCTGCATCACTTCTGTCGTAAGTTGCTGCATATTCAGCGTTTTCAGATAACGGATACGCTGCGGGCTGTCATACCAGACCAGCGAGGCCTGATTATCAAACAGCGGCAGGAACGCCCGCGGGCCGGAAGGGAAAAATTGCTGCCATGTCACGTCCTGATTCGGCGTTGCGGTTTCTACATGAATCAGCATACAGTGCTGGCGGTATTCCCAACCATCCACACCAATCCCCGCTAACTGCCGCACCAGCGAATTCGCACCATCGGCAGCGACCACAAGTGGCGTGCGCAGTAATTCACCCGTAGTCAGTTGCAGAGACCAGGTTTTATCATCGTGCTGCAAAAGGTGACGCAATTTTGCCGGGCAAAAACGGGTCAGACTGGTGAGGGCATCAAACTGTTGCCACAGCGCCAGCTGAAGTACCCGGTTTTCGACCATGAAGCCCAGTTCCGGCAATCCGAGAGACTGCGCATCGAATTTCACTTCAGAACCGTCAACTTCCCAGGTTTCCAGGCGGCGGTATGGGACTGAGCGCATTTTCTCAACCGCACCCCACGCACCCAGTTTCTGTAAAAAGCGCACAGACGCGCAACCAATCGCGGAGATACGCAAATCAGCCGGCGCTGACGGATCAAACCCGGCAGGTTCTTCATTCTCTATCAAAGCGACCTGCAATCCCTGCTGCGCCAGCCCCAGGGCTGTGGCAGCGCCCACCATGCCGCCACCCACAATGACTGCATCAAATGTCTTCTCAGAATTATTCATTATTATTCCGGCTTTCTGTTCAGTTCATTATGCGAAGTGTACCGGATTTTTGTGTTGGCATCAGGGCCTAAGCTGCTTTCCTGCACTGGTCAGCACTGGAGTGAGGGTTTACAATAGCGCCCCTGAACTATGCTATGCACTGCGGCACTGCCGATCTAACGTTTCCCGTATTGAGTACTGACACGCTGATGACTAAAAAACTGCACATAAAAACCTGGGGCTGCCAGATGAATGAATATGATTCATCCAAAATGGCTGACCTTCTCGACAGCACCCATGGTTACCAGCTGACGGATAACGCTGAAGAAGCAGACATTCTGCTGCTGAATACCTGCTCAATAAGGGAAAAGGCGCAGGAGAAAGTGTTCAGCCTGCTCGGACACTGGAAATTACTGAAAAAGAAAAACCCGAATATTATCATTGGGGTGGGTGGCTGCGTCGCATCACAGGAAGGCGAAATGCTGCGTAAACGTGCGCCTTGTGTCGACATCGTCTTCGGTCCGCAAACCTTGCATCGTTTACCGGAAATGGTGAACCACGTACGTGGCACCAAAAGCCCGGTCGTGGATATCAGCTTTCCTGAAATCGAAAAATTTGACCGCCTGCCGGAACCCCGCGCAGACGGCCCGACAGCTTTCGTTTCCATCATGGAAGGCTGCAACAAATATTGCAGCTTCTGTGTAGTGCCTTATACGCGCGGTGAAGAAGTCAGCCGCCCGTGCGATGACGTATTGTTTGAAGTGGCACAACTGGCCGCGCAAGGCGTGCGTGAAGTTAACCTGCTGGGCCAGAACGTTAATGCGTATCGTGGCGATGCGTTTGAGGGTGGCGTGTGCACCTTCGCTGAGCTGCTGCGTCTGGTGGCAGCGATTGACGGTATCGACCGTATCCGTTTCACCACAAGTCATCCGGTGGAATTTACTGATGATATTATAGAAGTCTATAAAGATACGCCTGAAGTGGTGAGCTTCCTGCATCTGCCGATCCAAAGTGGTTCCGATCGCATTCTGACGATGATGAAGCGTCCTCATACAGTGCTGGAATATAAATCGACTATCCGCAAGTTACGCGCCGCGCGTCCTGATATTCATTTCAGTTCAGATTTTATCATCGGTTTCCCTGGCGAAACGAACGAAGATTTTGAACGTACGATGGATTTGATTGCGCAGGTGAATTACGACGTCAGCTTCAGCTTCATCTATTCTCCGCGTCCGGGCACACCGGCGGCAGATATGGTTGATGATGTCAGCATGGATGAGAAGAAACAGCGTCTGGCGCTGTTACAGGACAGAATCACACAGCAAGTCATGCGCTTTAGCCGCGCCACGCTGGGTACTGTTCAGCGTATTCTGGTGGAAGGCACGTCCCGCAAGGACATTATGGAGCTGACCGGCCGTACCGAATGCAACCGCGTGGTCAACTTCGAAGGCACACCGGACATGATTGGTAAGTTCGTTGATGTCGAAATTGTCGACGTGTATGCCAACTCACTGCGCGGTGTGGTTGTCCGTACGGAAGAACAGATGGCGCTTCGCCTGCATGAATCACCACAATCAGTTATCGAACGCACCCGCAAAGAAAATGAATTGGGCGTTGGATTATATCAACCCTGAACCATCAGAATGATGCACAGCCTGAAATCAACAGGGCGCTCCGGCGTCCTGTTTCTTTTGAGATTTTCGGTAATAACCTCATCATAAGGGTTTAATTTTCCAGCAAAGGCCGCATATCCGGATGACGGTGCCTGCAACTGCTGCCACGGCGCAGCATATTTTGCCAAGGGCATGTATTATTAAGTCAGGTATGGTTGGCGGCTGAAAGCAGTGACTCAGCCGGGTGAAATGACAACTGGTCCGAAGTGACCCAGAGGATTCGTTTGAACGTTGTAACACAAGAGATTTTACTGGAGCCCGAAGACAACCAGCGTTTGCTGAGCCTGTGCGGGCCGTTTGATGACAATATCAAACAACTGGAGCGCCGGTTGGGCGTTGAAATCAACCGTCGTGATAACGCGTTTAAATTGGTCGGAAAGAGCCTGCCGGTTGCGGCAGCCGCCGACATCCTGCGTGATTTATACGTTGACACTGCGCCGCTGCGCGGTGAGATCCAGGATATCGATCCTGAAAAAATTCATCTGGCGATCAAAGAAAGCCGGGTACTGGAACAAACAGCAGAAAGTGTGCCCGACTTCGGCAAAGCGGTCATCATCAAAACCAAGCGTGGCATGGTGAAGCCGCGCACGCCCAATCAGGCGCAGTATATCGCCAACATCCTCGACCACGACATTACCTTCGGGATCGGTCCTGCAGGTACCGGTAAAACGTATCTGGCCGTGGCTGCTGCGGTGGATGCGCTGGAGCGTCAGGAAGTGCGCCGCATTCTGCTGACCCGCCCTGCCGTTGAAGCCGGTGAAAAACTGGGCTTCCTGCCGGGGGATCTCAGTCAGAAAGTTGACCCATATCTGCGCCCGCTGTATGACGCATTGTTCGAAATGCTCGGTTTTGAGAAAGTTGAAAAACTGATTGAGCGCAACGTTATTGAAGTCGCCCCGCTGGCTTACATGCGTGGACGTACATTGAACGACGCTTTTATTATCCTTGATGAAAGCCAGAACACGTCTATCGAACAAATGAAGATGTTCCTGACCCGTATTGGTTTTAACTCCAAAGCGGTGATCACCGGTGACGTGACGCAAATCGACTTGCCGCGTCATCAGAAATCAGGGCTTCGTCATGCGATTGAAGTGCTGTCGTCAGTCGAAGAACTCAGCTTTAATTTCTTCCACAGTGAAGACGTGGTACGTCATCCGGTCGTTGCGCGCATTGTTGTCGCGTACGAAGCCTGGGAAGAAGAAGATCAAAAACGCCGCGATGCGATTGCCGCAGAGCGTAAACATGAACATCAGAACAGCTCAACACAACAGGCCAGTCAATGAACACGGTAATCCTCGATTTACAAATTGCCTGCGAAGATGCAGCAGGTTTACCGTCAGAAAATGATTTTCAGACCTGGCTTGAAGCGGTTCTTCCTCAGTTTCAGGAAGAATCAGAAGTCACAATCCGTCTGGTCGATATCCCTGAAAGTCATGAACTTAATATGACTTATCGTGGGATGGATAAACCGACCAACGTGTTATCCTTTCCGTTCGAAGCACCTCCTGGTATGGAGATGCCGCTTCTTGGCGACCTGATTATTTGTCGCCAGGTTGTGGAGAAAGAAGCAAAAGAGCAGGACAAAGAACTTCTGGCTCACTGGGCGCATATGGTCATTCACGGCAGTTTGCATTTGCTGGGCTATGACCATATCGTTGACGAAGAAGCCGAAGAAATGGAATCGATTGAAACTGAAATCATGCAGGGTCTGGGGTATCCGGATCCGTATATTTCAGAGAAAGAAGATAACTAAGCTTCACAGTAAACTCGCGTAATGCCTGCCTGATAACGTGTTCATCCGCAGGCGTTTCGCATAATTTTCACTAACTACGAGTAAAAAAAACCAAACGCCATGAGCGATGACCATTCACAAAATAGTGACAGCCCCAGTCCCAAGAAGGGCTTCTTTTCCCTTATCCTTAGCCAGCTTTTTCACGGTGAACCTAAAAACCGTGGCGATTTGGTTGAGCTGATCCGTGATTCAGAACAAAACGATCTGATCGACCCCGATACCCGTGACATGCTGGAAGGCGTGATGGATATCGCCGAGCAGCGCGTCCGGGACATCATGATCCCACGTTCACAAATGATCACGCTAAAACGCAACCAGCCGCTGGAAGAGTGCCTCGATGTCATTATCGAATCTGCACACTCACGCTTCCCGGTGATCAGCGAAGATAAGGATCACATTGAAGGCATCCTGATGGCCAAAGACCTGCTGCCGTTTATGCGCACAGAGTCTGAGCCATTCAGCATAGATAAAGTGCTGAGAACCGCGGTCGTTGTCCCTGAAAGCAAACGCGTAGACCGCATGCTGAAGGAATTCCGCTCACAGCGTTACCACATGGCGATTGTCGTTGATGAATTCGGCGGCGTTTCAGGTCTGGTAACCATCGAAGATATTCTCGAACTGATCGTCGGCGAAATCGATGATGAGTACGATGAAGCAGAAGATCTGGATATCCGCCAGCTCAGTCGCCATACCTACACCGTCCGCGCACTGGCACCGATCGAAGATTTTAATGAAGTGTTCCGGACCCATTACAGTGACGACGAAGTCGATACGATTGGCGGTCTGGTCATGCAGTCATTCGGCCATTTACCGGCGCGTGGTGAAAGCATTGAAATTGACGGTTACCTGTTCAAGGTTGCGATGGCTGACAGCCGTCGTATCATTCAGGTTCATGTAAAAATACCGGACGACGCGCCGCAACCGATACTGGAAGAATAATTACTTCATGGCAATTGCCTCTTTATATCAACGCCAGCGGGTTCGCGCCCTGCTGGCGCTCTTTTTCGGTGCCTGTGGCACGCTGTCATTTTCCCCTTATGACTTCTGGCCTGCGGCGATCATTTCGCTGTGCGGTCTGCTGGCATTAACGCTCGATCGTCGTCCGGCTCAGGCCGCGCTCATCGGCTTTTTCTGGGGAATGGGTCTTTTTGGCAGCGGCGTAAACTGGGTGTATGTCAGCATCGCCACGTTTGGCGGCATGCCGGAAGCGATCAACCTTTTCCTGGTGGTCTTGCTGGCAGCGTATTTATCGCTGTACACGATGTTGTTTGCCGGCTTGTTCAGCAAACTGTGGCCGAAAACCACCTGGTGGAAACTGGCACTTGGCGCGCCCGCCTTGTGGCAAATTACTGAATTCCTGCGCGGCTGGGTGCTGACCGGTTTCCCGTGGTTACAGTTCGGCTACAGCCAGATCGACGGTCCGCTGAAAGGCCTCGCGCCGATTACCGGCGTCGACGGCATCACGATTTTACTCACCTCGCTGAGCGGACTGATTGTGTACGCGGTACATCAGCGTCGCGTCACACCGGGAATTATCGCTGTTGCTATGCTGTTGCTGCCGTGGCCGCTGCGTTATATCCACTGGTATCAGGAACAGCCAGATAAAACGGTCGATGTGGCACTGGTTCAGGGCAACATTCCACAGTCCATGAAATGGGATCCGAAAGCGCTGGAAAGTGCGCTGCAGACCTATCTGGATCTCAGCCGCCCGTACGTGGGTAAATCCAGCATGATCATCTGGCCGGAATCAGCAATTTCAGACATTGAATCCGATCAGCAGGGCTTCCTGAGCATGGTGGATAATATCTACCGCTCACACGGCACCCAGTTAATCACCGGCATTATCGATGCCCGTCGCAATGAAGAAGGCATGAAAGTGTATAACAGCGCCATCGTGCTCGGCGGTGAAAAGCCCTATCACTACCCTGACGAAAACCGCTTCAACAAACATCATCTGGTGCCTTTTGGTGAGTTCGTGCCGCTGGAAGCCATTCTTCGCCCGCTGGCACCTTTCTTCGATTTGCCGATGTCCGGGCTGACCAGTGGTGATTACGTGCAGAAACCGTTGTTTGTCAGTGGTCTGAATCTGACCACGGCGATTTGTTACGAAGTCGTCTTCGGCGAACAGGTGCGCGACAATCTGCAACCGGATACTAATTTCCTGCTGACAATTTCAAACGATGCCTGGTTTGGTCATTCGATTGGCCCATGGCAACACTTCCAGATGGCGCGAATGCGTTCGCTGGAACTGGGGCGTCCGTTGCTGCGCAGCACCAATAATGGCATTACCGCCGTCGTTGATGCTCAGGGCGATGTGACCCACGAAATTCCGCAGTTTACCCGTCAGGTGCTGAACGTGAAGGTCACACCGACAACGGGTATGACACCTTATGCCCGGGCTGGCTGGTGGCCGGTGTGGTTTGCTACGGCAGTCATGGCGGCAGTTGCGCTGTGGTTGGGTCGCCGTAAATCCTGAACACAAGCGTTTTGTTTCTAAAACAGGCACCTCCGGGTGTCTGTTCTTTTTTGTAGCACCCCTTTTTAATCTCAATACCCCTCCCCTTTTACCTGCTGCCGATTGTTTCGACTGCGGCATTAAGCGCTGCCGATTTGCCCGCTTATGAAGTTAAATCAGGCCATTTGGCACGACTCTTGCTACATCTGATTGAAAGATATCTGATTAGTTACTTTTTATGACGGGATGCATCATTTTGGTACAAACAGGCTGCTCCTCATGCACTTTCCGGGTGCATAGCCGTTTGATTGCTTTGATTTGGTGCGTGTCTCGTCTCAAAAAAGAAACAATGTGGTTTCATAATATTCACATTCAGCTATTTTCTAGCTTCATATGACGAGGCATTAGTACTTTCTGATCCCTGAGTTTGGATCCCTAATGACAGCAAGGAGTTGGACATGCAATTGCGCAAATTGGCGTTATCAGTACTGTTGGCAAGCGTTACCGTGAGCAGCTTTGCTCACGCAGAAGAACTGACCGGCACCCTGAAAAAAATTAAAGACAATGGCGTTATCGTGGTGGGTCACCGTGAATCCTCAGTGCCATTCTCTTACTACAACAACGAACAAAAAGTTGTGGGTTATTCACAGGACTATTCTGACGCTATCGTTGACGCAGTGAAGAAAAAACTGAACCTGCCTGACCTGCAGGTCAAAATGATGCCAATCACTTCGCAGAACCGTATCCCGCTGCTGCAAAACGGCACCTACGATTTCGAATGTGGTTCAACCACCAACAACCTGGAACGTCAGCAACAAGCGGCCTTCTCTGACACCATCTTTGTGATCGGCACACGTCTGCTGGTGAAAAAAGGTTCAGAGATTAAAGATTTCACTGACCTTAAAGGCAAAACTGTTGTTGTAACCTCCGGTACGACTTCCGAAGTTCTGCTGAACAAGCTGAACGAAGAGAAAAAACTGGATCTGCGCATCATCAGTGCCAAAGACCACGGTGACTCCTTCCGTACGCTGGAAACTGGCCGCGCAGTGGCCTTCATGATGGATGACGCCTTGCTGGCCGGTGAACGTGCGAAAGCCAAGAAACCAGACAACTGGGAAATTGTCGGTACGCCGCAATCCAAAGAAGCTTATGGCTGCATGATGCGTAAAGACGATGCTGAGTTTAAAAAACTGGTTGATGACACCATCGTGCAGGCACAAACCTCCGGTGAAGCAGGCAAATGGTTTGAAACCTGGTTCAAAAAACCAATTCCTCCGAAAAACCTGAATATGAACTTTGAGCTGTCCGATGACATGAAAGCTCTGTTCAAAGCGCCAAACGATAAGGCGCTGTAAGTCATACCAAATGGACGGGTATAACCAAGAGAAGAGTGAAAAGTGACTAAAATACAAGGTTGGACCACCAACCTGTGATGATACAGATGCGGGGTGGTCGTTCCCCACCCCGCATTCTTTCCCATTCACTTTAGGCGAATTGCGTCATCACTCAGATGGGTAAGCCTTTACCCGCTTTACGGAGTTTTTATGTCAATAGATTGGAACTGGGGCATTTTTCTGCAACAAGCCCCCTTCGGTAACACCACTTATCTGGGCTGGATTTGGAATGGATTTCAGGTCACTGTCGCACTGTCAATTTGCGCATGGATAATCGCCTTCCTCATCGGTTCTCTGTTCGGTATTTTGCGTACCGTCCCCAACCGCATCCTTTCGGGTATTGGTACCTGTTACGTCGAATTATTCCGTAACGTGCCATTAATCGTGCAATTCTTCATCTGGTATCTGGTGGTCCCTGAACTGCTGCCTGAAAATATCGGCATGTGGTTTAAATCCGAACTGGCGCCTGACGTACAGTTCTTCACTTCCTCGGTAATTTGCCTCGGGTTGTTCACCGCCGCCCGTGTATGCGAACAGGTGCGTGCAGCCATCCAGTCCCTGCCAAGCGGACAACGCAATGCCGGACTGGCGATGGGCCTTACGCTGCCGCAAACTTACCGCTATGTGCTGTTGCCCAATGCTTACCGCGTGATCGTGCCGCCAATGACCTCTGAGATGGTTAACCTGGTGAAAAACTCCGCCATTGCCTCGACCATTGGTCTGGTGGATATGGCTGCACAAGCCGGTAAGCTGCTGGATTACTCCGCGCATGCGTATGAATCATTCACTGCAATCACCGTTGCTTATGTCCTTATCAATGCCGTCATCATGCTGCTGATGCATTTCGTAGAACGTAAAGTCCGCCTGCCGGGCAACATGGGAGGGAAATAAGCATGCATGAATTCGACTGGAGTTCTATTGGTCCCGGCCTGCCCTATCTGTGGCAAGGCATGGTCATTACGCTGAAGATTACGTCGCTGGCGATTGTGGTCGGTATTTTGTGGGGAACCCTGCTGGCGGTCATGCGCCTGTCAACGTTCAAACCGATCAGCTGGTTTGCCTCGGCTTACGTCAACCTTTTCCGCGCGGTTCCGCTGGTCATGGTGCTGTTGTGGTTCTATCTGATTGTGCCGGGCTTTCTGCAAAAAGTGCTCGGACTGTCACCTAAAACCGATATCCGCCTGATTTCTGCGATGGTCGCGTTTGCGTTATTTGAAGCGGCGTATTACTCGGAGATTATCCGCGCAGGGATTATCAGCATCGCACGCGGTCAGTCTTCTGCAGCGCTGGCGCTGGGTATGACGCAATGGCAATCCATGAAGCTGGTTATCCTGCCGCAGGCTTTCCGCGCGATGGTGCCGTTACTGCTGACGCAGGCGATCGTTTTATTCCAGGATACTTCGCTGGTGTATGTTCTGGGCCTCGCAGACTTCTTCCGCAGCGCATCTAATATTGGTGACCGTGACGGTACGCTGGTTGAGATGGTGCTGTTTGCAGGACTTATTTACTTTGTTATCAGCCTTTGTGCTTCCTTGCTGGTGCGTTATTTGAAGAAAAGGACCGTTTCATGATTTCACTGAAGAATGTTTCTAAATGGTACGGGCACTTTCAGGTGCTTACCGATTGCAGCACCGAAGTTAAAAAAGGTGAAGTTGTGGTGGTTTGCGGGCCTTCAGGCTCAGGGAAATCTACGCTGATCAAAACCGTTAACGGACTCGAACCTGTTCAGAAAGGTGAGATCCTGGTCAACGGGACGCCGGTCAATGACAAGAAGACCAATCTGGCGCAACTGCGTGCAAAAGTGGGCATGGTTTTCCAGCATTTCGAACTGTTCCCGCACCTTTCCATCATCGATAACCTGACACTGGCGCAAGTCAAAGTTTTAAAACGTGATAAAGCGGCAGCGAAAGACAAAGGCCTGAAATTACTGGATCGTGTCGGTTTGTCCGCGCACGCCAATAAATTCCCCGGCCAGCTTTCCGGTGGTCAGCAACAGCGTGTGGCGATTGCCCGTGCATTGTGTATGGATCCGATCGCGATGTTGTTTGACGAACCGACGTCCGCTCTTGATCCGGAAATGATCAACGAAGTGCTCGACGTTATGGTTGAGCTGGCAAACGAAGGTATGACCATGATGGTGGTGACGCACGAAATGGGCTTCGCCCGTAAAGTGGCCAACCGCGTGATTTTCATGGATGAAGGCAAGATTGTAGAAGATCGCAATAAAGACGATTTCTTCAATAATCCGGAATCCGATCGCGCCCGGGATTTCCTGGCGAAGATCCTGCACTGACCGGTACTGAAGAAAAGAAAGCACACCTGCCCCGCTTCTCCGGGGCAGGTGTCTGACGCTTAAGGTTCAAACGGACGACGCGTAAACTCAGTGTTACCGCATTTCGGGCATTTACTCAGAATTTCCGGCGTATACACCGCTAAGTGAAAATGACAGTTTTCACACACCAGATTGCCCAGACCGACGACTTCTCCGCTGTGATAAATCCCGTGATGGCTGACATCTTTAAAAACCTCTTTCCATTCCAGCTGGGTTTTATCGGTCATATCGGCCAACTCTTTCCACAAGCTTTCTTTAATGACCCGCATGAACACACTGTCCGTGCCGTCATCTTCTTCTGCCACGGCTTGCTGGTTTTCTTCATAGTTACGGGCAAATTCGTGCAAATCGCGGCGTACCGCCGACGTTAACTGTTCAATCTGGATTTCCGTCAGCTTGCCCTCTTCCTGCAGTCTGACGCGGGCGTCCTGTACCAGCGCGCTGATATCACGTTCACCGTGTTTTAACCGCTCGGTCAGTGATGTCACCAACTGCCGGTAAGATTGCGTAATATTGCTCATATTTCCTCTCCTTGAACTGTCATAACCATTTTCACGGCGGGAACGCACTGCCTTTATTTTAGTCGTAAATCCCTGATCCGTTGCGCAGATTATCTCGCGCTGACTCGCAGATTATGAATATTGCGCCAGAAGCGGACAGAAATTCCCTTTAGCCTTCGCTGGGTGTTGTTGCTCCAACCGCTTATCAGCTATGCTATGCGGATCTTTTGATTAAAACTTTTTGAGCTACAGGCGTAGCTGTTTTCACTCACAGGACCACCGGCCGCCATGCAAGAGCAATACCGTCCAGAAGACATCGAGTCACACGTTCAGCTTCACTGGCAAGAGAAGCAAACCTTCAAAGTTACCGAACAGCCTGGCAAGGAGAAATATTACTGCCTCTCCATGTTGCCTTATCCATCAGGCCGTCTCCACATGGGACACGTGCGCAACTACACCATCGGTGACGTGATTTCCCGTTACCAGCGCATGCTCGGTAAAAACGTTCTGCAGCCGATTGGCTGGGATGCGTTTGGCCTGCCAGCGGAAGGTGCAGCGGTTAAAAACAACACCGCACCTGCGCCGTGGACTTACGAAAACATCGAATACATGAAGAACCAGCTTAAATTGCTGGGCTTCGGCTATGACTGGGATCGTGAAATCGCGACCTGTAAGCCTGATTATTATCGCTGGGAACAATGGTTCTTCACCAAGCTGTACGAAAAAGGTCTGGTTTATAAGAAGACCTCCGCAGTGAACTGGTGTCCGCATGACCTGACCGTTCTGGCGAATGAACAGGTTATCGACGGCTGCTGCTGGCGTTGCGATACCAAAGTAGAACGTAAAGAAATTCCTCAGTGGTTTATCAAAATCACCGATTACGCCGATCAGCTGCTTAACGATCTGGACACGCTGGAAAGCTGGCCAGAGCAGGTGAAAACCATGCAGCGCAACTGGATCGGGCGTTCAGAAGGCGTGGAAATCACCTTTGATGTGGCTGACAGCGATGAAAAAGTCACGGTGTACACCACCCGTCCTGATACGTTTATGGGCGCGACCTACGTCGCTGTGGCTGCCGGTCATCCTCTGGCACAGTTGGGCGCACAGAGTAATCCTGCGCTGAACGATTTCATCGACGAATGCCGTAACACCAAAGTTGCCGAAGCAGAAATGGCGACGATGGAAAAGAAAGGCATGGCAACCGGTCTGTTTGCCATTCATCCGCTGTCTGGTGAGAAGCTGCCAATCTGGGCAGCCAACTTCGTGCTGATGGAATACGGTACCGGCGCAGTGATGGCCGTGCCTGGCCACGATCAGCGCGACTGGGAATTCGCCACCAAATACGATCTGCAGATCAAACCGGTTATCCTGAATCTGGACGGCAGCCATCCTGACGTCAGCGCAGAAGCGATGACGGAAAAAGGCACGCTGTTCAACTCAGGTGAATTCGATGGTCTGAACCACGAAGACGGTTTCAATGCCATTGCCGATAAACTGGTTGCTCAGGGTGTCGGTCAGCGCAAAGTGAACTATCGCCTGCGCGACTGGGGGGTTTCCCGTCAACGTTACTGGGGCGCACCAATTCCGATGATCACGCTGGAAGACGGCACCGTTATTCCTGCGCCTGAAGATCAACTGCCGGTTATTCTGCCCGAAGACGTCGTAATGGATGGCATCACCAGCCCGATCAAAGCCGATCCTGAGTGGGCGAAAACTACCGTCAATGGTATGCCGGGTCTGCGTGAAACCGACACCTTTGACACCTTCATGGAATCTTCCTGGTATTACGCGCGTTACACCTGCCCGCAATATGACGAAGGTATGCTGGATCCTGCGGCCGCCAACTACTGGTTGCCAGTCGATCAGTATGTCGGTGGTATTGAACACGCCATCATGCACCTGATGTATTTCCGCTTCTTCCACAAACTGATGCGTGATGCAGGTTTGGTGGATTCTGACGAACCGGCCAAGCGCCTGTTGTGTCAGGGTATGGTTCTGGCTGACGCTTTCTACTACACCGGTAACAGCGGCGAACGTATCTGGGTTTCCCCGGCGGATGCCATTGTTGAACGTGATGAAAAAGGTCGCATCACCAAAGCCACTGACCCGCAAGGCCACGAACTGGTTTACGCGGGCATGAGCAAGATGTCCAAGTCTAAAAACAACGGCATCGACCCGCAGGTGATGGTCGATAAATACGGTGCAGATACCGTGCGTCTGTTTATGATGTTCGCTTCTCCGGCAGAAATGACGTTGGAATGGCAAGAGTCCGGCGTTGAAGGGGCAAACCGCTTCCTGAAACGTGTCTGGAAACTGGCCTTCGAGCACACAGAAAAAGGTCCTGTTGCCGCTCTGGATGTGGCTTCTCTCAATGAAGCACAGAAAGATCTGCGTCGTGACTTGCATAAAACCATCGCCAAAGTGACCGATGATATCGGTCGTCGTCAGACCTTCAACACCGCTATCGCGGCAGTCATGGAACTGATGAACAAGCTGGGCCGTGCACCTCAGGATACCGAACAGGATCGTGCGCTGCTGCAGGAATCCTTGCTGGCAGTTGTCCGTATGCTTTATCCATTCACTCCGCACGTCTGCTTCAGCCTCTGGCAGTCGCTGCAAGGAGAAGGTGACGTGGATACCGCGCCATGGCCACAAGCTGATGAGCAGGCAATGGTTGAAGATTCCAAGCTGGTCGTTGTACAGGTGAACGGTAAAGTGCGTGCTAAAATCACCGTAGCCGCTGATGCTACCGAGCAACAAGTGCGCGATCGTGCGGCAGAAGAACATTTGGTCGCAAAATATCTGGATGGGGTTACGGTTCGCAAAGTAATCTACGTCCCGGGCAAACTGCTTAACCTGGTTGTAGGTTGAGTCAAGGAGGATCTGTGCGACATCCCATAATGACACTGCTGCTCACCGCAGCAGTGCTGGTTACAGCAGGTTGTGGATTCCATTTACGTGGAAAAACCAATGTTCCTGACGAACTGAAAACAATCGTTTTGGACAGTGGGGATCCGTATGGTCCGTTGACTCGTAATATCAGGACTCAGCTGCGTCTAAGTAATGTGACCATTGTTGATGATCCGACCAAAGAACAGCGTAAGGATATTCCGTCGCTGCGCATTGGGGCTGAGTCAGTGGGTCAGACTACCGCATCAATCTTCCAGGACGGTAAGACTGCGGAATATCAGATGGAAATGAACATTAATGCGACAGTTCTGATGCCTGGCAAGGATTTGTATCCTATCCATGTAAAAGTGTTCCGTTCCTTCTTTGACAACCCGTTAACGGCGCTGGCCAAAGATAACGAACAGGACATCATTATCGAGGAAATGCGCCAGCAGGCTGCGCAGCAACTGATCCGTAAGTTGCTGACCGTCCATGCTTCAGAATTGCAGAAAGCAGAGGATGTCGGCGGGCGTCAGGTAGAAGTCATTTCTACCGGTTCATCAGCCACGACGTCGTCTGATGCCTCTGCGGCATCTTCCACGGCACCGGCCACCCCTTCCGCACAATGATCCGAGTTTATCCGGAACAACTTGCCGCGCAGCTCCGTGAGGGGCTGCGCGCTTGTTATGTGTTATGTGGAAACGACCCTTTGCTTTTGCAGGAAAGCCAGGACAGCATACGTCACGCTGCCCAGCAGGCTGACTTCCAGGAGCACTACACGTATATTCTTGACGCCCATACCGAATGGGAGTCCATCTTCAGCATCTGTCAGGCCCTGAGCCTGTTTGCCAGCCGGCAGACCCTGATGCTTATTCTGCCCGAAAATGGCCCGACGGCGCCGATGGCAGAACAATTACTCAAACTGACCACCTTGCTCCACGACGATATTCTTCTGCTGTTGCGCGGTACAAAACTGACCAAAGCGCAGGAAAACAGCGCCTGGTTTAAAGCGTTAAGTGACAAAGGTGTTTTCGTCAGTTGTCAGACGCCCGAACAGGCACAACTTCCCCGCTGGGTGACCCGTCGCGCCAAAGAACTTTCACTTGAACTCGATGAACCAGCTAATCAGCTTTTGTGCTACTGCTACGAAGGAAATTTGCTGGCGCTGGCGCAGTCGCTGGAGCGCCTTTCCCTGCTCTATCCCGATGGCAAACTCACGCTACCGCGCGTCGAAGAGGCCGTCAACGATGCGGCACATTTCACACCTTATCACTGGCTGGATGCGTTACTGGCCGGGAAAAGTAAGCGAGCCTGGCATATTTTGCGTCAGTTGCAACAGGAAGACAGCGAGCCGGTTATTTTATTGCGAACCGTACAGCGTGAGCTGCTGATGCTGCTCAATCTGAAACGGAAAATGGACACGACGCCGATCAGGACCCTGTTTGATCAGCAAAAAGTCTGGCAAAACCGCCGGGCGCTGGTGACTCAGGCACTGCAACGCCTGTCTCTTGCCCAGCTGTCTCAGGCCGTTCGCTTACTGACCCAGATGGAAATCACGCTCAAACAGGATTACGGTCAGTCAGTCTGGGCCGAGCTTGAAAGCCTGTCTATGCTACTCTGTGGGAAATCCTTACCCACCGGATTGACGGAGTTGGGTTCGTATTGAAGCAGGACACCGTTATGCCGCGCCGCGCCGCACATTCTTCTGCAACCGCTGAAAAGCTGCTGGCTTTTTTTGGCGGTACGTTTGACCCGATCCATTATGGTCATCTGAAACCCGTTGCGGCGCTGGCAGCACAGGCAGGGTTTGATCAGGTGATCCTGCTGCCCAACAACGTTCCTCCCCACCGGCCACAACCCGAAGCCACGCCGCAGCAACGTCTGCATATGGCGAAGCTGGCTGTGGCGGATAACGCGCTGTTTTCAGTCGACCCCCGCGAGCTGGCTGTTGATACGCCCTCCTACACGATTGAGACACTTGCAACGTTACGTAAAGAACATGGCGACAAATGCCCGCTGGCGTTTATCATTGGCCAGGATTCGTTACTGACGCTGCATAAGTGGCACCGCTGGGAATCGTTACTGGATTTCTGTCATATCGTGGTGATGGCACGTCCGGGTTATCAGGAACAACTTGATACACCGGAACTGCAGAAATGGTATGACGCCCATCGGGTGAATGATGCCAATGCGCTTAAGCAAAAACCGGCCGGATTCATTTATCAGGCCAATACCCCATTGCTGGATATTTCAGCGACTGAAATCCGTGAACGCCGTCATGCGGGTCTTGATTGCTCAGATTTACTGCCTTCCGCCGTTGAGCGTTATATAGAATCACAGGGCTTGTACCGCGAGTAGCTAACGCGTGCTATACTGCGCCGCTTAATTTCGGCTCTCGATAACGCTGCGTAATCAACCGATACAATGTATTGATTGTTAAACGTTTTAAGCTGTTTTCCAGACAACCGCTATGTTTATCCTTCATGAGATTGATCATTGCTTCGGTGCCACACCGGCGGACATCTCGTGAGGTCAATTGTTTCAAACATCCCCAGGGGGAACCTTTGCAAGGTAAAGCGCTCCAAGATTTTGTTGTCGATAAAGTCGATGACCTGAAAGCACAAGACATCATCGCCATTGATGTTAAAGGTAAATCCAGTATTACTGACTGCATGATTATCTGTACCGGCACGTCAAGCCGCCATGTCATGTCCATCGCCGGGCATCTGGTTGAAGAAATTAAAGCCGTTGGCCTTGATGCCATGGGTGTGAAAGGCATTAATGAAGCTGACTGGGTGGTTGTCGATCTGGGCGAAGTGATCGTGCACGTTATGCAGGAAGAAAGCCGTCAGTTGTATGAGCTTGAGAAACTCTGGGGCTGATGCGTGAAGCTGCAACTTGTCGCCGTCGGCACCAAAATGCCTGACTGGGTGCAAACCGGTTTTAACGATTATCTGCACCGTTTCCCTAAAGATATGCCGTTTGAACTGACAGAGGTTCCGGCCGGGAAACGTGGGAAGAACGCAGACATCAAGCGCATTCTTGAAAAAGAAGGCGAGCAGATGCTGGCCGCTGTCGGTAAAGGGAATCGCATCGTGACGCTGGATATTCCAGGGACACCATGGGAAACCCCGCAACTGGCACAACAACTGGAACGCTGGAAGCAGGACGGACGCAATGTCAGCCTGTTGATCGGCGGTCCGGAAGGGCTGGCACCGGCCTGTAAAGCCGCAGCGGAACAGAGCTGGTCGCTCTCTCCGTTGACGCTTCCTCACCCGCTGGTGCGGGTTCTGGTCGCGGAAAGTCTTTATCGCGCCTGGAGTATTACCACTAATCATCCATATCACCGCGAATAACGGGTGGTGAATGTCAGCAACATGAATTAAGTAGTGGGATGAAAATAGATCGTAACCCTTTTCGCGACTATACGGCTGAATCAGCCCTCTTTGTGCGCCGTGCACTGGTGGCGTTTATCGGCATTCTGCTACTTAGCGGCGTTTTAGCTTTTAATCTTTATAATCTGCAAATTGTCCGTTTTCAGGATTACCAAACCCGTTCTAACGATAACCGTATCAAGCTGGTGCCGATCGCGCCCAGCCGCGGCATTATCTATGACCGCAACGGTACGCCGCTGGCGCTGAACCGCACGATCTATCAGCTTGAACTGGTGCCGGAAAAAGTGGACGATTTGCAGGCCACGCTTGAAGGCCTCAAACCGATAGTTGACCTCACGCAGGAAGATATCGATAACTTCAAAAAAGAGCGCCAGCGTTCGCGACGCTTTACGTCTATTGCCGTCAAAACGGCTCTGACTGAAGTTCAGGTTGCGCGTTTCTCCGTGAACCAGTTCCACTTCCCCGGCGTTGAAGTCAAAGGCTATCAGCGTCGCTACTATCCGTATGGTTCAGCGCTGACGCACGTTATCGGCTATGTATCGAAAATCAATGACCGTGACGTTGAACGCCTCGATAAAGATGGCATTCTGGCCAACTATGCCGCCACGCACGACATTGGTAAGCTCGGCATTGAGCGCTATTACGAAGACACGCTTCACGGTAAAACCGGCTATGAAGAAGTTGAAGTGAACAACCGTGGCCGCGTTATCCGCCAGCTACACGAAGAACCGCCGCAGGCGGGCAAAGATATTTACCTGACGATCGACTTGCCATTACAGCAATATATTGAAGTCTTGCTGACCGGCAGCCGCGCCGCTGTGGTGGTTACCGATCCGCGCGATGGCGCCATCCGTGCGCTGGTGTCTAACCCGAGTTATGACCCGAACCTGTTTGTGGATGGCATCTCCAGTAAAGATTACAACACGCTGCTTAACGACCCCAATAAGCCGCTGATCAACCGGACAACGCAGGGGGTTTATCCGCCAGCGTCTACTGTGAAACCGTATATTTCAGTTTCTGCGCTGACAACGGGTGTTATCAATAAAAACACCTCCCTGTTTGATCCGGGCTGGTGGCAGTTACCGGGTTCAGACAAGCGTTACCGCGACTGGAAACACTGGGGGCATGGTCGCCTGAATGTGACGAAAGCCCTTGAGGAATCGGCTGATACCTTCTTCTATCAGGTGGCTTATGATATGGGGATTGACCGTCTTTCCGAGTGGATGGGCAAATTTGGTTACGGCCAGTACAGCGGTATCGATTTATCAGAAGAACGTAGCGGGAATATGCCAAACCGCGACTGGAAATTTAAACGCTTCAAAAAACCCTGGTATCAGGGCGACACCATTCCGGTGGGTATCGGTCAGGGCTACTGGACCGCAACTCCAATCCAAATCATGAAAGCCATGACCACGCTGATTAATGACGGCAATGTCAAAACGCCACATTTGTTGCTGAGCACCAAAGTTGACGGCCAGCAGGTGCCGTACAAACAACAGGAAACGACCCAGATTGGCGATATTCATTCCGGCTATTGGGAAATTGCTAAAGACGGTATGTATGGCGTAGCAAACCGTCCGAACGGTACGGCCCGCAAGTACTTTGCTGACGCGCCTTATAAAGCCGCCGCAAAATCCGGGACTGCACAAGTTTACGGTTTGAAAGCCAATGAAATCTATAATGCGCATAAAATCGCTGAGCATCTGCGTGACCACAAGCTGATGACCTCTTTTGCACCCTATGACAAACCGACCGTGGCCGTGGCCGTGGTTCTGGAGAATGGCGGTGCGGGTCCGGCAGTGGGGACAATTTCACGCCAGATACTCGACCACATTTTACTGGGCGACAACACGACACAATTACCGGCTGACGCGCCAGCGCCACCGGGAACCGAAGGTGATTAACCGTCAATGACTGAGAACCAACAAAAAAGATCATTGTGGTCGAAAATGCATATCGACCTGACGATGTTGCTGATCGTGCTCGCGCTGCTGACCTACAGTGCGTTCGTGATGTGGAGCGCCAGTGGTCAGGACATGGGCATGATGGAACGTAAAATCGGCCAGATCCTGATGGGTCTGGTGATTATGCTGGTCATGGCACAAATCCCGCCGCGCGTTTACGAAAGCTGGGCACCTTATCTCTACATCTTCTGCGTTTTCCTGCTGGTGCTGGTGGATGCCTTCGGCAGTATCAGTAAAGGTGCACAGCGCTGGCTGGATCTGGGGATCATTAAATTCCAGCCGTCAGAACTGGCGAAAATCGCCGTGCCCCTGATGGTCGCGCGCTTTATCAATCGCGACGTTTGCCCGCCTTCACTTAAAAATACCGCGATTGCCCTGGCATTAATCTTCATCCCTACCCTGCTGGTCGCGGCACAGCCCGATCTGGGCACCTCGATTCTGATTGCCGCATCCGGTTTATTCGTGCTGTTCCTTTCGGGCATGAGCTGGAAACTGATTGCCGTCGCCGCCCTGCTGGTTGCCGCATTTATCCCGATCCTGTGGTTCTTCCTGATGCACGACTATCAGCGCGACCGCGTCATGATGTTGCTTGATCCTGAAAGCGATCCGCTGGGTGCGGGCTATCATATTATTCAGTCTAAAATTGCCATCGGCTCTGGCGGTTTTTCCGGCAAAGGCTGGTTGCATGGCACGCAGTCTCAGCTGGAATTCCTGCCCGAGCGACATACCGACTTTATCTTCGCTGTACTCGCCGAAGAACTGGGGTTGATTGGTGTTCTGGTGCTGCTTGGGCTGTACTTATGCCTGATCATGCGCGGTCTGGTGATCGCCGCCCATGCACAGACTACTTTTGGCCGCGTGATGTCCGGCGGACTGATGCTGATTCTGTTCGTTTATGTGTTTGTTAACATCGGCATGGTCAGTGGTATTGTCCCGGTAGTTGGGGTACCTTTGCCTCTGGTCAGCTATGGCGGGTCAGCACTCATCGTGCTAATGGCAGGGTTTGGTATCGTTATGTCGATACATACTCATCGAAAAATGTTGTCGAAAAACTTATAGAGGTGAGCAATGCGTAAGGAGTGGCTTGGAGCTGTCATTATCGGTTTGCTGTTAAGTGGTTGTGCCACTGAAGATACACAGCAACAACAACCGGCACCGCAGCAAGCCTACAATGGCCCTGTGGTAGAAATCGGCGGGGCTGATCCGCGTTACGAACCTTATAATCAGGGCACGATGCAGGATTATACCGTTAACGGTAAAACCTATAAGATCATCAAAGACCCGTCCAACTTTTCGCAGGTGGGGCAAGCGGCCTGGTACAGTCAGGAGAATGGAGGCAACACTACCGCGCTCGGTGAAGAATTCGACCCGACAGCCATGACCGCTGCGCATCCGACATTGCCGATCCCAAGCTATGTCCGCGTCACCAACATGGCGACAGGACGCATGCTGGTCGTGCGTGTTAACGATCGTGGCCCTTATGTGCCGGGCAAAATTATCGATTTGTCTCAGGCTGCGGCAGACCGTCTGAACCTGACCAACAGCACCAAAGTACGCATTGATTTTATCAACGTTGCGCCTGACGGCACGCTCTCCGGCCCGGGGACTATTGGTACGACCGTCGCCAAACAATCTTATGCATTACCGTCTCGTCCAAGTTTAGGCGCCAGCAACATGGGGACGCCGACGCTGACAGCAGAGCCGACGAATACGTCAGATGTACGCCCGATCAGTAACAGCACCCTGAGTAATCCTAATGCTGCGCCATTAACGAATGACGAAGATAACAACGGCACCGTAGCCTCTGCGCCAGCAGCGACCACGATGTCCGGTAACAGCGGCGGCGGCGGGTTTCTGAGCGCGCCAACACCTCTGCGTCAGGGTGTGTTAGAAGGCAGCGAACCGGTAATAGCACCGGTTGCTGTCGCCAGTGCCGCGCCGGTAGCAGCTGCTGCGGCCTCCGCAGCGCCTGCGCATACCACTGCCATTCCTTCCTCGGGATTTATGGTACAGGTTGGCGCACTGAGTAATCCTCAGAACGCGCAACTGTGGCAAAAAAGCCTCAGCCAGCGCTTCTCTGTACCCGGTAAAGTACAGGCGAATGGCAGCACCTATCGCGTGCAGCTTGGTCCGTTCAGCACCCGCCAGCAGGCCGAACAGCTGAAACAGCGACTGGCCAGCGAAGCTCAGCAGCAGTCTTTCGTCACTGCCAGCATGTAATTTATAAATACGGGGCTGCGGCCCCGTTTTTATAAGTGCTCTGTCTTATAAGGACTCTGTCTTATAAGGACTCTGTCTTATAAGTAAAAGTCAGTAAGCGCCGGTAATCGAAGATGTCTGACTTATGACTCTTCTGCTATAGTGGCGCACGTTTATCACTTACTCCCACGGATGTTGTTGTCCCGATCATGAAACTTGTAAATACTTCACGTTTAGTCAAAAGCCTCGCATTTGGCACCGTAATCACTCTGAGTGCAGCGTCCGCCTATGCCGACGATGTTAATTTAAAAACAATGATCCCTGGCGTTCCGCAGATTGATGCTGAAGCCTATATCCTGATCGACTACAACTCCGGCAAAGTTCTGGCAGAAATGAATGCCGATGCGCGCCGCGACCCAGCCAGCCTGACTAAAATGATGACCAGTTATGTTATCGGTCAGTCCATCAAAGCCGGCAAAATCTCTCCGACCGACATCGTTACCGTGGGTCCGGACGCCTGGGCAACCGGCAATCCGGTGTTCAAGGGCTCTTCCCTGATGTTCCTCAAACCCGGCGACCGTGTACCGGTTTCTGAACTCAACCGCGGGATCATTCTGCAATCCGGTAACGACGCCTGTGTGGCAATGGCCGACCATGTGGCCGGAAGTCAGGATGCTTTCGTTGCCATCATGAACAATTACGTGAACTCGCTGGGTCTGAAAAATACCCATTTCGGCACCGTTCATGGTCTTGATGCCGCTGGTCAGTACAGCTCAGCCCGCGATATGGCGCTGATTGGTCAGGCGCTGATCCGTGATGTACCGGAAGAATATGCCACCTACAAAGAGAAAGAATTCACCTTCAACAATATCCGCCAGATGAACCGTAACGGTTTGTTGTGGGATAACAGCCTGAATGTTGACGGCATTAAAACCGGTCATACTGATTCAGCGGGCTATAACCTGGTAGCTTCTGCGACAGAAGGCCAGATGCGTCTGATCTCCGCAGTGATGGGCGGTCATACGTATAAAGGCCGTGAAGTTGAAAGTAAAAAGTTGCTGACCTGGGGCTTCCGTTTCTTCGAAACCGTTTCTCCGCTGAAAGCCGGTAAAGAGTTCGCGTCAGAACCTGTCTGGTTCGGTGATACCGACCGCGTCGCACTGGGCGTTGAGAAAGATGCTTACCTGACGATCCCGCGTGGTCGTATGAAAGATCTGAAAGCCAGCTACGTGCTGAACACACCGGAACTGCATGCGCCCTTGCAGAAAAATCAGGTGGTTGGGTCGATCAACTTCCAGCTTGATGGCAAAACCATTGATGAGCGCCCTCTGGTGGTCATGAACGAAGTGAAAGAAGGCGGCTTCTTCGGTCGCATCGTGGATTACATCAAACTGATGTTCCACCACTGGTTTGGCTAAGTTGCCCGCTTGAAAAAGTTTGCAACAATCCCCATATAACCGGTATAGATTATAGCTCCCGCTACGGCGGGAGTTATACTTTCAGAGACAACACTTAATACGCTGTACAACACGCTGGAGTGCACATGAAAACCAAACTGAACGAACTGCTCGAATTCCCTTGTCCCTTTACCTACAAAGTAATGGGCCTGGCACAACCCGAGCTGGTAGACCAGGTTGTGGAAGTCGTGCAACGCCATGCGCCTGGCGATTACAATCCTCAGGTAAAACCGAGCAGTAAAGGGAATTACCACTCCGTTTCGATTACGATCACTGCGACTCACATCGACCAGGTCGAAACCCTGTACGATGAACTGGGCAATATCGAAATTGTCCGCATGGTGCTGTAAGCCCTTTCTGACCGATCCGCGCGGGAGCCACAACACTGTCGCGCGTTTTCCCCCTCTTCAATGACGATAACTGCCGTGCAATCACAAAATCCGCAAGAACGTATCGTACTGCGCCAGCTTGGTCTTCAGCCCTATGAACCGGTTTCTCTGGCCATGCACCATTTTACTGAGCACCGAAATGCCGACTCGCTTGATGAAATCTGGCTGGTTCAGCATCACCGTGTCTTTACGCAGGGTCAGGCAGGCAAAGCTGAACATGTTCTGATGCCCGGTGATATTCCGGTTATCCAGAGCGATCGCGGTGGTCAGGTGACGTATCACGGTCCCGGTCAGCAGGTAATGTACGTGATGGTGGATTTAAAACGAAAAAAGCTCGGTGTCCGTCAACTGGTGACGGCCATTGAGCAAACGGTGGTGGATACGCTGGCACACTTCTCTATCGACGCTTATCCGCGTGCCGACGCGCCGGGCGTGTATGTCGATGGCAAAAAGATTTGTTCGCTTGGTTTGCGCATCCGCAAAGGTTGTTCGTTACACGGCCTGGCATTAAATATTGATATGGATCTGGAGCCTTTCCACCGCATCAACCCCTGTGGTTATGCTGGCCTTGAAATGACGCAGGCCAGTCTGGAAAAGCCGGGATTAACAGTCGATCAGGTCATGCCTGTTCTGGTGAAATCCTTCAACCATCGCCTTGATTATCAGCAGGTTGATTATCTGCCCTGGCAGATAGAACATTACGCCCCTTCTCCGCCGTGATTTTTGGGCAGAGTTGATACGGCTGTATTGATCTTTTCTCGCGTACCTCGTGTTTTTGTCATTTATCGGGAGCGCGAGAAAATATTTACACACCATTAACACCCCATCAGATCCCTCAGTGAACCGCTAAAATAATCAGTATTTTCAAAATATTACATTCAATTAATGACTCATTTTTTGATAACCCTTCCTGTTTAAGGTTAAAAAATTGCAGCATTTAGCACTTCCGGTCATGACGAAGGGCTGAACGAAGGGATGCTTCAATGATATAATTTCCGCATTATTTCTACTTTTTTTGATGAATCAGCCAGTTCATTGAATGTCCTGAAAAAACTCGGATAACGAGTGACAAACCTGGAAGCTGCAAGATTATGAGTAAACCGATTCAGATGGAACGCGGCGTCAAATACCGCGATGCAGATAAGATGGCGTTAATTCCGGTGAAAACCGTGGTCAGTGACCGGCAGGAAATGTTACGTAAGCCGGCATGGATGAAAATCAAACTGCCTGCCGACTCAACAAAAATTCAGGGCATTAAATCAGCACTGCGTAAGAATGGCCTGCATTCCGTTTGTGAAGAGGCGGCCTGCCCTAACCTTTCCGAGTGCTTCAACCACGGTACCGCAACGTTCATGATCCTCGGCGCCATTTGTACCCGTCGCTGCCCGTTCTGCGATGTGGCACATGGTCGTCCAACCGCACCTGATACCAACGAGCCGGAAAAACTGGCACAGACTATTTCTGATATGGGTCTGCGTTATGTCGTGATCACCTCCGTTGACCGGGATGACTTGCGCGACGGCGGTGCTCAGCATTTTGCGGATTGTATTACGGCTATCCGTGCAAAAAACCCGACCATCAAAATCGAAACGCTGGTACCAGATTTCCGTGGACGTATGGATCGTGCGCTGGAAATTCTTAACGCCAGCCCGCCGGACGTGTTTAACCACAATCTGGAAAACGTGCCGCGTGTTTACCGCCAGGTTCGTCCGGGTGCTAACTACGAGTGGTCGCTGACGCTGCTGCAACGTTTTAAAGAAGCGCATCCGGAAATTCCAACCAAATCAGGTCTGATGGTGGGTCTGGGCGAAACAAACGAAGAAATCATCGAAGTGATGCGCGATCTGCGTCGTCATGGCGTAACGATGCTGACACTCGGCCAGTATTTACAGCCAAGCCGTCACCATCTTCCGGTGCAGCGTTATGTGAGCCCTGAAGAGTTTGATCAGATGAAAGAAGCAGCGATGGAAATGGGCTTCACCCATGCAGCCTGCGGTCCGTTCGTGCGTTCTTCTTATCACGCCGACCTGCAAGCCAAAGGGTTAGAAGTTAAGTAATATCTCGTTACTTTTTCGCTTAAGAAAGACAAAAAGGTTGTTCGCAAGAACAACCTTTTTCGTTTGCTAAGAGGCCGGAGACTGGCGTTCCGAAAACTCAGTCTTTGTGCTCAACACGTTGAGCTGGCTTTTCTTCTGCGGTTTTTTCAGCAGAAGCGGGAGCCGGATCATCGTTCATGGCTTTCTTAAAGCCACGCAGTGCCGCGCCCAGGTCACCGCCCAGAGAACGCAGTTTGCTGGTACCGAACAACAGAACGATCAGCACGCCGACCACCAACAATTTAGTAATACTTAAACCTTCCATACATACCTTCTTTACACTGAGTGCTGGAAAACAGCAGTGACAATTTGCCGTTATTAACGGCCATTCGCGACGTTAATACAACCCGAAAATGTAACAGAACGGATCCGGAACTGTGCGCATTGTGACCAGAGTGAGTTATTATGAGCGTGAACAGCACGCCCATAAAGGACTTCTGTCTTTATTTACAGCAAACCACCTGCAAACTTGATTTCGGATCAGATAAAGCGGCTCAGGAACGCCTGTGTCCGCTGATGTTTCGGATTGACCAGAACATCATCCGCTGCCCCCTGCTCAACGACAACGCCGCGATCCATAAACACCACGCGATCTGCAGCCTCTTTCGCAAAACCGATTTCATGCGTCACCACAATCATCGTCAGTCCCTGCTTTGCCAGATCCCGCATGGTAGCCAGCACTTCGCCCACCAGTTCAGGGTCGAGGGCGGACGTTGGCTCATCGAACAGCATCAGTTTAGGTTTCACCGCCAGCGCACGGGCGATAGCAACGCGCTGTTGCTGACCACCGGAAAGATGACGCGGGTAGGCATTCGCTTTATCACTCAGGCCGACTTTTTGCAGCAACTCGCGCGCATATTTCTCCGCTTCATGACGGCTTTCTTTATGCACACCAACCGGTGCTTCAATGATATTTTGCAATACGGTCATATGCGGATAAAGATTGAATTGCTGGAATACCATGCCGATATCCCGGCGCTGTCGCGCAATCGCCCGTTCGGGCAGTTTATGCAGACGGTCACCGCGCAGTTCATAACCGATTTGCTCGCCACCGACCATAATGGAACCGCGATCAATATCTTCCAGATGATTTATACAGCGCAAGAATGTCGATTTACCTGAACCCGACGGCCCGAGGATCACCACCACTTCGCTGGGTTTCACATCAAGATCAATCCCCTTCAGCACTTCGTTATCGCCATAACTTTTATGCACATTACGGGCGACCACCAGTGATGCTTGTCCGGATGACTGTACGTCAGCGGGCAATTGACTCATAAGTCCTCCTTTTGGGCCATGCCCGGTGAATTGATGATCGGCGCGGTTTTTTCTTCCGCATTGCTCTGACGCCGTTTGGCATTTGGCAACGTCCGGCGTGTACCGCGGGAATAATAGCGTTCAATCGCAGACTGTCCGAGATTGAGCAATGACGTGATAAACAGATACCAGATCACCGCCACCATCAGCATAGGCACCACTTCAAAGGTCCGGTTGTAGACCGTTTGCACGGAGTACAGCAAATCGCCCATCGCGATAACGCTGACCAGCGACGTCGCTTTAATCATGCTGATCAGCTGGTTACCGGTCGGCGGAATAATCGAACGCATGGCCTGCGGAATGATGATCCGGCGCAGCGCGCGGCCACGACTCATGCCAAATGCCTGCGCGGTTTCCGCCTGGCCGTTATCGACTGACAGCAAGCCTGCCCGAATGATTTCTGCCATATATGCCGCTTCATTCAGCGCCAGACCGGCAATGGCCGCGGTCAACGGCGTGATCAGATCATTGGTATTCCAGCTCATGTACTCCGGGCCAAACGGGACGCCGAGTACCACGCGCGGGAACAGCGTCGACATGTTGTACCAGAACAATAACTGTACCAGCAGCGGCGTACCGCGGAAGAACCAGATATACAGCCCTGCTAATCTTCTCAGCAACAGGCTGTCAGACAAACGGGCAATCGCCAGCATCAGCCCGATGAACACACCGAGCAGCATCGATACCACGGTAAGGCCGAGCGTGACGCCCAGACCTTTGATCACCGACCCTTCCGTGAACCACTGCGCCACCACATGCCATTCGAAGTTCGGGTTGTGCGAAACGGCCCAAACCACATCAGCGGCAATCAGCAACACCACTATCCAGGCAATCCAGCGGCCGTAGTTACGCGGTGCGTGGGAAAACTCAACGTTACGTCGCGGATCCTGCGTATAGTCGTCCTTGACTGCCGGCGTTGAACTATACGATTTATCCGTCATTTAGACTGCGCCTTTGCCAGGTTAATGCCCGGTGCTGAAATCATATTGCCTTCCAGCCCCCATTTTTTCATGATGATGGCGTACGTGCCGTTGTCGAACAGTTTCTGATAACCGGCGAGGATCGCGTCACGAACCGGTGAGTCTTTGGCGACGACCGTCCCCTGGAAGATATCGCCAAAGCCGTTGGATTTGCCGGTGCCGGTCAGTTCAAGCTGACCGTTGGCTTTTTCCACAAAATAGGTCAGCGGTGCCTGAGAAGAGAAGAACGCGTCGGAACGGTTAGAACGAACCGCCAGAATCGACGTAGGCTGATCGGCAAATGACTGTACAGTCACGGCCGGTTTGCCGTCTTTGACACACACATCAGACTGCTTACGGATAACCTGTTCAGCCGATCCCCCCGCCATCACGGCAATGCGTTTACCGCAGGTATCATCAAGGGAATTGATGTTTTCCGGGTTACCTTTGCGCACCCCGAAGACGACATATTCTTTGACGAAATCGATGAAATCATTTTTCGCCTGACGATCGGGATAATCGCCGATCGGGCCGATGCCCATCTGGTAGCGCCCTGCGGCCATGCCGCTGAGGATGCCGGATAAGCCGCTCACGGAAGCATGCTCTATTTTTACACCCATGACTTGTGCCAGCGCGTGCGCCAGATCCGCACTCGCGCCATCCAGACCGTTGGCGCTGGTCACGATTTCATACGGAGGGAAAGAGCCGTTATTCACAGAGGTCATCACACCTGACTTCTGAATATCCGCAGGTAATTTTGCATGGATCGCCGGATCCATCGTCTGAGTCGGGATTGTCACGTTTTCAGCAGCAAAGGCATTTATGGAAGATACGGAAAGTAATGCAGCGGTCAGTACAGCAATCTGACGAAGTTGTTTTGCCATCATTCTCTTGTTTCCTCTGTGTAAAAAGTCGGTCTGTGAGTTTATGAATGTTGTGGTTTTATAGTGATTACCTTCCGTGGCAACTTTCCGGGTTTTTCTTTTTATGGCTGTTTATCTATAGAAAAAACAAACGCATCCCCTGGTGAGGGCGCGGTACTGCATGAGCGCTGAGGCAGCCGTTGAGGACCGGCCGCGCACAGACTCAGTCGTTACGCAGTTGCGGTAAACCAAAACGACGGTTTGCCAGCACCGGTAACACTTTTCTTGCATGCGCCAGACGATCTTTATCCAGCTCGGCAAACACCAGTGCCGGGGCCTCGGCTGCGCGGGCGATAGCCACACCCAGCGGATCGACCACCATACTGTTGCCGATATTGCGCTCGCCACATTCACCGACGGCCACCATATAGGTGGTGTTTTCCAGTGCGCGTGCCGTGACCAGCACTTCCCAATGCATTTCTTTCAGCGGGCCTTTCACCCACGCGGCAGGCAGCACCAGTACATCGGCACCGTCGAGCACCAGACGCCGCGCCAGTTCCGGGAACCGCACGTCATAACAGGTCATCAGGCCGACGTTAAACCCGGCGACATTCACCAGCGGCGGTACTTCGTCACCCGCCGTGACATTTTTTGATTCCTGAGAGGAGAACGCATCATAAAGATGCAACTTTTGATATTCAGAAATAATCTCGCCATTACGGATTGAAATCAGCACGTTATATGCACGACCATCCGGTGCAGGCGTATGCACGCTCATCATGGTGGTCATCTGATTGCCACGGCTGGCCGCAAGCAACTGACTGACAAACGGACCATCCAGAGGTTGTGCTGCTTTTAAAACCAAATCCGGATCGGTAATGTCACGCGCCAGAATGCCTTCCGGCAGCACCAGCAAATCCACGCCCGCTTCGACAGATTTCGTCATCAGCGAAAGACAGGTTTCGACGTTAGCTTCCCATTCACGGGAAACCGCAAACTGACCTAATGCAACTTTCATTTTTGACTCCCCCCGTCGCTTATTTGTGAAAGCGATCGGTTAAGTGTTACTGAGCAAAGTTCGGGAACAAATCTCCCGGCGTCAGGCGCCTGGCAGTCAGCCCCTGGGCATGTAATTCCTGCGCAAAATCGTCGATCATCTTTTCATTGGCGGCGTAACCGGTTGCATTCCAGTCCGCAGGTAAATCGACCACAGTGCGACGTAAATCATCCAGCAACCAAGGCGTGGTATCGGCATATTTCGCGCGCTTATCCATCCAGACTTCATAAGAGCGATCGATGATTTCGCTCAGCGCCTGCGGTAACCACGGATGCTCCTCGGCCAGCGCAGGTTTGATTGCCAGCAGGTGGATGCCCGGGATGTACCCGACGCGGTTGAAATAGGCCAGTTCGGCGGCACGAAAATCCGGCTGGAACTGACGGAAACCGGAATCAGGTTTGAAGAATCCCTCAGGCATAAAGGGTGTAAATACCGCATCCAGCCAGCCTTCCTGTAACAACTCCATCATAGGACGTTCTTCCGGCACGGCTTCGATGCGCCCTTCGCGGCCAAAACCGGCCAGACGGTCAACAATCGGGTGCGCTTCGGTCAGGCGGCCGACATACCAGTTCGCATCTTCAATGCCCACACCTTCAAGTGCCAGCAACGTGCGGGTCCAGGTATTGCCGGAATCCTGCCAGCCGGTCAGGCCAATACGTTTACCGGCCAGTTGATAAAGTTCGGTCAGCGGGCTGTCTTCACGGGTGATGATGCAGCGCTGACGGAAGCCGCGCATCAGAAAATGCGGTATCGCCAGTAAATCAGATTCGCCCCGCGCACGCCCTTGTGCATAACGGCTGAAAGACACTTCACCCGCATCGTATTTATCGCTGGTCCCCAGGTTATCAACCAAAGTGCCCACGCGGTCTATCTCAAGATTAAACCCTTCCGGTTTAAGATCGCCTAATGCCAGCGGCGTAAAATAATCCCAGTCACGAACCGCCAGCCTGATGGTAATCGTCACATCTTTCCCCTTAAGTGTCAGCATGGTTAATATGCAGAAAAACAACTGTGCGTTTACAAACCTGCCCGAAAACACACCAAATTCTTTTACTAAGGCCATCATCTTCACGGCAAGATGATTATTTTATCGCCTGCGTTGGCTAAGTTTGATACTAATGGCATAAATTAATATGTACAATAGAATCTTTGTTACTGAACAAAAGGCAAAAAAATGACAGAAAACTCTCTCGAAAAAACGCTGGATGCAGAATGGTTAGCGACGCAATTACAGGATCGTTCCATGCGGGGCATTGCGATTGAAACCGCAGCGATGATCCGATCCGGTGTGATCGAGATTGGTACGCATCTTCCCGCCGTGCGTGAACTCGCGCAGGCGCTGGGCGTCAGTCCGGCCACGGTTTCAGCCGCCTGGGGTCAGTTGCGACGTCAGAAAGTGATCGCCGGACGGGGGCGAAACGGTGTCTGGGTGTGCGGCGACATGCTGTCTCCACGACCTGCACGCTTCGAGAAAATCGGCAATTTTGGTGAGCATATTATTGCGGATCTGGCGCTGTCATCGCCGGATCCGGCACTGTTGCCTGACTTGCACGAAGCCATGCAGCGCGGTGTTGGCGCAGACAATCTGAACAGTTATCAGCGTGAGGCTATCGCGCCGTCGCTGCTTGAGGCCGCACGCCAGGACTGGCCTTATGACGCCCCCGCTTTTATGGCGGCGGATGGTGGATTTGACGGCATGAACCTGACGCTGCAAACCCTGCTGATGCAGGGTTCGGTGGTGGCAATTGAAGACCCGACTGCCACACGCCTGCTGGATATGCTGGACAATCTCGGTGCGCAGGTCATTCCGGTGAAGTGCGACGAATTCGGCCCCACGCCGGAATCACTCAGTCAGGCACTGCTGAAAAATCCTTCAGCCTTTATTTTTCAGCCACGTACCCATTCGCATTGTGGCCATGCGATTAACGCAGAACGTTATGCTGCGCTGGCCAACATTCTCAGCCAAAGTAACACACTGATTATTGAAGATGACGGGATCGGACAGTTGTCACGTTACGCGCCGCTGAGTATGGGCAGCAAACTGCCGGACCGCACGGTGCATGTCCGTTCTTATTCCAAAGCGTACGGCCCGGATTTGCGGCTGGCGGTGATTTCGGGATCGGTGGATTTAATCAAACAAATCAAATCATTCCGTAACTTTGGTGCCGGCTGGTCGAGCCGTATTTTGCAGGAAGCGCTGGCGTGGCTGATTAACGATCCGAAAACGCAGCAAGGGATTACGCAGGCTAAAAAAGTGTATGCGGAGCGACGCAAAGCCATGTCCGATGCGTTGCGCATTCGCGGCGTGAATATCCCCGACCGCGACGGACTGGCGATGTGGATCCCCGTGCCATCGGAACAGTTCGCGCTGGTAACGATGGCCGCGCGCGGTATTGCGGTTCTGCCCGGCGAGCGCAGCCGCATCGGGCCGGGGCAATTTATCCGTATCAGCACCAGTCAGATGAAACCGGAGCAGGTTGATCTGATCGCCGACGCTATCGTGCTGGCGCTGGATGTCTGATCATTCAGAGTTTTTTCAGCAGATACTTTGGCGATTCCTCGTACTGCGCACGCGCATAAAAAGTGTGGGCGCGTACACGGCGGGTATGGCTGTGAACTTCCATCCGGTCACACCCCCGGTCCGCTGCCAGACGTTCGGCCTCATCCAGCAATTTCTGGCCAATACCGCTGCCACGCGCGTGATCGCTGACGCACAAATAACTGATACGGCAAAATTCGCCAGCCAGCGCAATTTGCGGAATGAAATGCAACGAAATAAACCCGACAGCCTGACCTTCTGTTTCGGCCACTAACAGGCGGCTGTCCGGGTTCACGGCCATTTTTGCCACACGTTCTGCTATCGCTTCAGACCTGTTGGGATAATCCAAATCCCCCAGCAATTGCGCCAGAACTGGCGCATCCTGCACGGTACCTTCTCTGATTAACATCGCCTTTTCCTTTTCACAAACTGTTTCCGAAACGCGTCTACACAAGCGCCATCACACAATGTAAACTGAGCGCCTGCATTACTTTGCACTGTGGAGATGACATTCCTCCCAAACCGCCTTTACCGGCTGATGATGTCTGCGCAATCTCGCGAGAGGTTCGTAGCGTCATGCCCGGGCCTTTCTGAATTTCATCTATTTTTTAAGGTATCACTATGTTTAGCACCTTACTTGCAGTCTTTATTGGCGGTGGTATTGGCAGCGTTGTGCGCTGGTATGTCAGTCTCAAAATGAACGGAATGAGTCCGCTACTGCCCGCCGGCACCCTGACCGTGAATCTGGTCGGCGCCTTTATCATTGGCCTGGGCATCGCGATTTTCACCCGCCTGACCCATATCGACCCGGTATGGAAGCTGCTGATCACCACCGGCTTCTGCGGTGGCCTGACAACCTTCTCCACCTTCTCTCTGGAGGTGGTTTACATGCTACAGGATGGTCGCTTTGGCGCCGCCCTGCTAAACATGGCGCTGAATCTGGCCGGCTCACTGGCCATGACATTACTGGCGTTTATGCTGGTCAGCTGGTTCAGCGCACACTGATCCTATCCTCCGGCGATGCCTTTTTAATGACAAAAGGCATCGCTGTGATAAATCTGTGACGCAGGTTCACCTCCTCCCGCCGTATCTTAATGTTTCCTTCATCTTATCTGCAGATAATAGCGTCAGTTCACTCTGGTTTATCTTTGAGGTATGACATGTTTTCTGTGCCAAAAACGTCTTCTGAATTCCTGATTGTTGCCCTCTGTGTTCTGACAGTTGTGGCTTTTTTACAGGCATACTTTGCTTAACAGCCCCGCCTGACCCGCAGCCCCCCTTTCCCGTAAACGGCGCATTCCTCTGGATTGCGCCGTTTGCCTTTGTGCATCACGCTTAATTGCGCTGAAACGAAACGCCACTTTTTATTTCATTCATAATACAAATATTTACCTGTTCGTCCTTATTGCCTATACTTGAGAATGATCGTTCGCAACCTACATCAGTCACATTACCGGGTATCTCATGCTTCACCCACAACAATGCAGTAAAGATGCGCGCATCAGCGCCCGACGCGACCAGATTATTGCCGCCGCCCGCCTGTGTTTTCGCAAGCATGGTTTCCACGGTGCTGGTATGGCTGAAATCGCTAAAACTTCACAGCTCAGTGTGGGGCAGATATACCGCTACTTCGCCAATAAAGATGCGATCATCGAAGATATCGTGCGGCGAATAGTGATGAAAAAAATCAGGCTGATGACCGGCAACGCGCATAATTTGCAGCAGGTGGCTCATAATCTGGCGCACCGTCGGATTGGCAATTTAAGCGCGCCGTATAAAGAAGATCAGTGCATCGAACAAAAAGAGCAGGCCGAAATTGACCACGCGCTGATGCTGGAAGTCGCCGCAGAAGCGACCCGTAATCCGATCGTGGAAAAAATCTGGCGTGACTCCGAAAAACAGCTTTTTAACGAAGCAAAAACGCTCCTCAGTGCCACCTTCCCGCAATTTTCCGATGCTGAAATGACCGCAAAAGTCGAATCATTAGCGGTGATTTGCGAAGGCACGGCTTTTCGTCGCATGACGACTGTTCACGCCGACGCTGAGATTCTGGAAGCCTTATACCATCGCTACTTCCGGAGCCTCTTCGAAACGGATTTAACCACCAGCAAACTGGAATAAACTTTTACCATGAGCGCTCACCTGCACGAAAAACGCCTCGGTTACGCCCTTGTTCTCGGCTCGCTTGCCGCACTCGGGCCGTTATGTACGGATTTATATTTACCGGCATTGCCGGAGATGGCTGGCGACCTGAATACGTCCACCGCCAGCGCGCAGTTAAGCCTGACCGCCGGTTTACTCGGCCTCGGTTTCGGCCAGTTACTGTTCGGCCCGCTGAGCGACCGCTATGGCCGTATGCGCCCGCTGTTATGGTCACTGGCGTTATTGCTGGCTGCCTCGGTCTGGTGTGCGGTGGCACAGGACATCAGTCAGTTGATTGTCGCCCGTCTGTTGCAAGGGATCGCCGGTGCCGGTGGCGCGGTATTGTCACGCGCGGTGGCAAGGGATTTGTATAACGGGCACGAACTGACACGGTTTTTTGCGTTGCTGATGCTGGTGAACGGGCTGGCACCGATCATCGCCCCGGTACTGGGCGGCGCAATGCTGCACTGGGTTAACTGGCGGGGAATATTCGGCGTACTGGCGTTTATTGCCATCTTACTGTTCAGCTTCTCCTCGCTAAAACTGCATGAAACCTTAACGCCCGAACGCCGTTCAGGGGGCGGTATTTTCAGCATGCTGGGCTCGGTATTCAGCCTGCTGAAACATCGTCCGTTTATGGGGCTGTGCCTGACACAGGGCTTTATTATGGCCGGGATGTTCGCGTATATCGGCGCGTCACCTTTTGTGCTGCAACAGATTTACCATCTCAGCCCGCAGATGTTCAGCCTGTGCTTTGCGATTAACGGCATCGGCCTGGTGATTTCCGCACAGGTGTCTACCCGTCTGAGCCGCCGCTTCGGCGAAATGGCGCTGGTCAAGGCCGGTTTGTGCATCGCCGCAGTGGCCTCGGTGGCGCTGGTGATTTCCGCCAGCCTGAATGCGCCACTCGTGATGTTACTGGTGCCGCTGTTCTTCTCGGTGATGGTGATCGGGATTATCAGCCCGAATGCTGGCTCGCTGGCGATGCAAAGTCAGGGGAAAAATGCAGGCAGCGCGTCTGCCCTGCTGGGCGTGTGTATGTTTGCGCTCGGGGCGGTTGCCGTACCGGTAACGGGTTTCGGCAGCCATCCGGCGTTGTCGATGGGGCTGACTATTCTCGGCTGCTACGCGATTGCTATCCTGATGTTCGTGACGCTGGTGCGTAAACCGGCATAAGGTTCTGGCGAACGACAGGCAAAAAAAAACCCGCTTCGGCGGGTTTTTCAATAAATCGGCTAAAGTCAGATAGCGATAACGTTAGCAGCCGACGGGCCTTTGGCACCATTGGTGATTTCGAACTCTACGCGTTGGCCTTCAGCAAGGGTTTTGAAACCGTTGCTGGAAATAGCAGAGAAATGAACGAAAACATCTTTGCTGCCATCTTCAGGGGTAATGAAACCAAAACCTTTAGATTCATTGAACCACTTAACGCTACCTTTAATCTTAGACATCAAACTTACCTTTACGTGAATGTTGGACACAAAATGTGTGTCAAACACAGTACAGCAACAGATTTGGCTTTTGTCCAGAATTCTGATGGCAATAAGCGATAAACCTCTCACTCTTCACCTTCTGCTGCTTTTTTCTGCTGCCAAAAAGCCCCTTAATAGCCTTATGACATCAACCGGTTAGAAGAATGAGTCATCATCATTGTTGAAATCATCAGTGTTGAAATCATCATTTCCGAAACCCAAATCCGAATTGTCATTACGCAGCGACGCATCTTCCCATGACGGCTGATTGCTGTCGAAACCCTGACTGTTATCGAGGAAGCTGCTGTCAGCAGGATTGAGATCCTGCACTGGCGGTTCTTCGATGATATTGACGATTTCCTGCGGCTGGCTGTGATGGAACATGCCGGTCAGCATATCCGCCAGCACCACCCCACCCGCGACGCCCGCCGCCGTGCGCAATGCACTGCCCAGAAAACCCGGCTGCTGGGGTGCAGCTTGTGCCGGTGCCTGCTGTTGCGGCTGTTGGGCATATTGCTGTTGCTGAGGCTGACTTCCCCAGCCTTGTGTACCGGGAATGGGCTGGCTGCCCTGCGACGCCTGGCGTTGCGGTTCAGGCTGAGACGTGCCACCGCCAAACAAGCCAGCCAGAAAACCGGTGCTTTGCGGTTTGGCCGTCTGCGCCTGTTGTTGCAACTGCTGAACCTGCTGTTGCAATTCTTGTACCTGCGCATTCAGTTTGGTCAGCGCCGCTTCCTGAATAATCATTGCCTGCGCCATGTAATACGGGGCAGATGGCTGCTGACGAATATGGGCCTGAATCACACGTTCAGCTTCCGCATCACGCGGTGCCGTGTTGGACTCAGCCTGTTGTAAGCGACTAAAAAGCCCGTCAATTAAACGCTGTTCTTCAGATTGCATAAATTCACCTTGTTGATATGTCGTACTGCGTCAGAGGAGCGACGCCGGTCGGCGTTATTCAGATACAGTAATACAGTTAGTTTTTTGTATAAATTAACGGAGTGTCAACAAATGTGACGGAGGTAAAGTTAGTGCAGAAAGCGCGCAGAGGGATTGAAAAACCGCCTGCGGGGCCACAGGCGGGGGAAATATCAGCACTTACTTTTTCGGTGTCCAGCCAAGGATGAAATCCTGATCCGGCAGGTTGGTATAGTTACGCACGATGTCGTGGTAAGTCTTCGCCGGGTCCAGATCTTTAAACTGTTGCGGATAAATAAACTTCGCCAGATATTCCATCCCGACAATGTTATACGGATGGTTATAGAACTGGTGATAAATACCGTAAACGTGGCCCGCATTCACCGCAGGGATTTGCGCCACGCCGGTGCGTGAAAGCAACACTTTGGCTTCTTTATCCACATCCGCTTCATCCGCACCGTAGCCAAACGGCAGAATATGCGTCACAGAGCCACTTTTCGGACGTGCCGAACCGGTCATGATGTAAACGTCCGGCTTCATGCTGATCACCTGTTCCAGAGAAACGGTGCCTGATGCGCCCGGCAGGAGGCTGGAACCGATGTTATTGGCATCTACCGCCTGGATCAGTTTTCCCCATCCCGCATTACCGTGTGTGAAACAGCAGGAGTCGTCGCGACCGGCAATTGGCTCGATAAACACATTCGGCCTGGTTTTAATCGCCTCTGCGGCTTTCTGAATAGCCTGGAAATGCTGGTTATAGAACGTGGTGTAGGCGCGGGCGTTATCCTCCTGATTCATCACTTTGCCGAGCAGATCAATACTTGGCGCGGTGTTTTTTGCCGGATCCAGCTCGTAATCGACAAACAGTACAGGGATGTGCAGCGCGGCGAGTTTATCCAGCACCCCGGCCTGCGCCAGTGAATCTTTCGCCCGCATCTGCGCAATCATCAGATCCGGTTTTTTAGCGATCACCGTTTCCAGATCAACCTGCCCTTTGTCGCTGAATCCCATATCGAGGATTTTCGCCGATTCAGGCCATTTGCTTTTCAGCATCTCCCAGGTGCCGCTGTCAGTTTTCTTCAGCAGGTTATTCCAGGCCACCACATGCTGAAAAGGATTGGCTTTATCCAGCACCGCCAGCGCCAGAAGATCGCGCCCGTCCTGCAAAATGACCCGTTGCGGCGCTTTATCGATAGTGACTTTCTGACCGGCTATGTCCGTGACCGTCAGCGGATACGTGGTAGCAAAACTGGCAAAGGAGGCCGCCATCAGACCGGCAACAGACAGCACGCGAGCAGTATTCTTTAACATGCGATTACCCGAAAATGAGAATGAATGAAAAATGATTTTGATAATTGTTATCAACACAAGCCGAAATAATAAACAAGGAAAGGTGAAGGGGGCAACGTTTTTAAAGCGGACAGAGGGAGTTAAAACATGTCGAAATATTAACGGGATACCACAGAGGCATCCCGTTTTTCATCAGACTCTCGCGGGCAATATCAGCCGCTGGCTTTGTCACGGCCAATAAAGTGCAGCAGAAATTCGCTCACCATCACCCGTTTAAACGCGGACTGTTTTTTGTCAGCCGCGGCGCTGTGGCCGCCGTCAGTATTCTCGTAAAAATAGACCTGCGGGATACCCAGCGCCTGCATTTTCGCGGCCATTTTACGTGCATGGTCAGGCCCGACGCGGTCATCGCTGGTCGCCGTTGAGAACAATACCGGCGGATATTTTTTTGCCGGATCGATATTGTGATACGGCGAAAATTCGCGGATAAACGCCCATTCTTCCGGTTTCTGCGGGTCGCCGTATTCAGCAATCCACGAAGCGCCAGCCGAGATTTGCGTGTACCGGTACATATCCAGCAGCGCCACTTCACACACGATGGCCCCGAATAATTCCGGGTAGCGTGTCAGCATATTGCCGACCAGTAAACCGCCGTTGCTGCCACCTTGCGCCGCCAGATGGGCCGGTGAGGTGATCTTGCTGGCAATCAGCGCCTTCGCCACGGACGCGAAATCTTCGTAAGCGCGCAGACGTTTTCCTTTCAGCGCCGCTTTATGCCATTCCGGCCCGTATTCGCCACCGCCACGAATATTTGCCACCACAAACACGCCGCCGCGATCCAGCCACGACACACCGCTGACCCCGAGATAATACGGCTCAAGGGAGACTTCGAAACCACCGTAGCCATAAAGCAGCGTCGGGTTCCTGCCGTCATACGCCACATCCTTGCGCGAGATGACAAAATACGGCACGCGGGTACCGTCGTCGGACACCGCGAAATGCTGGCTGACCTGATAACGGGTGGCATCAAAATGCGACGGATCTTGTTTCAGCAGTTCGGCTTCCACGTCCGCGCCACTATCCAGATTTCCGAGCGACAAACTGGCCGGTTGCAGGAAACCGCTGACACTCATGAAATATTCATTGGTCTCATCATCCACGCCCCACGCATTGATTTTGCTCAGTTCCGGCACTTTACCGAACGGCTCACGCTGCCAGTCGCCGTCTTTTGGCGTCAGCACTTCAAGCCGGTTGACGACATCACGCGTGATGCTGAGGATGATATGATCACGGGTGTAGGAATAGCCGTTGAGCTGGTCACGGGTTGCCGTCACGCCGCTGAGAGAAGAATGCGCACCCGGCATAAACAGAGGTTTCAGCGTGCGATCGCCTGCCATAAAAGCGTCAAAATTCATGGTCAGCAACGAACCGGACGGCCAGCTTTCGCCGTTCACCTGCCATTCACTTGAAGGCTGGATCAGGATCCACTCGCGCCAGCTACTGAATTTGGCATCCGCCGGCAGATCGATTTTGATTAAGTTTTTGTCGTCATCAAGCAGGAACACTTCACGGTGATAGAAGTCGGTGACACGCACCACATAATTGCGCTCAAACCCTTTGGTGGCATCGCTATAACCCGCCGCCATCATGTCTGTCTTTTCTGCGCTGAACACCGTGACCGCTTCGCACAGCGGTGTACCACGCTGCCAGATTTTGACGATGCGCGGATAACCGGAACCGGTCATTGAGCCTTCACCAAAATCAGTGGCGACAAACAAATGGTCGCGGTCAATCCAGCTGATGCGGCTTTTCGCGACCGGCAAATAAAAACCGTCCGGCACAAAATCCTGAGTGATTAAATCAAACTCACGCACTTCAGAGGCATCACCGCCGTCTGGCGACAGCACTAACAACGCACGCCCGAAATCCGGTTTTAAATTCCAGAAACCGTGAAACACCCACTCCTTCCCTTCGGCTTTACCCAGCGCATCGATATCCAGTACGGTGTGCCATTGCGGTTCGGCTTTACGGAATTCATCAAGCGTGGTCTTGCGTAAAATGCCTTTCGGGTTCTTCGCGTCCTGCCAGAAGTTGTACCAGTCGTTGCCACATTTCCACACACCGGGGATTTGATCCGGCGAATTCAGGCCTTCCAGCACTTTCTCCCGCAGCGGCTCGAAATCGTTACCCTGCGTAAACGCTGCCAGCGTGATGGCATTTTGCTCACGCGCCCATTCCAGGGCTTTTTCGTTGCGTAAACCTTCGAGCCAGATGAAATCATCCTGCGGGGGAGTGCCTGAGTCAGTTGTCATGTCATTCTGCTCCTTCAGTCAATACAGCCATTTTGAATGCTTTTACATCAACGCTTTTACTCTCAAAGATAAAGAGTATCGCTTCAGGAATTTATTGCACCAGGATGCCCTGGATCAGGCTGGCTTTGACAATCGTCACCTGTGAGATATTCAGCGCCTGCATAAAGCCCTCCACCAGCAGTAAATTGCTGACATCGGTCGCGCGGTATTCGCCGGTAAGTTCACTGTCCCCTTTCCACACCTGATTTTTCGACACGCGTTCTACATCAGCCAGACTGTAAGTATTGTTCGCCGGATGGATCTGGTCTTTCAGCGAAAAACCATGAACGCCGCCGATACCAATCACCCGGCGGGTTTGCGCATCCTGTTTGATTTGAGGACTGACGTGCGTCCTCGCGTAGAAATTCACGTAACGCAGCACCGTATTGCGCAGCGATCCAATCGGGTTCGGCGAGGCGGCTTTATCCAGTTCCTGATTTTTAAGCACGCTGATAATGAATTCTTTCAGGGTTACCGATGCCAGTTTGCCCTGATATATATCCGTCACGGGCTGACCGTTTTGTTCGCGGATGGCGGTCATTTGCATTGAGCCGCCGCCGATATCCCAGACCAGCAGATCCTGATTGTTGATGGTGTTGTCATGCAGCGCCGCCTTCGCCGACAGGAAACCCAGCTCCGCCTCCTGCTCCTGAGAAATCACACGAAGCTGGATTTGTGTCTGCTGGTTGAAACGGTCAATGACCTGCTGACCGTTAGCCGCTGAACGAAACACTGCGGTGGCAACGCCGGTAATGCGCTGCGGATGAAAGCTGCGGGCTTTATCGACCATCTGTTTCAGCGCCGTCACGCCCTGTTGTTGCATGGCCTCGCTGATCTGGTTGTTGCCGGATTTGCCCAAATCCTCATTAAAGCCCAGCGGCTTTTGGTCTTCATACAGCACTTTTCCCGGCAGATGTCGGCAAATATCAACCTGCGCCACCTGAATTTTGGTGGTACCGGATCCCATATCAATTGCCCCGCGGGTTTCGATACAGTTTTCTGCCAGCACAGAAAATGTGCTCAACGCGAATAAGGTGCCCAGAAAACCCTTTACCCAATAATTCATCTCATCCTGCCCCTGAAAAATAAAAGAAAAGTAGAAAGCATCCAGAAATACCCGTTTTATGGCGGTGATTTCAAGTCTTTTAGTTTCCTTTTACGTTCTGAATAACCTTCCGAAAAATGCAAGATTGTCCTTAAATAATCCATTCTGCGATCTGCATGGTTTCGGCAATCCTTTTTTGTGAGTCACTTCAAGCAATGAAATAACAGGAACGCCTATAAAGAAATCATTACTTTGTCATGACAAAAAATGACAGGGATTTGAGGTAGAAAAGGGAAACGAAAATCAGGCAGCCACAGAAAAGGAGTGAATGTATGGAATGGAAGATCATCGACATCCTGAATATCCCGCAGACCGGACTGAAATATATCTGTATCCAGGCTTTTAAAAACCTGAAGCTGATTTTGTCCGTAGACAATGATTTTAAGCTGCAAACCGGCGACACCTTAGAGATTACGCCGGAGGGCTATTCACTGAATCGTCATCAGGCACAGAGCCTGAAAATTCACCGAATGATGCCGTATTGTCAGCAACGCTGGCAGTCGCTTTCCATTCAATAAATGGGTTTACACGCACGTCAGCCATAGAAAAGCCGGCATTCAACTGACCGGCTTTTTCTTTTGTTCACGTCGCTGGTCCGAAATGCCGTCGTGATCACCAAATTGTTGCTCAGGTACATCCACCCAGCGGTCTTTGCGCGTCGCTTCATATTCCTGATTCAGAGGGTAATAAATCCGGTTTTCCGGCTTATTTGCCTCCCCCACCACCAGCAGCCGCACTTCCTCATCGCTGTTATTAATGAAGGTGTGACAGATACCGGTGCCGTGCGGAAAGGCCACGGCATCGCCCGGTTTCAGCGGATGCAGATGGCCGTTAATCCACGCGTCAGGATACCCTTCCAGCACGTACACAAATTCATCTTCCGCACTTTCCGCGTGGGCGTAACAGGTACGACGCCCCGGTAATAAACGTTCGTGATGAATACCAATTTTCGTCAGGCCCAGCGCTCTGCCGAGCGGTGCGCCAATCGACATCAGTTCATCATCACCGGGATAATTGCCGTCGTCTGGACCTTCCAGCTCGGTCCAGTGTCGGATAAAATCAGGTCTTTCCTTGCTCATAAAATCTCCGGATAACATTGCCGATAGTCAATTTTAGTACAGCGAAGGCGACTTCTGCTGTATTGAGTACGGACTTTGCGTCTGCGCAATATTTTTAGGCAGACAGGCAAATCTTATGTGTACCTTCTCGCCGTCGTTGCTTTCACCCAGCGTCTGGAATTTGCCGCTACAAAAATCGAAGATCTTTTTGTAGGTATCCGCGCGACGCTGCCGCTCAAGGATTGAAAACACGGATGTCGTATAACTTGCTTCGCCCTGCGTAAACGACGGGTCAAAATTGGCCGGGCGATAAGTCGCATCGCCAACCGGTTTATCGATAGATGAACAGCCTGCCAGCAAACCTGCGGCGACGGCCGCAGCGACCCACATTATGGTGATATTTTTCATTACTCATCCCGGAAAACGTTAACGTTATTCAGTGTAGCTGAGCAGAAGTATCTGTCCTGCTCACGCTGCCAATACTGTTTTTGCCATTTTGTTTCACATTCACCAATGCCCGTTCGGCAGCCGCCAGCCACTGGTTATAATCTTCATGATTGCGGGATGTCGCCACGCCGATACTCAGCGAACACTGGAAACCGGAATCCTGCGATAAGCGGATTTCTGAGGTTTTCAGTAATAACCGGTAACCCACGGCATACGCTTCTTCTTCGGAAACCCCCGGCAGGATCACCACAAATTCATCGCCCCCCAGAATAGCCGGGAAATCATTTTGCCCGGTTTCCTGCCGTAAAATCGCTGACACCGAGCGCAACACATAATCCCCCGCTTCGCGCCCGAACAAATCATTCACCATTTTCAGGTCATCAACGCCCAGCACCATCAGGCAGGATAAATCATGTTTTGCGCGTTCAAACTCCAGCATCAGACGCCGGTCGAGTAACCGCCTGTTAGGCAAACCGAGAAAAGGATCCATCAGGGCGGCTTTTTCCAGCTCGTGTTGTTTATCCCGCAGCTTTCTGGAAATGGAATAATTCGCTGCACTGAAAGCAATAATATAAATCGTGGAAAGCGGCAACGTCAGCCACAACGTCCGGTCAGTGACGGTGAAATAAAACGTCATTCCCGACAACAGCCAGCAGACAATAAAACCGGCGCAATAAAACAGCGCAGCGCGGCGCAGCAACTGCCAGCCACCGGCAGAAAAACGGTCAGCGATGAGAATAGCCGTAATAATGGCCGACGGCAGCGGACAAACGCCCATCAGCGCAACCCAGGCTCCCCCCGCGATGGCATCAAATGCCAGATTTCGGAATTCCGCCTGATTAGGGTGATTTGAGCGTTGTGAAATCAGCATAGCGACATGCGGCCAGACAAAGGCATTCAGCGCCAGCAGGCTGATGGCGATCCAGGAAGCATTGCGTTCAAGAAGGACAGAAAATACAGGAAAAAAGCAGAGAAAAGTACCAAGTATCCGCATTAAGTACATTCGCCGTAAGAAGCGCTCTGAGCGCTCACGGACGAGACTTTCACCTGGAGAATAATATGGCATACGGGAAACGGCTCTTGAGTTGATTTCTATTTATATTAGTCGAGTTACTTATCTCAGAGCTACTGAAAGCGATAATTTTAATGCGCCGAACAACGGGGGTTTTTAGCGTTAAATAAGACAGGTTAATGGTTAACCAGAGAATTTAGGATAAAAATTCGGAAATACAGAAATAACTGTATCGATTTTATGCAGTCACAATATATTGCCACAAAAAAGGCGGCTTTTACGCCGCCCTTTTGAGCAAAGGTTATATAAATTCCACCGGGACAGGTGATTACTTACTGTACTGTGCGTCCGTCACCTTTTCCATCCACTCAACCGGACTGCCGTTCAGGGACTCGGCAATCGCGATGTGCGTCATGGCATTCTCCGGGGTCGCGCCGTGCCAGTGTTTCACCCCTTCCGGGATCCACACGATATCGCCCACATTCATTTCGCGAATTTCGCCGCCCTCCTCCTGCAACCAGCCACGGCCTTGTGTGATGATCAACGTCTGACCCAGCGGATGTGTGTGCCAGGCGGTACGCGCACCCGGTTCAAAGGCCACGATCGCGCCACCGACACGGGCAGATGCAGTGCCGCTGAACGGCGAGTCGATACGCACCTTGCCGGTGAAGTAATTTTCCGGGCCGTTTTGTGAAGGAACAGAACCACTTTTGGTAATTTTCATTTTATCAGTCATTTCATTCTCCGCCTGAGGGACTGCTGCTGGAAAGTTCGTCATGTCATAAACAATAGCGCCGTTCGTTTATGACGACCAGAGGGCAAAATATGAAAGGAGCTATGAGATAAATTCATAAGTCAGCACGCGCGACAGGACAGCGATATAAAAATAACAATAAAGATCACGATTTGATCACAATCATCTCTAAAAAACGGACACTTATTTCAGGAAGATAATTAATTGATTTTATTTAAATTTTGTCTCATTCTGTTCGCACTTTAAGAAATATTGTATTTTTTGCATTTGCAGCCCGCCTCAGAGCGGGCTTTTTTATGTCGGAGAGACGGTCAGGTAAACATTACGTCAGTTTCCGCACCACCTTGCAGGGGTTTCCACAGGCAACCACGCCCGCTGGCACCGGTCGCGTGACCACGCTTCCGGCGCCAATCGTGCAACCATCGCCAAGGGTCACGCCGGGCAAAATCACGCATCCACCGCCAATCCAGACATCGTTGCCAATAGTGACTGGCCGGGCGCTGCCAATATGTTCACGACGTAAATCAATATCCAGCGGATGCTGTGCGGTATAAATTTGCACATCAGGACCGATAAAAACGTTATTCCCTATTGTGACCGGCGCGCAATCAAGTAACACAAAATTAAAATTGATGAAAACATTATTGCCGATTCGGGTATTTATGCCGTAATCAATGCGCATGCCTTTTTCAAAATGGACATTGCTGCCCACTTCCCCAAATATTTCCCTGATCAGGGCATCTTTCTCCGCCGTCTGACGGGCGCTCAGCGCATTAAATCCATCCACTTTATCGCGGGTCTGATAACGAATTTCACGTAATTCGTTATCATTAATATGGTAATCCAGCCCGCTGGTCATTTTGAGTAAGTCGCGCATTAACTGTTCCCTGATATTGTTCACATCCACAATGAATCACCGGCGAGTTTACTGCCCGATATCGCGCAGTTTTTTTCCGGACATAAGGTTTCTTTCTATTTGCTCCAGCGTGACGTTTTTCGTTTCCGGTATCAGGATGAAAGTGATCACCACGAACATCACGTTCAGCGCGGTGTACAGCCAGAATGTCCCTGCTGCACCGATATTGTCCATCAGCGTCAGGAAAGTAGCGCCGATAATCATGTTCGAAATCCAGTTGGTGGTGGTCGAACAGGTGATACCAAAGTCACGGCTTTTCAGCGGCTGAATTTCAGAACACAGGATCCATACCACCGGCGCCGCACTCATGGCGTAACCGGCAATACACATCATGGTCATACCGACCGACAGCCAGGAAAGTGCGGCACCGGCCGTGCCCTGATTGAATTGCTGAAGACAATATCCCAGCACCAGCGTGCCGAGCGCAATCACGCTAAAGCCAATTTTCAGTGCCGGTTTGCGTCCCGCTTTATCAACCATGCCGATGGCAATAAACGTCGCGAGCACAAACGTCAGACCGACAATAATCGTGGCGATCATCTGCTGGCGTGTACTGGTAAATCCCGCCAGATTAAAAATCTTCGGCGCGTAATACATGATGATATTCATGCCGGTAAACTGCTGCATCGCCTGCAACAACATGCCTAAGCCGACGGCCCGGCGCACATTACTGTTGGCTTTAAATAATTCCCATCCGCCCTGTTTCAGTTTCAGGCTTTCACGGATTTCATTCAGTTCCTGGCGGGCCTTTTCCGAGGTATCGCGCAGCATTCTCAGCACACGCTCGGCCTCAATATGCTGCCCTTTGGCGGCCAGCCAGCGCGGGCTGTTTGGTAAAAAACACACCGCAATCATCAGCACAAACGCCGGAATCGCCAGCACGCCCAGCATTGCGCGCCAGTCACCGCTGCTGCTGAATGCGGTATCAGAAAGGAAAGCCAGCAAAATGCCGATCGTCACCATCAGCTGATACATGGCAATCATCTTGCCGCGAATGGTTTCTGACGCCATTTCAGACAGATACAGCGGTGCGGTGTAGGACGCAATGCCGACAGCAAAACCGAGGATCAGGCGCGACACCATCAGGATTTCAATGCTGGAAGCGAAGGCGGAGCCGAGAGAACCGAGAATAAACAACAGCGCTGCCGCCATCAGGCTGTATTTGCGTCCCAGCCGGAAAGAGAGCCAGCCATTGGCCAGCGCACCGAACGCTGCGCCGAGCATCATGATGCTGACAACCCATTCCTGCTGGCGGCTGCTCAGCACAAAATGCTCAGTAATAAAGGGAAGCGCACCAGAAATCACACCAATATCGAGACCGAATAACAGCCCCGCCATCGCCGCCGCAAAAGACACAAACAGGTTCATCACTTTGGTGTTTTTGAGCGAACTTTCAGTCAGTTTAACCACATCAGATGACGACATTTTTTTCTCCGGAAAGGGGGAATACAGCAACGGACATCAGAAAAAAATCATTCAGCCATTACGATAAGCACAAGTGCCCTGTGGGGTGAGAGCAGGAAAGGCACATATATACACAATCGTGCTGCACCGGACTTTCTGTGATCGGGATCACTGGGGAGAAGATGGCGGCGATATGGTGCAGGGGAATAAAAGTCAGGCAGAACCGATCCTTGCGAGATATCTTCCAAATCTGAATACAACTCCCTGTAAATGCATCCAGCCTGTTTCTTTGCTTCGGCAGCAGGAATAAAGTCTCCCCGCTGCGGCAAAATCCGCAGCCGGAATTAGCGTTCCGAAAGACATAACTAGGCGACATTGTGTAATAATGCCGCGCACTTTGATTCACCCTAAATAATGGTGGCTCAGGTGGGGGCTTCGAAAGAAGCACCGGTTTTCCTAGTGTGTCCGGTACGCTAACCCCGTCTGAGCTGCCACCCAAGTTTAGCGTCTTGTGTTGCAGTCATTTAATCATCTAGGAGGTTTTAAAATGACGAACACCGAAACTGCTTTCTCTGAAAACTCAATCACCGTCTTCCGCTCACTGATCGCCGAGCTGGATTTCAGCCGCTTCAAAGATGCTCAGCTTTACGATCTCAGCGCGCTGGCGTCGGACTCTGCCGAAGGATTGTGCCACGGCCTGCTGTGCCTGAGCGAAGGGCTGGAGAATGGTGAGATATTACCGCCGGAAGGTATCCCGCAGGTCAGCGCCTATCTCAAGGCGACCGCGCATTTATTACCCGTATTGTTTGAGCTGAGTGAACGGGCGAATGACGGCTTAGGGAAAGCGGGAAAAGTGAGTCCTGTCGCGATTAACTGACAGGTATCAGACATGAAAAGGCCCGCCGGACTGTTCTGGCGGGCTTTAAAGCGCCCACTCTCCCCACATCCTTTAATCCGGAAAATTTTTTACTTTTCAGTTTGCACTGAGTCGTGTCTGGCGTCAGGATTTACCCTGATTCCCCATTGGCAGTGATAAAGGCTTATCGATGATGACGACTCAGACACCTAAAACGCCGGTTGCGGCTGGGACAATTTTTAGCGCAGCCGGTCTGCAATTTCTGAATAAACTCGCGCAAAACAACACCCGGGACTGGTTTAAGGCTAATCAGGACGAATACGAGAATACGCTGAGAACGCCCGCGCTGCGCTTTATCGAGCAAATGCAGCCAGAGATTATTGCCATTTCCCCGAGACTGACTGCCGTCGCGAAAAAAGTGGGGGGCAGCCTGATGCGCCCGCAGCGCGACAGCCGGTTCAGCAAAGATAAAACGCCGTATAAAACCAATGTCGGCATTCAGTTTCGTCATTTCCAGGGCAAAGATGTACACGCGCCCGGCCTCTATCTGCACATCGCCGAAGACGGTTGTTTTATTGCGGCAGGGATCTGGCACCCGGAATCAAAGGCGTTAAACGCGATTCGCGCCTGTATTGATGAGAACCCGAATGCCTATCAGAAAGCGCTCAAGACATTGCACGATAACGGGTTTGTGATGGACGGCGACAGTCTGAGTCGTCCGCCAAGAGGCTACGACAAAAACCACCCGCTGTTAGCTGAATTAAAACGCAAAGATTTTATCGCGATTAAAAACATCGCCTTTGAGGATCTGTGCAAGCCAGATGTTATTGATTTTTGCGCAGAGCAGTTCAGACATTGCGCGCCGTTGATGTCCTATCTGTGTTTTGCACTTGAGCTGGATTTCTGAAGCAGATAAGACGACAGGTTTACCCTGCCCGGTGAAGTGCGAAGCATTCTTGACACCTGAAACAGCCAAAATTATATTTTCACTGTCATGACAGCAACCGGCCAGAGGCCTCGTGGTTGAATGCGCTGGCCGGTTTGCTAAATCCCTTTCCCCTGACAGCATGTGTACTGTTGCGCTCAGGGCTGTGATGTTCTGCTCATTTCAACCCGGCTAGCGGACCGGGCTTTGGTGCGTGTAACCCACTACTCTCTAAGACCTTCTATCGCCTGACACAATGCATCATTAGGCTTACCTGTTATTGTCACAGCTGATTGTTGAACACGCTCTAAACGACTGGCAATTCTAGAGCGACTTATCTCTTCCCCATTCTGAGCAAGCATAAAGCAACATTCACCTACCATCCTGCACGCTTCTTCAAAAACGGGATTCAAAATCTCCATAAAACCTCCAAACGGACTAAAAAAACCCCCGTAGAGTAGCTGAAGATTTCAGAAAAAATTTTTCCATTAGAAAAATTAACAATCATCTCTGAATGCGCATCAAAACGGTTTTAGCTGACAACAGATCGTCTGCCAGACCCAGGCATTATTTTGCACTGACGAAAATCCCCCTGACAGGGTGAGTTCAATCGATGGCTGCAACTTGTTCAGCTTCGCACGCGGCAACGTTCAGTCGCGAACACGTTAGCCGATGATAAACATATTGCTGATTCGCTTTGTGTTGAATCAGAATCGCAGGCCGTTAAATCCGCCCGTAGAAGGTCATTCTGGCAGACTCAGACAACGAAATATCAGGCTGAGAATTGTAAGCCAAAACCACCAGCATGCGCGTGGTCTCCCCCTCCGTTGGAGTCACACGATGAATCGCATTCCGGCCGCGGAACAGCACCAAATCGCCTGCCTCAATGCCGAGTTTTTTCGGCTCAGTTTGCTTATCCAGTAATTTTTCCACGCCATCAAAATTCATGTCGCCAGCATCAGCATCGCGTAAGTTCTCAACGTATTCAAACACACCGCCAGCCTGAGGTTTTTGAATCAGCAGGGTGATGGCAAAAGAGGAGTTATCGAAATGCCAGCCCAGCTCCTGGCCTTCGCTGGCGTAATGCAGGTTGATTGAAGAGAGTTTATCAGCGTAAGGATACAGTTGCGCCTCACCCAGCACCGCGCAAAGAAACGCACGAAACACTGGCGCGTTATACATTGCGCGCAGTGCCGAATCCTGCGGGATCTCTTCATCGGTAATACAGCCCTTTGAGGAGACAATCTGCCGATTTCTTGGATGCGAATCAGGCAGCCCGGCATCAGGTTTCAATAGATAAACATTATGATTATTGCTGGTGTAATAGGCCAGATGGCGATTTTCATCCCCCTCACGCTTAATCGCTTTCAGCGCAGCAGGATTAAGAAAGTCATGCAAGACCAGAACGCCCTTTTCATTCAGCGTCTGTTTACACTGGGAAAGAAAATTCGTATCCAATATCGGATTCGCCGCGAAATTTACGATCGTATCGAGTTCTTGCATCATTAATTCTCATGAATTATTCAGGGGGAAAATAGTCGCTTCTACTTTAACCAAGTCATTAATAGCTGGGAAATGAAAAATAGTGATCACATTATCGCCATGAATCCCCATTGGGGTAAGTTTGCAAGGGGTTTAGCCGCCTGATGTCTCTCCCTTTGACGCAACTCGCAAATATCATATTAAACATTTCTATTGATAAAGATTCTCCTCATCCCTGCCGATATTTCTGATACAGGCGGAAGCACCGCCTCTCATTCCAATGTGCGCCAGCGATAGCACGGCCCCTGCCGCTAATACAGCTTAGTCAACATGCTTTCCTCCCCCCCTTATGAAAGGCGTACATATGAATTGCATCTTCAGCGTGATCTGGAACCACAGCCGTAATGCTTTTGTGGTCGTCAGTGAGCTGACCACTCGCCGTGGAAAACGCAGTGACGTCCGTGCGATTCAGGTCGATGATCATTCAACCCCAGTCAACGGCGCGATCACGCCGCCACCGTTTGCCATTGCCCTTATCTCATTCATTGTTTCATTCATGCCTGTTATCAGCATGGCCGCAGATTTGCCCACTGGCGGTAATGTCGTTCTCGGCAGCGGCCAGATTGGCGCGGCGGCCGATCATCAACTGACGATCAACCAGTCCGGCCAAAAAATGGCAATTGACTGGCAGAGTTTTAATATTGGCAAAGACAACAAAGTGACCTTTGTTCAGCCCGGCGCTGATTCGGTTGCCCTCAACCGGGTGATCGGTGCTGACGGCTCGAAGATCATGGGCCAACTCAACGCCAATGGCCGGGTGTTCTTAATCAACCCCAATGGCGTGCTGTTTGGTCAGGGCGCCTCCGTCAGTGTCGGCGGGTTGGTGGCTTCGACACTCAATATCTCGAACCAGGATTTTGCTAACGGCAAGTACAGGTTCAGGGGGGATGGCAGCAACGCCAGCGTCATCAACCAGGGCACGATTAACGCTGCCGACGGGGGAGCCGTGGTGTTACTCGGCGGCACCGTCAGCAACCAGGGCGTGATTGTTGCGAAACAGGGTTCCGTCGCATTGGCCGCCGGCAATGCGGTGACGCTGGACTTCGCAGGTGATGGCTTGCTTAACGTCCAGGTCGATGAAGCGACCAGGAATGCCTTGGTGGAAAACCGCCAGTTGATTCAGGCCGACGGTGGCCAGGTCATTATGACCGCGGCGGCCAGCAATGCGCTGCTCAGGACGGTGGTCAACAACACCGGTGTGATTGAAGCGCGAGGCTTGCAGAACAAGAACGGTAAGATCTCCCTCGGTGGCAGTGACAGCGGTCTGGTGCGCGTCGCCGGTACCCTGGATGCCTCTTCACCCCACGGCACGGGCGGCGCGATTCAAATCACCGGCCAGAACATTGCGCTCACATCCGCCACTCTGAATGTCTCAGGTGCCCGCGGTGGCGGCAGTATCAAGGTCGGCGGCGACGCTCAAGGCAAAGGCCCCCTGGTTAACGCACAAGGTGTCAGCGTGGATGCGGGCAGCAGCCTCAAGGCTGACGCCGGAACCACGGGAAAAGGCGGCAACATAGTCGTCTGGTCCAACGGAACGACCGTGGCCAAGGGCAATTTCTCGGCCAGGGGCGGCACGCAAAGCGGTGACGGAGGATCCGTAGAAACCTCCGGCCATCACGTTGACTTCACTGGCATCCAGGTGAACACCTCGGCGCCCCAAGGCAAAACGGGTAACTGGCGGGTGGATCCTGAAGACCTGAACGTTGATGACGCTTCAGCGGCCACGATCAACGCCGCTCTCCTGAACACCGACGTCACCCTCCAAACCACCGGCACCCTCACCTCCACGGCAACAGGCCTCGGTGATATTTCCGTTAATTCAGCCCTGAACTGGAGTTCACCAAACACCCTGACGCTGGACTCATTCCACTCTATTGCGATCAATGCCAATGTCTCCGTCACCGGTGCCGGTGGTCTGGTGCTGGTGACGAATAACAACAGCAACGGTACCAGCAGTGGCAGCGGTGATCTCACGTTTGCCAAAGGCGTCTCGGCCAGTTTCACGGCACCGGAAGGCAGCGGGCAGCGTTTGAACATCAACGGTTCGGCTTACACGCTGGTTTACAGCATGGCCGACATCGACGGAATCGACGGGGATCCGGCTTCGTCTGGCGCAATTACAGACCAGACAGCGGCAGGCGGACTGGCAGGGCATTACGCCCTGGCCCGTAATCAGGATGCCAGTGGCGTCATATATACGAACGCACTCGTGGGGAGCAATTATGATTATGATTCGCCCTTCTCCGGTACCTTTGAAGGCCTGGGTCATACCCTATCGAATCTGACCATCACGGCTCCGGACGCAAACTACACGGGGCTGTTTGGCGACAATCAGGGGGCAACGGTTCGGGATCTGGGTGTAGTTAATGGCGCTATCAGCGGCGGATCTTACGTCGGCGGTATCGTCTCTATGAACCAGAGTTCCTCCTCTGTATTAAACAGCTATTTCAGCGGCACGGTGTCAACGTCATCCTCCGGCATAATGGTCGGGGGGATCGCCGGCTTTAATGGAAATAACTCGACGATTGCAAACAGCTATAGCATGGGCACGGTAACGGGCACCCGCTGGACAGGAGGAATAACGGGCTATAACGGCAGTGCTCTGGTGACAAACAGTCACAGCTCCAGCAACGTAAATGGCGGTAATGGTGACTACGTTGGCGGGGTCGTGGGCGCTAACGAAAGCGCCACTATCACTAACAGCTATAGCACCGGCAACGTGTCGGGCAATACACGTGTTGGCGGGGTAGCAGGCAACAGCTACCGGGGGTCGATTTCTGACAGCTACAATACGGGCAACATATCGGGCAACAGTTTTGTTGGCGGTGTTGTTGGCCTTAACGATACTGCCAGCTCCCTCGCCAATAGCTACAATTTCGGCAATGTCCAGGCTGACTATAATGTGGGCGGGGTCGCAGGCTATAACGACAGTGCTATTTTCTCCAGTTATTCCACCGGTCAGGTGCGGGGAGCGACGGGTAGTAACGCTGGCGGTGCTATTGGCTACAATCAAGCCAATAGCACGGTGACAAACGTTTACTGGAATAGCGTCACCAGTGGCAACACTGTCGGGATTGGCGGCGGCGTCACTTCCGGGGTCACCGGTTTAACCCTCGCACAGTTACAGGGCGTATTACCTTCTTATTTCGATAATACCGTTTGGGGCACAGCCAGCGGTCTTTACCCCTACTTGAAATCCCAATATCCGAACGGCACACCGCAAGCCATTTCCGGCTTCGCGCAAAACAGCGATGCGGCTGGCCAGGTCTCCACCGTGATTAACGGCCTGGTGGTCGGTACCTCCTCCATCGGCGCCGGAGGTTACTACTACAGTCTGCTCGCGCCCGGCACCCTGGCGAACACTGATGTGTTCACCTACGCGCAAAGCGGCGGCAATCTGGCTAATACCTTCACGCAGGGTGTGACGGGGACGACCAGTAACATCAATCTGACGGCTGACACGCTGGTACTGACGGGCAATGAAAACTCTCTGTCCTCGCTGCTGACAGATTTGAACGCGGCCAGCGGCAACGCAGACAGCGCCCACAAGCTGTTTACCCTCGATGCCAGTGGTCTGAACGCCTCCGGTAATGTGCAATTCACCCGGGCCGGGAGTTTCATTTTTGACCAATCCCAGAGCGCTGTCGGCAGCAGCATCGTGAGCGTCGCAGGGGATTTGACCATCGCATTGGGCGAGCATGTCAGCGGGTCTGATGTGGTGTTATCCACCACGGGTGCCTTTATTAACAACGCGGGCAGTCATGCCGTTACCGCCTCAACTGTCGGCGGACACCACTGGGTGATTTATTCCAATACCCCCGCCACCGGTACTTTTGCCGGACTGAACAGCAACAATACTGCTATCTGGAACGCCAGCATTAATACCCTTCCGGCGAGCTCCGTAACCGGTAACCGGTACGTGTTCCGCTATCAACCGACGGTCACCTACACCCCGGCAAATGTCAGCAAGACCTATGGTGATACGGCAGATGTCAGCTCTGCGTATACAACCTCTGGAGTGAGTGCCGGGGTTGCAGGAGCATTTGCAGCCGATACCCTGGCTAACGTGGTGGCGGGCACTTTAGCGATAGCTTCAACGGGAACAGCGGCTACTGCGGGTGCAGGCAGTTACGCCATCCTGGCAAGCCAGGGGACTTTAAGCGGTTTGCAGGGTTACCTGGTCGCACTTGCGAGCCACGGAAACTTAACTGTCAATGCCAGAAACATCACCGTGGCGGCCAGCAGTGGCAGCTCAACGTACGGCGCGACCCCTGTCCAGCCAGCCCTGAGCGCCATCGGCCTGGTCAACGGCCAGGATGTGTCGGTACTGAGCGGTTTGAGCAGCACAGGCATTAGCGGCACCACCAACGTCGGCACCCATGTGGTGCGCGTGGAGGGCGTCCTGACCAATGGCAACTACAGCGTGACTCAAACATCCGATGGCCAATGGATCGTCGCTCCCCGCGCCCTGGCCGTTATTGCTAACAACCTTGGCAAAATCGTCAACACCAGCGACCCGGCACTGACCTGGTTCACCAATGGAAATCTGGTTAACGGTGACCACCTCAATGGCAATCTGACGCGCAGTGCTGGCGAAACAGTCGGTCAGTACAGGATTGAACAAGGCTCGCTAAACAACAGCAATTACGCCATCGCTTTCACTGACGGTACGTTCAGCATCGGTGTAACGCCGCTAAACCAATTGCTCAGTTTGCTCAGTGCCCCCGAAAACGTAGCGGCGGTGACCACCCAACCTCTGCGTAAATTACCGACCCCCACCACGTCTCTGGCGGTGCAGTTGCCGTCCAACAGCCTCTATAGCGTAATTGAGCAAGGCTTGCGCCTTCCGGAAGGACTTTGATTTATGCGTATCCGTCTTACTCCCATTGCCCTGGCTCTCCTGACGTTAACTGCCAGTACGGCCCGGGCTGAAATTGTGCCGGACGCGGGTCAGTCGATCCGTGAGATCCAAACTAAACCGCCGGTTTTACCGCCGCGCCAGACGCTGGAACTGAACCTTCCCGACACGCCGGACACTCATCCGACTGCCCGCGGGCCAACGATGCAGGTTGCGCAATTCAGGTTGACAGGCAATCAGGCGATCAGCAGCGCCGATCTGCTGCCATTGCTGGCTGACCTGCAAAATCGCACGGTCAGCTTTGGGGAGTTGCAGGCTGCGGCCGGGCGTATCACCCTCTTTTATCGACAGAAACATTACCCGCTGGCACGGGCTTATTTGCCGGCTCAGGACGTGGAGAATGGCGTCGTCACCATTGCCGTCCTCGAAGGTCATTTTGGCGAAGTGAAGCTTAATAACGCTTCGCGCATCAGCGACGGCACGTTGGCTGCGCCGCTCCGCGCGCTGAAAAACGGTGAAGCGGTGCGCGCCGGCCCTCTGGAACGCAGTCTGCTGCTGCTTCAGGAAATCCCCGGCGTTGAGGTCCGGTCCACGCTGAAACCCGGCACCGCCGTGGGTGCCAGCGACCTGGTGGTCGATGCCCGCTCGGCGCCGATGGTTTCGGGTCAGGTGGATCTGGACAACTATGGCAACCGCTTCACCGGTGAATACCGTCTGGGCAGTACGCTGAACCTCGCCAGCCCGTCAGGCATGGGTGATCAGGCCAGCATGCGGATCATGGGTTCTGATGAAGATCAGCATTACTTCCGGGCCGCGTATCAGTTGCCGATCGGTCCGTGGGCGACGCAAGTCGGTGTCGCTTACTCGTACATGAATTATCAGTTAGCCAGGAACTTTGACAATCTTGATGCCTCGGGTAACGCGAAGATTGCCAGCGTGTTTGTGCAGCAGCCACTGATTCGCCTCCGGGATTTCAGCCTGACTGCGCAACTGCAATTCGATGACAAACGCTTAAGAGATGACATCGATCTTTACGACTATAAAAGTCACAAACAGTCACATGTCGTGACTGCCAGTCTCAACGGCAACTCCCGCGACAATTTTTTGGGTGGCGGTTCGAATGCATTCTCGCTGGCCTGGAGCCAGGGCAACCTGACGCTGGATAACCCGCAAGACAAAGTGCTGGATGATCTCACAGCCAGGACTCGCGGCACCTTTCAGAAGATCAATCCTGGCATCGTGCGCCTGCAGCGCCTGACGGATCGGATCAGTCTTTATGGTCAGTTCCAGGGCCAATGGACTGACGGCAACCTTGATTCCTCTGAAAAAATCAGCCTCGGCGGCGCGTATGGCGTACGGGCTTATCCGGAAGGCGAAGCACAGGGTGACCAGGGGTATGTGACCAGCGCCGAACTGCGATACGCACTGACCGAGATGGTGCAGTTGTTCACCTTCGTCGATCATGGCGAAGTACGGCTGAACAAAGACACCTGGGCTGACGGCGAAAATCACCGCAGCCTTTCTGCTACGGGTGTGGGCTCGACATTGTCTGCTGGCAACTGGCATCTGATGGCGGTCGCGGCATGGAAACTGGGTAATGCCGATGCACAAAGCGACACGGATCGCACGCCCCGGGTGTGGGCACAGGCTAGTCGTACGTTTTGAGGGGATGTTTACGATGCCAACACATGTACCAACAGATAGTACTTGATGTCGGTTGACATAGGTAAAATCAGCTTGAACCATGAAGCGCTAAAACCTGATAACTCACTGAATTTAATGCATAAAAATAGACGTCACTTGACGTCTATTGACCTGAACCCTACAGGGCCCGAGCCTGTGACCTGCGGCTTAGAATCTCTAAGAACCGTGCAATAAATCATTAGCTTACCGCATATAGCCCCGCTCACACGTCCCAACATGCAAAAAGATGACAAGCGTTGTTTCGATCGCTTTCAAACGTTCAGACAAAGTAGCGATAAGTTCTGCCTGGTCTTCATTGCGTTTCTTTAATGCTTTTATCGCAGCGCCAGAATATGCGGCTGATACTCCAAGCGTGAGTTCACCCTACAGAAATAAATCGGGTTGCAGTCTGAAAATGAAATGAGAGAAGCTAATCCCTTTTGGTAAAAAAACCCTGCTGATACACTTACCGATTGATTCTTTTTAAAAATTTACTATTTATCGTCGAGGGCTACGTTTTGCTTTGGAATATCCTGACCTATTTTGGCGACAGCATGCTCATTTTGCCAACCGGAATAACCCTCGCTTTATTTATGTTATGGAAGGCTGACAACCCAGTCACAGCATTAATCTGGCTGATTATACTGGGTATTTCTGGCCTCGCGGTGAGCATCTCAAAGCTGTTGTTTCTCGCCTGGGGCATTGGCAGCAGTACATTTAATTTTACAGGCTTCAGCGGGCATACCACGATGTCAGCCACTTTATGGCCGGTCATGTTCTGGCTGATAGGCCAACGTTTTCAACCTGACGGACGCAGGCTGATGATTACTGCTGGGTATTTCATTGCCATTATGGTGGGTATCAGCCGGCTCGCACTGCATGCTCATTCCGTCAGCGAAGTGATCTCAGGATTTATTCTCGGCAGTCTTTGCAGCGTAATCTTTTTATATACACAACACGACCGCAACATGCGCTATTTCACATTCACTCCATTAGCTATTCTGCTTATTCTCCCTCTGTCACTGATGAGCTTTGGCAAGAAAGCACCCACACAGCAGCTTCTCGAACATATCGCTACGCAAATCACAGGCAAACAACCCTGGACGCGGGAAGAATATCGGCTTATGGCTGAGAAACCGGAAATCTCAAAAAGCGCGTGGAACTAAAGCAGAGATACTTACAATCTCCTCAGGGGACATAATCAGTATGTCGGAAGATCTCTAAAAATGAATGGGCCGTTTTGGTGGGATACTTACACAAATATATTCTGGACAAACATTCACCTGATTATCTCTATAACTATGGCATGCTGTTTGTACGCCTGGATTACCTGACCAAGCTTGACAGCAAAATTTACGAAAAGGGTGAAAGGAATTTCGGTTGTAGCCGGAAATAGCCTACTGAGAAGGCCTTCTCAGTAGGGGAAGGCCTTTTTACGTCAGGTGTAAGTGATATGCCCCACGATCGCACAAATTAATCGGTAATCAGTGACGTAGAAGATTTCCGGGCTATCAGCGCTTTGCTCACCAATAAAGAAGACCCAAGCCTTATCTTTTAATCTTTTTGTTTTAGCTTCCTGTGCCTCTGTCCGAGCAGCTTCCAACTCTTTGCGTACCACTGTCCGCTTGGCTTTTGACCACCCAGCCCATTTTATGTGTATCTGGTAACTTCGTGAAGGTTTACACTTTCCGGATTCGTCCTCCGCCCACTCGCCAGACAACGGGATGATGAGTTTTTCATCATCTTGAACAAATTTATTCCAGAGTAGTTCAGCATAAAAGATCTTTGGCTCCGGATAGGACTGGATTTTACTTTGGAGCTTTTTAAACACCTCTGAGTAAGTTTGCCCCTTGATACCAGGAACGTTTAGCGACATTCCTCGATCATATGGGAAGCGGATGAAGGCACGGCAAATATTGCGGATAGCATTCACTTGACGCCGGGATTGTCGTTCGGGTGAATTACCTTCACCAGATGCTGAGGATGCTGAACGCGTCGAACTGGACTTACTTTCATCACCTGCGATACCTGGTTCAACAACCGGGCGTTGTTCAATCAACTTTAATCCCGAGGGCATTAAACCTGGAGCACTGTCCAGTATGTTGCGGACACTCTCCTTCTGGCCCTGGCGTATGACTGTGCTTTCAGCATCAGCATCACATTCATGATGATGTTGAATATGGCGTTTCTTTTTAAAATAGGCTCTGACTTTTTTATCTTTTTCCCATGCAGCAGGATGCATGGTTATACCACATCCCCAGCACACGTAGCCTTCAGTATCAACGTTATCAAGCAACCACAGATCCTCTGCCTCTACAATCTCACGAGTACGTTTATCACGTGCAGATTCCATCACACTTTCCTTTTGTAGAATAAAAATCCAGCATACCTAGTTTTAGCAGTCAAATGCGCACAAAGATGATGCTCCATATCACTCGTCAGTGATAACTCTCGCTGCCAATTCCCCCTAAAGGTTATGAGGTTCCTTTGCTTAAGTACGTTGCGGTTACTTGCTATGTCAACAAACGGCATACGAATCGAGAGTTCCACCATCCGATTCGGAAATATCTGTTAAACCTGTGGCAATTGAATACCATCTCGTTTAAAAGTTGAGAGCTATTCGCTCGTTCCCCATCTGTCCAAGCAACGTTTTCGTATTGTTTAACAATTGTAGCTTTACATCATTTTCAGGCATTGACCACGCCTCGCCCAGCAATCGAACTGTAATATTGAAATCCCATGGCATCACAGTTCGATTGTTAAATTGAGCAAATGGCCCGTCGCTCTCTGGCACAACCCTGTCTTTAGGAAGCTTAGTAGCAAGAGCTTTCCCTGCGGCAGAGTTGAAAGCTGCGGGACCAATACTGAACCAGCATCCTTGTGCTGAAGCATTCCTCAATTCCGTAATAGTTCCAGTGAACCAATGTAAAATAGGAACTCCGTGAGAGGGGAACGCTTTTAGCGTTGCTAGCACATCCGGAACGGCCTGTCTTGAGTGGATGCTCATTGCTCGTCCCCCAACATCGTGGCACTTCCTAACCACCTCGGAAAACACTCGAAGCTGCATCGCGTAACTGGTGGTGTATCGTTTTGAACCATCCAACCCAACCTCACCTACAGCCGCTACGTTTTGAATCAACTCGAGAAGCATTTCCAATTCCTGGAAACGATCAGCGACAATTTCAGGATGAAGTCCAGGACTGATCATTACAGATTCATGCTTTTCTAAAACATGACTTGTAGCCTGAAAAGCCTTTGGGCTCGTAGTAACTAACCAAGTGAAAATATTACGCTTAATCGCACCGGCATAAACATTTCTAGCCTCGGGATACAAATCAACGTGACAGTGAAAATCAATCAAAGCAATTTATCCTGAACGAGTACAGTTTCTAGCTCTTTTATACCTTGCAGCAAAACTCTACGATACATCGGTCGCTCTTTAATCGGTGAAAAAACCAACGAACCACCAAGAAATCTGTCAAGCCCTCTCTTCCTTACATCAAGGATGGCAAGTGCTACAGCCATAGGATCATCTGGCGCACTAGACTTGTCACTGCCTACAACAGATTCAAAGCGGTAAGACGTAGTATCCCCCTCAGGTTTCCATGCAAGGAATGCTGCCCGACGGATCAAGCAAGGAACACAACGTCCACAGTGCTGACGGTTATAGGTTCGAAAACGGCCACAACTCGTAGAATCAGCAGCCCATTTTTGCAAAAGATCTTGGTCAAGGCATTCCCGCATCATTTCGCCCTTAGTTTTGAAACGGTACGGTAACTCAAGCTGCACATGGATGCCCAAATTATCCAGAACTCTTTGCAACATATCGATAAACATTGGGTGAGTTGTACGAGTACTCAAACTGGATACGCGCCCCGGAACCAAAGGAGGGTTTATGGAGATCACCCCATTTTCGGGAATAAATATTGTTGGTTTTGGTAAGTTTATTTTCGTTGAGGCAAGTAATGCAAATGCATAAAAAGCTAATGAGCGACCACGTGTCGAAGGCTCGCGCGACCCTTTGAAACTGATGCCATGACTCCATTGATAATGTGAACCATTTCCCATCAGCATGGATGCGTATGCCCTCTGTCGCTCAGAATCTTTATGTGCGAGTTGAGAAACAAATAGTGGTTTTCGACCCTTAACCACCAAATCAATTCCACCTATTAGACTATCCAGCCCTCCGGATAATAAAGATACGCAATCATTAGTGAGAAAAGCGCCATCTCCTTGAGGAGGTTCCATGCCTGCATTACTGAAATTTAATAACCAATAATCACCAGTTAGAACTTTTAGCATATCTTCAAGATCGAATTTTAGCGGTAGCCACTTATCTGGATTGCACAATCCAACCGTAAGCTGAATATTCCGGGTCCAGCCATCTGCACTTGTTCTTCTAGGGCTTGATAGATCCGCGCTACATACCGCGAGGCAAAACTGTACAAAATCCCAAATATCTATTGAAGGTCGAAACCCACCCCGTTTTAATGCACCATGCCATCGATTCGCAATTGTACCAACACCTGCACGCTTAGCGCCTTTAAAATAGGAGAATACTCGCTCATCAGCAGGAACCTGCGCTGGAATCAGTTCTGCTTTAGCACACATAACTTTAATCATTCTGAAAATACCTCTAAGGCAGAGAAGAGAATAGACTGAGCCAAGCTTTTCGGTTCTGTATTTTTTGTAGTTTGTTTTTCCAATACCACTCTAACCTCAGCACCGACCCACTCGCGAATATCAGAACGCCGTTCCTGAATTAATAAAGGATCATATTTTAATTTTTCGTAAGTCTGTCCAAGCTGGAGATCTATTCGATTACAAATCTCATTCGCAATGGTCAATCCCATGACTTCAGCTATTTGCGCATCCGTGAGATTAAATATGTCCACGTCCGGATAAAGTTCATAGAGTTGCGCCATAGCCTCCGCGCCAGCATTACGGAGCGATTCGTCATCAACGCTTCCTGTCCCAGGAATAACCTCTTTCAAAATTTCAAGAGTAAGATCTGTTGCCGAAAGATTCTCTTGACGAACGTGAGTAAGCCAATCAATCACTCGCTGGTCGTTTCCATCCCTAACAGACGTCAGGAACTCACCAAGACTACCGACACCACTGGCAACACCTCGCATAGTAGCAGCAGCTCGTCGCGCGCCCCCCATTCCTTTGGAGACCATGCTTTTTGTCGCACCACGTAAATTATCGTGGCTGCCATTTTGCAGATATCCCCCAAGTAGCGAACGAGCAGGTCCAAACCGTCGTTCTGGTGCTATTGCACCATCAGGAATTACATTTCCACCGTTCTCCTCCGATGGTGAATCAGGCGTATCTCCTCCACCTGTTGTAGAGTCACTTTCAGGTTTTAACCATTCAGGATCAAACGGTGAACCTGCGCGGCCTCCCCCACTAGAAGTTGATGTTCCCATTAGCGCCTCCTCCCAAGGTTCACAATTGCATTCCTAGTCGTTTTTGGTAATTCGTTAAGATCTTTCCATCGTTCTAAAAGTTGCTGTGCCCATGGCTGAGCACCCAGAGTTGGGATTAAACCCGGGCCAATAAGTTTCAGAGGGGCCTGATCCAACAAGCTGACTGCTTTATTTCCAATTTCCGTGTAAACCTTGCAGCACTCAATCAGCATTACAATTTCTTTGCTACTCTTCCAGGTACGTGAGGCACTATTACTCTGCCAGGCCTTAGTCATCGCCAACTCTGTCTGTGAAGGTCCTATTTTACTCATAAGTTCAACTAAGGATTCATGACCATTAGTTGCAACTTTCAGTGCGTCTCTCAATTTTCTAGAATCAGGAGTCATATTGTCATCACCGAAGTCACGAGTTCCAGAGTCACGACTGAGGTGGAGAAGCGGGCGTAGATCCTCGGTTCCCAAAGCTGGCAGGAGTTGGAGCCATTGCTGAGTAAATGGCGTATTCTTGAAAGGCTCAGGTAAACTACTCTGACCCGCTGCAGCAGCTTCAGCATCCGCCAAAACTTGTACCCTACCGTCATTATCCGAATGAACACGACTAGCAAGTTCCTCAGCAAGGCTTTCGTCGCACCTTTCAAGGAGATGCCATTTTGCCAGTGCGGCTATATCTAACGTTATTCCCTGAGGCGCAGAAAGAGCATCACGTAAATAAACAGTATTTAAAAATCTTTTCATTAGCCGGGGATTGGCGTTTACTGCTAAAGAACTATGAAGAAGAGCCGCAAGACCCTGGGCTAAATCCATTAAACTTTTGAGTGCATTAACATGCTCTACCAGTTCATATAAAAACTCTTGATTGATCGTTTCACCTTTCCAACTATTACGCAGCTTCTCAGGGATAACGCTAAGAGCATGATTGAATCTTTCCTTACTGAAATGGCCTGCGTTGGTCTCTCGCTCAAGCAGCAAAAGCACCAGATACGCTTTCGCCTCATTCAAACCAAGGCGAGGAACATGGAGTGGAACCTGTATTAATTTATCGAAATAGTTAGTTGCAACATCTCCCGTAATTCCCGCGCCATCAAAGTGAACCTTCACTGCAGCTTTTATGAAATCATTATCTGCAGCAATAACGAAAGCGCTACGGCGAATAAATAGTAATAAACGAATTGATTCAAGTGTTGAAATTGCTGTTTGTGGCAAACATCTGTCTAAATCATCCACAAATATTACTAACGTAATTTTCAACTCTTCGAGAATACTCTCTAAAGTATCCCTGAATGCCTGAATATGGGCTGGCATCGAGAATGGCTCACTCGGTTTTAGAAGACCGCTAGTGCTTAGCTCGAGACTATCTGTATCTGATGATTCATTGCTCGATTTGTCATCCGACGTAAACCAACCAGCCAATTTACAAACGGTTTTTCCAAGAGAACCGATAGGAATGCCAGTAGTTAAAGTCAATGCAGCTTCGCCACTTAATTGAGCGACCCGGAGAAGATTTATCCTTCGCCACAGTTCAGATACTTTGTCGGTGATAGTCTTATTTTCATCTGTAAGCCGAACAATCTCGTCCCCCACTATTTGTAACAATGCACTTCTGGCGGACTCAAAATCTTGGTATAGCCATGGATTGAAAGTGAGTACGACAAAGGAATGCTTTTCTTGATTTCTCTCTTCCACCAACGACTCTTCAACTGAAGAGCTCTCTAGGCGTGATGCAATCATTTTCACCAGAGACGATTTACCTGCTCCCCAGCCACCTGAGACTCCTATAGAAATAGGTTCCCCATTAGCCTGCTTCAGCAGGCTTGCACATGCATCAGCAACAACACCAAAATTCAAATAATCGACAGTTGTCTCGTTATCATGCCACATAGTGAAAAATCCATTTAAAATTTATTTATATCAATAGGATATGAAAACTGTTGGTTTCTGGTTCACAAATCCACTCTTGTGTAGGGCACTTGGCCTGTGGCCAGCAGATCAACGCAGCGCCCAGCAAAGGCGTTTGGTATCGCAAGAGCAACAAAAGTACGAGCACGGGTGAGGCCAACGTAGAGTACGCGCTTTGCCTCAGCATCCACTCGCGCTTCCCATGACTCGAAGAGTGCTTCAATTCTGTTTTCAGGGGCTCGATTCGGCGGGACTACCACGCATACTGCATCATACTCACGACCTTTCACTTCATGTATGTTGCCACATGCGAAACCGAGAGCAGTGGGCACTTGAAGATGCTTTGACCATTGCGCATTCGTAGGCTGTCGGAAGAAACGACGTACGCTTACGCCAGCAGGGAGTGGCAGATGCAGCTTCTCCATTTCCGCATGAACATAGGCTATCCAGGCAAGCCGCTCTTCATCGGAATCTCTGCACGTTTTTGGAAGGTTAATGAGAAAACTTAGGGCGCATCTCCGATGGGCACGCCGGTCCATTCCAAGACGTTCGATGGCTTTAATCAGATGCTCATTTGGTTGGCGCCCCCCCATTAAATCCAGCAACAATATTTCGACTGACTGGACTACATTCTCCTTCGTTCTTGGGGTTGCGGCAGGTGACCAGAACTCTGACACTTTACGAGCCAGCGACTCAATTCGCGAGTTTCCGGTTGAATTGCTGGAAGTGACGCCAGATGCCCGCAACGCAACTTTGCTTGAATGAGCCAAAATAATCGCATTGGTTGAGTCCAGTCCCAGTTCCGTAATCCGTCCAAGGAATGCCTGACCAATAATTTCCGTTGGGCCCCGGCCACCGTAGGTTAGAAGTAAAATTGGATAGTCAACATTCGCACTTTCACCAAGCGACCGATCAACCTGACCATCTCGCCTTAGAGTGGCTGCTAACTGGCAAATTGCGGGACTACTACGAAAATTCCCCGTCAACCCCTTATGCGATGCAATAGGGTATGTATCCTTAAATATCTGTATCCCTTGAGGATTGCCATTACGAAATTCGTAGATTGCTTGGTCAGGATCACAAACGAACGTAATATTTACCCCATGTGCTCTGAGCCATGTCAGTATTTGCAGATCGAGTGGATTGCAATCTTGCCCTTCATCAACCATAACTTCTTGAAAACGTGCCGCCAATGCGCGAGCAAGTGACTCACCAATTACATTATCTCTAATCAACCGCAATGTTTGAGCACGTGCGTCCCCTGCACTCATATAGCCAGCTTGTAACAAAGATCGTCGCCGATTTGCTGCAGCTTGTTGATATCGAATCTGATGTTGACGTACATGATTTTGCAAACCCGCATGTCCGATCCTATCAGGATCAATAATATTGGTTTCTGGATCAAACAAATCCAGGCTTACCGGTTCACCTCGAAAGGCAAATTGACCTGATAAACGAATTTCTACACCAAGCGTATCCCAACTATCTAGAATAATTGGCCGAGTTTGGCTCGATACCGCGCAACTTGGCAGTACAGCGAAATGCCTGACGAAAGCATCAAGTGTTCCCATGAAACTAGGATACTTCAAAAGCGTATCGAGCCCAGCAGCCAGGCATCGTTCGCGGAACTCGTCTACTGCGGAGTTTGTGAATGAAAGTATCGCTATGCCCTGACGAGAAGGCAACTTAGCGGCGATCCTCGCTAGCCGAGCAATGATAGTGCGCGTTTTTCCGGCTCCAGGACAAGCATTAACGAAGGCTCCGCCAATGTGAGAAGCAAATGTCTCTTGCTCTGGGGTTAGATTGTGGATGCCAGTCATATACGTGAAGCTCCACGAATTGCATCAATGAGATAAGGCGGAACAATAAATGGTTCACCCGCCTCAATGCGCGAAGCCATCGCTTGTGCCAAATCGCCTTTACGAGTTTTTTTCGCCTCAATTAATTTAAGAAATGCATTGGGACGATCTTGTTCTGGAATGCCCTCTATCTGAGTTTCCCAGTCTCTACGTGAATTACGATGCAAACGAAGAAACACGCTTTTCAGGAAACTTTCATTTCCAGCGCCAAAAATTTCGTGCTCCAATGTGTGCTGATTGGTCAGCACGATCAGAGCATCTGGAGCTCCATGCGTTGCAGCCAGATTTTCCAGATCAACTTTCCTATTTCCCAACACGGTTGGGTCCGCATCAGTGATCACTATCAGCCTATCAGCAATGCGTGCATCACCATATGGCCGTAGCAGCACCTCTACATATGGACGGAAGTCCACACCTTCAATAGGCACAATTACAGCCCCCTTGAACCTAAGCCACCCATCTAAATCATCGGCTAGCACAAGCTTTTGTGCTAGCACGGGCAACAATAGTGCTTCCGCGATTCCTTCCACCAATATAGCTCTGTTACCAAACAGCAAAGCGGAACGAGTCACGTCAAGATATCGGCTAATTTTATCTAATGTCTTTGGCTTTAGCCCTATTTCGGCAATGGGCACACTCACTGATTCTGAGATGGCTATTCCATCTTGTTCACGATGCCGCGAACGCATGACCACTAGGTGACGTGGAGAAACCCATGCGGTCAGGTTGGGGGAATGGGTTGTCACAACAATTTGGATGCGGCCTTCAGGCTTTCCTGGCTCTACGATACGTGATGCTGATTGGCGCGCTTGATCCAAGAGGAACTCAAGCACAAGTACCTGTAATTGCGGATGCAAATGCGCTTCAGGTTCTTCAACAAGGAAAATCGTGAGGTCTGCCTCTTTAGCCTTAGTCAGCTCTACAACAACAGTGGCCATGTAGAGTAGATTTGAGTACCCCAGACCAGAGGACCGAATATCTTCGGGTATCAAACCTGTATCGGCCATACGAAATCTCAAATCACGAGCTACATCGAGTAAGGTTTCGCTACCAAAATCCAATGCCGCTATCTGCGGACGTACTCCATTAGTGAGTAGTCCGAGAGCAGTACTGATATCCGTATTGATTGTAGTTAAGATCTCAGGCCGATTATCCGCACGCCTGACACCAGCGAGGAAATCCTGTTCCTGCTCTTTTGGCAAGAAATTACGCAGCAATGCCATCACTCGAGCGCCACTGCTAGTACCAAGCACCTGATGTGCGTCCCTCAAAGGAGGGAGATAAACGTGTCGAATCAACTCAGAAGAACCAAGCTCTGGTCCATTAGTGTCGAAACGTCCAGCCCACACGGTAGTCTTACCACGGGGAGCATGTTCAGAACGCGATTCATATCGATAGCCGAAGGTAGCCTCGCTCTTGGTAGGATCGGGAACTGCAGATATCAATAGACCTTTGAGGGTATCGCTTAGACCTTGGAAAGCCCCTTCGATTTGAAAACTTGGGACGGTCGAATAGCGTCGTACATCCTCATCCTCTGGATATCGTTCGCGGCGTCCACTCAACGGCAGAGTAAGCAATCTGATTGCGTCTACGACATTGGATTTTCCACCATTATTTTCACCAACCAATACAGTTAAATCTGGGCGGAGACTAACAGTCACATCATCACAAGACCGAAACCGCAAAATTTTTAGCTTACCTAAATACATAAATATCCTTATATTACAAAATCATATAATTTACCCTGATAAGTCCTCGTGGAGGGCTGCATCCAAAATACTTTAATATATCGATAGTCCTGTCCAACCAATGGTTAACGGCCATTAACTGTTTAGTTTGTACCGGATACGCAGAATTCGACGAATTTGTTAGAATGAAGCGAAGCGATAATTACTGATTAATTACTCCACAATTACAATAGTATCAACACCTTCCTTATGGCAATGTGCCAGAGACATCATTTTTTCACTATTGCCAAACAAAAATGATTTAGATCCAATCTAATAGCCATGTCCGGCTCAAAATGTGATTCTGTATCAATCATATTGAAGTTACATTTTATAAATCGGCCAAAACACTTCTAATTAAAATAATCTCAGATAGATATTATCTCAGTGAATCACCCCCGAAGCCTTCATGGTTCGGGGGATTTGTTTTTCTGTCTGAGGTCGTTTCATGAAAAAATCACAAGGTCTGCAGGCCATCGAAAAGACGCTGGCGTCGCTTCCCCATGCCATTGGCAAACATATTCTTGAGCATATTCAAAAGCTCACTCACTACGAACCGGTCATCGGCATTATGGGCAAAACCGGTGTAGGAAAATCGTCGCTCTGCAATGCGCTTTTCCAGGGTGATGTCACGCCCGTCAGTGATGTCCAAGCCTGCACCCGTGACGTACTGCGATTGCAGCTGAGCAGTGGTGAGCATAGCCTGATATTGGTTGACCTACCCGGTGTAGGTGAGAGTGAACAGCGGGACAGCGAATATGAATCTCTGTATCGCCGTATCCTCCCTGAGCTCGATTTAATCCTGTGGGTTATCAAAGCCGATGATCGTGCTTTCTCCATCGATGAACGTTTCTACCGGCGTGTGATGACTGACTACCAACAACGGGTGCTGTTTGTCGTTACCCAGGCTGACAAAATCGAGCCATGTCATGAATGGAACGCCACCAGCAATGCACCATCACCGCACCAGGTGGTAAATATTGAAGCAAGGCTGAACTCCATTCGTCAGTTATTTTCACCACACCATCCGGTGTGCGCTGTCTCAGCGAGAACAGAATGGAATCTACCGTCAATGGTCGAAACCATGATGCATTGCCTGCCTGACCGTGCCACCAGCCCATTGGCGACACAATTGCACGGGAGGTTATGCAGTGAACCGGTAAAAAAGCAGGCGCGTGAGGGCTTTGGCGATGCGGTGGGAGAGGTGTTTGATTCTGCTGAAGCGGCATCATTTATTCCCGCGCCACTAAAAGCGGTCATTCGTACCGTCCGCGAGGCCGTGGTATCCGTTGCCCGTGCCGTTTGGGACTGGATTTTCTTCTGAGCTGGGGCACCTGCCGTTATCTTCGGGACATACCCTGTCCGTTATGACGTTTTATAAGCTATCGAATTTGGTATGTTTTCTCTCTAAGCCCCGCCACAGTTGATTTCGGCAACAGTAAAAAATACGTCTTCTTGTGTCCATTCCCTGTCCCTGCCCCTCGTTAAAATAACTGTTTTATTTTCAGCTAATTATCTCACTGGAGAACCTGTCTCATGACTCAGGCTGAACGCCGTCATGACCGGCTTGCCGTCAGGCTGTCGTTAATTATCAGCCGTCTGGTGGCGGGCGAAACGCTAGATTTGCGAACGAACGTTGGCAACTGAATTTGGCGTGTCGGTTCGTACCCTGCGCCGGGACTTTCGGGAACGGCTGATGTATCTGGATCTAGAGTATCGCAAGGGTCAGTGTCGCTTGTTGTCCGGCGGCCGCCAGAGAGAGCTGGCTGTGATGACATTTGCCCGCCAGTCGGGCGTTGAAGCACTGTTTCCTGGTATGGATAACCATCTGGTCGCTTCACTGTTGAGCGGTCCTGGTGAGTCTCCCTGCCTTATCTGGCAGGGAGTGGCCCAAGTGTCATTCCCAGACTTGGGCGTGTTCACACGACTGGTGAGCGCGGTATCGGAACACCGGAAGGTGACGCTACTGGGAAGCGGCTGTCGTTGCACAGACCTTGCTCCCTATCGCTTGGTTCTGCGTGAGGGAGAATGGTATCTGACGGGTGAGCATCAGGCCCGGATTGCCGTTTTTACCCTGACTGATATTCGGGCGGTCACGCTCCACAACGGCAGCTTCGTTCCAGATATAGCGATGCGCGACATCCTCTCTCACCCGGATTTTCTTCAGGCTTTACCCCACTTTCGCTTTTTCCATTCATTGCTTGTCGCAACTGACGGCGGGCTTATACCTCAGAAGGAATAATCACAATGAAATTGCTTACCACTACAGTGCTGGCCGCCAGTTTTTGCTTTGGTGTTGTGTTTCCGGCTGACGCTGGAAACACTGTCGGCACAGTCAAAGCCTGGCAATACATGCAGGCTGACGGCTGGAAATCCGCCGATGGTATAGATGACAATAAGCTGCACAACATGCTCTATCAAGCCAGCGTGATTGATAACTACCCGTGGACGAAACAGTTTCTGCTACGTGTCCGTGGCGGCGGTGCCATTTTCCTGGCCGACAAGAAAACCCACACCATTCGCCAACTAAAACTGAATCCACTTAGCGGTAATTACAACGATATTGAAACGGTCTACCAAGGAGAGAATAACGGAAATGGATGTTATTTCGCCATTATTGATAACAAATTCTGGGCAAGAGACGAGGCCGAGCAGAATGTTCTCTATGGCTATCCTCGCGTCGATAATGTGGAAAACGAGCTGGCTAAAATCAGGCAGCAATTCAGCCCACAGGTAGTTATGGTCATGCCGGATAACTGTGTGAATAAACAGCAGCAGGCCGTTTTGGCTGCTAAACGCTCGGAAGAAGACCAAAAACTCCAGCAATGGGTGGCACAGCAGAGCCTGGCAGAATTATGTCGCCGCACCGGTAACTGTTGAGACGACGTTCTTTGGAATGAAGGAGTTCAATATGAGCAAGGATTATCAGAAGGTTACAGCGGCATTGATTCTGGGGCTGTCTGCGCTGCTCTCAGGCTGCGACAACAAAGATGATGCCGAAGTAAATGCCATCAGCGGGTTTAAAGACCTGACGGCTCCCCGCTTTAGCGACATGGTGTCAACCCAGAAAGATATTGCTAATCAGTGGGTGAAGAAAGACGCTTTCGGGGCGGAACAATACAAGGTTATTAAAACCCGCAAATCGCCGGAAGGATGCAAAGCAGGGAATTATTACTATCTGGTCGATATGCGGGAAAAGACGGTTCAGCCGCTGATGGCATCCCTGTGTCTTGCGAGCAATATCCCCCTGAGCTTTCGCGAAGAAACCGACAGTTATACCGGTGAAAAGTACGTTGTTTATTCTCACGATGGCAAGGGGATGGGCAAAACCTACTTACAGCAAAATCATGCCACTCGTCAGCCGATTTGTTAAAACCTTACCTGCCATTGCCGGTTTAATGCTGTGCCACCCGTCATCCGCTTACGCAGATGAACAGCGCTATATCAGCATCCGCAACACCGATACGGTGTGGACTCCCGGTAACATCTGTGTGTATCAGTTCCGCCTGGATAACGGCGGTAGTGGTGTGGGTTTTGGCCGATTGGCTGTTTCGCTGCGACTGAAAGACAAAGCGGGTAACACGCTGGCGACAGGTACTATGGACGTTGCCCCGTTCGGCAACAGTGATGCAACCCGTACTCAGGAGGCTTTTCTGGAGCATGAATGCGTTGAAAACGTCAGTGCCGTTGAAATCATAAAGGCGACTGAAGAACGCAACGGCTATCAGTCTGACCTGCCGCTGTCTGTTTTTGACTCTCAGTATTACCAGCCACTGTCGGTTTCGGTTGTCGGGAATAAAGCATCGTAAACCGGTCGGCCTTACATCCGCTTTAACACAATTCCTCTGCCATACATCAGGCCATGCCTCCTTCGGGAAGCATGGCCTTTTTGTTTTTAATCGTCCAATAAGGGATCACCTATGACTCGTTTAGCCAGCCGCTTTGGGGCGGTCAATCTCATTCGCCGTGACCGGACACTCACCCGTGAAGAACTGGCGCACTATGTGCCGAGTGTCTTCAGCGAAGATAACCACTATATCGCCCGTTACGGTATCTGTAAGCCATAACCGGTTTCACTCAGACATTCACTTTCCCGCCAGCCCTTACCGGCTGGCTTTTTATTATCCGGAGATAACCATTATGAATACCGAAACCGACCGCTCATCCGATGTTTTCACTCTGGCGACTGATAACAACCCTGTAGCGCTGGCTGCCACTGTTGTACCCGATGAACAACGCCTCCGTTTCTGGCCGCAGCACTTCGGCGCTATCCCACAGTGGATTTTGCTGGAGCCGCGTATCTTTGCCGGGCTTGACCGCCTGTGTGTCGATTACGGCGGCGGCATCTGGCAGTTTTATACCCTCAGCAACGGCGGCGCATTTATGGCACCTGAAGATGATGATGGTGAAAAATGGGCGTTGTATAACCAGATGAACGGTAACGGCGCTGAACTCAGTGCGCAAGCTGCCGGTATCGCCGCTTGTCTGCTGGAATACAGCCACCATGCCTGTCGCACGGAGTGCGATGCGATGCGATGACAGAGCATTATTATCGCCTGCGGGATTATGCTCTGCAGCACAGTGAGTGCCGCGCCATTATGTCGATAATCGACTGAGGAGTATGTATGTCTGATCTCGCCTTATCTCCGTGCTTTCCGCTTAACGGGCAACGTATCATCCGCCGCGCCCTGCGTTTGCTGGAGAAATACCAGCGCCAGCCGGGGGAAGCATTCACCTCCACGATCTTTACCAAAACCTGGTTGCAGCTGCAGATGGCGAACCTTGAACGGGAGGTGTTTATCGTGATGTATCTTGATAACCAGCACTGCCTGATTGAACGGGAAACGTTGTTTACCGGTACGCTGAGCCACACCGAAGTCCACGCCCGCGAGGTGGTAAAGTCGGCTCTGCGTCACAACGCGGCGGCTGTCATTATTGCCCATAACCATCCGTCCGGGACCACCGACATCAGTCAGGCCGACCGGGCTGTAACAAAGCGAATAGCGGAGGCGCTGGCCCTGGTGGAAGTGCGGTTGCTCGACCATCTCGTGACAGGAGGCAGCGATGTGGTGTCATTTGCCGAACGAGGATGGTTGTGAGGAAACGCCATGAAAATCATCAGTAAGCGCCAGGCTATGACGATCTACCGCCAGCATTCGGGTTCCCGACTCTTTCGCTTTTGCACCAGTAAATATAAATGGAGCGGAAGCATCTGCCATTACGCTGGTCGCGAAGTACAGGACATTACTGGTGTGCTGGCGATATTTGCTGAGTGCCGTCAGGACCGCAACGGCCCGTATGTCATTCTGCGTAGCGTCACGCTCAATTAACACTCCCTCTTCGTTATAAAGGAATACTTCAATGAAATCTGTCGCCTCAGCCGGTATACCACCGGAGGAAAATCCGTGCCTGCAATGGGGATTGAATCGCAAAGTTACGCCCGGCTTTGGTGCGCGTCTGGTGCAGGAAGGCAATCGCCTGCATTTTCTGGCTGACCGTGCGGGCTTTAACGGTACATTCAGTGAGGATGACGCGCTGCGGCTCGACCAGGCATTTCCGCTGATGCTCAAAGAGCTTGAACTCAGGCTGCGCTCAGGTGAGCTCAATCCTCGCCGTCAGCAGTGCGTTACGTTGAACCACAATGGCCTGACCTGCGAAGCCGACACCCTCGGCTCTCACGGGTATGTCTATATCACTATTTACCCGGCAAGCCCGGAATCACCTGTGTGATCTTCTTCGTCGTACTTACTGCACAACACCGTTAATCTGAAGAGAATCCAGCTTATGCAAACTTTACCTTTAACCCCGCAACGGGCGGCTTCGTCCTGCCTGTCACCTGTTGAAATATGGGAAAAACTGCTGACGCATCTGCTCGAACAACACTATGGTCTGACGCTCAGTGATACTCCATTCAGCAATGAAACCACCATTCGCGAGCATATCGACGCTGGGATCTCCCTCAGCGATGCGGTGAACTTTCTGGTGGAGAAGTATGAACTGGTGCGCACTGACCAGCCTGGTTTTACCATAATGGAGCAGTCACCGTTTATCACCCCAATCGATATTCTCCGCGCCAGGCAAGCCACCGGTCTGATGAAGCGTCGTGGTTATAAAGTAGTTAGTGACATTCTCCCCGGCTTTACCACCTTCGACTGGTAGTTCGCGCTCATTCTTAACCTGACGGAAAATCCAGACTCGTCCAGATACAGCTGTCTTCTTGCAGGCGGAAATCGACAACGCGAGCAACGATATCTTCACTCAAAACACATAACCTGCATAAGCGCCAGCCCTCATTCGGCTGGCGTTTTGTATTGATATAAAGGAAATAATCCATGTCTGAGATACAAGCCAATAACGACCCCGACGTAATAACTGGTCATACCGAAATCATCAGCTCCACCAGCATTGAACATATCGTGACAGGCCGCAATGCGGCACTGTTACAGATTGAAGAACTCATCCAGCAACTTGATTCGATTTCAATACTAACCAGCAGTATTGGAGGCAAAAGCGCCCGTGACTGGGCAATGCGTCAGGACTTCCGCTGCGGCTGCTGGCTCATGGAAAATGTGAAAACCGCGATGAGTACGATAACCCGTAATCTTGATCGCAGCATCTGGCGTGACCTGATGCAAAAATCAGGAATGCTGGCCCTGATGGACGCTCAGGCACGTGACCAGTGGGACAAAAACCTTGAGGGTGACGATATTCCTGAGATCAGCGAAGCCAATATCCTCAGTACCTTTGAGCAATTGCATCACAGTAAAGCGGATGTGTTTGAGCGGGGGATTATCAACGTGTTTAAGGGATTATCATGGGATTACAAAACGAACTCGCCTTGCCAGTTCGGCAAAAAGATTATTGTAAATAACCTGGTGGATCACTACCGCTGGGGCTTTAAGCTCAACTGGGGATGGCGAAGGGATCAACTGACTGATCTGGAACGCATGTTGTTTCTGCTGGATGGAAAACCTATTCCGGAAAATCGTAACGATGTGACGGTCAGACTGAGTGAGCACATTAACCATAAAAGCGCATCAGAGATCTTCGACGATGAGTATTTTTCGATACGCTACTTTCAGAAAGGCACAGCGCACATCACTTTTAAACGGATCGACCTGACAGAAAAGATGAATGATATTGTGGCAAAGCACTATCCGGGGATGCTGGCTAGTTCAAGATAACGTTGATTTGCGTGGAGAAATTTTACTTACACCAGCCGTTACATAAACTTTTTGGATGTGTGGTTTTTAGTGAAAGAGTTTCCGTAACTCATTGATTTGAAATGGTACGCCCTACAGGGCTCGAACCTGTGACCTACGGCTTAGAAGGCCGTTGCTCTATCCAACTGAGCTAAGGGCGCATTGCTTGTCCCTTTCGGGAGCGTTGCGGGTTCGGATTATACGGGCAGACCGGGATGAGTCAATGGCTTTCGAACTCACTGCTTAATGCCTGAACAATTTGCAGATATTCCCGGACTGTCTTGCAACGTTATGTGATCAGTATCGGCTATTTTTCGGATTTCAGCGCGGCAGCAATCACGCGGGCAGACGCGTGATAGGCTACACCTTCGTAAGCCGTCAGTTCCGGTCGTAATGTTTGTACGATACCTTTTTTACCAATCACCGCTGGCTGGCCGATATAGACGCCCAGTTGTTCATCGAGGGCAGACACCGGCCAGACACTGCGGGCGTCGGACAAAATGGCATCCACCAGCCGCGCTGTTGCAGTAGCGATGCCGAAACTGGTCCAGCCCTTGCCTTGCAGGATTTTCCAGCCACCGCCACGCACAGCGTCGTTCATTGTTGCCCAGTCGACGTCACGGTCGCCTGCCAGTTCTGCCACCGGACAGCCGCCAAGTGTCACGGTGCTCCAGGCCACAAACTGTGATTCGCCGTGTTCGCCCATCACGTAGCCGGTGACGCTTTTCGGATCGAAACCGAAGAACTCGCCGACCACGCGTTTCATGCGCGCGGTATCGAGCGAGGTGCCGGTGCCGAACACCTGTGCGTCAGGGAATCCACTGGTCTGCTGAATAATCTGAGTAATGACATCACACGGATTGGTGATATTGACGATCACGCCGCCAAAGCCGCTGGCAATCACGCGCGGGATCACTTCACGCACGGCGGCACGGGTCTCAGCGAGTTCTTCCAGACGATCTTCACGCAGCAAGGTTTTCGGGCCGACGGCGATGACCAGCACATCGGCATCATGCAGTTCGCTGTAGTCGTTGGCGATAACCTGCACGCGTGAGGTCGTCAGCGACGCCATATCCCGCAACTCCAGCGCCTGACTGGCCGCTTTAGGTTCGTTTTCATCCAGCAAGACAATCACGTCACACAGCCCCTGCGTGACCAGAGAGAATGCAACGTCAGCGCCCACATGACCGGCACCGATGATCCCCACTTTGCGTGTCATTTGTTTCTTTCCTTATGATTTAAAAAGAGCCATACCTAAAATAGACACTTTTTTCGCCACTGTCGCAGGTTAAATTCTCATCCACAGATAACAAGTTATTCGCATTCAACGCCTGACAGCGCCCGCGGCTTCTGACAAAATAGGCGCATCCCCCTGCATTTATTAATTAATGGATTTATTCCCTGATGGCAGCAAAGATTATTGACGGTAAAACGATTGCGCAGCAAGTCAGAAGCGAAGTTGCAGCGCGTGTTCAACAACGACTGGCTGAAGGAAAGCGTGCGCCCGGTCTGGCCGTGGTGCTGGTCGGTGAAAATCCGGCGTCACAGATTTATGTCGCCAGCAAACGCCGTTCTTGTGAAGAAGTCGGGTTCATCTCCCGCTCTTACGATCTGCCAGCCACCACCACTGAAGGTGAGTTGCTGGACCTGATCGAAAAACTGAATAACGACAGCGAAATCGACGGCATCCTGGTTCAGCTTCCGCTGCCAGCCGGTATCGATAACATCAAAGTGCTGGAACGTATTCATCCGGATAAAGACGTCGATGGCTTCCATCCTTATAACGTCGGCCGTCTGTGCCAGCGCGCGCCGACGCTGCGCCCTTGTACGCCGCGTGGCATTGTGACGCTGTTAGAACGTTACGGTATTGAAACCTTCGGCCTGAACGCCGTGGTGATTGGCGCATCCAACATTGTGGGCCGTCCGATGAGCATGGAATTACTGCTGGCCGGTTGCACCACCACCGTCACCCACCGTTTCACCAAAAATCTGCGCCATCATGTTGAGAATGCCGATCTGGTGGTTGTCGCTGTGGGTAAACCGGGCTTTATTCCCGGCGAATGGATTAAACCGGGCGCGATTGTCATTGATGTCGGTATTAACCGTCTGGAAAGTGGTAAAGTTGTCGGCGATGTGGAATATGATGCCGCCGCCGAGCGTGCTTCCTTTATCACACCGGTGCCGGGCGGTGTTGGCCCGATGACGGTCGCGACGCTGATTCAGAATACCTTGCAGGCGTGCGAGGAATATCATGACGTCAGCGCCAGTAAGTCTTAAACCATTTGCACTACACAAAAAGTCAGGAATACATGGAAACTTTCTTTCTCGAAAAACACCCGCACGTTGAACTGTGCGATCTGCTCAAATTTATGGGCTGGTGTGACAGCGGCGGTACTGCGAAAGCAGTGATTGCCGAAGGCCAGGTTAAGGTCAACGGTAAAGTCGAAACCCGTAAGCGCTGCAAAATCGTTGCTGATATGAACGTCGAGTTCGCCAGCAACAAAGTCGTGGTGAAAGCGTCCGAATAATCTTTCCGGTAGCGTTGCACGACAAAAGAAAATGCCCTGCAAGCGAAAGCTCACAGGGCATTTTTTTATTTATCGGCAGAGTGACAGGCCGAAGGCAAATTACTGCTGCGTCACCCATAACACCGGCCATTCGCCACCGCTGCTGTAACCGTCACAACTGGGTTCAGAGGCAAATGCCGCCAGCCGGAACTGTTTACCATCAAACACCCAGCGTGAAGACACGCCACAATCACCGATGCCGCGCCCTTTATCGTAAGTCGAGAGCATACCGGTTTTCGGGTCGAAATCAGCGTTGATCAGTTCCGGCGAATCATCATCTTCGCCCAGTTTGAACGGCATATTCAGCGCCAGATTGTCCATTTTATAAGGCGCCTGACGCGAAACCAGGAAGCCCAGCGCATACAGGTTATACGCGCCCATGTCGCAGTTGACAGTCATCAGGGCTTTATCGTTGCTCAGCGCGAAAATATGCACTTCCCGTTCGGAAGGGTCGAGGCTGCAATCATTATTCTCAATGGTGGCGGCGGCGTTCTGCGTGATGGCCGAAATCTCAGTTTCGGATAATGCATGCGGTTCACTGAAACGCGGCAGAACCGGCGTGGCCGGAATAGGCGGCACGGTATTCGCCGGTTTCGCACCACGATTAATCCAGGCCGTTTTGGTGCCAACGCGCCCCTGCTGCGCATCAATGGCCAGCAACGCGGCTTTGATCCCTTTCAGTGAAACTTCCGGTTTAACGGGCTGCGCCGGGTCAGCTTTCACTGCCAGCTGAATACTGCTGCCTTCGCGGATCGCGGCAATAAAATCATTCACCACCAGACGGTTAGTGGTGGAAAGATGTTTTTTACTGACATCCCATTCACGGTGATTAAAACTCAGTGTCTTACCGTTCATCTGCAAGCGGCTGGCAACCGGCGCATCCGTCGTCTGCTCATCACTGTTACGCTGGTAATCAATGCTGACGGAGGATTTCCCTTCCGGCCCGGCTTCGCGGGTGATTTTCATCACCAGTTCCTGCCCGTCCTGCGAATTACGCGCGACGCAGTGATTCAGGTTGTCACAGCTGACCTGCCAGTCGTTATAAATAGCCTGCAACGGCTCAGCCTGGGCGCTAAAAGCCAGCATGGTGGCCAGCAGGCATAAAGGGGCGGTTATCCATCTGCACATTATAAGTTTCAGCTCTGTTCGAAATTATCTTTCTGATAATAGCGTAACCCTCGCCAGGAGACTGCCTTCAATGCAGCATTTTTTACCCGAAATTATAAAGGGATACTCCACCCGCAAGGTTTGCGGCAGACAATAATTTTTCATGACATACGAGAAGCCGCAATGGTGACGCAGGGAAACTTTCAGTACACTGGCTGAGCCAAAAACAAACAATAATGGCGAAAAGGATGAAGATCATTTCTCTGGGAGATACGGATGAAGTTATTGATTTTGATGATAACGCTGTTATCACTGCCGGCGCTGGCTGAAGAGCCTCCGGTGGTGTACGCCGGCACACTGGGTAAAACCAGCATTGTCGTCGAACTCGATTTAAATAAACCTGACGAAGTGACCGGACGGTATTTCTACCAAAAATACCGTCTGGATCTGCCGCTCAACGGAGCGCTGGATGGTCAGGAACTGAAATTACAGGAAGGTCTGGATGATTTCGACGATACACCACGCCCTGAACTGACGCTGACCAAAGATGAAAACGGTGACTGGCAAGGCAACTGGACCAACCCGCAGGGCAAAACACTGCCGGTTAAGCTGCAACCCGCGCAGTTACCGGCAGCCGCCACGGACGACGGCTATCTCAGTTCGCTGATCCACACCGATCCGTACGAGTATTTGCGTTTATCCGCGCTGCAACTGAAAGCGGGCAAAAACGAAAACTTCATGGGCTATCAGCTGCAATGGTGGACGGAACCGCAATCAAAAATCAGTTTCTTTGAGATTGTCTCCGGTTATCCGGAAGCTAGTTTACCGGCCATTAACCAGAAGCTGCGCGCCCGTTTATGGCAGGAAGTCAGCGGCTGGCATGCCTGTATGCTCGGGGCAAGCCGTTTTGGTCAGGGGGAATATCAGCAAACGGTGACGCCGAAGTTCATGAGTCCCGATGTGGTCAGCATCAGCGTATTTACCTCTTATGACTGCGGCGGTGCGCATCCTGATTTCGGCGAAGCGCCGATCAACCTGAACGCCAAAACCGCAGAAACGCTGACGCTGGAAGATGTGATTTGGGTGGGCGATGGCGCACCGTTCCACTATCTGAATGCTGAAGAGCGCGCCCTTACGGGTAAAAACGATGTGGATTTCGATACCTTCGCGCAGTACCGCGATAAGAAATGGGCGCCGTGGCTGGTGAAACAACTGACCGCGGCTTATCCGCAACAGATGAAAAAGCCGACGGAAGAAAGCGAAGACGATTGTGATTATTCAGACCCGTCTGTATGGCAATTCCCGGCCTGGTATTTCACGCAAAAAGGGCTGTATTTTGATCCGACGTTTGCCCGTGTCATGCGTTCATGCGAAGGCCCGGAATGGTCCGTTCTGCCATGGTCTGCCATGAAAGGCCACGCGGGCAGCACCGCAATAAACCTGGAACACTGAAATAACAAAGGCACCCGCGGGTGCCTTTGCCTCAGATGCATTTTCGCCGGTCATCTTTACGCCAGCCAGCCCTGAATCTGCGCATATTGCAGCAACATAATGGTTTTGCCATCTCTGATGCGGCCATCTTTGATCATCGCCAGCGCCTCGGTAAACGGCACCTCCAACACATCAATGTCCTCGTCTTCCACGCCGCCACCGGCGTTCTGACGCTGCGACTCATCGTATTCTGCCGCGAAAAAATGCACGATTTCGGTCACGCTGCCCGGCGACATATAGGCTTCAAACAGTTTATCTACCTTGCCCACTGCAAAACCGGTTTCTTCAATGGCTTCTTTACGGATGCAATCTTCCGGCGAATCGTTGTCGAGCAAACCGGCGCAGGTTTCCAGCAACATACCGGTCGGGTTGCCATTGACGTAGGTCGGCATACGGAACTGTCTGATCAGCAGAACGGTTTTTTTAGGACGGTTATAAAGCAGAATAGTCGCGCCGTTCCCCCGGTCATATACTTCACGGGATTGCGGCTGGCGTTCGCCATTACGTTTGATTAAATCGTAGGTGTATTTGCGAAGAACATACCAGTTATCAGAGAGTAACTGGTTTTGAACGTTTTCGATCCGGGATGACTTGCCATCAGATGACATAAAGCGTGCCTCCGCTCAGAGGGTGAGAGAAGCCAGACATCATAGCGGCATTACATCGAGCACGCCAGATTCAGCCGTGCTCAATTGCATTAAGCAGTTGTTCCCGATGGCGTTCAATCCACTTCGCATCCAGCGGCCCCCAGCCTGAAAGCTGATAATAACCGTCATTATTGCGCACACCCTGCTGCACAAATTCCAGTTCGACACCCATACCCGGTAGCGCTTTCAGTACGTCCTGCAAGGTGCGGCGCGGCCAGCCGGTGATTTCCATCAGTTTTGGTACGTTCGGTTTTTGTTCAGAGTCCAGCAACCAGCAAAGGTAGAGACGACGGGCGAAAACCGAATTTAACATCAAACTCATCTGAACGGCTCCAGTGTGGACATACGAATGCGTGTCATAAAAAAGCAGGCTGTCAAAGCGTAGACGGTATCAGCAAATCTGTCTGCGGCATAACCCTGTGTACAGGGAGGTTTTTTTTACATTATCTCCTTTATTTCTCCACGTTTTATGCGACATGAGAAGGTAAAGTGCATTGACGTAGAACTCCACTCTAACACTTGCTCAGTCCCGTCGGGACGGTTCCGCCTCTGAGACTGCCTATGAGAAAATAGCGCTCAGGGGATTTTTTTGTCAGATTACTGACGTTCTGTTTGTTTGCTGATGTTAGTTACTCACGCCAGAGTGACAACGAGGTTCCTGAAGCATGGCTAACTTTTTTATCGATCGCCCAATCTTTGCCTGGGTTTTAGCGATCATCATTTCCTTGTCCGGCGCACTCGCGATCTATTTTCTGCCGGTTGAACAGTATCCTGATCTGGCTCCGCCAAACGTCAGGATTTCTGCAACCTATCCCGGCGCATCAGCACAAACATTAGAAAATACCGTTACCCAGATTATCGAACAGAACATGACCGGCCTCGATAATCTGATGTACATGTCATCGCAAAGCAGTAACGACGGTAAGTCGCAGATAACCCTGAGCTTTACCGCCGGTACCGATCCCAACGAAGCGCTGCAACAGGTGCAAAACCAGTTGCAGCAGGCGCTGAAACGCCTGCCGCAGGACGTGCAGACGCAGGGTGTGACGGTGTCAAAAACCGGTGACACTAACCTGATGATGGTGGCGTTTGTCTCCACTGACGGCAGCATGGATAAGCAGGATATCGCCGACTATGTGGCGTCCAACATTCAGGATCCGCTGAGCCGCGTGCCCGGCGTCGGCAGCATTGATGCTTACGGTTCACAGTACGCGATGCGCATCTGGCTGGATCCGGACAAGCTCAATAATTACCAGCTGACCACCGCCGATGTGGTCACCGCCATCAAAGCGCAAAACAGTCAGGTTGCTGTCGGTCAGCTCGGCGGCGCACCTTCGGTGGATTTTCAGGCCCTGAATGCCACCATTAATGCCCAGGCACAGTTACAGACGCCTGAACAGTTCCGCCAGATCACCCTGAAGGTGAATCAGGACGGTTCGCAGGTCAAACTCGGCGATGTCTCCACCATCGGTCTCGGCGCGGAAAACTACGCCCTGCTCAGCCGTTATAACGGACAGGCTGCGTCAGGGATGGGCGTTAAACTGGCATCCGGTGCCAACGAACTGCAAACCGACAAAGCCGTCCGTGCGCGCCTTGATGAGCTTTCTCACTATTATCCGCACGGTCTGAAAGCCGAAATCGCTTACGAGACCACGCCGTTCGTTAAAGCGGCGATCACCGACGTGGTGAAAACGCTGTTTGAAGCGATCGTGCTGGTGTTCCTGGTGATGTATCTGTTCCTGCAAAACTTCCGCGCTACGCTGATCCCGACGATTGCCGTGCCGGTGGTCTTGCTGGGGACGTTCGCCGTGCTGCATCAGTTCGGTTACAGCATCAATACTCTGACGATGTTCGCGATGGTGCTCGCCATCGGCCTGCTGGTGGATGATGCCATCGTGGTGGTGGAAAACGTCGAGCGCGTGATGAGTGAAGAAGGCCTCAGCCCCAGAGAGGCCACGCGAAAATCGATGGGACAAATTCAGAGTGCGCTGGTCGGTATCACCATGGTGCTGTCGGCGGTGTTCGTGCCGATGGCATTCTTCGGCGGCACCACCGGCGCGATTTACCGTCAGTTCTCCATCACCATTGTCTCGGCGATGGTGCTGTCAGTGTTCGTCGCGCTGACGCTGACACCAGCGCTGTGCTCGACCATTCTCAAACCTGTCGCGCAGGGACATCATCACGGTAAACGCGGTTTCTTCGGCTGGTTTAACCGCATGTTTGACCGCAACGCGCGTCGCTACGAAAACGGCGTGGCGCGGGTTCTGCGTAACAGCCTGCGTTATATGCTGGGATATGCCGCACTGGTCGCCTTGCTGGCAGTGATGTTTATCAAACTGCCCACCTCTTTCCTGCCGATGGAAGACCGTGGCGTGTTCACTGTTCAGGTTCAGTTGCCGCCGGGTTCAACGCTGCAGCAGACACAAAAAGTGGTGGAAAAGGTCGAAAAGTATTTCCTGACTGAAGATAAGAAAGACGTGCTTTCGGTGTTCTCAACCATCGGTGCTGGCCCCGGCGGTAACGGGCAAAACGTTGCGCGTATGTTCGTGCGCCTGACACCGTGGGATGCACGCACCGGCGCCGGTGATTCTTCCTTTGCACTGATTGAGCGGGCGACCAAAGCGTTTAACAAGATAACCGAAGCGCGCGTGATCGCCAGCAGCCCGCCCGCCATCAACGGTCTGGGCAGCGCCACCGGCTTTGATATGGAATTACAGGACCACGCCGGGCTTGGTCATGATGCGCTGATGGCGGCGCGCGATCAGTTGCTGGCCATGACATCCAAAGACAGCAACCTGACCCGCGTGCGTCACAACGGTCTGGATGACAGCCCGCAGTTGCAGATCGATATCGATCAGGTGAAAGCGCAGGCGCTGGGCGTGGCTATCTCTGATATCAACAGCACGCTGAGTACCGCGTGGGGCTCGACCTACGTCAATGACTTTGTTGACCGTGGCCGTGTGAAGAAAGTCTACGTGCAGGCCGCGGCACAATACCGCATGCTGCCGGACGATATTGACCGCTGGTATGTGCGAAACTCCGCCGGAACCATGGTGCCCTTCTCCGCTTTCGCCACGTCGAAATGGCTGACAGGTTCGCCGCGTCTTGAGCGTTACAACGGCTATTCCGCGCTGGAAATTGTCGGTGAACCGGCAACGGGCATCAGCAGCGGTACTGCGATGGATGACATGGAAAAACTGGTCGCGAAGTTGCCGGTGGGTATTGGTCTGGAATGGACCGGTCTGTCGTATCAGGAAAGACTGTCAGGTTCTCAGGCACCGGCGCTGTATGCGATTTCCCTGCTGGTGGTGTTCCTGTGTCTGGCGGCGTTGTACGAGAGCTGGTCCATTCCGTTCTCCGTCATGCTGGTGGTGCCGCTCGGCGTGCTCGGCGCGGTGATTGCCACCTGGCTGCGCGGGCTGGAAAACGATGTGTATTTCCAGGTCGGTATGCTGACCATCATCGGTTTGTCAGCGAAGAACGCCATTCTGATTGTCGAATTTGCCAATGACCTGAATGTTCGCGGGAAGGAACTGCTGGAGGCCACGCTCGAAGCCGCCAGAATGCGTCTGCGTCCGATTCTGATGACCTCGCTGGCATTTGTTTTCGGCGTTCTGCCGATGGCGACCAGCATGGGGGCCGGTTCAGGCAGCCAGCACGCCGTCGGTACCGGTGTGATCGGCGGGATGATTTCCGCCACGGTGCTGGCGATTTTCTTCGTACCGCTGTTCTTTGTGTTGATCCGCCGTCGTTTTCCGGGCAAACACACTGCACCGGTAATTGCTGATATCGTGGAAACGGCCCCCGCCGAACACCGGTAAAAACGCCGGATCGCAGGCAACAAAAAAGGCGTTAATTCACATTAACGCCTTTTTTATTCATGATTTACTGGCTGTGAGAATCGTCGCTAAATGCAACGTAATGGTCTTCCTGAACAAACGTTTTTTATAATGACGTGCTGCACTGAGAATAAATCTTTTCTTTGCTTTGTCGGTAACGATGTGGGCAATTACGCTTTCAACATACGGTCGATAAAGTCTTTCCAGTGACCTAATTCTTGCTCTAACATTTTACTCCCCTTGATTGGACGCTGGCAGTATACGTTTATTTTTTGACCATGCAAAAACTCCGTGACTAATTTTTAAGCGCGATCACAATCCCGCCCCGTCTGGATCCTGCCGGCGTTTTGCCTCATTATGTGTCCTTCTCTGACGCCACTTATCAGCGCAGCTAAAAAGCGCTTATTTTACTGACAGGTTACGTTTTTCTATGGCAACAACTTCAGCTCAAAACTCATTTATTCTCTACGGCATAAAAAATTGCGACACCGTTAAGAAAGCCCGCCGCTGGCTGGAAGAAAACGGTGTTGAATGCCAGTTTCATGATTATCGGGTCGAAGGGCTGGATGCCGCGTTGCTGCAGGATTTGTTAGATAAACAAGGCTGGGAAGCGATGCTCAATACCCGTGGCACTACCTGGCGCAAGCTCGATGAGGCCACGCGCGCAGCCTGTGATAACGAAGCCAGCGCCAAAGCGCTGATGCTCGAACATCCGGCTGTCATCAAACGTCCGTTTTTACTGGCGCCAGACGGCCAGTCTCTGCTGGGATTCAAACCAGAAAGCTATCAGCAATTCCTTGCACAGGTGAAGTAACATGAGTTGTCCGGTTCTCGATTTAGCGCAACAGTTAATCCGCCGCCCTTCCCTCAGCCCGGACGATGCGGGTTGCCAGGAGATTATGATTGCCCGCCTTGAGGCCATTGGTTTCCACGTTGAGCCGATGCATTTTGGCGATACCCTGAATTTCTGGGCGACACGTGGTGAAGGCAAAACTCTGGCCTTTGCCGGGCATACCGATGTGGTCCCTACCGGCGATCACAAGCTGTGGGTTACCGGCCCGTTTGAGCCAACGCTGCGCGACGGCATGTTGTATGGTCGCGGCGCGGCAGACATGAAAGGCTCACTGGCGGCGATGGTAGTAGCAGCAGAGCGGTTTGTCGCCGCCAATCCCCATCATCAGGGTCGTCTGGCTTTTCTCATCACTTCTGATGAAGAAGCCAGCGCCGTCAACGGCACCGTCAAAGTGGTCAACGCGCTGATGGCACGCAATGAGCGCCTTGATTACTGTCTGGTCGGCGAGCCTTCCAGCACCACGCGCGTCGGCGATATTGTGAAAAATGGCCGTCGCGGCTCCATGACCGCCAACCTGCATGTGCATGGCGTTCAGGGGCATGTGGCGTATCCGCATCTGGCGGATAATCCGGTACACCGCGCCATGCCCGCGCTGAATGAGCTGGTCGCCACCGTGTGGGATAATGGTAACGAATTCTTCCCGCCAACCAGCATGCAAATTGCCAATATCAACGCGGGCACCGGCAGCAACAACGTCATTCCGGGCGAACTTTATGTGCAGTTCAACTTCCGTTTCAGCACCGAGCTGACTGATGCCATCATCAAACAGCGTGTCGCCGAATTACTGGATCGCCATAACCTGCAATACACCCTGAACTGGGTGGTTTCCGGCCAGCCATTCCTGACATCACGCGGTGAGCTGGTGGATGCCGTAGTCAATGCGGTGCGCCATTACAGTGAAATCACGCCGGAACTGCAAACTACCGGTGGTACCTCTGACGGGCGTTTTATCGCGCTGATGGGGGCGCAGGTGGTTGAACTCGGGCCGGTCAACGCGACTATCCACAAAATCAATGAATGCGTACATGCCGCCGATCTGCAGGTGCTCAGCCGCATGTATCAGCGCATCATGGAACAATTAGTCGCATGATCACTCACGAGATGCTGACCGGGCGCTCCGCTGCACATCTGGTGATTATCGGCGACGGGCCGCATCGTTTGCAGAAGGAAGCGGCGCAGGCATTCGAAAAAATGCGTCTGGCAGCCCGTGAAGCCGGTTTTGACTTGCAACCGGCCAGCACCTTTCGTGATTTCGATCGGCAACTGGCTATCTGGAATGGCAAATTTCGCGGCGAGCGACCAGTATTAGATAAGAACAGTCAGCCGGTGGATGTCAGCGCGCTGACGACAGCAGAACGTTGCGAGCTGATTTTGCGCTGGTCTGCGCTGCCGGGCGCAAGCCGTCATCATTGGGGCAGTGACCTGGATGTGTACGATCCTTCATTGTTACCGGCGGGTAAGACGCTGCAACTGGAGCCGTGGGAATATGAAGAAGGCGGGTATTTTTATCCGCTGAACCAATGGATGTCAGCGCATATGACAGAATATGGTTTTTACCGGCCATATGCGGAAGATCGCGGCGGTGTGGCTGTCGAACCCTGGCATCTGAGTTACCGCCCGCTGGCGGCGGAATGTGAAAAACAGCTTACGCCGCAGGTGTTGATCAGTTCCTGGACCGGAAAAGACGTCGCTGCTGCAGACTGGTTAGCCGGGCAAATGGACACTCTTTTCCCGCGATTTATCGCCCTCTCACCCTTTTAAGGAGTACACCATGGAGTGGATTAAAGATTACTGGTGGATCGTTCTGATCATTCTGGTCGGCATGTTTATCAGCGGCATCAAAGAGCTGAACCGCGTTGATGTGAAAAAGTTCCTGAAAGATAAACCTGAGATCCCGCCGCATCGCGACAACAATGCCGAGTGGGATAAAGATGACGACTGGCCAAAGAAAAAGTAATCCCACCCCGGTAGCATCTCACTTTTAATCAATATTAGTCGGCGGATAATCTAGCGATTCTCCGCCGATTGACTTTACCTCCTGCCGTTATCATTCAACATGAAACTGATGCACGGAGAGAACAAGTCTTTGCAAACATTACCTATTACCCGGGCGGATCAGGCAGTGCCTGAACGCTTTGACGCGTCGAAATTTCTGGGTCTGGCTCCGTTTCTACGTATGAGCATCGCGGGCGAGGAATGGTCTGACATCGCGCAGATACTGATCACCCGTGCGCAACAGACCCCGGATGACGCCGTATTGTGGATGAACCTTTCCACTGTCATGCTGTGCCTGCAACGCACTGAACTGGGTTTGACGATTCAGAATCAGGCACTGGCGATGCAACAGGTCTATACCCTTTGCCCCGCGCTACAACCGGCGAAGTTACGCTTACTGATGCTCATGGTGCCCGGCACGCTTTCCGCGAATGTGCCGCTGGATTGCCTGCTGGAAAACAGCGATATCGAGCTGATTTATTACTACATCACGCCCGAAGCCCCTTTTGAAGCCCCGATCCCTGAACACGATTTACTGATGGTCGGCATCAGCGCCACTACCGAAAATCTGTTCCTGTTGCAGCAACTGGAAAATGTCACGGAACATTGGCCGGTGCCGGTGATCAATGCGCCACAGCATATCCCGAGTTCTGAACGCCAAACCGCCAGCCGCCTGTTGCAAAACCAACCGGGTTTAGCCATTGCCCAGGCGCATGCGATGACGTTTGCGGCGTTATCTGCCGTCGCTGCCGGAGAAACCACGCTGCACGCTGCGCTGCCTGACAGCAGTTATCCGGTGATCCTGCGCCCTGCGGGTTCGCACGGCGGTCATGGTCTGGAAAAAATCACCGGTCAGGAAGAACTGGCTGATTATCTGACCCGCGTGCAGGTTGAAGATTATTTCCTGTCGCAGTTTATTGATTACAGCAATGAAGACGGTCAGTTCCGTAAGTACCGCATTTCGTTGATCGACGGCGTGCCGTATGCCTGTCATATGGCGATTTCATCCCACTGGATGGTGCATTACGTTAACGCCTTCATGTATGAAGATATCCAAAAGCGTGAAGAAGAAGCCGCATTCCTGAACAACTTCCACGAATTTGCCACCCGCCACCAGCAGGCGCTGAAAGCGATTTATGACACCACGCAGCTCGACTATCTCGGCATCGATTGCAGCGAAACGCCAGACGGCGAATTGCTGGTGTTTGAAATTGATCCGGCGATGGTGGTGCACGCAATGGATCTGGAAGTGATGTTCCCGCACAAAAAAATCCACATGAATAAAGTTAAAACAGCATGCCGCGAGTTGCTGTTATCCCGTGCCTTTGCGCACACCGACACCTCTGCTGATGCGTTTAAAGGACAAGAATAAACATGATTTCACGTAACGCCCTGAACTTCTCCGGTGGCCCTGGCGCATTGCCGGAAACCGTTCTCACTCAGGTTGAAGCCGCGATAAAAGAAGTGCCGGAAGTTGGCCTGTCGATCCTCGGTATCAGCCACCGTTCAGACTGGTTTGCCGCCATTGTGCAGGAAACCGAAAACAACATCCGCACCCTGCTCGGCTTGTCGAAAGATTTCCATATCCTGTTCCTGCAGGGTGGCGCAACGCAGCAGTTTTCGATGGTGCCGATGACGCTGTTGCGCGGTCAGAAGCATGCGGCAGAATATCTGGATACCGGTTACTGGAGCAGTAAAGTCGTGACCGAAGCGCGTCGCGAAGGGCCGGTCAAAGTGCTGTGGAGCGGCGAATCGTGCGGATTCAACCGTCTGCCCTCTGACGAAGAACTGGCATTCTCGCCTGATGCGCCCTATCTGCATTATGTCTCGAACGAAACAGTGGAAGGGTTACAGTTTCAGCGCGTTTTGGGCCGCGACGACGTACCCCGCGTCTGCGACATGTCTTCCGATTTCCTGTCCAAACCGTGCGATGCCAATAAGTTTTCAGTCATCTACGCTCATGCGCAGAAAAACATCGGCCCGGCGGGCGTCACCATCGTGCTGGTGCACGATACCGTGGTGAAAGCGTCGTCTGACGAATTGCCATCATTCCTGAATTACCGCCGCCAGGTGGAATCTCATTCCAACCTCAATACGCCGCCGGTATTTGCGATTTATGTGGTGCTGCTGGTCACCCGCTGGCTGCTTAACGACGTCGGCGGTCTGGAAAATATGGAACAAACCAACCGCCATAAAGCAGAACTGCTGTATGCAATGCTCGACAACAGCGACGGTTTCTACAATGGCTGGAGCAGCAAAGCCGACCGTTCACACATGAACGTTGCGTTTAAGTTGCCGGATGCGGATCTGGAGAAGAAATTCCTGGCCGAAAGCCAGGAAGCTGGCTTCTCAGGTCTGGCAGGGCACCGTGCGATTGGCGGCATCCGTGCCTCTATCTACAACGCCCTGTCACTGCCAGCGGCAGAGAAACTGACGAACTTCATGGATGATTTTATGCGTAAAAACCGCAAATAATCGCCTCAGTCAGACATTAAAAAAACGCCCCCGGTTGTGATGCAGCCGGGGGCGTTTTTCAATAAAAGTGGCAATGAAATCAGTGCTGATGCGACTTCGGTTCGTAATTTTGCAAATGCGCTATCGCCGTATTAATCATGTGCGAATCCAGCCCGTGTCCCATACCTGGCTGAAGATTGAGCGTACATTCACAACCCAATGATTTCAGACGTTCTGCCGCACTTTTCGACTGGAACGGATTAATCACCGGATCCTGTTCGCCATGAATGAAATGCACCACCGTACCGGCGGCAATCGGTTTTTCCGGAAGCGTTGAAAAACGCCCGCTGAACGCGATAATGCGCGACGCCAGATGCTCTTCCACTTTCGTCGATTCCAGCGCCATGATGGTGCCCTGCGAAAAGCCGACTAATGTGGTGTGTTCCGGCGTAACGCCGGTTTTTTGCTGCCAGTCACGGACAATCTGCACAAAAGCTGGCATTGCGGCATCCACTCGCGGCTGACGGTTTTGTTCGGTCACGCCCTGCACGGAAAACCACTGGAAGCCCCGGCCAAAATCACAAATATCCGGGCTGCCGACGCTTATCACCTGCGCCTGCGGGAATGAAACAGCGAAAAACTTACCGATTTCGCCCATAGAAATCGGGTTATCCCCCACGCCATGAAATAATAAAATCAGCTGGTTAGCGATTTCTTCCGGCTGCTGGACGATAATTTGTTCTGAGCTCATTGCTCTCTCCCGTTGTCATTTAATGAGTTCACTATACGCCGCCCGCCCGTCAGTGAAATCGGGTTTTATTGAACGAGTCTTTCCATTTTTTGCAATGAAACCGCTGATTTATTCAGCCATTCCCGCGGCTTTCAGCGCCTGTCGTGTCTCCTCACGCCAGCGCGAAACCAGCGCTTTACGGCCGGAAAGCTTCAGCGACATGACGACTTGCGCGACACTTTGCCCCTGTTGCAGATGCGCACGCAACGCGGTCAGCGGCAAAGCACTGTGTAAAAGAAGGCGACTGAGCGCCGGTAAACTGCTTTCCAGCGGACGATGGGCGAACGCAAATCCGTTCAGCTCGCGCCAGTCGGCATCATCGGGTTGCGTATCCGCAGTGGTATCGAGCGGCAGGGTTAAATCCATCTGAGGCGCCAGCCAGCGCCAGTCACGGTCAAGCTGATGCACGGCTCTGTCCGCCAGTGCCTGCCCCGCCGCGCTCAGCGGTAATATCGCCATTGCGGCATAACAGCCGCTGCTGGCTTCTTTCTGCATACTGACGCGCACCAGCCGGAATCCGGCCTGTTGCCATAATGACGCCAGATCTGACGTGTAGCCAAAACTCACCGACAGGAAATCCAGCCCCGCCTGCCGCGCCTGCTGTTTTTGCGCTGCTAACAAATCACGGGCGATACCCCGACGACGAAACGCGGGATGTACCGCAATCCGGCTGACACGCCGTGAACGCATAACGGCAGCCTCGGGGAAACCCGCGTGCGCGGCGAGAGACTGCGCCACCAGATTGCCGCGCGGACGTCGCCTGCCCGCCCAGACTTCCTGCGCCAGTTGAGCACTCAGCCCGCCTTCATCCACCAGCCATAACGCGCCGGTCAGGGTGTTTTTCTGTCGTGACGCGCTGAATGTCATGCCCGGCGCATCCAGCAAACGCCGCAGATCCAGCGGCGACGTGCGGTAGTGCGCGCTGGTCAGCAGGCCGTAGAAATCCTCTAACAACGCCGGTTCACTCAGCCAGTCGTCGGCATCAATGGAGAAAATTTCTGATGTGCCGCCCGTCTGTTCTGCTACAGGCAAATGCTCGTCAAACAACAATAACTGACTGATAAACGGCTCAAGCGTGTCGGATGATGACCAGCGGATCGGGGAATTCAGACGCAGGTCATGCCACCGCGGCAGGGACGCACAGAATTTAAGTAAGAACCCGCGTCCGGTGCCTTCGTATCCCTGAACCGTAGTGGTCAGTAACACACGCGGAAAAGCCGCGATAATTTCCGAAAGCATCGGCGTCGGAATTGCCGCCGCTTCGTCGATAATCAGCCAGTCAATGTCCGTTACCGCGCCTTCGCGGCATAATGAAAGCAACGCATCCGGCGCGATAAAGCGGGCAGACTCTGTTTGATGATTGAGAATCTGGCAGGCCGATGTTTTAGCCGGTGCGGTCACCCAGCAAGTACCCGGCCACTGTCTGGCAAGCATTCCCGCCAGCGTCGATTTGCCACGGCCACGGGCAGCCGTCAGCACCCATACGCCGGACTGAGCCTGCATCAGTTGTTGTAAAATCTGCGATTGTTCAGCGGTGGGCTGGCCGTCGGGTGGCAGCCAGTCGGGTGCTGCTGGCAGCGGGGGGATATCAAACGGCTGATCCTGCCGGCAAACCGTAATGTTGCGATCTTGTTCGAGCAAAGATCGGAAACGGCGGATGAAACGCGGCGTCGGGATCGCCTGCGGTTGTTCGCTCCAGCGCAGACTGTCCGCGTCCGGCGTGCCAGGCCAGGCGTTCCATTCCGGTATTAGCAGAATCAGCCAGCTTCCGGCTTTCAATGTGCCGGAAAATACCGCCAGCGCCTCGGTATTGAGGCCATAACGCGCATCAAACACACCGTGAAAAATGTCCTGTCCGAGCAGCGTCTGCGCAACTGAAGGCGGGCAGGATGTGACGCCATCAGGCGGTGAATCACTCAGCCACAGCCAGTCACCGGCACTTTGGGCAGAGAACAGGACAGCCTGTTGTTCACACCACTGCGTCCCGCCACTGAATACCAGCAAACGCCGGACACCCCGCCGCTGCATCTGCTGCTGTAGCAACGTCGCAGACATGTCAGGTTTTCCCGACAATCATCGATAACAGACCGGCAGCAATCAGCGGCCCGACCGGTACGCCTTTAAACAACGCCACGCCCAGCACGGTGCCGACTAACAGGCCAGCCACCAGATGCGGCTGCGTACCCATCAGCGTCAGGCCACGTCCGCCAAGCCACGACACCAGCACACCCACCAGAATGGCGACAATAGATTTCCAGTGGAGGAAAGAATGCACCATGGTGCTGGCGCTGATTTTTCCGCTGGCAATCGGCGCCATCACGCCAATGGTCAGAATAATAATGCCGATAGTCAGGCCGTATTTTTCTATCCACGGAAAAAAACTGTTCAGTGGCGTAATACGCACCGTGAGGAGGAAGAACATTGCGATGGTGACGGCGCTGTTGTGGCTGATAATGCCCAGACCGGCGAAAACAAGTAAGATCAATAGGGTTGGATCGAGAAAAGCCATGGCATTCCCAGCGGTTCAACATGAAAATGAAAGAGAGGCCCGGGGAGCCTCTCTGGATCGGTCATTGATTATTGAACAGTTTTTAGCAGCAGACCAGCGCTTCCTGCCACTTAATCAGCGGCTGGCAAAGGTATTACACTGGTCCGGATTACCGGTATCAAAGCCGCGTTTGAACCAGGTATAACGCTGCTGGGAAGTACCGTGAGTGAAGCTGTCCGGCACCACGCGCCCCTGACCTTGCTGTTGCAACCGGTCATCGCCGATGGCCTGCGCGGCATCCAGCGCTTCTTTCAGATCGCCCTCTTCGAGAACATTTTGCTGCTGCATCGCGTGTCCCCAGACACCGGCGTAACAGTCAGCCTGTAATTCCATTTTCACCGACAACTGATTTACCACAGTCTGCGACGCGCCCTGCTGCATCTCGCGAACTTTGCGTTCGGTGCCCAGCAAATTCTGCACATGGTGGCCGACTTCGTGCGCCACCACATAGCCCTGCGCAAAATCACCGCCCGCGCCGAGTTTGTTCTGCAATTCCTGATAGAACGACAGATCGATATACACCGTGCTGTCCGCCGGACAATAGAACGGCCCCATCACTGACTGGCCGGTGCCACAACCGGTGCGGGTCGCGCCGCGATACATCACCAGTTTGGGTTCACGATAAGTCATGCCCTGCCGCTGGAAAATCTCTTTCCAGGTGTCTTCCGTCGAAGCGAGGGTCACCGAGGTGAATTTTGCCTGCTCGTCATCTTTCGGGCTGATGGATTGTGACTGTGTTTGCTGCTGCATGCCGCCGGACTGACCGCCGTCAATCAGCGGAGTGAGGTCGATACCGTAATACCCGGCAACCAGCACCACGATGATGATCACGATACCGCTTTTCCCACGGATCGGCAGGCGCATTCCTCCGCCGCCTAAACCGCCGCCGTTAGATCCCTGTCCGCGTCTGTCTTCTACATTGTCGCTTTCACGACGCCCTTGCCAACGCATAGATACCTCCAACCTGTTTTTTTAAGACTAGCCAGCACACGCAGTTAATACCATCTGCGAAAGGACGTAAGTTTAGTGGCGGAGGAATTAAATGAAAGGAATCAGTGTTAAAACAGGAAAATTAAATGCAGTAAAGAGAACGGGTGACGGAGGCCATCACCCGTTTAGTGCATACCGCGTAAACGATTGCGTAGTCTGGCTAAAAAAATAACGTGCAGCTTAGTCCAGTTTCACACCGATACGGTGAGCGACTTCTTCGTAAGCTTCGATCAGACCACCCAGGCTCTGGCGGTAACGGTCTTTGTCCATTTTGTTCAGGGTTTCTTTATCCCACAGGCGGCTGCCGTCAGGAGAGAACTCATCACCGAGCACCACTTCCCCGTTGAACAGACCGAATTCCAGTTTGAAGTCGACCAGGATCAGACCGGCATCATCAAACAGTTTGCTCAGCACGTCGTTGGCTTTGTAGCTCAGCTCTTTCATGCGCGCGAGGTTTTCTTCGTTCACCCAGCCAAAGGTCTTGCAATACGATTCGTTGATCATCGGGTCGTGCATGGCGTCATTTTTGAGGAACAAATCGAACAACGGTGGGTTCAGTTCCAGACCTTCTTCAATGCCCAGACGTTTTACCAGCGAACCAGCAGCACGGTTACGGATCACGCATTCAACCGGGACCATATCCAGTTTTTTCACCAGCACTTCGGTGTCAGACAGCAGGCGTTCCATTTGAGTAGGAATACCGGCTTCTTCCAGCTTAGCCATGATGAAATGGTTAAATTTATTGTTAACCATGCCTTTACGGTCGAACTGCTCAATACGCTGACCATCCAGTGCTGACGTATCGTTACGGAACTCCAGTACCAGAAGGTCCGGGTTTTCGGTGGTGTAGACGGTTTTCGCCTTGCCGCGATACAACTCAGCTAACTTTTGCATCTTTACTTACTCCAGTGGAAAAAACAGATGTAAAAAGGGGCCGGAGCCCCTTGGTATTATTTTGCGCTACTCTGGCTAAACGCGGCCTGCATGACCGCCACCATCGCATCGTTCTGCGACTGGCTGAGAGCATGTCCTTTCGGATCAAGGAACTGCAAACTACTACGGTTGTCGAGGTCGCCAACCTGAAGTTTGTAATCACCGGAAGTCAGTCCCGGATCTTTCGCACCCAGTGTCTGCCACGCATCGTCATTCAGCGGTTTGTAGGTCACAGACAATGTGCCTTGCGGACGGCTGCTGTCGGTTACTTTCATGCCGACTTTTGCCAGGGCATTTGGCAGGCGATCCCACACAACGCCGTAGCTCTCACGAACAATCAGCACCGGCAGGCCGGTATCATCTGCACCGCTCTGAACATCAATCTCACCAACACGACGGTTGTCGAGACGTGCCTGAGTATCCTGCTGCACTTTATCCAGGTTCGCCGTGATGGCGTTCATCATCTGGCTGTTGTAACGCTGGATTTCAGCAGAAGAGGTCACAGGTTTATCCTGTTGTTTCAGCTCAAGCGTTTTCACCGTCAGCGCTAACTGGTAACTCTGCTGTTTCACGCTGATCTGATAACGCCCCTGATACTGGAAGTCTTCATCCGCACGATTCCAGTCAACGAAATCGGTGGTCAGTGTCTGGTTAGCATCATCACGGTTGGCAATTTTGAAATTATTTTGCTCAACCGCTTTCACGACGTTATTCCACAGATCACGGTTCTGCGCGGTATTTTCCAGCAACACGGTGCTGCTGTTGCCAGAGAATTGCGTCTGGGAACCGCTCAGCAGCGCCAGTGGCTGGGATGGTGGACGGATGTCGAGCTGTTTGCCCACGGCGCCCTGCATTGATCCTGCCTGAACTTCATACGTTCCGTTCTGCACGGGAAGAATCATCCCGACCGGCGCTTTCAGCTCATGCAGACCTGACGCATCCAGGTAGGCTTCATCGCCACTTACCTGGCGTTTGTAACGTTGATCGCTTGAACAGGCGGCCAGCAGCATGATCAGGGAAACCCCGACCACTTTCGCTACGGCCGTTTTCTGCAATCGGGTCATCTGGAAACTGTTCTTGTCAAATAAAGAGGCCATCAAATCTTCCTAAGAGTTACAGCAAACCGGCGCTTTTTAATGCTTCTTCCACGACCGGACGGGCAGCATCTGTTAACGGCGTCATAGGCAGACGCATCGTATCGGTTGCCATCAAACCCAGTGCCTTACAGGCCCATTTCACCGGGATTGGGTTTGCTTCTACAAACAAATTCTGATGCAAAGGCATCAGGCGCTGATTCAGGCGACGCGCTTCGGCAAAGTTGCCAAGCGCTGCCAGCTCACAAAGTTGGGCCATTTCACGGGCAGCTACGTTAGCCGTGACGGAAATAACGCCCTTACCACCGAGTTGCATAAAGTCCAGACCGCTGGCGTCATCGCCGCTCAGCAAAATGAAATCTTCATCATCAACCAGCACTTGGATCTGACTAACCCGACTTAAGTTCCCTGTTGCTTCTTTAACAGCAACAATATTCTTCAATTTTGCTAAACGCGCGATAGTCTGCGGCAACATATCGCAGCCGGTACGTGAAGGCACGTTGTAGAGAATTTGCGGCAAAGAGGTATTTTCAGCGATGGCTTTGAAGTGCTGATACAGACCTTCCTGCGTCGGACGGTTGTAATAAGGGGTGACTGTCAGGCAACCAACAACGCCACTTTTTTCAAAACGTTGCGTAAGAGAAATCGCTTCAGCAGTCGCGTTTGCGCCAGTGCCTGCGATAACAGGGATGCGTCCATCAGCCAGTTCCAGCGTCTGTAAGACCACGTCACCGTGCTCTTCATGGCTCAACGTGGCCGACTCGCCGGTCGTGCCAACGGAAACGATCGCCGCAGTACCACTGGACACATGATAATCAATCAGTTTTTTCAGACTCGCGCGATCGACAGCACCTTTGGTGTCCATCGGCGTAACCAGTGCAACAATACTTCCCGTAAACATTGACCTTCCCCTCCACAAACAGGTCACTCATGGTACTTTTGACACCACTGCAAAAGCAAGCAATCAACGAGCGGTAACCGCTTGTCCGGCGGTTTTTTTTATGTTTACCTTGGGAATACTCCCAAGCACGACAGGAAGACCTATTTTGCCGCAGCCACAACAACATTATCTCGTGATCACCGCCTTAGGCGCTGATCGTCCGGGTATCGTCAACACCATTACCCGTCAGGTCAGCAGCTGCGGCTGTAATATTGAAGACAGCCGTCTGGCGATGCTCGGTGATGAGTTTACGTTTATCATGCTGCTTTCCGGAAGCTGGAACGCGATTACACTGATCGAATCCACTCTGCCGCAAAAAGGCGCAGAGCTGGAATTATTGATCGTGATGAAGCGAACCAGCGCACATGAACGCCAGCCAATGCCTGCTACGGTCTGGGTGAAAGTGGAGGTGAAAGACTCTCCGCATCTGATCGAACGTTTTACCGATTTATTCGATACGCATCAGATGAATATCGCCGAACTTGCCTCAAAAACGCGCCCGGCAGATGCCGCCACGCCGGCGCAGTTATCGATTCAAATAACGGCGCACAGCGCAGCCAATACCGATGCGGCAATTATTGAGCAGGCGTTTCATCAGCTATGTACAGAACTGAAAGCGCAAGGCAGTATTAACGTGGTTAGTTATTCTGAGAATGAAGATAAACTGCAGTAATCGCTAAGAGATATGGAGAAAGACAATGAGCCCACTGAAAGCCGGTGACCCTGCGCCGCAATTTAGTTTGCCCGACCAAGACGGTGAACAAATTAATCTGGCCGACTTCCAGGGACAGAAAGTCCTGGTCTATTTCTATCCTAAAGCCATGACGCCGGGTTGTACCGTACAAGCCTGCGGACTGCGCGATAACATGGATCAGTTAAAAAATGCCGGAGTAGAAGTGCTGGGGATCAGCACCGATAAACCGGAAAAACTGTCGCGTTTTGCTGAGAAAGAGTTGCTGAACTTCACCTTGTTGTCCGATGAAGATCATCAGGTCTGTGAGCAGTTTGGCGTCTGGGGTGAAAAATCCTTTATGGGGAAAACCTACGACGGCATCCATCGCATCAGCTTCCTGCTCGACGGCAATGGCAAAGTCGAGAAAGTGTTCGACGATTTCAAAACCACCAATCACCATGACATCGTCATGGCCTACCTCAACGGTAAATAGCCGACACGGTCAGATTGTGGAGACAAAAAAAGCGCAGACGCGCTTTTTTTATTGGGTGCGGTAAGCAGAAAAAATCAGACCGTTTCGTTGAGTGATTCATCCGGCCAGACGTGAACCACGGCTTTGACCAGCGTCGCCAGCGGTATGGCAAAGAACACCCCCCAGAATCCCCACAGACCGCCAAACACCACGACAGAAAGAATAATCACCAGCGGATGCAGGTTAACGGCTTCAGAGAACAACAGCGGCACGATCACATTACCGTCCAGCCCCTGCACCACCAGATAGGCGACGAAAAGCGTCCAGAAATCCGCGCCCAGCCCCCACTGGAACATCGCGACAATCACCACCGGAATGGTCACCAGCATCGCGCCGATATACGGGATCAGAACGGATACGCCGACCAGCACCGCCAGCAGCAGCGAATAATGCAAATCCATCACCCAGAACACCAGATACGTGGCCACTCCGACGATAATCATTTCGAGCACTTTGCCGCGAATATAGTTGGTGACCTGCTGATTCATCTCCACCCAAACCTGTCCGGCCAGCCCGCGATCGCGTGGCAGAACGCGACGCACGGCACTCAGCATCTGCTCTTTATCTTTGAGCAGGAAGAACACCATCATCGGCACCAGAATCAGGTAAATTGCCAGCGTCAGTAAACCGACCAGCGAGGCCAGTGAATATTTCACTACTGACTCACCCAGCCCGGATAATTTGCTGCGCATGTTTTCCGCCATCATATCGATGATGCCCGCATCCACCAGCGCCGGATAACGCTTCGGCAATGTTGCGGCGAAATCATAAAAGCGGTTCAGCATGCTCGGTAAATCGGTCATCAGGTTCACCCCCTGCTGCCAGGTCACCGGGGCAATGACAAACATACCGAGCAGCAAAATACCGGCAAAAATAATCAGCACCACGCTGACCGACAGCGTGCGGGAAAGCCCGACATGTTGCAGACGCACCGTCGGCCATTCCAGCAAATAGGCGAGTACGATCGCCACCAGAAGCGGCGCAAGGATACCATTGAGAAAATAGAGGATGCAGAATCCTGCGACCAGAATCGCCAGCAGCGCGATAGCCTGCGGGTCGGTAAAGCGACGGCGATACCACTGTAATAACATATCCAACATTAAGAAAACGCTCCTGTAATTTCGGGTCTGGCATCTACGCGCTGTTCGTTCCCTGCGCGCTCAGACACAAGTAACTATTTAAAAAATTCGTTGTCACACGACTGTAGCTTCGGAGTGTTTTAAACTCTCACGCGGATAGCTACTATAGAGACCAGCGCAGAGAAAAGCGCAAGAAAATAATGGTCTGACTGACTGTCCGCAGAAGAAAGGCTCGCAAAGCTCATCGGTATCGCGGTTAACTTATTGGGAAGCAAATGTTTATGGTCATGCGGTTGAAAAAAAGGGTGATTGCCCTGTGTCTGGGCAGCCTGCTGGCAGGTTCCATACCGCCCGCCGGTGCGGATGACAGTTCATTCTGGTCAACCCCCGTGAGCCCCGTAAAAAGCCCTAACTCGCCGTTAGCCCCGCCGGTGAGCGACCAATTACCGGACATCGGCACGACTGCAGGCGGTACACTCAGTATTAATCAGGAATTACAGATGGGCGATTTTTATGTCCGTCAGATGCGCGCCAGCACGCCGCTGATTAACGATCCGCTGCTCAATCAGTACATCAACGAACTGGGGCAACGGCTGGTGGCGCATGCCTATTCCGTCCGCACGCCGTTCCATTTTTTCATCGTCAATAACGATGAGCTGAACGCCTTTGCCTTCTTTGGCGGCAATGTGGTGCTTCACTCATCACTGTTCCGTTATACCGATAACGAAAGCCAGCTGGCGTCCGTCATGGCGCACGAAATTTCCCACGTGACTCAGCGCCATCTGGCGCGTGCAATGGAAGACCAGCAACGTAACGCGCCGCTCACCTGGGTGGGTGCGCTGGGGTCAATTCTACTGGCGATGGCCAGTCCGCAAATGGGCATGGCGGCGCTGACCGGTACACTAGCAGGCACGCAGCAAGGCATGATCAGCTTCACGCAGGGCAATGAGCAGGAAGCCGACCGTATCGGCATTCAGGTCTTACAGCGTTCGGGGTTTGATCCGCAGGCGATGCCCGCCTTCCTGCAAAAACTGGCAGATCAGGCGAGCTACTCGACCCGTCCGCCGGAAATGTTGCTGACGCACCCGTTGCCCGACAGCCGTCTGGCCGATATCCGTAACCGCGCCAACCAGATGCCGCACCCGATTGTGCAATCTTCACAAGATTACACCCTGGCGAAAGTACGCATATTGGGGATGTACGGTTCAGAGAGCTTCCCGCTGAGTGACGACTATCTGCTAAAACTGAGCAATGGCAATATCCGCGAACAACTGGCGGCAAAATACGGTCATGCACTGCAATTTTATAAAGCCAAAAAATACGATCAGGCGCGGACGATCCTTGAACCGCTGCTGGCTCAGAATCCGGGCAACGAATGGTTACTCGATTTAGCCACCGATAATGATATCGACAGCAAACGTGCGCCGCAGGCGATAGCGCGTCTGGAGCAGGCCGGTGCGGCCAGCAGTGCCAACGCCGTGCTGCAACTCAATCTGGCCAATGCTTATCTCGAAGGCGCGAAACCGGCCAATGCCATGAAAATCCTCAACCGCTATACTTTCAATTATCCGGGTGACCCGAATGGTTGGGATTTGTTGTCTCAGGCCGCTGCCGCCCAGGGTTTACGTGCGCAGGAACTGGCTGCCCGTGCGGAAAGCGTGGCATTAGTCGGACGTCTGGATCAGGCAATTGAAATGCTGAGTAATGCCAGCGCATTACAAAAATTAGGCAGTCTGGAACAGGCCCGTTATGACGCACGAATCGACCAGCTTCGTCAGTTGCAGCAACGATTCCGTCAGTATCAGAAAGGCTGATTTCAGTGCCAGAATGGAGGAAATTTTATGCAACACGACGTCGCAATCTATCATAATCCGGCATGTTCGAAGAGCCGTGAAACCCTGAAATTGCTGGAAGCAGAAGGCATTGAACCGCAAGTGATTTTGTATCTGGAAACGCAGCCGTCAGTGGATAAGCTGAAAGAATTGATCAGCCTGCTGGGTTTCAGTTCAGCACGTGAACTGATGCGTAAGGGTGAGCAGATTTATAAAGACATGAATCTGAAGGATACCAGTCTGAGCGAGGACGCGCTGTTACAGGCGATGGCCGATCATCCGCGGCTGATTGAACGTCCGATTGTGGTGGCCAACGGCAAAGCGCGTTTAGGGCGTCCGCCGGAACAGGTCAAAGAGATTTTATAACCCCGCGCTTTCAGTTCGGGTTCAGTGCTAACGAACCCGGACATCCCTTCCTGTCACAACCCGAGAATTTCTTTCACGAACGGGATCGTCAGTTTCCGCTGCGCCGTAATCGAAGCGCGATCGAGCTGATCCAGGGTCATAAACAACGTACGCATTTCCCGATCCAGACGTTTGAGCAGGAAACGGCCCACGTCTTCCGGCAGTTCAAACCCACGCAGCTTAGCGCGTAGCTGTAATGCCTGAAGTTTTTCTTCATCGGAAAGCGGCTGAAGTTTGTAGATTTGCCCCCAGTCGAGACGGGAAGCCAGATCCGGCAGGCTGAGATTGAGCTGACGCGGAGGTCGATCGCCGGTAATAAACAGGCGCGTACGGCCGGTTTCAAGAATGCGGTTATAGAGATGGAAAACAGCCGCTTCCCATTCATCATCACCGGCAATGCCTTCGATATTATCGATGCACACCAGCGCCAGGTGCTCCATACCGTCCAGCACTTCAGGCACGAAATACGCGCGTTTATCTAATGGCACATAACCGACGGCTTCACCGCGCTGTGATAATTCGGCGCAGGCTGCATGCAGCAAGTGGCTTCGGCCGCCGCCCTCGCGTGACCAGAAATAAATATAAGTGCCGTGTTCCTGATGCAATGCGCTCTGAATGGCAGAAAGCAGAGAGGGGTTTTCCCCCGGATAAAAACTGGCAAAGGTTTCATCATCGGGAAGATAAAGTGGCAAAGAAAGCTGTGCCGGCGTATTCAGAAGCACCTCAACCAAAGCGGTATAATGACCGCAGATGTTGTCACGTCAATAAAAGGAACTGCCGAATTCTAGCAAGGATCCGTTGTGAAATGAACTGTGCCCGGTGCAACCGCTTGCGATCCGAGCACCTGACCGGCTGGCAATACACCCGCCGGTCAGGGATTCACTTAAAAACGCGCAGATCAGACCGGCGGATTTTCCCGCTCATCTTCAACATCAATGATCTGTTCTTCGCCACGGAAAATCTCGATAACTTTGAACAGCAGACTCAGGAAAATGCCCACGATCGTTGCCAGCGCCATGCCCTTCAGCTCCGCTGCACCAATGTGGATTTTCGCGCCGCTGACACCGATGATCAGGATCACTGCGGTCAGGATCAGGTTTTGTGCTTTGTTGTAATCCACTTTCGATTCAATCAGCACGCGGATACCGGATGCACCAATCACGCCATAAAGCAGCAATGAAACGCCACCCATCACCGGTACCGGCACAGCCTGGATGGCTGCCGCCAGTTTGCCGATACAGGAAAGCAGAATAGCCAGAATGGCCGCGCCGCCAATAACCCAGGTGCTGTATACCTTGGTGATGGCCATGACGCCGATGTTTTCACCGTACGTGGTATTTGGCGTTGAGCCGAAGAAACCGGACAATACGGTCGACAAACCGTTTGCCAGCATCGAACGGTGCAGGCCCGGATCACGCAGTAAATCTTTCTTCACAATGTTTGCCGTCACAACCAGATGCCCGACGTGTTCGGCAATAACCACCAGCGCCGCAGGCAGGATCGTGAGGATGGCGACCCATTCAAAACGTGGCGTATAGAAGGTTGGCAGCGCGAACCAGTGCGCATTCTCGATCGTTGAGACATCCACCACCCCCATAAAGAACGACAGTGCATAACCCACCAGCACGCCGATCAGGATCGGGATAATCGCCAGGAAACCACGGAACAACACGGACCCCAGAATGGTCACGGACAGTGTCACCAGCGAAATGGTAATGGTGGTGGAATCCACCGCCGCGCCCTCGGCAGGTAACAGACCGGCCATATTCGCCGCCACGCCCGCGAGTTCCAGTCCGATGACGGCAACGATTGCGCCCATCGCCGCAGGCGGGAATATCACGTTAATCCAGCCAATCCCGGCTTTCTTAACAATCAGCGCCACCAGGCAGAACAACAGCCCGCAGGCAATAAAACCACCGAGCGCCACCTCATACCCCATCGGTAACAACAACAGCACCGGGGAAATAAACGCGAAGCTCGAGCCAAGGTACGCCGGTATCTTCCCTTTACAGACAAATAAATACAGCAAAGTCCCTATGCCATTGAACAGCAGCACCGTTGCCGGGTTGATCTTAAACAGAATGGGCACCAGGACGGTGGCACCAAACATGGCAAACAGATGCTGGAAACTCAGGGGAATCGTCTGCAGCAATGGCGGACGTTCGCTTACCCCGATGACACGACGGGTCATGAATGTGATCCTCTGTAAAAAATGGCGGGTAAAAAAATCTCAAAAAAAAGCCGACTGCTTAGTCGGCTTATTGCTTGCTGCTTATTTCGTACCAAATATCTTGTCGCCCGCATCGCCGAGCCCCGGGATGATGTAGCCTTTATCGTTGAGTCCCTGATCCACCGAGGCGGTGTACAACTCAACGTCCGGGTGTGCAGCTTCGAGAGCAGCGATCCCTTCAGGCGCGGCAACCAGCACCAGCACTTTAATGCTCTGGCAGCCGGCTTTTTTCAGCAGGTCGATGGTGGCAATCATAGAACCACCGGTGGCCAGCATCGGATCAACCACCAGTGCCAGACGTTCTTCAATGTTAGAAACCAGTTTCTGGAAATACGGCACAGGCTTGAGGGTTTCTTCATCACGGTACACGCCGACCACACTGATACGCGCGCTCGGAACGTGTTCCAGTACGCCTTCCATCATGCCCAGACCGGCACGCAGGATAGGCACTACGGTAATTTTCTTGCCTTTAATCTGATCAATTTCGACCGGGCCATTCCAGCCTTCGATCGTCACTTTTTCAGTTTCTAAATCAGCAGTCGCTTCATACGTCAGCAGACTTCCCACCTCAGAAGCCAGTTCGCGAAAACGTTTCGTGCTGATGTCGTTTTCACGCATCAGGCCCAGCTTGTGTTTCACCAGCGGGTGTTTCACCTCGACGATCTTCATTATTTATTCTCCTAAGGTGGTTGAGCTGCAAAAAAAAATCGCGAGATTATAACGCCATTTTTTTTGAACGCCATACCAAATAGCCTGATCTGGATCATCAGTAACCCGGTTAGAGTATAGACAGCCTAAAACTCATCATCGAATAAGGCGCTCGCAAACGTTTGCTTCCACTGTTAGAATTGCCCCGCTTTATTCTTCAACCACCAACCCAAACCGCCGTGGGGACTTCGCAGTGACCGACAAAACCTCTCTCAGCTATAAAGACGCAGGCGTAGATATCGATGCCGGTAACGCATTGGTAGACCGCATTAAAGGTGTAGTAAAACAGACTCGCCGCCCTGAAGTGATGGGTGGACTGGGCGGTTTTGGTGCCCTCTGCGCGCTGCCGCAAAAATATCGTGAACCCGTACTGGTTTCGGGTACCGACGGCGTTGGCACCAAGCTGCGTCTGGCGATGGATTTGAAACGCCATGATACTATCGGTATCGATCTGGTCGCGATGTGCGTCAACGATTTAATCGTTCAGGGCGCTGAACCGCTGTTCTTCCTCGACTATTACGCCACCGGCAAACTGGACGTCGATACTGCCGCCAGCGTGATCACCGGTATCGCAGAAGGCTGTAAACAGTCTGGCTGTGCGTTAGTCGGCGGTGAAACCGCTGAAATGCCGGGCATGTATCACGGCGAAGATTACGACGTGGCAGGCTTCTGCGTGGGTGTGGTGGAAAAATCAGAAATCATCGACGGCAGCAAAGTGGCTGACGGGGATGTGCTGATCGGCCTGGCCGCCAGTGGCCCGCATTCCAACGGTTATTCTCTGGTGCGCAAAATTCTGGAAGTCAGTAAGACTGACCCGGAAACCACCGATCTGGCAGGCAAACCGCTGGCCGATCACCTGCTCGCACCGACCAAAATTTACGTGAAATCGATTCTGAACCTGATCGAAAACGTGGATGTTCACGGCATCGTCCATCTGACCGGTGGCGGCTTCTGGGAAAATATCCCACGTGTATTGCCGGACAACACGCAGGTGATTATCGACGAATCAAGCTGGCAGTGGCCGGATGTCTTCACCTGGCTGCAAACCGCCGGTAATGTCAGCCGTCACGAAATGTACCGCACCTTTAACTGTGGTGTGGGTATGCTGGTGGCACTTCCGGCAGAACTGGCCGATCAGGCGATTGCATTACTGAACGATAATGGCGAAAAAGCGTGGAAAATTGGCTACATTAAAGCCTCTGACTCCGCTGAACGCGTGGTTATTGAATAAAACCAGTAAATCAACTGACTGAAGACGGGTAGCAAAATGAAAAGGATTGTGGTTCTGGTATCGGGCGAGGGGAGCAATTTACAGGCCCTGATTGATGCCTGCCAGCAGGGACGAATCAACGCAACACTCAGTGCGGTCTTCAGCAATAAAGCAGCTGCATACGGGCTTGAAAGAGCCCGTTTAGCCGGTATTCCCGCGCATGCACTGGATGTTAAGGCTTACCGGGACCGGGCGGAATTTGACGTTGCACTGGCGGATGCCATTGACACTTTCCAGCCTGATCTGGTGGTACTTGCCGGTTATATGCGTATTCTGACCGCTGAATTCGTCCAGCGCTTTGCCGGACGCATGATCAACATCCACCCTTCCCTGCTGCCAAAATATCCGGGTCTGCACACCCACCGTCAGGCCATTGAAAATCAGGATGCGGAACACGGCACGTCCGTGCATTTTGTGACTGAAGAACTCGATGGCGGTCCGGTGATTTTACAGGCAAAAGTCCCGGTGTTTGCTGACGATACAGAAGAAGAGCTGATTGCCCGCATACAAACGCAGGAACACAGCATTTATCCGCTGGTGGTCAGCTGGTTTGTTGACGGACGTTTGTCGCTGCAAAAGGGTCAGGCGCTGCTGGATAACAATCCGCTTTCTGAACGCGGATATGCAGAAGATTAATCTACCACTGCATCATGATTTCACTATAAACCGGCCATGCGCCGGTTTTTTATTTTCCGTCATTTGACATTTGTTTACATTTCGTCCGATATAATGCACATCCCGGCGCACGTTTAAACGTCGTTTGTGCGCCGACCTTCATCGGGAACACGGTTGTTTCCGATTTCATATTTACGAAGGTTACCCTCATAAAACGGCTTTTATAGTTGAGGAACACCCCATGTTTAGCCATAACAGCGTCAGATTACGTCCACTGGAAAAGGACGACCTGTCGTTTGTTCATCGTCTTGATAATAACGCCAGCATCATGCGTTACTGGTTTGAAGAACCTTACGAGGCTTTCGTCGAACTGACCGACTTGTATCACAAGCATATCCATGACCAAAGCGAACGCCGCTTTATTATTGAATACGAAAGCGGACCGGTCGGCCTGGTCGAGCTGGTGGAAATTAATCATATTCACCGCCGCGCGGAATTTCAGATCATCATCGATCCGCAGCATCAGGGCAAAGGCTTTGCCGGTGACGCTGTCCGTCTGGCGATGGATTATGCCTTCTCCGTTCTTAACCTCTACAAACTGTATTTAATCGTGGATAAAGAAAATAAAAAGGCGATCCACATTTACAGCAAATTAGGCTTCGAGCTTGAAGGTGAACTGAAACAGGAATTCTTTGTGAACGGCGAATATCGCAGCGCCATCCGCATGTGTATTTTCCAGCCGCAGTTTCTGGCGAAATACAAAACCAAGCCTGTTCAGGTCAAACCGGAATCCCTGATTGGCGCCAGCGCGGTTTAATTCCACCGCGACATAAATCGGTGAAATAATGACCGGTGAAGGATGCAAATGTCTTTCATCGGTAACACTTTTCTCTCTTTTGACTCCCCGTTAAAGACTCTCCTGAAATCATCCCTTGTTATGTTGGACTTTCCTGTCAATCTTTCGCAATATTGATAGTAGACACTAGGCCCCTCTCACAGATGACTTCCTGCTGCGCTGGCCGCTTAAAAGGCGGGCAACACGAAGAATATGTTGAGCTACATTGCGGTGTTTTCAGGCAAATTTGCCTGTATGGGCCAGGTTGCAAGCTAAATGAACGGAGTGAAAATGGGTCAGGAAAAGCTTTATATCGAGAAAGAACTAAGCTGGCTGTCCTTCAATGAGCGCGTGTTGCAGGAAGCGGCTGACAAAAGCAATCCCCTGATCGAACGGATGCGTTTTTTAGGGATCTACTCCAATAACCTGGATGAGTTTTATAAAGTCCGTTTTGCCGATTTAAAACGACGGATCCTCATCAGTGAAGAACAAGGTTTTCTGGGCGCGTCCCGTCATTTGCTGAAAAAAATTCAGGCGAAGGTGCTGCGCATTGATCAGGAATTCGACAGTCTTTACAACGATTTGCTTCTGGAAATGGCGCGTAATCAGATCTTCCTGATTAACGAACGCCAGGTTTCTGAAAACCAGCAAGCCTGGCTGCGTCAGTACTTCAAACATCAGCTGCGCCAGTACATCACACCGATTCTGATTAACCACGATACCAATCTGGTGCAATTCCTCAAAGACGATTACACCTATCTGGCAGTAGAAATTATCCGTGGCGAAGAGATCCATTACGCGCTGCTGGAAATCCCGTCCGATAAAGTGCCGCGTTTCGTTAACCTGCCGCCGGAAGCACCACGCCGTCGTAAACCGATGATCCTGCTGGATAACATCCTGCGTTATTGTCTGGATGATATTTTCAAAGGCTTCTTCGATTACGATGCACTGAACGCGTACTCCATGAAAATGACCCGCGACGCCGAATATGATCTGGTCACGGAAATGGAATCGAGCCTGCTTGAGCTGATGTCATCAAGCCTGAAACAGCGTCTGACCGCCGAACCGGTACGTTTCGTTTATCAGCGTGATATGCCGGATGAAATGGTCGAACTGCTGCGCGGTAAACTTGGCATCTCCAATTATGATTCGGTGATTGCCGGTGGCCGTTATCACAATTTTAAAGATTTCATCGGCTTCCCGAACGTCGGCAAAGCCAATCTGGTCAACCGTCCGCTGCCACGTCTGCGCCATTTGTGGTTCGATAAATTCCGCAACGGCTTTGCAGCGATCCGCGAGCAAGACGTGCTGCTGTATTATCCGTACCACACGTTTGAGCACGTACTGGAACTGTTGCGTCAGGCATCGTTCGATCCGAACGTGCTGTCGATAAAAATCAATATTTACCGCGTGGCGAAAGATTCCCGCATTATCGAATCGATGATCCACGCCGCGCACAACGGTAAGAAAGTCACTGTTGTCGTCGAACTGCAGGCGCGCTTCGATGAAGAAGCCAATATTCACTGGGCGAAACGTCTGACTGAAGCCGGTGTGCACGTTATTTTCTCTGCGCCGGGCCTGAAAATACACGCAAAACTCTTTCTTATTTCCCGACGCGAAGGCGACGAAATTGTCCGCTATGCTCATATCGGGACCGGTAACTTTAACGAGAAAACGGCGCGCCTTTATACCGACTATTCGCTGCTCACCGCCGATGCGAGGATCACCAACGAGGTCCGCCGCGTCTTCAACTTTATTGAAAACCCTTACCGCCCGGTGTCGTTCGAGCATCTGATGGTGTCACCGCAAAACTCGCGCGACATGCTTTACCGTTTGATCGACCGTGAAATTGCTAACGTTCAGGCGGGTGGAACAGGCGGAATTACGCTAAAAATCAATAATCTGGTGGATAAAGGGTTGATCGACCGCCTCTACGTCGCGTCTAACGTCGGGGTGAAAATCCGTCTGCTGATCCGCGGGATGTGTTCTCTGGTGCCGAATTTACCCGGCTTTAGCGAAAACATTCAGGTTACCAGCATCATTGACCGCTATCTGGAGCACGATCGCGTGTATGTCTTTGAAAATGGCGGCGATTCTAAAGTCTTCCTGTCTTCTGCCGACTGGATGACGCGTAATATTGATTATCGTATTGAAGTGGCCGTCGCCCTGCTCGATCCGCGTTTGAAACAGCGCGTTCTGGATATCCTTGAGCTGCTGTTTAGTGACACAGTAAAAGCCAGAGTGATTGATAAAGAACTGAGCAACCGGTATGTTCCACGCGGAAATCGCCGCAAAGTCCGTGCGCAACTGGCGATTTATGAATATCTGAAAGAGCTGGAACAACAAAGTCAGCAAGCCTGAACCCCTGGAGCGTTACACAACTATGCCCCTTAAAAGCAGCCCACTGAATGCCAAGCCACAGGAAATTGCGGCGATTGATCTCGGGTCGAACAGTTTCCATATGGTCATTGCACGCGTCGTTAACGGCGCGCTGCAGGTCCTGGGACGCCTGAAACAGCGCGTCCATCTGGCCGATGGTCTCGACAGTAAAAATGTGCTCAGTGAAGAAGCCATTCAACGCGGGCTGGATTGCCTGGCTTTATTCGCCGAACGCCTGCAGGGTTTTCCGGAAAATAACGTCACTATCGTCGGTACACATACGCTGCGTCAGGCAGTGAACGCCGAGGCATTTCTCAAGCGTGCCAAAGAAGTCATTCCCTACCCGATTGAAATTATTTCCGGGCAGGAAGAAGCACGACTTATTTTTATGGGTGTTGAACATACGCAGCCTGAAAAAGGCCGCAAGCTGGTGGTCGATATCGGTGGCGGTTCAACAGAACTGGTCATCGGAGAGGACTTCGAGCCGTTGCTGGCCGAAAGCCGCCGTATGGGCTGTGTCAGTTTTGCGCAGATGTTCTTCCCCAATGGCGAAATCAGCCGCAGTAACTTCAAACGTGCCCAGCTCGCTGCTGCGCAAAAGCTGGAAACCCTGGCGTGGCAGTACCGCCTGCAGGGCTGGCAGTATGCTTTGGGTGCCTCCGGCAGTATTAAAGCGGCACACGAAGTGCTGGTCGCGATGGGCGAAAAAGACGGCTTAATTACCCCTGAACGGCTGGAAATGCTGTCCGAAGCGGTACTGAACTTTAAACATTTCAGTGCCCTGGATTTACCAGGCTTATCGGAAGACAGGCAATCGGTGTTCGTGCCGGGGCTTGCCATTCTGCGCGGCGTGTTCGATGCGCTGGCGATCAAAGAGCTGCGTCTTTCTGACGGCGCACTGCGTGAAGGTGTGCTGTATGAAATGGAAGGCCGTTTCCGTCATCAGGATATCCGTACCCGTACCGCCAAAAGTCTGGCTGAGCATTACAACATTGACCGTGAACAGGCGCGCCGTGTGCTGGATACCACTGAGCAATTGTATGCCCAGTGGCTGGCGCAAAATACCAAACTGGTGCAGCCGCAGCTGGAATCACTGTTGAAATTCAGCGCCATGTTGCATGAAGTCGGTCTGAGCATTAACCACACCGGCATGCACCGCCATTCCTCGTATATCCTGCAAAATACCAACTTGCCGGGTTTCAATCAGGAACAGCAAACGCTGCTGGCCACACTGGTCCGTTTCCACCGAAAAGCCATCAAGCTGGAAGAACTGCCGCGCCTGAATCTGTTCAAGAAGAAACACTACATTCCGCTGATCCAGCTTCTGCGTTTAGGGGCGCTGCTCAACAATCAGCGTCAGTCAACGACCACGCCTGAATCCCTGCGGTTATCTACCGATGATAATCACTGGACACTGCGTTTCCCGGCCGGATATCTGGCTCAGAACAACCTGGTTCAGCTGGATTTCGAAAGAGAACAGAGTTACTGGGATGACGTGACGGGCTGGAAACTGATGCTCGAGGAAGAAGACGGTATTGTGAAAAACTAACCGTTTCGTTGCAATAAAAGAGCCCTCTGGCATCTGATGCGCAGAGGGCTTTTTCTTTCCGGACATCGCTCAATGTCAGACGATCGGGAATTCCAGTAGTTTGTTTAACGGTTGCGGTTTACCTACCAGATAACCCTGCATGTAATCCACACCCAGCTCGTGCAGCGCGATTTTCTGTTCTTCAGTTTCCACATACTCCGCCACAATCGACAGATGCTTCATGCGCGCCACCTGACAGATTGACTGCACAATGTAGGCGTCCAGCGAATCAGTGAGCATATTGCGCACGAAGCTGCCGTCAATTTTCAGGATATCGGCCTGAATAGCCTTCAGACGACCGTAACTGGCGTAGCCCGTACCGAAGTCATCAATCGCAATGCGGCAACCGTAGGAACGCAATTCCCGCATCGCCAGGTCGGCATATTTCATGTTCTGCAGCAGATGGGATTCGGTCACTTCCAGCACGATCTGGAACGGTTCTACCTCATATTCCAGCATCAGCGTTTTAAAATCGCGGCTAAATGTCGGGCGGCACAGCGTCGAGGGCGTGAAATTCACCGCAAAGCGCAGACTCGGCAAATGAACACGGTTCTGATTAATAAACATCAGTGTATGTTTCAGCCCCCACATATCCAGCTGATACGACAAACCGAACTCATGCACCACCGGCAGGAATTTATCCGGTGTGATCAGCGTTCCTTCTGCGCTGTCAGACAGACGCAGCAGGATTTCATGATAACTGTCGCCACGCACCCCGAAGATGGGTTGCGCCATCAGCACAAAGCGATCGTCATCCAGTGCCCGCTGAATTTTATGCAGCATGTCGACTTTTTCTTTGATCTCCAGTTGTACCTGACTGTGGTCGTTTTTATTCGATTCCGGCTGCCCGGTGGTCAGGGAAACTTCAGCAATACCGCTCAGTTCGCCCAGCAAAACCGGCAGATGTTCCACTGGCGAAAACACGGTACAGTACGATAAGCCAATATTGGGATGCAGCGGCAAGCCGTTCCAGATCAGGCGAAAATCTTCCAGATAGTCATGCAAATTCTGCAATTTTTTATCCGAATCTTCGCAGTTAAGCCGCAAGACCAGATCATAACCCGGTAAATGATAAACCCGCTCACCCGGTTGCAGATAAGGCTTCAGCCCGTGCGCCAGTTGCTGTTTAAACTGGATACGCAACTGCATGCCGTAGTTACGGCTCAGCACGTCCATGTCGGAAACACGGATAAAACACAGCATGGAACGCGGATAGCTCGCCAGATCGCGGTTGAAGGCACGCAGGTTTGGCAGACCAAACACCGGATCCTGCAATGCGGCGGCGCTGGATTTTTTCATCAGCAGACGCTGACGTGAGGCGATGGCCGCCATCAGCAACAACGTCATCGTATAGACCAACATCAGGGCGGACACGAACACCAGATTATGAACAAAGCCGTGTTCGGAGATAAACCCCTGATAGAATTCAAATAACACAGTCAGGGTGACGGTCCAGACGATACTGATAAAGTAATAACCGTAGCGCCAGGCTCCAAACAGCAATACCGGAAACAGTAGCGTCAGCGTGTAATCGCTGAGTAAAATCTTCATGAACGGTTCACTCAGCCCCGGCAGGCACAACAACGTGACCATGACCCCCAGAACCACAAACCACAGCACAATCTCAGCAAACTTCACGCCTGGTGCCATTTCCTGACGCAACCTCGTGCAGACCACACGTAAATAATGCGGCTTGCGGATAATGCGTATCACCAGATAAATCACATGCGAGTTAAGCAGAATACCAAGGACCATCCCCTGTAAATTGACCAGGGTCCTGAGCGTGAAAAAGTCCCGCGTCGCCATGCCGAGATAATCGGGCAGCAATCCGCTTTCAATCACAACTTGCAGCACGATGACTAAGAATAATGTCAGGAAAATCAGCAACCAGCCTACCCGGGCTTTCGCCAGATTCATCAGACCGAGCGGTGCGGACCAGCGACTTCCCGCCTGCCAGCGATAGCCCAGCCAGGCCAGAGACAGCGCGGCGAAATAAATCACCGTCATCAGCATCCCCATCTCGAAGCCAATCCGCAGGTAATAGCGCAGGAAAAGCGTCAGGACGATGCCCGGCAATGCGGCCCAGTCAAATACCATCAGCAACGCGACGCAGGTCGCCATCGGCATATAAATGAGATAAGTACGGCCATCCGGCAGGGAAATCATCGGAGAAAGCCACGAGGTCACCGGGATCAGCACCAGAGCAAAAATCGCAGGAAGGCCCCACCATTTATGGCGCATGTCTTGCCAGGAAAATTTTTTACGCATCAAGTCCATCTAAGTTTTGCGCATGAACTTCATGCTGCAGTGAAGGGTTCAGGGTGTAATAGACATCAGACAGACAGTCCGATGACGATGGCCACAGGTTCCGTCCTCAATTATCGTTGTAAAAACGTCATCTCACAGAAAAAACGCAGAAGAAAAAAGAATACAGCGGAGGCCGGGATATAAATTTTAAAATATGGCTGGATTCTAATGTGACTTATCTTAAATCCCTTGATGCATATCAATAAACACAATCTTTGTGATTTGACAAAAATTCATCTCAGACAAATTCATCGCGTGATGCATGAAATAAAATTTTTTTGGCAATTTCATGCGATCCTTCTTAAGGAGAACGAAAAGTCTTAAGTTTGATGGATTTATACCCCTTTAAACCGCGCGTTTGCCCTTAATCCGATTATCTGGCTGCCTGTTTAGATGTGTTATATATTGTAAACGTTATCATTTGCAGACCTTCATTCCTTCACCGGAGCAACGATTTACTTAAGCGATTAAATTATGTCTCGAAAAACCAACATCAGAATGACGAAAATCGTTTTAGCGATAAGCTTCATTATTTTGTTCGGGCGTCTGGTCTACTCCGCTATCGGTGCGTATTCACATCATCAGAATCAAAAACAAACCCGGCCCGATACGCAAACTGTGGAGTTACAGGAACAGACTCCGGCAAAAACCTGTACCGGCACGCTGAAAACCTGTCGTTACTCAAAGGACTAAGGATCACAAATGTCTGGTGGAAAACCAAAGAATTACGGCCAGAAACTGGCTGAAAGCCGCAGCAGGATCCTCGATCTCCTTCTGAACACTGATGACCTCGCCGACAGTATTCTGGGCGAGGAACCTGATGTTGATGACGCCACCCGCGCACAACTGATGGACAACACCGCCGAGCTGACCTCGCGGGTACAAAGTCTTCACGCGGCGGACGTTGCGGACGTACTGGAAGCACTGCCGATCCGTGAACGTCTGGCGCTGTGGCGGCTGGTCGAACCCGCAGCACGCGGTAAAGCGCTGGTGGAAGTCTCAGAAACCGTCTGGGACAGTCTGATCGAAGAAATGAGCGATAAGGATTTGCTCAAAACCATGTCACTGCTGGATGTGGACGATCAGGTTTATCTGGCGGAGTATCTGCCCCGCGACCTGATTGGCCGCGTACTGACCTCACTGGATCCCCGCCAGCGAGAGAAAGTTCGCGAAGTGATGAAATTCAGCAAAGAATGCGTTGGCCGTATCATGGATTTCGAGTTGCTGACCGTTCGTCCGGATGTCTCACTGGGCACCGTTCAGCGCTTTCTCCGCTCACGTAAGTCAATCCCGCAGGCAACCGATAAAGTCTTTATTACTGACCGGAAAAATACGCTGCTTGGCGAATTGCCGCTGACCACGATTTTATTGAACGCGCCGCATACGCTGGTTTCCGACGTGATGATCACCGATCTCACCAGTTTTGAACCGGAGGACAAAGCCGAAGACGCCGCCAGCGCGTTCGAACGTTATGACCTGATCACCGCTGCCGTCGTGGATAAAAAAGGCAAACTGATGGGCCGCCTGACGGTGGAAGAAATCGTCGATTTCGTCAATAACGACACCGACAGTAACTTACGCCGCATGGGTGGCTTAAGCCCTGAAGAAGATGTTTTCTCGCCGGTAACCAAAGCCGTGCGTAACCGCTGGGCGTGGCTGGCCATCAATCTGTGTACGGCGTTTGTGGCTTCCCGCGTGATCGGCCTGTTTGAACACACGATTTCGCAGCTCGTTGCGCTGGCCGCGCTGATGCCTATTGTCGCCGGTATCGGCGGAAATACCGGCAATCAGACCATCACCATGATTGTCCGCGGGCTGGCGCTGCACCATGTTCAGCTCGGCAATCTGAAATTCCTGATGTTCAGGGAGCTGGGCGTGGCACTGATCAACGGCCTCGTCTGGGGCGGATTAATGGGGATTGTCACCTGGCTGCTCTATGGCAACTGGGAGATGGGCGCGGTGATGACGCTGGCGATGGTGCTAAATTTACTGCTGGCCGCGCTGATGGGTGTCGTCATCCCCCTCACCATGGTACGCCTGGGCCGCGACCCTGCGGTCGGATCCAGTGTGATGATTACCGCGCTGACTGACACTGGCGGATTCTTCATTTTCCTCGGCCTTGCCACCATTTTCCTGCTTTAACAAAATGAATTCCGGCTTTCTGGCCGGAAAATTCGTTATCTATTACAGCGTAATGTAGAATTTATATTAATCATTAGCGCTGATTTTCCGGTACTCATTAACCCCTGCCGCAGTTCGCCCTGCGGTAGTGCATTGATAACATTAATCAATAAGTATCACTGCGACTGCCTGCAACGCTCCGTCAGCCAGAAAAAGGTTTTCACCGTGGAAAATAGCAAGCCGCCCTCAACTGGGGCTAATCGGGCAAACTGGACATCCTGCTTACTTTTAGGCATCTCAACCTGCCTGCTGGCCTTTGCCTGTTTGAGTATCATCCAGAAGTCGTCCAGCCTCGCCGGATTGTGGCTACCGACAGCATTGCTGATCCCTGTTTTATTCCACCATCGCTATCGCGACTGGATCCCGCTGCTGTGCGCCGCCGCACTGGGCATCGCGGCATCACATACGATCCTCGGTACGCCCTTCTTTCGCTATCTGCCTTATCTGCTCAACAACCTTATTGAGGCTTCTCTGTGTGCGGATTTATTGCGCAGAATATTGCCGGCACAGGATCCGCTTTCGGGGCTGAGTTCCTGGATGAAATTCCTTTTCGTCGCGGTGATCTTCTGCCCGCTGGTCAGCGCGTTAATCATGCTGTTGTTTATTCTGCATGTTCATTCTCCGGCAGAATTACAAAGCCGCTTTACCACCTGGTTTATGTCAGAAGCCGTGGCGATCCTCGCACTCACGCCGCTGGGGCTTATCTACCAGCGCGGCTATCTGGTTAAACTGATCACCTCGCCGCGTCTTTTCGGACTGCTTCTGACGTTGATCCTGACGCTGGCGGCCGGTTTTCTGGCCCTGAAATGGCTGCCTTACACTTTCGCCTTTATCACCATTCCGCTGTTATCGGCCGCCATCCGTTTACCCCGTATGGAATCGTTCATCATTTTCCTCTCGATGACGCTGATGATTGCGTTACTGCATACCAGCGGCATTATTTCCGTTCAGCCGCACCTGGCGGATCAGCTCCCTCAGGGATTGATTTTCCTGCCGCTGCTATTGATTCTGATGCCTGCGAATGCCATGGCGATGGCAATGCATGCGTTGCGTACTGAAAAATCTCACATCACGCAAAGTGAAAATCGCTTCCGAAACGCCATGGAGTATTCCGCAATTGGCATGACGCTGGTATCACCGGAAGGCAAGCTGCTGCAGGTGAACAAAGCCCTGTGTCATCTGCTGGGTTATGAGGCGGAATATCTGACCACCCTGACGTTCCAGGAAATTACCTATCATGAAGATCTGGGCAAAGACCTGGCGCTGTTGCAGCAATTACTGAACGATGACATCCAGAGTTACACCCTGGAGAAGCGTTATCTGCGCCGCAGCGGAGAAGTTATCTGGGCATTCCTCGCCGTATCTCTGGTGCGTGATGAACACCATAATCCGATGTATTTCATTTCTCAGATTGAAGATATCAACGAGCTTAAACACACCGAAATGACTAACAAACGCCTTTCGGAAGCGCTGCATGAAGAAAAAGAGCTGCTGCATATCACGCTGAATTCGATCAATGAAGCGGTGATCTCCACCGACCGGAATATGAATATCACTTTCATGAATCCGGTCGCAGAGAAAATGACTGGCTGGAAAGAACAGCAGGCGCAGGGGCAACCGGTAGGCCGCATCGTGCGCATTAGCAAAGGAGCGGGAGGACCGCTTATCGACGATCTTTTGCAGTTTGATATCAATGAAAATCTGCACTCTTCCGTTGAGCGTTCGCTGGTTCTGCACGGCCATCACACGGCTTTGTTTGATGTTCAGCTGGCAGTGTCACCGCTGCGCACCCTGAAAGACGAACCGATTGGCATTGTGCTGGTGCTACAGGACGTCAGTAAATCCCGCGAACTGATGCGAAAACTCAGTTACAGCGCCTCTCACGATTTACTCACCGGGTTGTCGAATCGTGGCAGTTTCGAATCGAGCCTGAAAAAAGCGCTGAATCTGACTGCAACACAACGTCAGCCTCACGGCCTGGCGTTTATCGATCTGGATCATTTTAAAGCGATTAACGACACCGCAGGACATGCCGCAGGAGATGAACTGCTGCGCCAGATCAGCGCACTGATGCAGGAGAACATCCGCAACAGCGACCGGCTGGCAAGGCTGGGCGGCGATGAATTTGCGCTGATCTTATTTGATTGTCCTCAGGAAGAAGGGCTGGCAACGCTGCAGCATCTGGTGGACAAAATCAACGATTTCAAATTTATCTGGGAAGGAAATGCCTACCGGATCGGAGCCAGCGCAGGAATGACGCAAATAAATGATGCGAACATCACCGGCAGCGAATACATGGCACAGGCGGATATGGCCTGCTACATCGCCAAACACAACGGACGCGGGCGGGTTTATAAATATGAACCGGCGCAAAAAACGGCCACTGCACATACCAGCGGTGCCATCCCCCCCTGAAGAACATCAGTCTGGCACAGAAGTGTCACGTTAATCCCCGCCTACGGCGTGTCCGGCTGCCACTCATTATTGAACCACAAATGCAGCGTGGCGTAGGTGCGCCAAGGTTTCCAGACTTCGGCATAGCGGGCTATCTTCGCGGGCGTCATGCCCGGAAAACGCTGTTTAATCAGATAGTCACCGCCGAGAAAAACATCAGGCGCTGACCAGGCGCGCATTGCCACATAACTGGCAGTCCAGTTGCCAATCCCCGGCATCGCCTGCAGCTGTTTTATTCCGTCCTGCACATCGGTGATGTCATCCAGCGGCAAACGCCCGTCATCCACTGCCTGCGCAATATTAATCAGACACGCTGCACGTTTGGCCTGCACACCAATACCCCGTAAATCGTCTACCGTTAACTGCCCGATGGCCGCCGCAGACGGAAACAAATGCGTCAGCGCGGCAAACGGCGTACGCACCGGTTCGCCCCATTTTTCAGTCAGCCGCGTCGCCAGTGTCGCCGCCATTTTCACGCTCACCAGTTGCCCGAGGATTGCGCGCACCGTCAGTTCAAAACGGTTGACGCAGCCCGGCAGGCGTAATCCCGGCGCATTGTCAGCCAGTCCCCCCAGACCCTCGGCGATAAGCGTGGGTTGCGCGTCCAGATCCAACAACCGCCGCACCTGTGCAGCTATGTTCTCCGTGACCGGCGAAAGCGACGCCGACACTTCCAGTTCAACGCCATTTCGCTCAGGCAACGGACGCAACCGCAACCAGCCGGTCAGCCATTCGCCGTGGTGCATCACCGCCAGCGTACGCTGGTAATATTCGCCATCCTGCTGTTCAACACCCTGCAATGCACGCGCGCCGAGAAATGCCGTCATCCATTGCCAGTCATACGGAGGCTGATAGGTCAGAAACAGGGTTGTCACAGCATGATCCTTATAAAAATGGCCCCCGGTTGGGAGCCATAATTCAGCATTAAGAACAAAAGAATAGACTATTTTCTACGCCAGGTGGTCCCTGCCGCGCCGTCTTCTAACACGATACCCATTTCATTGAGACGATCGCGCGCTTTATCCGCCATGCCCCAGTCTTTGCTGGCGCGGGCATCGTTACGCTGTTTAATCAACGCTTCGATTTCAGCCACTTCGTCATCGTTATCCGCCTGAGCACCGGATTTCAGGAACTGCTCCGGATCCTGCTCCAGCAGGCCAAGTACACCTGCCAGTTGCCGCAGTTCCGCTGCCAGACCGTTGGCCGCAGACAGGTCTTCCGTTTTCAGGCGGTTAATGTCACGTGCCATATCGAACAACACGGAATAAGCTTCCGGTGTGTTGAAATCATCGTCCATAGCCGCACGGAAGCGCGTAACGAAAGCCTCACCACCGGCTGGCGTTGCAGCGGCGTCAGTGCCGCGCAGTGCGGTGTAAAGACGCTCCATCGAGGTACGCGCCAGTTTCAGGTTCTCTTCGCTGTAGTTTAGCTGGCTGCGATAGTGACCCGACATCAGGAAGTAACGCACGCTTTCAGCGTCATAATATTTCAGCACATCGCGCACGGTGAAGAAGTTATCCAGTGATTTGGACATCTTTTCGCGGTCGATCATCACCATGCCGGAGTGCATCCAGGTATTCACATACGGGCCGTCATGGGCACAGCTTGACTGCGCAATTTCGTTCTCGTGGTGCGGGAACATCAGGTCTGAACCGCCGCCGTGAATGTCAAAATGCGCACCGAGCTGTTTGCAGTTCATCGCAGAACATTCGATATGCCAGCCCGGGCGACCTTCGCCCCACGGAGATGTCCAGCTCGGTTCGCCCGGCTTGGACATTTTCCACAGTACGAAATCCATCGGATTGCGTTTCACGTTGGCTTCGACTTCGACGCGCGCACCCGCCTGTAACTGATCCAGATCCTGACGGGACAACAGACCGTAATCCGGATCACTTTCCACCCAGAACATCACATCACCGTTCGACGCGACATAGGCGTGGTCACGGTCAATCAGCTTCTGCACGATATCGATAATTTCGTGAATGTGCTGCGTGGCGCGCGGTTCAGAGTCCGGCGGCAGAATGTTCAGTGAAGCAAAATCAGCATGCATCTCGGCAATCATACGGTCGGTCAGCGCCATAAACGTTTCGCCATTTTCAGCGGCACGTTTAATGATTTTATCGTCGATATCGGTGATATTGCGCACGTATTTCAGGTCATAACCGAGGTAACGCAGGTAACGCGACACCACGTCGAAAGACACAAAGGTGCGACCGTGGCCGATATGACACAGGTCGTAAACAGTGATCCCACACACGTACATCCCGACTTTACCGGCATGAATTGGCTTGAATTCCTCTTTTTGGCGACTCAGGGTATTAAAAATCTTCAGCATCAGGCTATTCCGTGTGTTGGGCGTAGAAAATGACGTTGGCGCGTTTAAGCGACACTAACGCGTATAATATAACGAAAATGATTTCACCGAAACGGCATAAGGCCGCCGGACGGGCTTTAGTCGTCACAAAGCCGCTGCTGACGGCAACTTTTGAGTTATGGTATAAGAAAAGGCTATAGTAGCCGCTCTTACTAAGAGCACACATCAACATTAGCAGGATGATAATTATGGTCACTTTCCACACCAACCACGGCGACATCGTCATTAAAACTTTCGCTGACAAAGCGCCAGCCACGGTTGAAAACTTCCTGAACTATTGCCGTAAAGGCTTCTACGACAACACAATTTTCCACCGTGTGATTAACGGTTTCATGATCCAGGGCGGCGGTTTTGAGCCAGGCATGAACCAGAAAAACACCGATGCGCCTATCAATAACGAAGCAGACAACGGCCTGAAAAACACCAAAGGCACGCTGGCGATGGCGCGTACCAACGATCCGCATTCCGCCACGGCACAGTTCTTCATCAACGTAACTGACAACGACTTCCTGAACCACAGCGGCAAAAACGCACAGGGTTGGGGCTACTGCGTATTCGCAGAAGTGGTTGAAGGTCAGGACGTGGTTGACGCGATCAAAGCCGTCAAAACCGGCCGCAGCGGTATGCACCAGGACGTTCCAAAAGAAGATGTTGTGATCAAAAGCGTGACAGTCAGCGAATAATCAACGTCGGGATGACCACGTTTTTTATCGCAGATATCCATCTTTGCGCACAGGAACCGGCAATCACTGCCGGTTTTCTGCGTTTTCTACGTGAAGATGCGCCGCAGGCCGACGCCCTGTACATTCTCGGTGACCTGTTCGAAGCCTGGATTGGCGACGATGATCCGCAGCCGCTTCACGCTGAAATCTCGGCGGCACTGAATCAGTTACACCAGCAAGGTGTGCCCTGCTTCTTCATTCACGGCAACCGCGATTTTCTGCTCGGCAGACGTTTCGCCCGCGACAGCCTGATGACGTTGCTGCCGGAGAAAAAAGTGCTCGAGCTGTACGGACGCCGCGTCCTGATCCTGCACGGCGATACACTGTGCACCGACGATGTCGCGTATCAGAACTTCCGCAAAAAAGTCCACAATCCGCTGATCCAGAAACTTTTCCTGATGCTGCCGCTGAAATGGCGACTGGGCATTGCTGCCAGAATGCGCGCCAACAGCAAGGCGTCAAACCAGGGCAAATCACTGGAAATTATGGATGTGAACCCGCAGGCGGTGGTCAGCGAAATGCAGATGGCCGGCGTGGAGTGGATGATCCACGGTCACACCCATCGTCCGGCAATTCACGATGTGCCACTGGGGAATAAAACCGGCCACCGCGTGGTACTCGGCGCATGGCACGAAGAAGGCTCGATGGTGAAAGTCACCGCCGATAACGTGGAGCTGATCAGCTTCCCGTTTTGAGTCACCTCAAAGTTACCCAAAATAATTTGAGTTGCTGGAAGGCGACAAGCTCATGAATCCCTGGGAGCTTAGCTGACTAAGTGACCGGGGTGAATGAGCGCAGTCAACGCATCAGCAGCCCGAAGTATGAAGGGTAACGGGTACGCCTGAATGGAAGCGGAATTGTTCGTCCGGCGTGAGGATCAGTTCCGCTTCAATTCTGCCAAACTCCTCTACCCGCTCACTGATATCCGTTCCGGCATATTGCTCCGCCAGCGCCAGATAATCGGCAAAATGCCGTGATTCTGAACGCAGCAATGAGGTGTAAAAACGCGACAAGGTTTCGTCGAGATGCGGCGCAATTTTGGCAAAACGCTCACAGGATCGCGCTTCGATGTACGCCCCGATAATCAGCCGGTCGACCAGAATATTCAGATCATCGTGATGACGGGTATGTTTGATCATGCCGCTGGCGTAGCGCGAGGGGGAAAGCTGGGTATAAGTAATATTGCGCTTTTGCATGATTTCCACCACTTGTTCGAAGTGATGAAGCTCTTCACGCGCCAGACGCGCCGCACAAAACAGCAGCTCGGTGCGATCCAGATATTTGGTCATCAGGCTCATCGCCGTGGCCGCCGCTTTCTTTTCACAGTTAGCGTGGTCGATCAGCATCACCGTCTGATTTTCCAGCGCCACATCCACCCACAGAGCGGGTGTTTCACAGTGAAGAAAATCATAAATCGGTGCCAGTAAAGCCTGCGTCATAAATCAGTTTCCAATGAAGTTTTTCATTAATATATTGGTTTGGATTATACAAATCTGCCGCCAACTTCTCATCAAAAATGCGCCGTTTTCCGGCGACGCAACCGTTTTCCTCCCTCACGGAGCGTGCTATCATTTGCGCCCTCGCAGTTTCTATTTCCGAATCACAGGAGCTTTACAGACATGTCATCCAACGTTACCCCGGCAAAAATCGCCATCGTTATGGGGTCTAAAAGTGACTGGGCGACCATGCAGTTCGCCGCCGACGTCCTCACAACGCTGAATATTCCTTTCCATGTCGATATCGTCTCCGCTCACCGTACGCCGGACAAATTGTTTACTTTCGCTGAGCAGGCTTCCGCTAACGGTTTTGATGTGATCATCGCGGGTGCCGGTGGCGCAGCGCATTTACCGGGCATGCTGGCGGCGAAAACGCTGGTGCCGGTGCTGGGCGTGCCGGTGCAAAGTGCTGCACTCAGTGGCATCGACAGTCTCTATTCCATCGTGCAAATGCCGCGTGGTATTCCGGTCGGTACGCTGGCGATTGGTAAAGCCGGTGCCGCAAACGCCGCATTGCTGGCGGCACAGATTCTGGCGCTGCACGATGCTGAGATTGCTAAAAACCTGGCCGCGTGGCGCACCGCACAAACTGACGAAGTGCTGAATAACCCCGACCCGCGGGAGGAAGCATGAAACCGGTTTGCGTACTCGGAAACGGCCAGTTAGGCCGAATGCTGCGTCAGGCCGGTGAACCGCTGGGCATCGCCGTCTATCCTGTCGGCCTTGATGCTGAACCGGAAGCCGTGCCGTATCAGCAAAGCGTGATCACCGCTGAAATCGAACGCTGGCCGGAAACGGCACTGACCCGCGAACTGGCGACGCACAATGCGTTCGTTAACCGCGACATTTTCCCGCGTCTGGCCGATCGCCTGACGCAAAAACAGTTGCTCGACCAGCTCGGTCTGGCGACTGCGCCGTGGCAATTGCTGTCCGATGCCGCCGAATGGCCGCAGGTATTCTCCCGGCTTGGCGAACTGGCGATTGTGAAACGTCGCGTCGGCGGGTACGACGGCCGGGGTCAGTGGCGTCTGCGTTCTGGTGAAGAAAATACGCTGCCGCAGGATTGCTATGGCGAATGCATCGTTGAGCAGGGTATCAACTTCTCCGGTGAAGTTTCGCTGGTGGGCGCGCGCGGTCACGATGGTAAAACCGTGTTTTATCCGCTGACCCACAACCTGCATCAGGACGGCATTCTGCGCACCAGTGTTGTGCTGCCGCAGCCGGATGCCACCCTGCAACAGCAGGCAGAAAACATGCTGTCGGCGATCATGAACGAACTGAATTATGTCGGCGTGATGGCAATGGAGTGTTTCGTGGTCAGCGAAGGTTTGCTGATCAATGAGCTGGCTCCGCGCGTTCACAACAGCGGGCACTGGACACAGAACGGCGCCTCTTACAGTCAGTTTGAAATGCATCTGCGCGCCATCCTTGGTCTGCCGCTGCCGAAACCGGTGGTGAGCACACCGTCAGTGATGGTGAATCTGATTGGCACGGATGTGTCAGAAAAATGGCTGAGCCTGCCGCTGGTCAATCTGCACTGGTACGAGAAAGACGTGCGTCCGGGTCGTAAAGTCGGACACCTGAATCTCAACGACGCCAGCGCCCGCCTGCTGAAAGACAATCTCAACGCACTGGTCCCGATGCTGCCGGAAGAATACGCCAGCGGGATTGAATGGGCGATTGAAAAGCTTTGATTTGAGCACCTCCTTATTAAAAGGAGATGCTCCGGTAACCTAAATAATTCGAGTTACAGGAAGGCGGCAAGTCAAGGAATCCCGATGAGCTTACTCAGGTAAGTGATTCGGGTGACTGAACGCAGCCAACGCACCTGTGGCTCGAAGTATGACGGTTACGAGTCGTATTGCCGGAACAACGCCCGCCCCCGCAGCAACCGCACCCCCAGCCAACCGCCGCAAACCGACAGCAGCACCGCGCTGACCACCGGTACCGCAATCCACATCAGATAATTCGGTTCCCATGGGAAATCGAAAACCTGGCGTTGCAGTAGCCACAATGCAGCTTCCGCGCCGATGGCGGCGGCGATCCCCGCCACCAGCCCGAGCACGGCAAATTCACACCACAATGTCCGGTGCAGCATTTTTTTGCTGGCACCCAGCGTACGGTAAACAATCAGCTCCTGACGGCGCTGACGCATGCCGACCTGAATCTGCGCCAGCAGCAGCAATCCGCCGCACAGCATCACCAGGATCACCATCACTTCCAGCGCCCTGCTCACCTGCTGTAATACCTGGCCGACCTGACGCAGGATCGAGCCGATATCCAGCAAACTCAGCGTCGGGAACTGACGGTTAAGCTGCGTGATGGTGCTGACATCACCGTGATAACGGAAGCTCGTCAGCCAGCTTTGCGGTTGTGCATCCAGCGCACCCGGCGGGAAGATGAAGTAGAAATTCGGCTTCAGGCTGTCCCAGTCCACTTTACGCAGGCTGGTGATTTTGGCGCTGAATTCCTGCGTATCACCGCTGAATGTGACGGTATCGCCCAGCTTCAGCTCCAGACGCCCCGCCAGCCCTTCATCTACCGACACTTCACCGGCTTTCGGCGGTCCGTTGCCTGCCACCAGCGGATTGTGATCCGGCAGTCCCTGCATCCAGGTCAGATTCAGTTCACGGTTGACCGCCTCTCCCCCTGCGTCATCCGGTTTGATGATATCAGTGGCAACTTTGTCGTTAATCTTCGTCAGACGTACCCGCACAATCGGGTAGAAGGTTTCCGGTTGCGCGTTATGCTGATGCAGGAAATCCGTCACCTGCGGGATTTGGTCTTTGGTGATATTAAGCAGGAAGTAATTCGGGCTGTCCGGCGGCAGTTGTTGCTCCCAGCGATCCAGTAAATCCCCGCGCATCACCAGCAGCAACGCCAGCAACATAAATGACATCGAGAATGCCGCCAGTTGGCTGAGCGTCACCCACGGCTGACGCAGCAGACGGTTGACCGCCAGACGCAGCGGTAACTGACGGAATGTCAGCTTGCGTAACAGCAGCAGCGCCCCCCAGCCAATCAGACCAAGCAGCAGCGAAAGTACCAGTACGCCCGCCAGCAATGACCAGAGCAGCGAACTGCCGCCCATCAGCGCCGCCAGCAAACCCACCACTACCACAACCATCACCGGCAGGAAATAACGCAGCGGCCAGACATTTGCCACCACATCATGGCGCAGCACCCGCAGTGGCTGGGTCGCAAGCAACTGGCGATACGGACGAATGCCGATCAACAGTGAGATCACCACCATCGCGCCCATCGACCACACCCACGGCCAGCCACCGGCAGGCGGTAATTCTGCAGGCAAAACCGGCGCCAGCACTTTCATCAGGATGGCTTCAAATGCCAGACCAACCACGCTGCCGCACAACCCCGCCAGCGCCAGCACCGCCAGCCACTGACCGATAATCAGTTTTTGCAGCGCCTTTTTACCGGCACCCAGCGTTTTCAGTACCGCAACCAGATCATAACGGCTGCGGCAGTAATGCCCCATCGACACGGCAATCGCGGCGATTGACAGCATCAGGGTCAGCAGTGCCGACAGCGTGAGGAATTGCTGAGAGCGCTGTAATGATTTGCCCAGCGCCCCGTCGGAATCCTCCATCCCGCTCCAGCGCTGATCAGGCTTAAGCAGCCCTTTTATCGCTTCGCCGTAACTTTGAATCGCTTGCGGCGAACCGGCAAACATATAGCGATAGGTCAGACGACTGCCCGGCTGAACAGCCCCGGTTTTCGGCACGTCTTCCAGATTCATGATCACCCGGGGCGCAGTCTGGAACGGGTTAAAGCCCGAATCCGGCTCCTGAACAATCACACCGGCAATTTTCAGCGTGGTATCTCCGACATCCAGATTGTCGCCGACTTTTACGTTCAGCAGTGCCAGCAGGCGCGGCGCGACCAGCACCGTTCCCGGTTCAGGTTTCAGTCCTGCCGGTTCGGTTTGTAACGCGCCATACAGCGGATATGCCAGATTGGTGGCTTTCACCGCCGCCAGTTGCGGCGTTTCGCCGGCAAACGTCATGGTCATAAAAGAGAGCTGACGGCTGACTTTCAGCCCCTGCGACTGTGCATCCTGCAACCAGGCTTCCGTAATCGGATGCGCGGAACGCAGGACGCGATCCCCGGCGATAAACTCACGGCTTTGCTGACTCAGCCCTTTGTCCATGCGGTCGCTGATACTGCCAAGCGCCAGCACACAGGCCACTGCCAGGGTCAGCGCCAGCCAGACGATCAGCAGCGAAGGCGAACGCCATTCCCGCCAGAACCAGCGCCAGATCATGCTTCCTCCCATAATTTCCCGTCACGCAGACGCAACCGCCGCTGACAGCGCGCCGCCAGCTGTTCGTCATGGGTGACCAGAATCAGCGTCGTCGCCGCATCGCGGTTCAGTGAAAACAGCAAATCGACAATACGCTCGCCGGTCACGCGATCCAGATTGCCGGTCGGCTCATCGGCAAACAATAATTTCGGCTTGCCGATGAATGCCCGCGCCAGCGCCACACGCTGTTGTTCGCCGCCGGAAAGCTGCGCCGGAAGATGATGCAGACGCCCGCCCAGCCCGAGACTTTCCAGTAACTGCACGGCCTGCTGACGACTGCTGCTGTCGCTTTCACCGCGCAACAACGCAGGAAGCTGGACGTTTTCCAGTGCGTTGAGTGTCGGCACCAGCATGAAAGACTGGAACACGAAACCGACATTTTTTGCCCGCAGCGCTGCGCGCCCTTCCTCATTGAGTTCGCTGAGGGATTTACCCAGCAATTTCACATCACCCCGGGTGCCATCATCCAGCCCGGCAAGAATGCCCAGCAAGGTGGATTTACCGGAACCGGATTCGCCAATCAGGGCAATTGTCTGGGCAGGTTTGACAACCAGCTCCACACCGGACAGGATGGTGAGCTGACCTTCACCCTGACCGACGTGCTTACTTAGATGATGAACTTCAAGAACATTTTCCGCTGGCATCTCCCCTTCCTTATGTTGTTAGGATTATTGAGTTTTCGCGCCGTTGCTGCTGATAACTTGCTGATTATTGGCGACAGTTTGAGTGCAGTCTATCGCCTTCCGGTAGCCGAATCCTGGCCGACATTACTGAATAACACATGGCAAAAAGAAGGTGGCAAGCCCACCATAATCAACGCCAGTATCAGCGGCGATACCGCTGAACAAGGGCTGGCACGCCTGCCATCCTTGCTGCAACAACATCACCCCCGCTGGGTGCTGATTGAACTGGGCGCCAACGACGGATTGCGGGGTTTCCCGCCACAAACCCTTTCCCGGACGCTGCAACAGGTGATTGAACAGGTAAAACAGAGCAATGCCCAACCGTTGCTGATGCAAATCCGTCTGCCACCCAATTATGGCCGCCGCTACGGCGACGCGTTCTATGCCATTTATCCGGCGCTGGCAAAGCAGGAAAACATCCCGCTGGTGCCGTTCTTTATGGAGCAGGTCGCCGTGAAACCTGAATGGATGCAGGACGACGGTTTACATCCTGCGCTGGCAGCACAATCGTTTATTGCCGGATGGATGTCAGAAAAACTCACGCCGCTGCTGACGCATTAGGGTTAAAATACGACGAATAAAAATAATAACGGGACGTGAGTAAAACCAAGACGTTACCTTTTTCACCCGACTCCCTAGTAAATCACAGTCATCAAAAATAGGGACACCTCACAGGTAAAGTTATGCAAAAAGCAGTATTAATCACCGGTTGTTCCAGCGGTATCGGGCTGGTTGCCGCACAGGATTTGCGCGCACGCGGTTATCGGGTACTGGCGGCATGTCGGAAAACGCAGGATATCGACACGCTGCAGCAGATGGGGTTTGAAACTATTCAGTGTGATCTTGATGATAAACAGAGCGTCGAACTTGCGGCCGCCGAGGTCATTGCGCTGACAGGCAACCGTCTGTATGGCTTGTTTAATAATGCGGGTTACGGCGTTTATGGCCCGCTCAGCAGCATCAGCCGTGAGCAATTCGAACAACAATTTTCCACCAATTTATTTGGTACACATCAGCTGACGCAGCTTCTGTTACCCGCCATGTTGCCACACGGCGAAGGCCGTATTATCCAGACCAGCTCGGTGATGGGGCTGATCACTACGCCGCGCCGGGGCGTGTATGCTGCCAGTAAATTTGCACTGGAGGCCTGGTCCGACACACTGCGCATGGAGCTGCACGGCACCGGTATTCAGGTCAGCCTGATTGAACCCGGCCCGCTGAGCAGTAATTTCACCGCCAATGTGAGTCAGTCGCAGACCGACCAGCCGGTCGAAAATCCGGGTATTGCCCGTCGTTTTACACTCAAGCCGGAGGCGGTTTTGCCCAAACTGCACCATGCTTTAGAACATCCGCGCGCGCGCCTGCGTTATCCGGTCACACTGGTCGCCCATGCACTGACGGTGCTGAAACGCCTGTTGCCCGCGCGCATGCTGGACAAAATATTACGCGGAAACAGCTAAGTAAAAGCGATACGGGGTTGAAGCGGCAAGAGTCGCCCCCATTTGTTCTTAAATACTTTAATTTTCTATACCCTAAATAATTCGAGTTGCGGGAAGGCGGCAAGCTCACGAAGACCCGGGAGCTTAGATAACTAAGTGACCGGGCTGAATGAGCGCAGCCAACGCATCAGCAGCTCGAAGTATGACGGGTAGCGGAGAGACAGAATTCATGCTTGCACAACCTACAGTAATCGATATCAACGAAACCAACCTGCACCAGACGTTGGAACAATCCATGTCTGTGCCGGTGATGTTCTATTTCTGGTCTGAACGCAGCCAGCATTGCCTGCAACTGGGTCCGGTTCTCGACAAACTGGCCGTCGAATACGCCGGTCAGCTAATCCTGGCAAAAGTGGACTGCGATGCCGAGCAGATGATCGCCCAGCAGTTTGGTCTGCGCTCGATCCCTGCCGTTTATCTGTTCAAAGACGGTCAGCCGGTCGATGGTTTCCAGGGTCCGCAGCCGGAAGAAGTGATCCGCGAACTGCTGCAGAAAGTGTTGCCGAAAGAAGAAGAGCTGAAACTGGCTCAGGCGCAGGAAATGTTGCAAGCGGGCGATGTGAATGGTGCCCTGCCGTTGCTGAAAGAAGCATGGCAGTTGAGCAATCAGCGCAGTGACATCGGTTTGTTGCTGGCGGAAACACAAATTAATCTGAACCGTACTGACGATGCCGGAGCCGTGCTGGCGACCATTCCGTTACAGGATAAAGATTCCCGTTATCAGGGGCTGATTGCGCAGATCGAGTTGCTGAAACAGGCCGCCGATACGCCGGAAATTCAGCAACTTCAGCAGGCGTTGTCGCAGGATCCTGAGAATGCCGAGCTGGTGGTCAAACTCAGCCTGCAACTTCATCAGGTCGGGCGTAATGAAGAAGCGCTGGAACTGCTGATGGCTCCGCTGAAGAAAGACTTAGGGGCGGCGAACGGTGCAGCACGTAAAACGCTGATGGATATTATGGCAGCACTCGGCACCGGCGATGCGCTGGCCGCCAAATACCGCCGCCAGTTATATTCCCTGCTCTATTGATTCATCCGGTTTCACCGTAAAACGCCCTGCGCACGTCACTTCTCCGGACGTGCGTTTTTTTTAGCATTTCTCCCGTCTTTTATCCTCTGAACTATCCTTTTATTAATACGATGACTTAACGATTTGTGCGACAATTGAACACGCGCCTGACCGGTCGGTGAGTGCGCCAGGGACATGTTTTTATTCGATTATTCCCCCGTGAATAGTCAGAACACAGTTTTACAGGAGTTTCATACTATGTTTGACCTTATTCCCATCCCTATCCTTATTCTGATCGTACTGGCGCTGCTGATGGTGTACGCCGGGATCAAGATCGTGCCCCAGGGCTACCAGTGGACCGTCGAACGTTTTGGCCGCTATACCAAAACCCTGATGCCGGGGCTGAACCTGGTGGTGCCGTTTGTCGACCGCATCGGTCGCAAAATCAATATGATGGAACAGGTGCTGGATATTCCTTCTCAGGAAGTGATTTCCCGCGATAACGCCAATGTTGCCATCGATGCTGTGTGTTTCATTCAGGTGATTGACCCGGCGCGCGCCGCCTATGAAGTCAGCAATCTGGAGCAGGCGATCGTTAACCTGACGATGACCAACTTCCGTACCGTTCTCGGCTCGATGGAACTGGACGAAATGTTGTCACAACGCGACAATATCAACGCACGTTTGCTGCATATCGTCGATGAAGCCACCAATCCGTGGGGCGTGAAAATCACCCGTATCGAGATCCGTGATGTGCGCCCACCGGCTGAACTGATCTCTGCGATGAACGCACAGATGAAAGCCGAACGTACAAAACGTGCTGACATTCTGGAAGCCGAAGGTGTACGTCAGTCCGCCATTTTACGTGCTGAAGGTGAAAAACAGTCGCAAATTCTGAAAGCCGAAGGTGAGCGTCAGTCAGCATTCCTGCAGGCAGAAGCGCGTGAACGTGCGGCGGAAGCGGAAGCCCAGGCCACCAAAATGGTGTCCGAGGCGATTGCGGCCGGTGATGTGCGGGCGATTAACTACTTCGTGGCACAAAAATATACCGATGCCCTGACGAAAATCGGTTCTGCCAATAACAGCAAAATTATCATGATGCCGCTGGATGCCACCAGCCTGATGGGCTCCATTGGCGGAATTGCTGAGTTGCTGAAAGAAACCAAAGGCGGCAAATAATGCTGCATGATTTCATGGCAAATCCGCACGTATTCTGGCTGTCTCTGGGTGGCCTGTTACTGGCAGCTGAGCTGGTGGGTGCGAGTGGTTACTTGCTGTGGAGCGGCGTGGCGGCGGCCCTGGTGGGTGCTGTCACGTGGATCCTGCCGCTGCCGTGGGCATGGCAGGGCACGGCATTTGCCCTGCTGACCATTCTGGCGGCGTGGCTGTGGTGGAAGTGGCTGAACCAGCGGGTGGATAAATCTTCCGGCAATGCCGCACTCAATCAGCGAGGCCAGCAATTAGTGGGCACTTACGCTACGGTGCTGGAACCGGTAACTAACCAGTTCACACGGGTACAAATCGGTGACAGCAGCTGGCGTGCGATCTGCAGCTCCCCTCTGAACGTCGGGGACAAAGTCGTTATCACCGGCGTGGAAGGGGCGACGCTGCGCGTAGAACCCGATGCGCGTTAATGTTTGTTATGACAGCAGCCGCTGAGATTATCGATGATCGGGCAATCCGCACCCTCGTCGCCGGGGCAGGATTCCGCCAGCGTCAGTAAGCGCTCACGCATCACTTTCAGTTCTTCAATGTGCCGCGCAATTTCGGCGGCCTTTTCTAATGTCCGCGCTTTTACGTCAGCGCTGTGCCTGTCAGGATTGTGGAATAATGCCACCAGCTCCTGACACTCTTCCAGCGTAAATCCAACCTGCCGCGCCTGGCGCAACAACGTCAGTTCTTCGATATGTTTTTGTGCATAGCTGCGGTAGCCGTTTTCACTGCGAGCCGGTGCGGTGACCAGCCCTTTCTCTTCATAAAAACGAATCGCTTTGCTGGTCAGCCCGGTTTTTTTCGCCACATCACTGATGTTCATTTTGCCTCCTTGACCTTACCCTTGCTGGAAGGTTTATGCTCTATAACTAGTGAAATTTGACAATCAGGTCAAGGCAAAAAGGAAATTCATCATGACGACTACCGTATTATCCCTGCAAGGCTTGTCCTGCGGGCACTGTGTCGCTTCAACGCGTAAAGCGCTGGAAGCGGTTGAAGGCACCACCTCTGTAGAAGTCTCTCTGGATAAAGCCATCGTCAAAGGCGATGCCAGCAGCCAGAGCCTGATCGACGCCGTAGTGAACGCCGGTTACGACGCGCAGGTTGCAGGAGATACATCCCCAAAATCTGAGCCGCTGACCGATAAGGCGAGTGTTTTGCCGGAACCCCTGTCAGCGGCTGCGTCACCTGTTCCGGCTGAGACTCACGCCCCGCAAGCCGCTGATGACAGCGTGCAATTATTGCTCAGCGGCATGAGCTGCGCCAGTTGTGTCAGTAAAGTGCAGCGGGCGCTGGAAGGCGTGAATGGTGTCCAACGGGCACGGGTCAATCTGGCGGAACGCAGTGCGCTGGTCAGCGGCAATGCTGATCAAAACGCACTGATTGCCGCCGTTGAACGTGCCGGTTATGGCGCTGAAATTATTATCGACGAAACCGAACGCCGTGAGCGCCAGCAACAAACCTCACGCAAAAGCATGATCCGCTTTAGCTGGCAGGCAGCGCTCGGCCTGGCTGCCGGTATCCCGATGATGTTATGGGGATTGTTCGGCGGCGAAATGATGGTCACCCCCGGTAATCAGACCGGCTGGCTGATTATCGGCCTGCTGACATTGCTGATTATGATTGTCGCTGGCGGGCATTTTTACCGCAGTGCATGGAAAAACCTGATGCACGGCAGCGCGAATATGGACACGCTGGTGTCACTCGGTACCGGCGCAGCGTGGATTTTCTCCTTCGCTGTCAGCCTTTGGCCGGATGCGTTCCCGATGCAGGCGCGCCATCTTTACTATGAAGCCAGCGTGATGATTATTGGCCTGATTAATCTGGGTCACGCGCTGGAACAACGCGGACGTCAGCGTTCATCAAAAGCACTCGAACGCTTGCTGGATCTGACCCCGCCGACCGCACGCGTTGTCACCGCAGAAGGCGAAAAAACCCTGCCGCTGGCTGAAATACAGCAAGGCATGACGCTGCGGCTGACCACCGGTGACCGTGTGCCGGTTGACGGTGAAATTCAAAGCGGCGAAGCCTGGATGGATGAAGCCATGCTGACCGGCGAACCCATCCCACAGCAGAAATCCCAGGGTGAAAAAGTGCATGCAGGGACGCTGGTCAAAGACGGCAGCGTGCTGTTCCGCGCTGACGCTATCGGCAGCCAGACGACCCTTTCGCGGATCATCAAACTGGTGCGCGAAGCCCAGAGCAGCAAGCCTGAAATCGGTAAGCTGGCAGATAAAATATCTTCTGTCTTCGTGCCCGCCGTGGTGCTGATTGCTTTGTTCAGTGGCGCAATCTGGTACTTCTTCGGTCCGCAGCCACAACTGATGTACACGCTGGTGATCGTCACTACCGTGCTGATTATCGCCTGTCCTTGTGCGCTGGGATTAGCGACGCCGATGTCGGTTACCGCGGGCGTCGGCCGTGCGGCGGAATTCGGCGTACTGGTGCGTGATGCCGATGCGCTGCAAAAAGCCAGTACCCTCACCACGCTGGTATTTGATAAAACCGGGACGCTGACGGAAGGCCAGCCGAAAGTGACGGATATCCACACCTTTGGCGGTATCCGTGAACAGCAGGCGCTGCGCTTTGCCGCCGCGCTGGAAAAAGGCTCGCACCACCCGCTGGCGCAGGCGATTGTTGAAAAAGCTGGCGGGCTGAACATTCCTGACGTGCTGAATTTCCGCACCCTTGGCGGTCTGGGTTTACGCGGCGATGTTGACGGTACGGCGTTATTACTGGGTAATCAGGCGCTGATGCAGGAAAATGGCGTGGATACCGTTGATGCCAACACTCTGCTGGAAAGCATGGCAGGCGAAGGCGCGACGCCGGTATTGCTGGCGGAAAACGGACAACTGGCGGCGCTGTTCGCGCTGCGTGACCCATTACGTGAAGACAGCGTCAGCGCCTTACAACGTCTGCATCAGCTTGGGTATCAGCTGGTGATGCTGACCGGCGACAATCCGCGTACCGCTCAGGCAATTGCCGCACAAGCAGGAATCGATAAAGTGATTGCCGGTGTGCGTCCCGAAGGCAAAGCCGATGCCATTAAAGCGTTGCAGGACAAAGGCCAGCAGGTCGCCATGATCGGCGACGGCATTAATGATGCCCCGGCACTGGCGCAGGCCGATGTCGGGATTGCGATGGGCGGAGGCAGCGATGTGGCGATCGAAACAGCGGCCATTACCCTGATGCGTCCGAGTCTGCACGGTGTCGCCGATGCGCTGGCGATGTCTCAGGCGACGCTGCGTAACATGAAGCAAAACCTGCTGGGCGCTTTTATCTATAACGTGATTGGCATTCCCGTTGCGGCCGGTGTGCTTTATCCGCTGACCGGTACCTTGCTCAGCCCGGTCGTGGCGGGTGCGGCGATGGCTCTGTCATCCATTACCGTCGTCGCTAACGCAAATCGCCTGTTGCACTTTAAGCCGAAAAAACAAGACGTTTCCCCTGTTCGCTAAAACGATGACGCGTTAGCATGGTCTCTCATTTTTCGGGAGACCATGCACTATGGCGCATTTTTTCAACCGGGTATTAAGCGGGTTCCGCAAGTTGTTTCCCGTCGAGTATTCTTATCCCGCCATTGATATTCAGCTTCCCGGCAGCCGCTCCCTGCATCTGGTCGGCAGCATTCATATGGGCACGCAGGACATGCACCCCCTGCCCGCGCCCCTGTTGCGCCGCCTGCAAAAAGCCGATGCACTGATTGTCGAAGCCGATATCAGCGGCACGGAATCTCCCTTCAGCATGACCGGCGAATTTCCGCCACTGGCCGAACGTCTGCCCGAATCCCAGTATCTGCACGTCGAACGTTTATGCGAAGAACTGGGCGTATCCATGTGGACGCTCAATCCGCTGCCCTCGTGGCAGGTGGCTCTGATGTTGCAGGCCACGCAGGCGCAGCGCCTCGGGTTGCGCGGAAATTACGGCATTGATTATCAGCTGTTGCAGACCGCCAAAAAGCAGGAGACGAAAATCATTGAGCTGGAAGGTCCGCAGGAACAGTTCGAATTATTGCAGCAGTTGCCAGATGGCGGACTCACGCTGCTGGAAGATACCCTGACGCACTGGCACACCAATGCCCGCTTGCTGCAAACCATGATCAGCTGGTGGCTGGATACCAAACCGGGGCTGGCGACCGAGCAACTGCCTAACACTTTCAGCAGCGATTTGTACGATATCCTGATGAATCAGCGAAACATTCGCTGGAAACAGCTGTTGCTGGATCTCCCGGCGGGAAACTATGTGGTCGCAGTAGGTGCGCTGCATTTGTATGGCGAAGGGAATTTGCCGGAATTACTCGCAGAGAAGAGATAGCCTGAAGGATGACGGAGATTAAAAAAATGGCCGATATTTCTATCGGCCAGTCAAAGAGGAATTTCATTTTATTAGTTATAGCTTCAGTGTCAGCCTTTACAGGCGCAACACCGGCTGGCACAGGGTAGCAATCTGTGTTGGGTCTTGGCAATAACCATTCATTGCTCTACTATTTCTCCTTCGCTTATTAAGTGCACTTTATTGTTTAATTTCATCAGATTGAACAGGTGATGAAATTTCGAACAACAACATAAAATAAAACAGAGGAGACAGGCTATGACCCCTGCCGTATTACTCCTGGAAAAGAATAAAGTCAGCTTCACTCTTCATCCGTATGAACACAGCAGCGATGAAACCAATTTTGGCGATGAAGCCGTAAAAAAACTCGGTCTGGACGCCCGTCAGGTTTATAAAACCCTGCTGGTTTCGTTGAATGGCGATGCTAAAAATCTGGCCGTGGCGGTCACGCCGGTGGCATCCCAGCTGGACTTAAAAAAAGTCGCGAAAGCGCTGGGGGCGAAAAAAGCCGATATGGCGGATCCTATGATTGCACAACGCGTTACCGGTTATCTGGTCGGTGGCATCAGCCCGCTCGGACAGAAAAAGCTGCTGCCCACGGTGATCGACAGCCCGGCGCAGACGTTCAATACCATTTATGTTTCAGGCGGTAAACGCGGCCTTGATATTGAACTGGCGGCAGGCGATCTTTGTCGCTTACTGAAAGGTCAGTTTGCTGAGATCGCGAAAATCAGCTGACAGGCCGGTACTCTGCACCTCTACAATAAGAAGGCTTCCTCTGCTATGACAGACACGACGTCAACGCCAGCCAGCCCGCAGAAAGACGCAGTCAAAAAGACTGCGTTTTCTATTCTGGCGGCGATCAGCGTTTCTCACCTGCTTAATGACATGATCCAGTCGCTGATACTGGCGATTTATCCGTTGCTGCAAAACGAGTTCTCTCTGAGCTTCACACAGATCGGGCTGATCACGCTGACGTATCAGATCACCGCATCACTGTTGCAGCCGCTGATCGGCTATTACACCGACAAACATCCGCAACCCTATTCTTTGCCGGTCGGCATGGGCTTTACGCTCTCCGGGCTGCTGCTGCTGGCTGTGGCGCAGAGTTTCCCTGTCGTGCTGCTGGCGGCGGCGCTGGTCGGGACGGGTTCTTCGGTTTTCCACCCTGAGTCTTCGCGCGTGGCGCGCATGGCTTCCGGCGGTCGTCACGGGCTGGCGCAATCGCTGTTCCAGGTGGGCGGTAATTTCGGCGCTTCCCTCGGCCCGCTGCTGGCTGCACTGATTATTGCGCCTTACGGTAAAGGCAATGTTGCGTGGTTCTCACTGGCGGCGCTGCTCGGCATTGTGGTGTTACTGCAAATCAGTAAATGGTATCGCCAGCAAAACCTGATCGCCAAAACGCGCGGGCCGGTGAAAAGTCATGTGACCCTGTTGCCACGTAAAACGGTGGCGATGTCACTGGGTATTTTGCTGATCCTGATATTTTCCAAGTACTTCTACCTGACCAGCCTGAGCAGCTATTACACCTTTTACCTGATCCATAAATTTGGTGTATCGGTGCAAAGCGCACAAATCCATCTGTTTGTTTTTCTGTTTGCAGTAGCTGCGGGCACCATTATCGGCGGGCCGGTGGGTGATAAGATTGGGCGCAAATACGTCATTTGGGCTTCAATTCTCGGCGTCGCGCCATTTACACTACTTTTGCCGCACGCCAGTCTGATGTGGACCAGCGTACTGAGCGTGATTATCGGCGTGATCCTCGCCTCGGCATTTTCGGCGATTCTGGTGTTTGCGCAGGAACTGATGCCAGGGAAAGTCGGCATGGTATCGGGCCTGTTCTTTGGGCTGGCCTTTGGTATGGGCGGGCTGGGCGCCGCGGTGCTCGGCTATGTGGCCGATAAAACCAGTATCGAACTGGTGTATCAGATTTGTGCCTTCCTGCCGTTGCTCGGGATCCTGACAGCATTCCTGCCAAATATAGAACGCAAATAGCCATTAACCTTTCCTTCCCGGCTGCCGATAGTTAAATATCGGCAGCGTCTGAACCCTTATTCCCTTGATATCTGCCTGATAAAACCCATTTAAATCCCGCGTTGGAATTTTTTTTATCGTCTGCTGATGATTTTAAATAAAAAAGGCCAAAATTCCCCAACGTAAAAACGATTTTTACCATAAACTTAGAAACAATCAGCAACATATTTGCTTTATGCATAACCAGAAGGAGTCTGAATGCATCATTCTACGCCTCTCATCACTACCATCGTTGGCGGTCTGGTCTTAGCGTTCCTGTTAGGAATGCTCGCCAACCGCCTGCGAATTTCTCCTCTGGTTGGCTATCTCGCTGCTGGCGTGCTGGCCGGTCCGTTTACACCGGGCTTCGTTGCAGACACTTCACTGGCACCGGAGCTGGCAGAAATCGGCGTCATCCTGCTGATGTTTGGCGTAGGTTTGCATTTTTCTCTGAAAGATTTACTCGCCGTAAAGTCGATAGCCATTCCCGGCGCTGTAGCGCAAATCGCGGTTGCAACACTGCTTGGAATGGGATTATCAAGCCTGATGGGCTGGGATCTGGCCACCGGACTGGTGTTCGGGCTGTGTCTGTCCACCGCCAGTACCGTGGTGTTGCTGCGGGCGCTGGAAGAACGGCAACTGATTGAAAGCCAGCGCGGCCAAATCGCCATCGGCTGGCTGATTGTTGAAGACCTGGTGATGGTGCTGACGCTGGTTCTGCTGCCTGCGTTCAGCGGCATGCTGGAAAGCCATCACTCCAGCCCGGTAGAACTGCTCACCGGGCTTGCCGTGACGATTGGTAAAGTGATCGCGTTTATGGTGCTGATGATGGTGGTGGGCCGCCGTGTAGTGCCGTGGATCCTCGCCAAAACCGCCAGCACCGGTTCACGTGAACTGTTTACGCTGTCAGTTCTGGCACTGGCGCTGGGCATCGCTTACGGCGCCGTGGAATTCTTTGATGTGTCGTTCGCGCTGGGCGCGTTCTTCGCCGGTATGGTGCTCAATGAATCCGAACTCAGCCAGCGTGCGGCGCACGACACGTTACCGCTGCGCGATGCCTTCGCGGTGCTGTTCTTCGTCTCGGTTGGCATGCTATTCGACCCGATGATTCTGGTGCGTGAACCGCTGACCGTGATCGCCACACTGGCGATCATCGTGTTCGGTAAATCCATTGCCGCGTTCCTGCTGGTGAAGATGTTCGGGCATTCCAAACGCACCGCGCTGACGATTTCCGTCAGTCTGGCGCAGATCGGCGAATTCGCCTTTATTCTCGCCGGTCTGGGGATTTCGCTGGGACTGCTGTCTGAACATGGCCGTAATCTGGTGCTGGCAGGGGCAATTCTGTCGATTATGTTTAACCCGCTGCTGTTCACGCTGCTGGAAAAATATCTGGCGAAAACGGAAACCATCGAAGACCAGAGCGTTGAAGAAGCGGTTGAAGACGAGAAGCAAATCCCGTTCGATTTGTGCAATCACGCACTGCTGGTGGGTTACGGACGCGTCGGCAGCCTGCTCGGCGAGAAACTTCAGGCTGCGGGGATCCCGCTGGTGGTGATTGAAAATTCGCGTCCGCGTGTCGAGGCGCTGCGTGACCAGGGCATCAGCACGGTGCTGGGCAATGCCGCCAATCAGGAAGTGATGGATCTGGCGCGTCTCGACTGCGCCCGCTGGCTGCTGGTGACCATTCCCAACGGTTATGAAGCCGGTGAAATCGTCGCATCAGCCCGCGTCAAGCGGCCAAATATTGAAATTATCGCCCGTGCGCATTATGACGATGAAGTCACCTATATCCTGGAGCGCGGTGCGGATCGCGTGGTGATGGGCGAGCGGGAAATCGCCAACAGCATGCTGGGTATGCTGCAAATCGATATTATGACCGAAGACGAAAAGCGGCCGTTTTGCCCGATCTGATCATCTGTTAGTGATTAAAAAATAAGGGCGCAGTTCATCACTGCGCCCGCTTAAGTGGCTTTATAAAAAATGGCTTCTATCTCAACGCCCTTCTGATTTTCATCAAAATGTTGACAGCCGCCTGACTCCCTAGCGCTCCCAGTAACTCTCTTCCAGGCTGTCTTCACGTTCCGGCAGGCCACGCGTCAGACGCGGAGAATGCTGGTTCAGCACCTGATAGCTGACGCGGTTGGCGTATTTACACACCTGCGCCAGCGAGGAATAGGTCAGATACTCGCGGGAATGTTTGCTGGAATTCGGCACAGAAGTCCGGTGGAAACCGTTGGCGGCGATATCATGCAGCAGCGCCGATAATGCACCGTCACCTGCTCCGTTGGTGTTCATGATTTTCTCCGGCCCGCCCATATACGGCGCGATGTGGGAATAAATCTTCAACGGTTGCTGACAACAGTCACGACGCATCGCGCGGCTGAATTCGTACTGATTGAATTCGGCAATCGTCCCCGGCAGCAGCGGATGCTGGGTGGTGCGTTTGAATTCGTCTTCGGTATAACTCGCCATAAACAGGCCGTTCGGCCCGGCGGTACACAACACCAGATCGACCCAGTCCAGCGCCTTATCCGCCGCCATCAGCGGATCTTTCAGGCCAGTCAGCGCAAAACCTTCATCTTCGTTCATCGCCAGAATCGACACGTTATCACGGATGAAATCACGCCATGCCTGCGGATCTTCGGCGATAACGTATTGTGTGCCCAATGTCAAGACCACCGGCACATGGTACTTCTTCGCGTACTCAATCGCCTGCATGGTGGCTTCCGGCATCGGTTCGCCCGGCTTGCTGCGCAGCAAATACGAGGTCAGTAACAGCGCGGAGGCTCCTGCTATCACATCTTCCGGCACATTTTCCGCACGCAGACCGTTCATTTTGCCCGGACTGATGGCAAAGGTGCGCTCGCCGGTATCGCTGATCAGCGTAAAGCAACGACCTATCGCGCCATCCACGCCCTGCAGGAAGTTAAGATCTACGCGGCTGGAGGTGTTGCAAAGATAACGGTAAGCATAATCGCCAATTTTAACGTTATTACACATCACGCCGAGCAGCACCGAACGGTCATCGGCCAGCACGGAATAGTTGTGCAGTGTGTTACCGACAGTGCCGCCCGCAAACTGGTGCGTGATCAGGGCGTTGCTCATCAGTTCCTGATACAGCGTTTCCGACATCTCATCATCAAGAATATTGGATTCACCGGGCGTCAGCCCGTAACGGGCAACAAAATTCTCATCAACACGCGCTTCGATATCGACCATCGTCTGGTCAATGCCGGCGATGTACGAGGCACCGGCTTCTGACTCCGGCTGCATTGCCTGCAACATAGAATCACGCAATAAAGGGTCGCGTGCGCTGACCGGAAAATAGTGTTTGGACTTACGTTTACCAGGAAATTTCATGCATTATTCTCGGGAGATTCAAAAAACTCAGGCTTCAGTCAGAAGTGCTGAGTGACCAGCTGTTGCAGCAAATCAATATGTTCCGGCTGGTCGTTTAAGGCGTCAATATATTCGAAGCGCTCGCCGCCTGCATGAATAAAAATCTCGCGGTTCTCGCCTTTGATTTCCTCCAGTGTCTCCAGACAGTCTGCCGCAAAGCCCGGGCAGAGGATCTGAATATGCTTAACTCCCTGAGCCGGAAGGCCTTTCAGCGTTTCATCGGTGTAAGGCGTCAGCCATGGTTCGCGACCAAAGCGGGACTGGAAGGTCAGCATAATTTTGCCCGCAGGCAGTTGCAGCGCATCGGTCAGCGCCTGCACTGTATCGCGGCAACGCTGTTCGTAGTCATCACCCTGCGCGACAAAACGCTTTGGAATGCCGTGGAAGGACAACACCAGACGGTCCGGTTCGCCATGCTGAGCGAACGAACGTTCGATGCTGGCTTTAAGCGCGGAAATGTAAGCCGGATGGGTGGCGTAATCACGGATAAAGCTCATTGAAGGCAGGCGACGCTGCGATTTCAGCACACGCGCCACGCCGTCAAAAACTGCGGCGCTGGTTGAGCAGGAGTATTGCGGATACAGCGGCAGCACCACCATTTTGGTCACGCCCTGCGCCAGCAGTTTTTCAATCGGTTCTTTCATGCCCGGCTTGCCGTAACTCATCGCCAGTTCAACCGGCGTACCCGGCAGGCGTTCTGCCAGCGCTTTCTGCTGACGACGGCTGTACACCATCAGCGGTGAGCCCTCTTCCATCCACACGGCTTTATACAGTTTGGACACGCGCGGGGAACGCAGCGGCAGGATCACCAAATTCAGGATCGGCCACCACAGCCAGCGGGGGGTATCAACCACACGGATATCACTCAAAAATTCAGCCAGATATTTTCTAACGGCCTGCGGGGTCGGAGCTTCCGGCGTCCCGAGGTTGACCAGGAGAACACCGAATTTGGTCTGCGTCATGCTGAATTTCCTAAATTGAAGGCACTGAAGCCAGTGCGAAAAGTTATGGGCGCCACCGTTTATTTGTGATGCGGCAAAGAGGCGCAGGTCATTGTAACGAAAACAAAGACGATGGGAACAACGGCAGAAACTATCAATGCGAATTGTTATTATTAATCCCCGTCACGCTCGCTTGCCGCCGCTCGAATTATTTTGGGTATTGGAAATGGAGACCCTAAAAAAACAAACGGGGCGACCGTAGTCACCCCGTGATAGTGCGCAGAACAGACGATCAGCTCAGAATAGCAGCCAGTTCGTCACGCACTGCAGAGACCTGTTGTGTGCCGTCAATTTTGACGTACCTGGTATTGCCCGCTTCAGCTTCTTTGCTGTAGTAGGACACCAGCGGCTCAGTCAGCTCATGGTATTCCACCAGACGTTTACGTACGGTTTCTTCCTGATCATCTTTACGGGTGATCAGTTCTTCGCCGGTGACATCGTCTTTACCTTCCACTTTAGGTGGATTGTAATGGATGTGGTACACGCGGCCAGAGCCAGGGTGTACGCGACGACCTACGATGCGATCGACGATCAGTTCGTCAGGCACGTCGAATTCCAGCACGTAATCCACTTTGATGCCCGCGTCTTTCATGGCATCAGCCTGCGGAATGGTACGAGGGAAACCGTCTAACAGGAAACCGTTGCGGCAATCTTCCTGCTGAATACGTTCTTTCACCAGTGCGATAACCAGTTCGTCGGTTACCAGTTTACCGGCATCCATAATCTCTTTTGCTTTCTTGCCGAGTTCACTTCCGGCCTTCACAGCGGCGCGCAACATATCACCGGTAGAAATTTGCGGAATACCAAATTTCTCCATGATGAATTGAGCCTGAGTACCCTTACCTGCGCCCGGAGCGCCCAGCAGAATGATACGCATTGCGTAAATCCCCTTGCATGTAATTTTTATGAATCTCGAAAAACGGTCAACCATACCATTCTGAGCACTTTTGCTCAAGGAACAAGCCCTGCTGAAATTGGGGTTAACCCTGCGCCATCCGTCGTTCTGCCCGCCAGTTTGCGGGGCCACGACCAGCGAGAACATCACGCTACCGGCATGATTGCTGAACTTGACTCACAGGCTTTCAGGGAATGGATACGGGAAGAAGCAAAGCAATAAAAAAGGGTGTCGCTTTCACGACACCCTTTTCGTTTTACGCCAGCTGATTACGCCTGTAACAGCGTATTCATGCGACGGATGAACAGGTTTGGATCTTCCAGCGTGCCGCGTTCTGCGAACAGCGCCTGATCCAGCAGCAGCTCAATCCACTCGCTGAACTGATCTTCATCAGCCACATCAGAAGCACGTTTCACCAGCGCGTGTTCCGGGTTCAGCTCAAAGATGTATTTCACTTCCGGCGCATCCTGACCGGCAGCGGCAAACAGTTTTGCCATCTGCGTGGTCATTTCGTCGGCACCGGTGGTAACGATGGCTGGCGTATCGGTCAGACGGTGCGTCAGACGCACTTCTTTCACACGATCGCCCAGCAGCGTTTTCACGCGCTCAACGAACGGCTCCAGCGCTTTTTCAGCTTCTTTCTGCTCTTCGCTTTCGTCAGCCAGTTTGTCCAGTGTGTCATCTGCCTTGCTGACGGACTGGAAGACTTTGCCATCAAACTCAGTCAGATAGCTCATCATCCATTCGTCGATGCGATCAGACAGCAACAGGACTTCAATGCCTTTTTTGCGGAACAATTCCAGATGCGGGCTGCTCTTCGCGGCCGCATAGCTGTCGGCAGTGATGTAATAAATTTTGTCCTGGCCTTCGACCATCGACGCCACATACTCTTCCAGCGACAACGTCTGCTCGCTGCTGTCGTTGCGGGTGCTGGCGAAACGCAGCAGTTTGGCGATCGCTTCTTTGTTCGCACCGTCTTCTGCCGGACCTTCTTTCAATACCAGACCAAACTGTTTCCAGAATTGCAGGTATTTTTCATTGTCGTCTTTCGCCAGTTTTTCCAGCATTTGCAGAACACGTTTGGTCAGTGCACTGCGCAGGTTCTGGGTGATGCGGCTGTCCTGCAGAATTTCACGGGACACGTTCAGCGGCAGATCGTTGGAATCTATCAGACCACGAACAAAACGCAGGTAGTTCGGCATGAACTGCTCGGCTTCGTCCATGATAAACACGCGCTGCACATACAGTTTCAGGCCGTGTTTATGGTCGCGGTTCCACATATCCCACGGTGCCTGTGAAGGGATGTACAGCAGGCTGGTGTATTCCTGCTTACCTTCAACGCGGTTGTGGCTCCAGCTCAGCGGATCGCTGAAATCATGGGAAATGTGTTTGTAGAATTCTTTATATTCGTCGTCGGTGACTTCCGCTTTACCGCGGGTCCACAGGGCCTGTGCCTTGTTGATTTGTTCCCAGGTGACGGTGTCGTCTTCTTCGTTACGGGTTTCGACTTCAACCGGCAACGCAATATGGTCGGAATATTTACTGATGATGGAGCGCACGCGCCAGTCATCCAGGAATTCGTCCTGATCTTCGCGCAAATGCAGGGTAATTTCAGTCCCGCGATCGGCTTTCTCGATATCCGCCAGGGTGTATTCACCTTCACCGGCAGATTCCCAGAATACGCCTTCGTCAGCACTGGCACCGGCTGCGCGGGTGCGCACGGTGACTTTGTCTGCCACGATAAAGGCAGAGTAGAAGCCCACACCAAACTGACCAATCAACTGGCTGTCTTTCGCCTGCTCAGAACCGACAGATTGCAGGAACGCTTTGGTGCCGGATTTGGCGATGGTACCGAGGTTATCGATAACTTCGTCACGACTCATGCCGATACCGTTATCACTCAGCGTCAGGGTGCGTTTTTCTTTATCAAATGCCAGACGGACATGCAGCTCGCCATCACCTTCATAAAGTTCAGGCGCAGACAGTGCGCGGAAACGCAGTTTATCAGCGGCATCTGAGGCGTTGGAAATCAGCTCGCGCAGGAAAATTTCTTTGTTTGAATACAGGGAATGGATCATCAGATGAAGCAGTTGTTTTACTTCAGACTGGAATCCGCGTGTCTCTTGTCCTTTCATACTCATCAAATTACCTCAATCCAGATACTGTTATTGACCAAATCAGACGTTGAGGAATAAGTGGGGTTACGTGTCAGGCTTTTCAAGCACAGGGAGAAAATTTTAAGAAGAAATGCAGAGGGATAGCTGAATAAAACGGGGCGCAGAGAACCGCGCCCGCATAACAGTCAGAACCGAAAGGGATGACGTCCGGCAAGGGAATGCGACAGCGTGGTGCCGTCGACCATATCCAGTTCGCCTCCGACCGGCACACCGTGCGCAATGCGGCTCGCCAGTACGCCATACTGGCCGCACATTTCAGCGATGTAGTTGGCGGTCGCTTCACCTTCAACCGTCGGGTTAGTCGCCAGGATCACTTCCTGAATATTTTCACTTTCAAGACGCTCTTCCAGACGGCCTAAACCGATGTCGTCCGGCCCGATGCCATCGAGTGGTGACAGGTGTCCCATCAGCACAAAATAGCGACCAGAGAACTGACCGGTTTGTTCTATCGCATGAATGTCCGCCGGGCTTTCCACCACACAAACCTGACCGTTTTCTTTACGCCGTGGATTGGCGCAAATCGTACAGATTTCCTGCTCGGTGAAGGTACGGCAATCGGCACAATGGCCGATCTCAGACATGGCACGCGTTAAAGACTGCGCCAGCCGCATTCCGCCGCTGCGATCACGTTGCAGCAACTGGAATGCCATACGTTGCGCGGACTTCGGGCCGACGCCCGGCAGGCAACGCAACGCCTCCATTAAAGATTCAAGGAGAGGGCTGGTTTGCATCAGAATGGCATCTTGAAGCCTGGTGGCAATTGCATGCCGCCAGATACGGCTGCCATTTTTTCTTTCTGAGTTTCATCGATACGACGTGCAGCATCGTTGAACGCCGCAGCGATCAGATCTTCCAGCATGTCTTTATCGTCTTCCAGCAGGCTTGGATCGATTTCAACGCGACGCACGTTGTGCGCACCGTTGATGGTGATTTTCACCAGGCCAGCGCCTGACTCACCGGTCACTTCCAGCTGAGCGATTTCCGCCTGAGCCTGTTGCATTTTTTCCTGCATCTGCTGGGCCTGTTTCATCAGGTTACCAATGCCGCCTTTTCCAAACATAGTCTTCTCTCTCAGCAATGGCCGCGTCACAATCGCGGCGTTTAAATTGGGCGAATACTTTCTTCATCCAGCTCAGCGTCGAAGAAACGGCGCAAAGTCTGAATGTTGTTATCCGCAATAATAGACTGACGCGCCTGCGCCAGTTTTTCTTCATAAATGGCCTGTCGCCATTCCAGCGGCGTCTTCACCGCCAGATTATCATCTTCCAGCACGGTCAGTTCAACCGGCGTCTGATGCAATGCCGATAAAGCATCCGTCAGCACTTTCTGCGCGGACGGCGAATTCAGGTGCTTTTGCGAGGAACGCAGGTGCAGGCAGATTTTGCCTGGTTCCGGCTGCTCACGATACGCATTCAGCGCCAGTTGCTGCACCAGTTTCGGAATGGTCATCCGGCTGATCTCAGCCGCCCATTCATCACGTTCAATCGCTTCTTCCGCCAGGCGGGAAGCCAGTTCCGGCGATTTTTCATGCTCCAGCGCGGTGCGCAGCGCTTTCGGTGTCGCCACCGGTTCCGGTGCGACTTCCGGTTCCATCATCGCTTTCCAGCGATACGCTTCTTCTTTTATCGGCGCGGCAGGTTCTTTCTTCACAGCCAATGTCTGCGCACGCTCAGTCACCGAAGCGAGACGCTCCAGCGCTGAGGTTGCCGGCCGCGCTTTTCCTGGCGCTGCCGGCTCAGCTTTTTTTGGGGTGGTACTCCCCTGCCTGAGCAATTGTGTTCGTGCCTGTAAAAGTTGCGCGGTGGAATCCGGCATTGACCCCGGTTCTGCATTTCCCTGCGGCGCAGGCGCATTATCGTTTTGTTGCGGCGGTGCGTTACGCGGTGCCGCCGGTTGTGATGGAGCCTGCGGCGCCACATAAGCTGGGGCTGCGACTGGCTGGGGAGCCGGTTCAGCAATAATCACTTTCGGATGGAAGGCCAGCGCGCGCAGCAGCGTCATTTCAACGCCCATACGTTTGTCCGGCGCATAGGCCAGCTCTTTGCGGCCAATCAGTAAGGTCTGATAATAAAGCTGTACGTCTGCAGGCGGAATGACACGCGCCAGTTCGCGCAGGCGTTGTTCAATCGCCGCGTAATGATTATCGAGAACCGACGGTAACAACTGAACCATTGCAATGCGGTGCAGCAACGCCAGCGTTTCCACCAGCAAATTTTCCCAGTCTACGCCACGGGACGCGGCCTGTTCGACCTGCGCCATCATCTGCCCGCCATCGGCGCTGACCAGCGCTTCCAGCATCGCCAGCGGTTGTTCGTCATCCAGTGTACCGAGCATTTGTGCCACGGTTTCGGTCGTCACCGCGCCCTGCCCCATCGCGATCGCCTGATCGGTCAGGCTCAGCGCATCACGCATACTGCCGTCGGCAGCGCGCGAAAGCAGCTGTAAAGCGCGCGGTTCCGTGGTGATGGTTTCCTGGGTTAATACATGTTCGAGCTGTTTACGGATCTGTTCAGCGTCCAGCGCTTTCAGATGGAACTGCAAACAACGCGATAAAATGGTGACCGGCAGTTTTTGCGGATCCGTCGTTGCCAGCAGGAATTTGACGTGTGCGGGCGGCTCTTCCAGCGTTTTCAACAGCGCATTAAAGCTGTGACGCGAGAGCATGTGCACTTCGTCAATCAGGTAAACTTTGAAGCGGCCCCGCGCCGGTGCATATTGCACGTTATCCAGCAGCTCGCGGGTGTCTTCGACTTTGGTACGGGAAGCGGCATCGATTTCAATCAGATCGACAAAACGGCCCTGCTCGATCTCGCGGCAGTTATCACACACGCCACAAGGGGTGGAGGTAATGCCAGTTTCGCAGTTAAGGCCTTTCGCCAGCAGACGGGCGATGGTGGTTTTCCCTACGCCACGGGTACCGGAAAACAGGTAGGCGTGATGGATGCGCCCGAGCGACAAGCCATTGGCCAGCGCGGTCAGCACATGTTCCTGTCCGACGACGTCGGCAAAAGTTTGGGGGCGCCACTTACGGGCAAGAACCTGATAGCTCATTAACACTTCATCGTTGATTTATAATGAATAATTTGACGATACACGAAAAAACATCGTTTAACCCGTCTTTCTGCGCTGGTCTGCGAAACGGAGACTGAAGACTCAGCATAATGATGCCGGAGCCAGACTGCCACTTCTTAGTGTACCAGCAGGGTTGCCATCATTCCTATTACTTTACTTTTTGCGCAGCGCGCCGCAGTTTCTCCACCTTCCTCCTCCTCCTGACAATTCGCCTCACGGGATGAGGGCAAATTTTGCCCACTCATTACACTTGAATTCACCTCTGTTCTGATAATGCTTCCTGCCTTTCGTAAGGAGAGCCATGAAACACCTGACACTGCCTTTATTACTGCTCATTTCTCCCGCCGCACAGGCCGACTGGACGCTGCAAGGCTTCCCCGGTTTCGCCGAACCGGTCAGCGGAATATTCACCAGCCACGCCACGTTACCTAAGGGACAACGCACACTGGAATTACATCAGGATAATCAGTGCTGGCAACCCACGGGCGCTGTAAAGCTTAACGAAATGCTGTCGCTGCAACCTTGTGAAAGCCAGGTGCCGGTTAACTGGAAACTGTTCCGCGCGGGGGATTATCAGGTTCGAATTGATACCCGCAGCGGCACACCCACGCTTCAGCTCAGTTTGAAAACGGTGGAGGAAACCGTCGCCCCGGTGGCGAAAACCTGTCCGCGCGGGGATGGAAAACCGCTGACCGTCGATGTCTCCGGCACTTTTGCTGAGGGTGAAACTGTTCGCGATTTTTATTCTGGTCAGAGCACACAGGTCAGCGGCGGCCACATCACAATGATGCCGGATCCGGCCAGCGGCGGCCTGTTGTTACTGGAAACAGCAGAGCGCAAAGCACCCGCGGCGTTTAGCTGGAAAAACGCCACGGTGTATTTCGTACTGACCGATCGCTTTGAAAACGGCAATCCGGATAACGATCACAGCTATGGCCGTCACAGTGACGGAATGCAGGAAATCGGCACTTTCCACGGCGGTGATCTGGCCGGGCTGACCAGCAAACTCGACTATCTGCAACAGCTCGGCGTTAACGCACTTTGGATCAGTTCGCCGCTCGAGCAGATCCACGGTTGGGTCGGCGGCGGCACCAAAGGCGACTTCCCGCATTATGCCTATCACGGCTATTACACGCTCGACTGGACAAAACTCGATGCCAATATGGGCACCGGCGAAGATTTACAGAAACTGGTCAGCGAAGCGCACAAACGTGGGATCCGCATTTTATTTGACGTTGTCGTCAATCACACCGGCTATGCCACGCTGGCAGACATGCAAACCTTCCAGTTCGGCTCGTTATATCTGAAAGGTGATGACATCGGAAAAACACTCGGCAAAAACTGGACTGACTGGAAGCCCGGTCCAGGCCAGAACTGGCACAGTTTTAATGATTATATTAATTTCGGCGACAAAGACGGCTGGAGCACCTGGTGGGGGAAAAAATGGATCCGCACCGACATTGGTGACTATGACTCGCCCGGTTATGACGATCTGACGATGTCATTGGCCTTCCTGCCGGATATTAAAACGGAATTGATGCAAGCCAGCGGCCTGCCCGTTTTCTATCGCAACAAACCCGATACGGCCGCACGTGAAATTCCCGGTGCAACACCGCGTGATTATCTGGTCACCTGGCTCAGTCAGTGGGTGCGGGATTACGGCATAGACGGATTCCGTGTGGATACCGCCAAACACGTCGAAAAAGCGACACTGGCATTACTCAAAGACCGTTCAGCCGAAGCCCTGAAACAATGGAAAACGACCAATCCTGCAAAGGCGCTGGATGACGCACCATTCTGGATGACCGGCGAGGCATGGGGCCACGGTGTGATGAAAAGCGATTATTACGCCAATGGTTTTGACGCAATGATTAATTTTGATTTTCAGGATCAGGCCGCGGCAGCGCTGAGTTGTTTTGCCAGCATCGATGCAACTTATCAGCAGATGGCGGAGAAAATGCAGGATTTCAATGTCCTCAGTTATTTGTCATCACATGATACCCGGCTGTTTTTCGCCGCCGATGCCAAAGGTTCTCTACCGTTACAGCAGCGCGCCGCAGATTTGTTGCTACTGGCACCCGGCGCGGTGCAGATTTATTACGGCGATGAAAGTGGCCGCCAGTTTGGCGCGACGGGTTCAGATCCTTTACAGGGAACGCGTTCTGACATGAACTGGAGTGAGCTGACCGGTCCGAAACAGGCTTTACTGAAGCATTGGCAAAAACTGGGAACTTTCAGGGAACAACATCCGGCGGTTGGCGCGGGCGTGCAGAAATCGCAGCTGACGACGCAATATTATGCCTTCAGCCGTCAGCAAGGTGACGATAAAATAATGGTGGTCTGGGCAGAAGAAAGAGGGAAATAACGGCGCAGAAAGCAAAAGGCCTCGCGTTAACGGCGAGGCCAGTTCACATCAACGCGCATGAATCAGTGGCCGTCGAAACAGACCAGACTGTAGCAGTTGATATTTGAATCGTTCAGGCGTTTTTCACCGCCCAGTTCCGGCAGGTTAATGATGAATGCAGCATCAGTCACTTCTCCCCCCAGACGACGGATCAGTTTCGCGGTGGCTTCAATCGTGCCGCCTGTTGCCAGCAAATCGTCGATCACCAGAATTTTTTCGCCAGGTTGAATCGCATCAACGTGGATTTCAAGGCTGTCAGTGCCGTATTCCAGATCGTAGGTTTCGCTGATGGTTTCACGCGGTAATTTGCCCGGTTTACGCACGGGAACAAAGCCCACGCCCAGAACCAGCGCAACCGGTGCGCCAAACAGGAAACCTCGTGCTTCAGTGCCCACCACTTTGGTGACGCCGGCATCGCGGTAACGATCGGCCAGTAACTGAATGCTTGCAGCGTAAGCTTTTGGGTCTTCCAGCAAGCTGGTGACGTCACGGAACAGTATGCCTGGCTTAGGATAGTCAGGGATGGTTTTGATACTGTCTTTAATAAACTGTAGCTGCTGTGCGGTAGCGGTCATAATGTAATTGCCTGATAAAGCTGCTGTTCATACTTAAACGCGGGCGGTCAAATGTCCCCCGCCATGCCTGTATAAAGCATGTCGTTCAAGGAAGGAAATTGGGAGCGCACCGACGTACGAGATGCCCAAATCTATGCAAAGCTGCTTTAAAAAGCAACCCGCAGCCGGACATGATCGCCTGTTTTATTGCTCAAGGTCAACCACTGGTAATCGCCACATCATGATCAGCAACGCAAACATCATGCAAACCAATAAAATACGCACCCACAATAACGGCACAAAATATATCGAAATAGCGAAAGTCACCACAATCAGCGCAACCGCTTTCGGCTTTACACCTTTCGGTAACGCGCGATGTGTCTGCCAGTGGCGCAGATAGCTGCCAAACCATGAGCGGTACAATAACCACTGATGGAAACGGGGAGAGGACCGGGCAAAGCACCAGGCCGCCAGCAGTAAAAAGGGGGTTGTCGGCAACAACGGTAACACCACGCCGAGCGTCGCCAGCACCACACACAACCAGCCAACGGTAATCAGTAGTACGCGTTTCATGCATTTCCTTCAGCTTAAAACAGGCTGCATAGCCGATTTACGGTTTCTCAGTGTAAACAAGTGCGCAGAGGCTGTCATACCGGTAAGCTACGCCAGAGTTTAAGGGAGATTATCGTGAGCACAGAACGAATTTTACATGTCCTCGATCAGCAGATCGAAACACTGGCTCGGGAAATTGAACCGATCGGCCATGTTTCCGCCTCACAGGCACGGTTTGATGTCGCACTTTTCTCAACCAAAGGCACCCGGTTGCGCGATTATCTGGCAGAAATTAAAACCAATTTGCGGCAACTGAATCAGGAAGTACTCGAAAAACGCTCTGCGCAGGTGGCGTTTATCGCCGAACGGCTGGTGGCACAAATTACCGCCATGCAGCGCGAACTGGCGACCCAGTCTCTGCGCAAAACGCACCAGACACCGGAACGCAAAAGCCATGATAATTACACCAAACTGGCGGAAACTCAGCAGTTCGAGCGACGTCTGATTGCGATGATTGAAGATCGGGAAACCACGCTGGGTCAGCTGGCGACATTCAGCGATCAGCAGCGGGTGCAGAAAGAACTGGCGGCGCTCGAAGGACGTTTAATGCGTTGTCGTCAGGCGCTGGCCAAAATAGAGAGACAAATCGAGCGGCAGGAAAAAGGTTTTTGAATCTTTATCACATTTTTTTAATCCGGCATTCAGGCCGGACCTTTTCTTATCTATAATAGTAAGTCCAAAACCTGCTAATCATAATGTTGGCCTATATGTCCGTAGAAAATGCGCCCCCCGAACTTCAGCTTGCTGTCGATTTGATTTACCTGCTTGAGTGCAATGAAATTGCCCCTGAAACCGCGCTTGCGGCGCTGGAAATCGTACAACGCGATTATCAGGAAAAGTTGAAAAACAGTAAGAGTACGCTTTCGATCAGTTACCTTTAAGCTGACCGGCTGCCTGCTTCAGGGGAACCCGTCAATTTCCCCTGAATGGCACCGAATTTCTCAGCTCTGTGGCAATGCATCCGGTTCATCGCCCGGTTGTCGCATTACACGTTTCACTTCCTGCACTTCACTGCCGTCCTGATTATGCAGATACACCTCCAGCTGATTGAACGCGATATTAATGCCGTTTTCGCGGCAAAGCTTATCAATGCTGCGGTTAAGTTCATCCACGGTATAACTGCGATCCCCCAGCTCACGCACATACACTCGCAGTTCGTGATCGAGCGTGCTGGCCCCGAAATTCAGGAAGAACACCAATGGCGCGGGGTCACTCATCACACGGGCGTTTTCATGCGCCGCTTGCAATAAGATCTCTTTCACTTTGTCGAGATCGGAACCATACGCCACACCGAGTTTGATCAACACGCGGGTGACGGTGTCGCTCAACGACCAGTTGATCAGCCGCTCGGTCACAAACGCTTTATTCGGGATGATCACTTCTTTGCGGTCGAAATCGATAATCGTAGTCGCACGGATACGAATGCGGCTGACGGTGCCTGAGAATGTCCCGATGGTCACGGTATCGCCAATACGCACCGGGCGTTCGAAGAGAATGATCAGCCCTGAAACAAAGTTCGCGAAGATCTCCTGCAAACCAAAGCCCAGCCCCACCGACAGCGCGGCCACCAACCATTGCAATTTATCCCACGAGACGCCGAGCGATCCGAGCGCTGTCACTGCGCCAATCACCGTAATCGAATAGGTCAGAATGGTCGTAATGGCGTAGGACGTCCCCTGCCGCAATTGCAGCCGCGACAACACGACAACCTCAAGCAATCCCGGCAAATTTCGCGTTAATACATACGCCACAATCACCGCGAGGAAACCGAGCAGGAAATTCCCCAGCGTCACCGTTTGCTGAATGACCGCACCCGCCACCGTGCTGGAGTAATGCCACAAGGTAATGCTGTCCAGATACGAAATCACCGTCAGCAAATCCGACCAAATCCAGTAAAACACTGTCGCGAAGATAAAGAACAGGCCCATCGTGGTCAGGCGTAATGACTGCTGGTTGATCTGATCCAACCCGATCTGCGGCTCTTCGACTGGCTCGTTGCCCTCCGCGCCATCTTTCGCTGCGATGGTCTGGCGACGCGCCAGCGCTCGGCGATAAGCCAGGCGCCGCGCGGCAACACTGAGTCCGCGCAATGCCGCAAGATAGGCAATGTTCCAGAAAATCAGCAGATACAGGCTGTCAATCCAGCGACCTGCCAGTCGCAACGTGGTGTAAAAATACCCGCTGACCACCAATCCGACGAAGAAAATCGGTGCCAGGGCAATCGCCGTCACCACCACCAGACGAATACTGTGCGAATCTTTTTCACGCCAGCCATCCCGCGCAATCGGGAAAACCAGAACGGTCAGGGCTAGCATCGTCAGGAAAATCACGACCTGTCCGATGATGTCATCCACCAGCCCGAGCGGCGCTTTCTCACCGCGTACCGACCAGAAAATCAGCGGTAACATCACCAGACTCAGACGAATGACAGAACGACGATAGTGTGCACAAGTGGCCGCCGGCGTATTGAAGTGCCGTTCATTTATGCCGCCCGGTTTGAGAATTCGATAACAAAAGCCCATCACCAGCTGGAAAACCGCCAACCGTTGCGCCAGTGTCCAGAAGAAATCACTCGGCTCGATATCACACACTGAAAGCCAGTAGCCGATACCGAGCATCAGCAGGACGCCGGGCAAAACATTCAGCGCCATTAATGCCAGCGCCTGCGGCGTATGCAGTTGGCTGTCCCGCTTGAGCTGTCCGACATCATTGCTCAACATTTCAATCCGCTGGTTAATATATTTCCTGCGCCACAGCAGCAACAAAATTACGGTTAACAGCGGAATGGTCACCGGCAGGGAATGCAGTGCACCCAGCATCAGCTCACCCGGCGGAATACTGACATGCAGGCTGCTCAGCTGATTTTTCACTTCATCTGGCAATGACTTGATGAACTCCCAGTTCATCGGTTTATTGCTGCTCACCCAAAAAATCTGCTGGGTCAGCGTTTCGGTCAGCGACTGGTTGATGCTCAGCAATTGTTGCTGGTTAATCTGCAAACTGATGGCCAGCGACAGCTGATTACCGAGCTGTTTATTCAGTTGATCAAGTAGCTCACGTCGCATGTCGACAATCTGATCCAGTGCATCACTGATATCGCCGTTAATCGTCTCTTTGCTGTTGGCCACTACGCCCTGAATGTAGCTGTCGCCCTGGAATAAGGCATCACGCTGCTGATTGATCTTGAACTGTTCGAGACGCAGATCGGCAATGTGCGTGCTCATGTCCGTTATCAGGCCGGAAGGCGGGATGGTATTTTGTTGTTGCTGATATAAAATGCGCGACAGCAATAAACTGCCCTTCAGTACAGTGATTTGCTCTTTGAGGTCATGCTCAGCCTGCGCCGAACGGTCGAGCCAGTTTTTCACCGTGATGTTTTTCTGCACCAGCTGGTTGCCCTCTTCCGTGGCGGCAATCAGGCGTTCACTGAGCTGGCGGTTAATCCCCAGTTCCTGCGCAACAAGCGGATCATTTTGGATGTCCGAGGTGTCGTCCGGGGTCTGTGCTTCTTTTGCCGTGCGTTCAGACAAAATCAGCCGCTTTCCGTTGACCACTTCCTGCAACAGCTGCGCGGTATGTTCCAGCTGGCTGATGTGCGCATTGGTGTAATCGCGTTGTTTTTGCAGTAAATCCTGTAACGTAGTGTTGGCCTCGAGGCTCTTACGTTGCAGATCAATCTGCGCACTCAGCAAAGCCTGCTGCGTCACGAGCATATTTTGCTGAGTAGTTCGTAAATCTTGCTGACCAGGCGACATGCCATTGAGCTGATTGCGGATTTTCTGGATAGCCAGCGAATAGGTGTACATCGCGTTCTGCACGCGTTCCGGCTGGGTTTGCAGGGAAATCAGCTGGGTATTGAATGTGGATAAATCTTCCTGAGAAGACTGAAGATCATCGAGGGTATCGTTAAGACGATTTTCCAGCTGACGCAGCGATAAAGCGCCAAGTTGCGCTTTGTTGACGTCATCTTTGGGGTTGTTTTTGATTTGCTCGAGGCCATCCATCGCCACCCGTAACTTCTGCGGTGCTTCTGCGACCTGTTTTTGCAGCTGATTAACTTCCTGTTTCACCCGATCAAGCGCATCAAGGTATTCCAGCGTGTGGATCAAATCCTGTTGCGATAGCTTATCGACCGGCGTCAGGTTTTTTTGGCGATTTAACGCATCAAGCTGGTTTTGAACTTCATTACGGCCCGGAATATCATTACTGGCAGCATGACCGGGGAAGGAGAAAAGAAACAATGCAACGCATATCACAAACGTAAAAAAACCTGCCATTCCCTTTTTTTTCAGGAGAGAAATTACGTCAGAAGCGGCGGCCAGAAACCAGATAAACATACGTCGGTGTCAACTCATACCAAATGAATAATAGGTGATGACAATAGCAGCGTTCACGATGAAAGGAAGGAGAAAAGCGTATCTGAATACAACATCAGTGTGTTTATTTTGTCGCCAAAATGGAGAACAGATTTGCAGGCTTATTAATACAGCGGAAAGCAGTAAGACGTTATTTTATCATGGTAAGAAAGGATGAGTGGCGGAGCATATCTATATACGTATCCACAAACCTTCCGGCATTGCCTTCTAAATCAAAGCTTTCAGGAATAAATAACCAGTTTTCCATTAAACCGGAGAGATAGGCGCGTAAAATAACTGCGGCCTGGCGGGTATCGAGATTGGCCGGGAGTTGCTTTTCTTCAATGCAGCGTACGAGAATACGCTCAATTTTACCGTATCCTTCCATATAGAGCGCTTTGCGCGCTTCATGAACCGATGTCATCTCCCCAACAAATTCACATTTATGGAATATAATCTCCATCAATGCTTTACGCTGGCTATCTGTCACGGTGGCGACCAGTATGTAAATAAGGATTTCGCGCAAAATACGCAGTGGATTATTCGGAAACTTTGTCTGATACTCTACTTCGAGCACTTTTATCCGGGATTCATAAGCTTCCCAGATCGCGTTAAACAGTTCCACTTTGTTCCTGAAATGCCAATAAATTGCGCCCCGCGTCACACCGGCTGCATTTGCAATATCAGTCAGTGATGTCGACGATACTCCACGGGCAGAAAATTCACGCACAGCAGCATCCAGAATCTGTTGTCTGGTTTCCAGTGCCTGTGATTTGGTTTTTCGTGCCATAGGTTTATCTTTATGGGGAGTTTGATTTACATACATTCTTGAATGTATGTAACATAGCACGCACATACTAAAAGCGCAGCAATGGATTTGGGATGTTGTGATCCATTGGACAATTTGAAATCGGACACTTGAGGTTTATTTATGAACAAAAACAGAGGGTTAACGCCTCTGGCGGTAGTTCTGATGCTATCCGGAAGCTTAGCACTTACAGGATGTAACGATAAAGAAGCTCAGCAAGGTGCGCCACAGGCTCCGCAGGTTGGCGTCGTTACCCTGAAAACTGAACCGCTAAATGTGACTACCGAACTTCCTGGTCGTACTGCTGCTTTTCGCATTGCTGAAGTGCGCCCGCAGGTTAACGGTATCATTCTCAAACGTAACTTCGTTGAAGGTAGCGACATCAAAGCCGGTACCTCCTTATATCAAATTGATCCTGCCACTTATCAGGCCGCGTATGACAGCGCTAAAGGCGATCTGGTAAAAGCTCAGGCGAATGCACAAATTTCCCGTCTTACCGTGACACGTTACAAGCCTCTGCTCGGTACCAGTTACATCAGCAAGCAAGATTACGATACGGCTGTCGCAACTGCGGCACAGGCTGATGCTGCAGTAGTCAGTGCGAAAGCAGCCGTTGAGTCTGCACGCATCAATCTGGCTTACACCAAAGTGACCTCCCCGATCAGCGGACGTATCGGTAAATCGTCTGTGACAGAAGGTGCGCTGGTGTCTAACGGCCAGGCCACTGCGCTGGCAACCGTGCAACAGCTCGACCCTATCTACGTTGACGTAACACAGTCCAGCAATGATTTCCTGCGTCTGAAACAGGAACTGGCTGACGGTTCACTGAAACAGGCTGACGGTAAAGCGCAAGTCAAACTGCTGATGGATAACGGTAAAGAATATTCACAGCCGGGTACATTAGAATTCTCTGATGTGACTGTTGATGAAACCACCGGTTCCATTACTTTACGAGCCATCTTCCCGAATCCAAATGATTCCCTGCTGCCGGGTATGTTTGTGCGCGCACGTCTTGATGAAGGTGTTAACAACAACGCACTGCTGGTTCCGCAGCAAGGTATCACCCGTAACCCACGTGGTGATGCAACAGCGATGGTTATCGGCGCTGACAATAAAGTTGAACTTCGTACTGTGACCACAACACAAGCTATTGGGGACAAATGGGTTGTTACCGACGGTTTAAAAAGTGGCGATAAAGTTATCGTGACAGGACTGCAAAAAATTAAGCCAGGCGTACAGGTTACTGCACAGGAAGTCGATCAAAACGCAGCAGCGCCCGCTACAGCGACGAAGTCTTAATAGGAGCCGGTAATTCATGGCTAAGTTTTTTATAGATCGTCCCATCTTTGCATGGGTGATCGCCATCATAATCATGTTGGCGGGGGGATTGGCAATTCTTAAATTGCCAATTGCGCAGTATCCAACCGTTGCGCCACCGGCTATCCAGCTGACCGCAACCTATCCGGGCGCGGATGCGCAAACGGTACAGGATACCGTTACTCAGGTTATTGAACAGAACATGAACGGTATCGACAACATGATGTACATGTCGTCGACCAGTGATTCATCCGGTACTGTTCAGATTACCCTGACCTTTGCTTCAGGTACTGACGCGGATATCGCACAGGTACAGGTTCAGAACAAACTGCAGCTCGCAACGCCGTTGCTGCCGCAGGAAGTTCAGCAACAGGGTATCTCCGTTGAGAAATCGAGCAGCAGCTTCCTGATGGTGGCCGGTTTTATTTCCAACAATGGTTCAATGACTCAGGATGACATCGCCGACTACGTCGGTTCCAACGTCAAGGATCCTATCAGCCGTACCGCCGGTGTGGGTGACGTTCAGCTGTTTGGTGCTCAGTATGCGATGCGTATCTGGATGGATCCGAACAAACTGAACAACTTCCAGCTGACGCCGGTGGACGTGATTAACGCCATCAAAGTTCAGAACAACCAGATTGCAGCCGGTCAGTTGGGTGGTACGCCACCGGTTCCGGGTCAGCAGTTGAACTCCTCTATCGTGGCCCAGACCCGTCTGAAGTCACCGGATGAATTCGGCAAAATCATTCTGAAAGTGAATCAGGATGGTTCTCAGGTTCGCCTGAAAGATGTGGCTAAAATCGAACTTGGTGGTGAAAACTACGACGTTATTGCCCGTTTTAACGGACAACCTGCGTCAGGTTTGGGTATCAAACTGGCAACGGGTGCGAACGCCCTGAACACCGCGGCGTCTGTAAAAGCCACGCTGGCTAAACTTGAACCGTTCTTCCCGGCTGGCTTAGAAGTTGTTTACCCATACGACACTACGCCGTTCGTAAAAATCTCGATTAAAGAAGTCGGTAAAACGCTGTTCGAGGCCATCGTCCTGGTATTCTTGGTGATGTTCCTGTTCCTGCAAAACTTCCGCGCAACCCTGATCCCAACGATCGCGGTTCCTGTGGTCTTGCTGGGCACCTTTGCAATCCTGGCGGCATTCGGTTATTCGATAAACACCCTGACGATGTTCGGGATGGTGCTCGCGATAGGCTTGCTCGTCGATGACGCCATCGTCGTCGTCGAGAACGTCGAACGCGTCATGGTCGAAGAGGGGCTGCCGCCTAAAGAAGCCACCAAAAAATCCATGGAGCAAATCCAGGGTGCATTGGTCGGTATCGCGATGGTGCTGTCCGCAGTATTCATCCCGATGGCCTTCTTCGGCGGTTCAACCGGTGTTATCTACCGTCAGTTCTCCATCACCATCGTTTCTGCCATGGTGCTGTCGGTTCTGGTGGCGATGATCCTGACGCCTGCGCTTTGTGCGACCATGCTTAAGCCGGTTGCCAAAGGCGAGCATCACGAGAAGAAAGGTTTCTTCGGCTGGTTTAACAAGAAATTCGAGCAAAGTACGCACCACTACACCGACAGCGTAGGCAACATTCTGCGCAGCACCGGTCGTTATCTGGTGATTTATCTGTTGATCGTTGTCGGCATGGCATTCCTGTTTATCCGCCTGCCAACCTCCTTCCTGCCGGAAGAAGACCAGGGTGTATTCCTGACCATGGCGCAGTTGCCAGCAGGTGCAACCCAGGAACGTACGCAGAAAGTGCTCGATGAAGTTACCGATTACTATCTGAACAAAGAAAAAGCTAACGTGAACTCGGTGTTTACGGTTAACGGCTTTGGCTTCGCAGGTCGTGGTCAGAATACCGGTATCGCGTTCGTCAGTCTGAAAGACTGGTCTGAGCGTAGCGGCGCTGAAAACAAGGTTCCTACGATTGCAGGCCGTGCAATGGGTGCGTTCAGTACCATTAAAGATGCACTGGTGTTCCCGTTCAACTTACCCGCGATTGTTGAGTTGGGTACGGCGACAGGCTTCGACTTCCAGCTGATTGACCAGGCTAACCTTGGGCATGACAAACTGACACAAGCACGTAACCAGTTGCTGGGCATGGTGGCTCAACATCCTGACTTGCTGACTCAGGTTCGTCCGAACGGTCTGGAAGATACACCACAGTACAAAATCGAGATTGATCAGGAAAAAGCAACGGCACTTGGCGTTTCAATTTCCGACATCAACACCACATTGGGTGCCTCGGTTGGTGGTAGCTACGTCAACGACTTCATCGATCGTGGTCGTGTGAAGAAAGTGTACGTTCAGGCTGAAAATAAATACCGTATGTTGCCATCAGACATCAACAATCTGTATGTCCGTGGCAGCGCAGGCCAGATGGTGCCGTTCTCCGCGTTCTCAAGTGCGAAATGGGAATACGGCTCACCGCGTCTGGAACGTTATAACGGCCTGCCATCAATGGAAATTCTGGGTCAGCCAGCTCCGGGCAAAAGTTCGGGTGCTGCCATGGCGATGATGGAGTCTCTGGCTTCTAAACTGCCAAACGGTATCGGCTATGACTGGACTGGCCTGTCTTATCAGGAACGTTTGTCAGGTAACCAGGCCCCGGCCTTGTACGCTATCTCCCTGATCGTCGTCTTCCTGTGTCTGGCAGCGTTGTACGAAAGCTGGTCAATACCGTTCTCGGTTATGCTGGTGGTTCCGCTCGGTGTTGTCGGTGCACTTATTGCAGCTACGATGCGCGGTTTGAGCAACGACGTATACTTCCAGGTGGGTCTGCTGACCACTATCGGGCTGTCTGCGAAGAACGCCATATTGATTGTTGAGTTCGCCAAAGACCTGATGGATAAAGAAGGCAAAGGTCTTATCGAATCAACGCTTGAAGCGGTTCGTATGCGTCTGCGCCCGATCCTGATGACATCGCTGGCGTTCATCCTTGGTGTTATGCCGCTGGTTATCAGTTCCGGTGCAGGTTCCGGCTCACAGAACGCTGTAGGTACCGGCGTAATGGGCGGGATGATCACGGCGACCCTGCTGGCGATCTTCTTTGTTCCGGTCTTCTTCGTGGTGGTTCGTCGCCGCTTTGGTAAGAAGAACGAGGATATCGAACATACGCACAAAGTAGAGCATCCGACGCTGTAACCGGATCTCCCACCTAAACGAAAGGCCGCTTATGCGGCCTTTTTTTCGCCTGAGACTTGAACCTGAAAAAGGATGAGTGCATAATTAATGTTATAGTATAACATAACATTTAGAGGCATTATGAAACCCACTATCCATCCTGCGTACCGCACCGTGGTTTTTCACGACACCAGTGCCGACGAATACTTCAAAGTTGGCTCGACTATCTCGACAGACCGCACCATTGAACTGGAAGGGGCAACCTACCCGTATATCAGCATTGAAGTGTCTTCAGCCTCTCACCCTTACTACACCGGTAAGCAGAAAGAGTATTCCAAAGAAGGCAGTACCGCGCGCTTTAACCAACGCTTCGGCAGCTTCCTCGGTAAGAAATAAATGACATCAGGGAAATCGTTATGCAGGTTCTGAGTTCATTACGTTCAGCGAAAAATCGTCATCCGGATTGCCGCGTAGTCCGCCGCAAAGGCAGGGTTTATGTGATTTGCAAAAGCAATCCACGTTTTAAAGCCGTACAAGGTAAGAAGAAAAAGCGTTAACACCTCGTCTTCTCATTCCTTCTGTACTAAAAACAAAAGCCCCGTCGCTTGCCCGACAGGGCTTTTTCTTATGCTAAGACATGATGTAAAGCTCCCCACAGCATAGCCGTGAGGAGCGAAGATCTTATTTCATGCTGGCGACAATCGTCTCAACGTTATGCTTAAACGCTTTCACGTAAGTTGTCGCTGGTCCTTTCGGGCCGGACAATGCTTCAGGGTACAACTCCCCCCCGGGCTCAGCACCGCTGGCTGCTGCGATCTGTTTAACCAGACGCGGGTCGGTCTGATTTTCGATGAAGTAAGTTTTCACCTTCTCTGCTTTAATCTGCTTAATCAGAGAAGCCACACCGCTGGCACTTGCTTCAGCTTCCGTAGAAAAACCAACGGGCGCCATAAAGCTGACGTGATATTCCTGACCAAAATAGCCGAAGGCATCATGGCTGGTTAGCACTTTACGTTTCGACTGTGGGATACCGGTAAATTCAGTTTTTGCCCACGCATCCAGCTTTTGCAATTGTTCAATATAAGCAGTGCCGCGCTGACGGAAATAATCCGCATCTTCTGGATCCACTTTGATCAGCGCATTCATCACGTTAGTGGCATAAATCACGCCATTCGCCATACTGTTCCATGCATGAGGATCGGTGATTTGCTTACCGTCTTCTTCCATTTTGTGGGAATTTACGCCTTCCGATGCTGTTACCAGATGACCTTTATAACCCGATGCAGTCACCAGGCGATCGATCCACCCTTCCAGGCCCAGACCGCTGACAAAGACAACATCAGACGCATTGATGGCTTTGCTGTCTTTAGGTGAAGGTTCGAAGCTATGCGGGTCACCGTCCGGTCCGACTAACGTCGTGACTTTCACATGTTCCCCCCCCACTTCCTGAACGATATCTCCAAGAATTGAAAAGCTGGCTACCGCATCGACGGTTTTAGCCATCGCCAGCGGACTCGACAGCAGGGCAGCTACTGCGAGTGATACAGGTAATAATTTCATCATGTCCCCTTAATTGTGGTACTGCTTATTAACGTATTGCTGCTTAACTTCGCGAGGCGGTTAACATCCCGCCCCGCTTTCCGAATAAAACCGAAATGAAGAAGATCACTGTCGCACTCAGCACTATCGCGGGCCCGGCGGGCAACGAAGCATAATAAGACCAGATGAGTCCTACAACGCTGGCAATCACACCAATAATCATCGCACTCAGTAAGGTATGAGGCAGGTCGCGAGCCCAGAAACGGGCACTGGCGGCAGGCAACATCATCAGCCCGACAGACATCAGAGTGCCGAGGATCTGGAAACCCGCCACCAGATTGATCACTACCAGCGCCAGAAACATTCCATGGATCGCTGCCAGCCATTTTCCGGCGCTGACGCGCAGAAATAGCGAATCAAATGACTCAATGACCAGTGCACGGTAAATGCATGCCAAGACCAGTAAAGAAAGACTGGCGATAATACCGACCATAATCATGGCGGAGGAATCGATGGCAAGAATTGAGCCAAACAGCACATGTAAAAGATCCACGCTCGAACCGCGCAGGGAAACCAGCGTGACCCCAAGCGCCAGAGAGCCAAGATAGAAACCGGCGAAACTGGCGTCTTCTTTCAATTGTGTACGACGACTCACCAGCCCGGACAGCATCGCAACAGCCAGGCCTGCGATAAAACCACCAATCCCCATGGCGACCAGCGACATCCCCGAGATCAGATAGCCAATCGCTGCGCCGGGTAAAACAGCATGCGAAAGTGCATCACCCACCAGACTCATCCGGCGTAATAACAGGAAAACGCCCAATGGCGTGGCGCTGATTGATAATGCGATGCAGGCAATCAAAGCGCGCCGCATGAAACCGAATTCAATGAAAGGATCGGCAAGCAGATGAAAAAGCATCATGAATTTGCGACTCCCGTCGTCAGGGAGAAAGGTTCTGTCGAAATGCAGGCATGCGCCTGATGAGGAAAATGCCCGAGGACATCCTGTGCGCTTCCCCATAAATTCTGCTGTCCACTGAGGTAAAGCACGTGCGGAAAGTGTCGTGCAACCATCGAAATATCATGCAAAACCGCGATGACAGTTTTTCCTTCCTGATGCCATTGCGCGATGACTTTTAACAGTAAATCGATGGTTTGAGTGTCGATACCTGTGAACGGTTCATCAAGCATAATGAGGGGTGCCTGTTGCACCAGTAAGCGGGCAAACAGCGTACGTTGCAATTGCCCGCCAGAAAGCGATCCTACGGGCAGATGCGACATTTCCGTCATCCCCACCGTCTCCAGCGCCTTATCGACGGCTATCGCAGACTGTTGGTTTATGCCACCGAATAACCCGCTTTGCGGCCAGCATCCCATCGCGACCAGATCAAACACGCTGATAGGGAAACTGCGATCCAGCTCAGCCTGCTGTGGCAAATACGCCAGTCGGGGGCGTTTCCCGCCCGTGAAAGTTATATTCCCTGCCACAGCCTGCTGCAAACCGGCTAATGTTTTGAGAAAGGTGGATTTCCCGGCACCGTTGGCACCAATGACAGCCGTCAGGGAGCCCGGACAAAACTGTCCGTTAAGGGGCATGGCCACCGCCTGACGGTCATACCCCACTTCGAGGTCATTAACAAAAATCATGGTAGTGAAATTGCCCAGTAAATAGCTGCCCATAACAAAGCGAGCACAGCCAGTACAGCGACGCAGCGTACCGGCGAAGAAAGTGTAAAGAGTGTTTTTGTCATACCCCCTCCGAAAAGTTATAATATAACATCACAATGAGGTATGAGTATCAATACATGAACTGTTTCAGTTTTTTACGGCAGAAGGGATAGCAGGCCGTTTTTGAGAGAACACGGATCTTAACTGTTAAAAAAGAGTAAAAATTGATGAATGAGTTGTAATTTGCACTACAATCAAAAAGTTATGGAATTTTGGTTTGGAAATTTTTTTCTCTGCCCAAAACACATCCTGATGAAAATATGCGATAATGAAGGGATATGTGCTTAAGAGGTAAATGCCTTTGAAGAAATTGATCCATTGTGATATTAATGGGAATATTCTTACGGTTGATGAGTTACAACAGATTATTGAACCTGCTTTGTCTGAAATTGAAGAGTCCTTAATTGGAGATTTAACTTATTTTTCAGAAAATGCACGTTATGAAACAAATTCTTTGCAGATCGTGTCAATAACACTAATTGGCAAAAACTATTATTCAATGACTTACCAGTTCAAATGGACGATTTTCAATGGTTGTCTGGACATTAATGCTGATGAGTTAACGAAGCAAAGTGTCAGATTCTGGGTTAAACCTGACGGATTGGAGTTTGATATTATTGAGTCCTTCAAAGGCTCAACGGCTGAAGAATTGTAAGTTTGAGTAATACGTTTGCACAGCTTTCTAAAAATGAATTATATTTAAAATACCGGCTGTATATTAAATCCTTTAAACTTCATCCCGAACACTGTTCATTGTGATTGTCTTTGATGTTTAAGCCAGTTCATAGCGTTTTAGTGAGAGCCGTTTCCTGTAAGCCATTAAGTTTTGTTGTTTACTCACAGAGTGTTATCAACACCGAATAAACCATTACGGAGGGGATGATATGGATGAGTACTCGCCTAAGCGGCACGATATCGCTCAGTTACGCTACCTGAATGAAATGCTGTATGATGAAGGGATTGCGACACTGGGTGACAGTCATCATGGTTGGGTTAACGATCCGACTTCGGCTGTTAACTTGCAGCTCAATGAACTGATTGAGCACATTGCATCCTTTGTGATGAGTTTTAAAATTAAGTATCCAGACGATAACCATTTAAGTGATCTGGTTGAAGAGTATCTGGATGATACCTACACGCTGTTCAGTAATTATGGAATTAACGATTCTGATTTACGCCAATGGCAAAAGACCAAGAAGCGGTTATTCAGAATGTTCTCAGGGGACTACATCTGTACCCTAATGAAGACTTGAGTAATAATTTATATGCAGTCATCAGATAAAAATCAAAAGGCTAAGATGAACAAAATCGACTATTTGATGCGTTTACGAAAATGCACCACTATCGATACACTTGAACGTGTTATTGAAAAAAATAAGTACGAACTTTCCGACGACGAGCTGGAATTGTTTTACTCGGCAGCTGACCATCGTTTAGCGGAGCTAACGATGAACAAGTTGTACGATAAAATCCCGGTATCAGTCTGGAAATTTGTACGCTGATCTATAAAGCCAGGCCGGAATATCCCCCGGCCTGGCTGGTTAATATTTGACCATATTATCGTTAATATTATTTAACTATATCTTTGAGTTAAGTTTTTCTACTTTCTCTTTGATCTGCCGATGAAATGTTTGCAACAGAAACTGAAAACATTGTTCCGTTTTCGGTGAACGCAATGGTGCGGGTTTGCGCATCATCGCCACTGTTCTGCTTAATGTGGGCTGCTGCAAGTGAATCACTGTTAATTCATTATCGTTAAGTGTTGCAGTATATAACTCTGGTAATATTGCTAATGCCAGACGCGAACGCACCAGTCCATATAACGTCTCCTGAAAATCTACGCGATAACTCACCCGTAAATTCAAACGATGACTCTCACTCAGTGATGTCACCAGCCTGCTAACATTCCCCTTTGAGAACAAGGCAATATCTCTTTTCAGCAGTTGTCGCCAGGGAATATTGTGATCCTGAGAAAGCGGATCGTCGCGTCTGATAACCGCCACAAAAGGATCTTCCAGCAGTGGATAAACCGCTATGGATTCCGGCACTGTACTGTCTGTCGCACCGATACCAAAATCCACTGATCCGTTCTCCAGTTCCAGTAATAATGCATCGTTTGTCAGGTCATGAAATTCCACACGCATATCAGGGAAATATTCCGCCAGTAATTGTGGAACGACCGGAAATAATAAGGTACTCACCGAAGGTACTAATCCAATGCGTAATGTGCCATCCCCGCCCTGACGCATAATTTGCTGCATATCATCGAAAACACTAAGCGCGGTATTCAATAAACGTTCTGCATATGGCAGAACAGCCTCACCCTGTTCAGTCAGACTCACACCTTGTGCCGTCCGGTTGAGTAGTTTGCCCCCTAATACCGATTCAATTTGCCGAAGCGCGCTGCTCAGCGCGGGCTGACTGATCGCCAGACGATTCGCCGTATCGGTGAAACTGCGCAGTTGTGCCAGCGTCACAAAGTATTGAATTTGCTTGAGGGAAAGGGCAGGTAACCGGCGCCAGGGTTCAGACATATGAGCAGCTATTCCGCGAAAAATAGAAAACGTTTGCTCAGCATAACCGTATCTTATAAACGGATAAAATAATTCATCTGTGCAAAGCCCCCCCTGCTCCCTACATTAGCCTCACCATTGTTTAAATCCGGACACTGATATGACCGACGGCATCACCTCCCAGCCCCTGCGCCAGCGGGCTATAAACGCAGCACTGGGGAACATCCCTTTCGACCGTCTGCTGATTAATGCCCGTGTTATCGACATGGTCACAGGGGAAATTCGCGAAGCCGATGTCGGCATCACCGGCAATATGATTGCCAGCGTTCATTCACGCGGGAAATTCACGCAGACTGAAAACGTTGATGATTTATCAGGAAATTACCTCTCTCCCGGCCTTATCGACACGCACGTTCACATCGAAAGCTCGCATTTGCCACCCGAAAAATACGCCGAAATCGTCGTCGCTCAGGGCACAACAACGGTGTTTTGGGATCCGCATGAACTGGCGAATGTGCTGGGCGTTGCCGGGGTGCAGTACGCCATCCAGTCCAGCCGTAATCTGCCATTACGCGTGATATGCGCTGCGCCTTCCAGCGTGCCGTCAACACCGGGCTTAGAGATGTCCGGTGCGGATTTCACAGGCCAGGAAATGCAGACAATGCTTAGCTGGCCGGAAATTGCAGGTGTCGCCGAAGTGATGGATATGCATGGCGTGCTCAATGGCAGCGGGCGAATGCTGGAAATCCTCGAAGCCGGACTAAACAGCGGAAAGCTGATTGAAGGCCACGCACGCGGCCTCAAAGATGAACAATTGCAGGCGTATCTTGCCGCAGGTGTGACATCAGATCACGAACTGACCTCGGCTGATGATGCCCTGGAAAAGCTGCGTGCCGGTCTGACGCTGCAAATTCGCGGCTCACATCCTTATCTTCTGCCCGATATCGCAGCCGCTTTGCTCGCACTTCCCCATCTTTCATCACAAATAACATTGTGTACTGACGACGTACCGCCCGATCATCTGCTGGAAAAAGGCGGGCTGATCGCCTTAATCAAGCTCCTGATTTCCTATGGATTACGTGCAGAAGATGTACTACGCATGGCGACGTTGAATGCCGCTATTCGCATGCAACGTTCTGATTTAGGGCTGATTGCCGCAGGCCGCACGGCTGATCTTATCGCGTTTGACTCGCTGGAAAATCTTCTTCCGCGTGCAGTATATGTCGGCGGAACCTGTGTAGCTCAACAAGGCAAGCTGCTGTTTACCCCTGCCGCCGCGAGCGGAGTGGTTCCTCCACGAGACACCATGCGCTTAACGCCGCTGAACGCCGCTGATTTCAGACTAAAAATCCCGGGGCTGAACAACGGCAAAGCGCGTCTGCGCAATATTAAAGGTGCACGCTTTACACAATGGAGTGAAGTAACTGTGAATGTGCGGGATGGCGCCGTACAGATACCCGACGGCTTCAGCCTGATTTGGGTTCAGCACCGCCATGGCCGCCACGACGCCACACCGAAAATGGCATTACTTGAAGGCTGGGGAGCATTGCGCGGTGCCATCGCGACCTCTTACTCTCACGACGCCCATAATCTGGTGATTATCGGCCGGGATCCTGTCGACATGATGATAGCGGCCAATCAGCTGATCGCCAGCGGCGGCGGTATGGCGTTGAGCCAGCATGGCAAATTGCTGGCCAATATCGATATGCCGATTGCCGGAATGCTGTCTGATTTACCGGCCACGGAACTGGCCAAGCAGTTTAAAAACCTGCGCGACCTCAGTGCACAGGTCGCAGACTGGGAACCGCCTTATCGCGTTTTCAAAGCTATCGAAGGAACGTGCTTAGCCTGTAATGCAGGCCCACATCTGACTGATTTAGGGCTGACAGATGGCGGTTCACGGGAAATCGTCAACCCGGTTCTGGAAATCTGGCCAGAAGAAATCTGAAGCATTCTCAAAACCACCAGACGTAAAAAGATAGCAAACACAACATTATAAAAATTATTTTCAGAGGAATTTAAGCATGTCCGAAAGTTCTGTGAAAAATGTTACCGTCTCAGCAGACGAAAGCTGGTTACAACGCCGCTTCCATCTGCACCAGCGCCAGACCAAGATTAAAACGGAATGTCTGGCAGGCATCACCGGGTTTCTGGCGGCGGCGTATTTACTGGTGGTGATCCCGGGCTTACTGGCCGTCAGTGGTATAGATAAAGGCGCAGCCACCACCGGCGTGATCCTGGTGTTTGTACTGGGCTCTCTCCTGATGGCTTTTTACGCCAACCTGCCCTTTATGGTCGGGCCTGGCATTGGCGGCTCGGTACTGGTCGGTATTACGCTGGCGGGCGACGGAGTTACCTGGCCCGTCGCGCTGGGGATTGCATGCTGGTCGGGGATTTTATTTTTCGTGATGACAGTGTTTGGCTTACGCGAAGTAGTCACCCGTTCTGTTCCGCAGTCGATCAAGCTTGGGCTGACCGCTTCTATTGGCATTTTTGTCGCCCTGCTCGGCTTCCGCAATGCCGGGCTGGTAATGGCAAATACCAAAACACATGCACTGGCGCTGGGAGATTTTACTGCGCCGGGTGCGTTAATTGCACTTCTTGGTCTGCTGGTCGCCGTGGGGTTACAGGCTCGTAAAGTACCAGGTGCCATTTTATGGGCCATTTTGCTGGCGACGGTGGCGGGTATACCGTTTGGCGTAACGCATTTACCTGAGCAATGGATCTCGCTGCCTCACTCGGTTGCTCCGTTATTGGGCAAAGTCGATCTTATCGGTGCTATCAACATCGCCTTTCTGCCATTCCTGTTTATCTTCTTCGCCTCGGAGTTCTTCTCTACGATGGGCACCACACTGGCTGTCGGTGGTGAGGCTGGATTGCTCGATGAACACGGCAATATGAAAAACATCAACCGGCCTTTCATGGTGGATTCCATTGCAGCAGCGCTGGGCCCGATCGTCGGTATCCCTGCCGCCACTGCGCTGATAGAATCCTCCGCGGCTGCCGAAGCAGGCGGGAAAACTGGCCTGACGGCGCTGGCTGCGGCCATAATGTTTCTGCTGATGCTGTTATTTACTCCGATTGCGCTGATGATCCCGAAAGAGGCGACCGCACCGGCACTGATTCTGATTGGCCTGAACATGTTCAGTAATTTGCGAAAAGTGGACTTAGCGAATTTTACCGACGCGCTGCCGGTACTGATGATGGTAATGATTACGCTGATTTCCAACAGCTTCGGCACCGGTATCGCCGGCGGGCTGCTGTTTTACGTCATCATTAAAGTGGTCGCAGGAAAAGCACGTGAAGTGCCTGCAGGCCTTTATATTCTGGCAATCCCGCTGGTGTATTATTTTGCGACGCTGGTTCATCACTGAAACTTTCGGGTTAACAGAGGGCGCGTGAAAACGTGCCCTTTTTTATGGGCGCAGCCTGGCTTTGAAGATATTTTTTAGGGGGAAATCAAAGAGAAGAGATAATTCCGGGGGCCTGAAATGGTGGAGGCCCTGCCAGCTAACTTTTTTACAATAAAACCCTTTATTTTCAATGCACTAAAAGGCAGTGAGACATAAGAAATGTACCACCATAACGAGTAAAAAGAAAGCGCCCATACGGCGCTTTCTTTAGCACTATTTATTTACCTAAGTGCGCTCTTACTTTCGCCGTACCGCTACCAACCGCAGCCACGGCTTGCCGCAGCTTCGCCTCAGTAACCCCTAATGCTTGAGTCCAATAAGACACTTCCCAAGATTCGTTCAGGTTAATAAAGCGTTTATCTTCAGGTTGACGGCGATGTAAGTTATCTACCATTTGGCTTGTCCCAAGTAACACAAGCATATGCTTGCATTACGGTTATACCCCCACAAAAATTAGGCGTAAAGGGCATTAAATAAGCACATGACTTGGATCATAAATGAGGAATGGTGGTACTGAGGATATAACCCCCATGCATAAAAAAAACCGGGCGGTTTTACATAAGAATTTATTTTTACAAAAACATCTTGCTGATTTCATGATTTTGCCTAATGTATCTTTTTGTAACATCAATCATGGGGGAGTGTTATGGAACGTGAAAACTTTAGAGCTTCAGCACAGTACAATGATTGGAAAGGAACAGCCGCAGCTGATGATGCCGATAACGATGATTTCAGTGATTATCTTCGCGGAATTGGTAAGTTAGCAGAACATGAAGTTGTTGTCGGGATAAGTTTTTATTCTGCGCAGAATTTTACACACGTTAATGCCTTCATTAGCGATGGAGGCGAAGGTTTACGACGTATAACAGTCCCAATCGGCGTTGCCGAGTTTTTCGAGAAGTTTAAGAGATTTTCGATCTACATATCTCGAGATGGTCGCTTTGATGGTGAAGAAATTGAATTTGAAAATGACGATGATGTGTAAGTTGTCATAGCCATAAAAAAGGCCGGACGTCGCCCGTCCGGCCTTAGCTTACTTCTTTCAGTTTTTGCTGTGTCACGTAGTACTGGATCGCAGCCTCAAGGCTTCCAAGAGTGGCGATTTTACTGAGGAATGTACTACGGTGAACTTTCAGCAAGCGGCACAAAGCGCTGACGTTCAGCAAGCCTGCATCGTCAAGGGTCTTGACCTTGACACTCAAAATCGGCGCATTGCCCACACCCAACAGATTGAGTTTCATTTTTTACCTCTCCAGAATGACGGAGGGCGGCAATCACCGCCCCAAACCGTTAGCGCTTACGCCGCGTTATCCATCGTCACTTTCAAAACGAAGTCCGGGCGCATCGGGATTTGAATCTGAGAGAGTTCGCTGACTGTCTCATAATTCATAAACTTGTCACGGAGTACGTAATGATAACTCGGATAGACCGGCCCAGATGCAACCTCTGCATGACGGCTCGCCGGGGTCATGTACGTCATATACGGACTTAAATCACCTTCAACAACGTTGGAGAAGGTCGCCAACATGTAGCCATCACCATCAGCAATTTGGTACATAGGATCATCTACCTGGATCACGGTTACACGTCCAAGGTTGAAGCGGTCATATGCACCCAGTTCAGTTGGGAAGACGATATCGTTAGAAGTCGCTCCAAACAGTGCAGCCTGATACGCCGTTGGGTTGCCTTGGATCGCAGTAAACAGAGATGGAGAAGCCAGCAAGTAAACCTGCGCGATGCTTGAACTCCAGCCGCCGAGCGCTTTCTTGAGCTTGGTCACAGCGTTCTGCATCTCAGTGATCACATTAGCACTGACGCCAGTCTTCACTGTGATAGACGGCTGCTCAATTCCCCAGAAGTCTGTCCAAACGATTGTTGGGCCTTCACGAAGGTGAGTGGCTTCCACAGTATTGTGCAGCAAGCTCTGTGCCATTTGATATTCAACATCCCGGCGGGTTTGCAGGTAATGTTTCATGGCGTGAGTAGCAACAACGTCCTCAGCAGTCAATTGACGATTCTCGCCCGGAGCACGTTTCCCCTGCCAGTCTTGGCTGGTAATTGTTGAGCTGTAAACGTGCAAAGGAGCTTGAACAGTGATGTTAGCCGCTTTCGGGAAGTTGATAGCACTCATGTCTGAACCATAGCGATTCTGAGATTTAGTCACTTCACGTTGCACATCTTCCAGTGTATCCAGACTGATGATCTGGGTATCGCTTGGGCGGGCAGTGAAGATGCCGAGTGAACTCAGCAAAAATCCATCGCCATATGGCTTGACGAATTGACCGGAAAGGTTTGTAAAATCGGATAATTTCATTTTATTGTCGTCCTTGATTAGATTGAAGTTTGTGGGATGTTTGCAGCAGCAATGCGGTTACCTTGCTTCGCTAAGGCTGCATAAGCAGCGGTCGCTACTGTGGTAGCACCGGCAATAACCAATCCTGCTGGGTTGAAAATGCATCCGGTGTCACTGACAACCACACTACGGGCATCACCCTTTAGAACGTTGTCCAGAACGACAGCACAATTATCACCATCAGCAGCGACATAGGCCGCGCCGGTTGTTGGGTTGATCACATCTCCGCAAGCGACATCAGCAGCCAGATCAAGGATCACCGTGCGTTTATGAAAAATCGGACTATCGGTATAAACCAATACATCCTGTGGGGATTTGCTTTCGTATTCGAAGGCCATATTTTTATTTCTCCGTCAGTTGTGTGTTTCGCGGCTGATATGCCGCTGTTATTGCCTGTCCGGTAGTTTGCCGGGCGGCTTTCAGCACTTAGGCCCGAGGCGCTAACCGTCGGGCTTAGGAGAAATGCAGAGATGCTTTTATCTTGGGAGGTTTCACACCATCAGAAAAAGGTGCACCGCAACCGGAGGTAGTTAGCAAACAGCCCCGGCACGGTGACGGAAACACGGGTGAACGTGAGTTTTCTGACGGAGAGAACAGAAAGAGGGAGCGGCGGCACGTCCATTGAAGGGCAAGGAGTCCCAAACGTGACGCGCTCAATGCCAGTTTGCATCATGGCAAGATGGCCCACTGAGGAGAGGGACGTAGTGCGGTTGTTACGCCGCTGGCAAACCCCATCATGGTAGGCATACCACGACAGGAGAATAGGATGGCGCTGGTACAAAGAGGCTAATCTTGGAACCAGCACCGGGAAGGTGATCACGTAAACATGGCTGTAGTACGGTCTAACTGGAGACATTAATCACCTTGTATATAATCTTATCATGAAACTATAACTTAGGCAATCAAATTTGTCGTTAATTTTGACGGTATGATTAATACCGGGGGCGACTGATACGGGGCATTTCTGCCCCGCTTTTCAGCTTACTGTTGTGGCACACCTGTTAGCAGGTTCAGATGCTTTTGAGTCTCAGCATCTACACGGGCATCGATCAAATCCTTAACCGTTCCATCGTTAACCGTTACGGTAACGTGAGAATTCACATCCACAGGTGCTGGCGTTAGTCCAGTAGCCGGAGTGCGTGAGTAAACATCCCCCATATTTGGAACGGTGAATGTTGGCATCTGGTTAAAGCTCATCCCCGGATTAGCTGGAAACATCAGGTTAGAGATAGAAGAACCACCATTTCCACCCTGAGAACCGGCCTGATAGGTCTGCAATCGCGGGTCGGTCTCATGGGAGAAGATGCCGTCAATAGTACGTCCCACGCTGCGCGGATCCCAACCTGTCTTGCTCTGGAACCAGTCAGCGGCTGCATTCCCACCATCCCCGGAGATTGTGTTATAAACTGCATCAGGCAAGGTCTGGCCTTCTTTCAGCTTTTCACCGATCATCCCGGCCCAACTTAATACGTTGGTTGCCAGCTCACCAAGGCTTTTGCCCAAATTATCAGCGATAGGGATAAGGCCCGTCATGCTCTGGCGTAGCGTATCCGTGTTGGTAGCGTACTGCCCCAGACCAGCAACGAACGACGCAGAGAAATGATCGCCTAAGGACTCCTGCACGCGGGCGTATTCAGAACCTAATGAGGACAATTTATCAAGGTTCGCTTGTTGTGCCTGTGATAGCGCCCAGCCCTCTTTTGATAGCTGCTTCATACGATCTATAACGGCGTCGCCCTGATCATCGAAGACAGAAAGGAAAACACTGCCATCGTTCACAGCCTCGGCAAGATGTCGCACTTGGTTGTCAGTCCACTTGAAATTTTTCTGTAATTGTTTCAAGTAGATGATGAAATCCGGGAAGTTCTTGACCTTCTGGAGTTCACCGATCACCGTCTGGGCAACCTTCTGGTTTCCGTTGGTGGATGTCAGCACGTTATTGATGATATCTGCGAACTCACCACCGCCGCTGAAATTAACCGCGCCTGTCTTCTTGTTCTTTTTAAAGGAACCGGTGTTAATCAACTCACCGGATTTTTCTCGTGTATCTTTAGAAAGATCCGCGAGTTTATCAGCACTGAGGGAATAGCCCGCCTTGCTCATGGCTAAATCTTGGATCGCAGCAAACTGCATTTGTCCAAACCCGTACGGTTCAAGTTTTTTAACATCGCGGGATCGTTCCATGCTCTCACTCAAGACACCGCCCGCGCGGGCAATGCCCATGGTTCCCGCTAATGTTGCAGCGCCCACAGCGCCGCCAGCTAACAACCACGAACCGCTGGAGTTGCGTTTTTCAGTATTAACGCGCCCTGCACGCCGCCCCGCTGCTTTCTGTTCACGGGTAATGCGGTTTTGCAGACGGGCCTGATTCCTTAATTCCTGAGTGATACGGGCCATCTCGAAGCGTGTTTCTTCAATGGTGTACCTTTCTTCTTTCTGGGCTTTCAGTGCTTCCTTGGCGGCGCTGATGGCCTTATATCGGGTTGCCACATCGGCCCCGTTGATGTTACTCAGCGTCAGGGCACTACGGCGAAGTTGATTATAATAATTAACCTCCCGTTTCATCGCCGATTCCCGTTTCTCCTCTGCGGCTATCGCCTGTTTGGTGGCTGCTATTTCCTGTGCACGTTGGGCCTGTCCCCGTGCCATTGCGGCATTCTGAGCATCTACAAGTGAAGGATTATAGGACTCGCCCGGCTTGCCGAAATGTTGGAGGCCGGAAGGCGTATAACGTGCAGCACGAGATGCCCGGTGATTCGCCATTTTCTCATTGATGGCAAACAGCCGAGATTGCATCTTCGCTGCATTCAAATCGTACGATGCTGCTGCATTCGCATTCTTAGCGTTGAGCACTCCCATCTTTTTAGCGTGGGCTTGCTCGTTCTGGGCGAACTTCGCGGCTGTCTGGGCTTGCTTGTGCTGTTCAGCACCAAGGCGCTGTGCAAGTTTTAAGCGTTTTGTATGGGCTTTAGCGGCCTGTAACTGGGCCTTGCCTTCACTCTGCGTGGCTCGCTTCTGGGCCTGCTCCAGCGCTTTGGCGGGCTTCTCCTGTGCCGTCTTAAGCGATTTGATACGCTTCAATGCCTTTTGATAGCTGGTTTCGTCTACATCCCAAACTACTTTATTGACGAGGGTCGATACTGTGTAGTTAGTCGTGCTCATTACGCCCCCTTGCTGTCGGTGATGATTTCAGCGTATCGGTCTGGGTCAGTCGCCTGAAATGCTCGTGCAGCTTCACGCGCTCGCGCCAATAATTCGGGGTCGATCACATGTTCCTGAAAACCACCCGCCCCACCACCTAACGACTTAATTACGCGTTTTTTGGTCACGGGTGAGGTTGTTGTGACCTTTGGCTCTGCTGGCTTCAAATAGTCTGCGGGGTGAAGTTTGAGAAAATCATCCACGGCGGTTTTAACTGCGTTTTGGCGCTCGACATCGAGCATCGGTTCAATGGTGCGCCCGGTCATGGCTGCGGCGATGGAATCGCGAACGGTTTTCAGTAAGTTTTTCATTATTTTTTTCCGTATAAGGTACAAGCCGTCATGAAGGCATAGGAAAACGCCAACCGATAACGGCAGGTAAGAGAGATATTCAAGTAATAAGGTCATGCTGATGGGTCAGGCTTCCCCTGCGGGGATTGGGTCATGCGGTGGCTTTAGTGGCTGTCTGTTGCACTGCGGCTATCGTATTTGGATGCAATTTCCGGTTGCTGTACATTTTCACCGGTTTAAATTTGCTGGTACTTTTACGGTCAACCACTAGTTTGTAGGCTACGTAAAGCGGATCATCCTGTGCAGGCATCCGGGATTGTATTGCAGTCTCAGGCACACCGTTCTGGCGGAGGGACATCACAAGCGTGTACAACGGCATGTCTAATGCGGCACATATGTCAGCCAATAGCGCATTTTCGTGAAATGATGTCAGTGCTAAACGGGCGTTTTCATATGCATTAGTTCGGGTCACGCGTCTGCATCTGCTGTTCCACCCTTCATCATGCAGTTGCTGCACTTTTTCCACCGGCAGGCGTAACAATAGCGACACCTTGCCAACGGTATGGCCGTGAACCAGTAGAGTGCACGCTTTTTTGATCAGGGAGTCATCACGCTGGCGGCAGTGATAGAAGGTTTTTAGGTCTGGTAATTTTTGTTCGATGTTTTCTTCTGGGGTGGCGGTCAGCGCCTTGCGTTTCTCATTCGTCATTTTTTCCTCAGCATTAAAAAGGTAGGTAGTCAGGCAGTGCTTTAGCCGATACAGCTTTATAAGCGGCAATTTGCGCGGCTGTCAGCCCTGTAGATTTTCGGTCGATTGTTGGTGTTTTGTGCCCGGTTTCCCACGTGGTTGACTGCGGATCTGGTATTTCAGCCTGCTTTTTGAAATCAATATGCAAAACATTATCGCCAGTTTCTTTAGATGCCCTCAGCCGCTTAAGTGCCTTATCATGATCGTAGGACGGTTCACCGTTTAACAGTTTCGGGTAATTGAATACAAGGTTCTCTTCCTGGCTCACTACTGAGCGCACTTCGTATGAATGGCTCTTCTGACTCTCATCAATGACAAGTAAACCAAGCGTTTCAAGAACCTTTATCCACTTACCAAGTGTTTTTGGTGTGCAGCGGCATTTAGTCGCAATATCGCGCTGGTCTTCATAGAATTGCTTGCCCTTTTCCCGATAGCTGTTGTACTGGTCAATCATGTAGGTATGGACCTTTTCAAGTTTTTCCTCAATATCGTAAGATTCACCAGTTGTGATGTTTGTTACTGATGCTGCGTAGAAAAGGCGGCGATCTTCTTCGAGCCATATTTCTGGTTTATTTTGCGAAGCTCTTTCTGTCATATTCATCTCCATTAAGTTTCCCCAAGTCGGGTAAAGTTATGCCGTTATCGAAAAGATATGCGGCGATTTCAAGTACCTCACGAGCGAGGTTTGGTACATTTGTCTTACGAATTTTCGCCTCTTCCAGCAGTGAGGCATATACGTGCTGCTGTATTTTCAGATTCATTGCATGGGTCCCCCAAAAGGTAAAAGGTCTCGCCTCTGCATATCGCATTGCGATCAGAGGTTTGAAGGTCTTGTGACCTTGCATTTATTTTAGTTTGCCGTTGTGCGGCTATTTGGTTGGATCAGTGTTGTGGTGGGTAATGCTAAAAGCGGAAGTTAGTCCGTCGTCGTCATATCCGGGACTGGTTTGCCTGTGAGTTTCTCCAGTTCGCCCGCCACCTCGATCATTTTGAGGATTAACACCTGATCGTTCATCAGCCCGATCCCCTGCTTCGCGTAAAACAGACGCCACGCGGTGAGCACTGGCTGGATGATGTCCAGAACATCGCACCCTTTTGCCAGTTCGGCGTTGTACGGAGAGAGGATCTTCTTGATGGTTTTAGCGCCGCGATTCTGGGATTTCAGGCGTTTAAGGATGTTCAGCGCCTTGCGGGTCTCTGGGAAGTGTTTGTCAGCTTTTGCAGCTCCGCCCATGCGGGATCGGAATGCGTGTAAATTTTGAGCGGTTGTGATTCCAGCGTCGATTGCTTCGACGATCTCGTTTGCGGTTGCGCTGGTAAAGTCCAGCAGTGCAGGTTTTGCCATTGATTCCCCTATAAGGTTGATTTGTCAGTTAACACGGCAGGGACAACTCCCAGTCCATGTTATACAGTTTACAGTATATGAGATAATTTGTCAAAGTATTTTCTCATTTAACAAATAAAAATATAGATAATGTAAAATCTCAATTTACAGGCATTTATATTCATTGTCAACAGTCAATATCAAAAAGTGCCACGCTATATCCACATCATAACAACGCACGATAAAACGCTTTGTATCGCTCTCTACTGCGCCATGATGTCTATCCGCTACCTTCGTATTACCCGAGGTGTTACAGCGCCGCGTAGGCACCTCCCGTTAAGAATTTGATGGTTTTTTGTAAAGTTGGCACGGGTCTTGCCTAAATGCCAGTCCCACGCGCCCCCGTGACTCTGCGGGTTACACTCCTCGTGACAGTTTTCCAAATTACTGCGCGGGCTGTCGCCCTTGCTGCCCAAAAGGTGGCAGGCCTCTCCCGGTCAGGGAGAGATTAGCCGGACACCGTGGGCGATGCATATCGCGAAGCGACTGGACAAGACCAAAAGGAAAGATGAAGGTCACAACCGAAATCTAAAAGGTGTGGATGTTGACCTTATGTAAGTTCTTCACGGACAGGGAAGAACGCATAGGGTTTTACTGATCTTATTGTTTTTATTGATCTTATTTAAATTGATCTTATTGGTGCGTAACCATTACCGATGACTCATGTGTAACCGTTACCGATAAAACTGATTTTCATATGTATTGATTACCGATGACTTCTGAATGGTGGTTGTCTGTACAACCGAGTAATCTCGTTCCATCAGCAATAAAAGGAAACGACATGGAAATAATTCAAGGCAAAGACAGTTTCAACGAGATGGCAACCGGAATTCTGGTGAAACTGTTTGCAGCTTATCCCTCTTACTCAACTTTCGAATATTCCGACTTCGGTTGGAATCCGCGAACACCAAACCGTCAGGTTGACCTTCTTGTTGATACCCTCGATACACTTAAGGATATGGGGTACATCAAAGTCATTTCGGTAACTGATATGGACTACACCGCCAAATTAACCCCGCTTGGCTCAAGCATTCTCAATCACAAAGCCCCAAGTTCAAGCGAGACGATTATTAGTGTACTCAAAGGTGTAGCAGGAGAAGCCCGGAGTGCTGCAATTGGTACTGCCATCGGTTGGATTTTTGGCGGGAAATAATTGCGCAATAATATCCATTAAATGCGGTTAAATGTCCCAAATTCACCCAGTTCGGGCCAGATTGGGGCATCACCCACCTGTGGAGGTGGTCGCTGTATCGGGCCTAGTTATGGTGTGGAGTAGATAACATTCAGGCTGCAAGCCAGACACAGCGCGGCTTCGTTAAATTTGTCTGCCGGTATCGTGGGCCAGATCCTTTAGATGTGGATCAAGCAACAACACCCCCTTATCGCCCTACTTTTCAAAAAAATAATTTCTTCGACAAAAGAACGAAAAACCATCGTTTTACCCTCGATTTCTGGGCCTCTGGGAGCCTCTGAGAGAGGCGCTATGGTTGTGGTTGCATGGATTCAGATCGCGGCGGAAAACGCTGCTAAAGGTTGCTGGTGAAGCGTGGGAAGATATGGCGTGACGGTTTACGAGTGTGTGGGATAAACTTCTGGCAAAGAAGGTGCAACCCAGTTTGGGATCAGTCCAAACGCGCAGCCCGATCACCAATTCACTAAAACGGACTTCCTGATGTGTGGAAGCGTCGAACCCGGCAAAAGCTAAAAGTCGGATATGCTCGGTGATAGTCACTCAACTTTTTTGAACATGAAATCAGAACGGTTTCGTGCCCTGTTGATGTGTGGTTATCACTGTAAACACAGCCCAGATGTACGACTGCGCTCACAGACGCCTGAAAGGCAATACCTGACTAAAATAGTCAAGTACACACAAGATTCATTATGTTAAAAACCCCGTGAATCAGCCTGTTTCTTGAGCAGCCAGAATCAATCTTCTCCTACCCGTGAGCGCGTCTGTAAGCCTGTCCGGGTGTGTGTCTACATGCGTCCCTGTCCGGGCTTCTTCGCAGCCCAAACCTTGTGCATGTAAGTGTGCTGGGTTGGATTGAGTAACGTGCTGGCGTCGTGCTGGGTGCGTCGGTGAACGGTATGCTCTGCGGTCAATAATGCGACCGGGAACCAAAGAAGCGGATACCGAGTAAATCATTGATATTTTAGGATATTAATCCATCTTTCCTTTCAGGCGGGTCGGGGGGCTTAACCGTGCTGCGAGTCCGCCGGGATATTTACCAGCCAGCCTAAAGCACTCTCCCTTGTTGCTGAGCTTTCCCGGTGGGAGGGGTTGGAGGTGTTGAGGTAACACAAAGGGGCCAATGGTGGCCCCTTTCACTGCTGAGAAAGCTATCTGAATGTCGATTAAGGAGACCACGGCACTAAATAAAATTCATCGCCATTGCACTGAACGCTAAGTCTGTCCCAATTTATTGTCGCAGTGGCAGGAAAATCATGTTTATTAGTCAATGCATAGCCTGCGGCCCCATGAATCGTAAACGAATTATTAGTTATATGCTTCCCTGGTCGTCTTCCAAAATCTGCGTAGTCGTGTAGATAATGCCAGCCATCATGGCCCACTTTCTGAAAAACGAGGCCGTAAACAATACCTTTCGAATCAATGATTCGAAATTCATCATAAAGCATCGGCTTGCCATCAGATCCAAGATCAACAATACGTAATATACTGGAACCCCTGCCCGGAGGCGTCGCGGCCATTACTGCCTCTAAAACTTCAGGGCTTTTTGATGTAGGCTCATCCGTGTTCAGCCACTGGTCAATCACATGTTCCTTATTATCAACAAGAAAATAAATTCTGAAACGTCCTGCCATTACTGAAACCTCCGAACTGTGTGTAGTTTAACCAGCATAATCTAAAATTTAGACAATAAAATCCAATAAGCCCCTTAAATGTTAAAGCAACGAACACGAACGAGAAGGCGGGTTACCTTAACACCTTCACTTCAATTAGCACTCGCCGATAAATCGAAATAAACTGAGTAACTAAGCCTAAATTTGGCGATATTGGACTATTTGTGAGCAAAGCAGCAAGCGACCACAGTAGAGCTTCTAAAGACATGTCAAACCCACTCATAAACTCTTTATAATCAATTATATAATTATCAAACCCGCCATCATCTGAATATAAAAGTAAGTTCCTAAAATCGGATCTTTTTGAAACAAATTCTTTTAGAGTTATACCGAGATTAGATTGAACCTCATCCTTCAATCGTTCAAACAAACTTTCAATAACATCTTCACTCTCATCTTCAACATTGATGAACATCGCCAGCGGATTTAGGGGTATCATAAAATCTGATGAGGGAATTGAAAAGCATAGCTCGACAACCTCATTTTCAAAACGAGGCTTCATTTTCACATCAATACCAGAAATGTTTAGACCAGTTCCAAGAGTCTCAAACAGTACATTTTTCATCAGAAGTAACACGGGGCTGAACATCAGCTTTACTTGATGATTCTTGAACTTGCTGACGAGGTCCTTATGCTCCGGCATTTTATCAGTGTTCAACTTTAGCCATTCAAAAATAGCTACGACTAATTCCTCCTCCGCAGCAATCAATCGTATGGAAAACATTTCCATATCGATATCTTTAATGCGGTGTGCTTTACGAACATGATCTGCTGCTTTAATCACTCGCCATTTAACTTTTGTGGGAGCTTTCTTCAAAATCATATCAACAACTTCTTCGCCGACTAATGAATTAAAATATTCAAGTTCAAAACTGTCCTCTTCCATATTGCTATCACTCAAAAAATAAATTTGAATATTAGTATAACTTAGGCCTGCTCAGAGCGACTCAATCAACCCCGTAAGCCTGATGATATCGATTCCCTTACCGTACCGATTGTACGTTATCGTTGCATTGGAATGCCCCAACACTTGGGACGCGAACTGTTCTGGAAATCCTTGCTGCTTAAAGACCGTCGCCGCGTAATGTCGTAATGAATGGTATTCCGGCAAACCATACTTTCCCCTGAATCGTGTAAACCAGCGGCTAAAATAGTGACCATAACTTCCTAAATGCGTTGTTAGCTCAGGAAACAAATGCCCTTTTCTTTCTCTGACAAAATCCAGCAGACCAAGCGCCAGTAACTGCGAATGGATCGGCACAAATCGCCGTGAACTGTCAGTTTTTATCGTCTGGTTTGGATTCAGATTATCTACACGAAAACACCATACTCCATCAACCTGAATCACATCATTTTGATAAAGCTGGCAAACTTCGGTTTGCCTCATACCGCTATGACGACCGATTTGGATGATCCAGCGCCTCCAGTCCTCCACATCCTGCAATACGTTGTGTAAGCGCTTAAGGTCATCCCCTGTGTAAGCAGGACGTCGATCCATCGGTGCTGTGGTTTCCCTCACCCCCATACCCTCAAATGGGTTGCGAAGCTCCTCATCTGTCCGAGTGGCGAGCCACTTGAAGAAGGCCGAGTTCTTTTTGATGTAGCGGTTTCTTGTGGATGCGGAGCCTTCAAGGCTATCGACAAATCCAGCGGCACTGCGTTTACTGAACGGATCTTTTGTGGAAGCAAGATAAGCATTTACACATCTGTTGATCGTCAATATTTCACGTTCACCAATTGAGCCAACTTTAGCGCTGATGTACTTATCAAGCTCGATTTTCAGGTTTTGGAAGGTTTTTTTTTGTTGTGCTTGTTGGAAGGAAGCAGCCATGGCAGGAGTCGTGTGTGAAGGGATGGCCTGCGGCACGCAGGGGAAAGGTTGTGAAGTGAGATATTTCTCCACACGGATCAAGGCTTCACGCTTGGAACGGGTGCGAAGAGAAATACGAATTTCACGGCGTTTCCGAGGTGTCAGGTAGACTCGCCGGTAGTACCAGATTCCATGACGGGAAAGCATAAGATGCGACATTGATTAACGTCCTAAGTGATACACAAAAGTTGTATCACTGCCGTTTCAATGCACGAAACATAGGGATTACATGATGAATATCATGCAGTTAGCAGAAATGGTGGAGGCCCTGCCAGCTACATCCCGGCACACACGACACCTGCCATGGCTGCTTCCTTCCGGACCTGACCAAGTTGACAAGTTAGCGTTGCGGGAGAACCAACAGGGCCCCCATTGACGTTGTCAGCTTCATTTCTCGGCTAAGAGAATCGAAGCGGTGGGCATTATCTGTGATGGCCGAAACAAAAGCAAGTTAACTGCCGACAACCGTTGTTTTCTTAAACAATACGCCTGAATCAGAGCCTACAAAACCTTAATTTTTGCGTCATACTGGCGCAAATCACTGAGGAGGATGTCATGTCGGAACCCGATAACTTTCGCCAGCGCGTATTTCAGATTATCGCCGCCATCCCGGTCGGGCAGGTCACAACTTACGGTAACGTCGCGCAACTGGCCGGTTCACCCCGCGCGGCACGTCAGGTCGGTGGCGTACTCAAGAAATTGCCGGAAGGCAGCACTCTTCCCTGGCACCGGGTGATAAACCGGCACGGTGAAATCTCTTTGCAGGGCGAAGACTTTAAACGTCAGCGTCAGGCACTGCTGGCCGAGGGCATCACGTTTAAGAAAGGCAAAATCGATTTGGAGAAATACGGCTGGAAATGGTGAGTGCCTGCCTTCAAAAAGCCCATAAAAAGCACCGCGAGAGCGGTGCTTAGCCATCATAAGTGATGAATTAATAGGTCGTTGGTTGTGCAGGTACCATACTAACCGGTGCAGGCGAAGTGCCCAGTCCTGGATTTGACGGGTTAGTCATTGGTCCCAGGGCACTGGGTTTGGTCGCTACAGGGACGGCGACAACCGGGACAAGTTGCAGATCGGCACGTGTACCCTGACCGTGATTAATCACTTCTTTAATGGAGTCAGTGATGAAGGTCATCTGACCATTGATGGTTACCGCCGCACTCAGCAGAATACGCGCGTTAGGAGCAATTTCCTGCGGGTTATACGGCAGGATGAAGGTAAACGGTGCCTGTTTACCCTGAGTTCTCGCCACTTTTTGCGAAATCACGCGGGATGGCGCATCTGCCACCGAAGCATCAGACAATGTCACCGTCAGGACAGCATCCGGTGGCAAGGCTACACGCTGATTGATAAACACGCTACCCGATACATTCGGGCCGGTGATCGCAGGTCCGGTGTCCGGGCTAGCCGCCGTATTCACAGGAGGTTGCTGCGCTGGTGCCTCATGATGCTGTGCGCACCCGGCAAGAGTCAGAGACAGCGCGGTTCCACCTACTATCTGCCAAAGTTTCATTGATCGTACTCCCTTTTTTATTAGTCGCTTGTCGACAAGCTGTAATAAACGCCGACGATGAATTTAGTGACTTTAACCAGCTTACCTACTAATCATGGCACAAAAGTCTGAGGTTTTCCTGTCAGCGGCCAAACAGATCTTCTGACAAAACGTAAGATCCACTATGATTAACAGGTTAGACCTGTCGGTTAAGGCGTATTTCAGAAAATTCCTGCCTGCATTACCCCGAACAACTTAGGTCGATTTCTCCGGTAACTTTCATGAGGCCACTATGAGTCAGGCATTAAAAAATCTGCTGGATCTGCTTGATCTGGAAAAAATTGAAGAAGGGCTGTTTCGTGGTCAAAGTGAAGATCTGGGTTTACGTCAGGTCTTTGGCGGTCAGGTCGTAGGCCAGGCATTATATGCCGCCAAACAGACCGTCCCGGCGGAACGTGGTATCCATTCGTTCCACAGCTACTTTTTGCGCCCGGGTGACAGCAGCAAGCCGATTATCTATGACGTGGAAATCCTGCGCGATGGTAACAGTTTCAGCGCCCGCCGCGTAAAAGCGGTGCAGCATGGCAAGCCGATTTTCTATATGACGGCGTCGTTCCAGAGCCAGGAAAGTGGTTTTGAGCATCAGAACACCATGCCGGATGTGCCGCCGCCGGAAACGCTGGTATCAGAATCAGATATTGCTAAAAATCTGGCGCATCTGATACCGGAAAAATTCCGCGAAAAATTTATTGGTCATAAGCCTATTGAAATGCGTCCGGGGAAGTTTCATAACCCGCTGAAAGGGAGTGTCGAAGAGCCTAACCGTGCAGTGTGGTTCAGGGCCAACGGTGAAATGCCAGATGATTTGCGAATTCATCAGTATTTACTGGGCTATGCGTCTGACTTCAATTTCCTGCCTACGGCGCTGCAACCCCATGGCATTGGCTTCCTTGAACCGGGAATGCAGGTCGCGACCATCGACCATTCGATGTGGTTCCACCGCCCGTTCCGCATGGATGACTGGTTGCTGTATGCCGTCGAAAGTACCTCTGCATCCGGTGCGCGTGGTTTTGTGCGTGGACAGTTTTATACCCGCGATGGCGTGCTGGTCGCCTCCACGGTGCAGGAAGGGGTTATTCGTCAGCGAAAGCCTGAATAATCATCATTAAAGAGCGCCCTGTAAAAATGGCGCATTAAAAAGGGGCGATATCATTATCGCCCCTTTTGCATATCATCATTATTTTATTATTTTTAACTCATTAATGAGAGAGTTAGCGCACTACTTTCTCTGAAATCTCATTATTGGTTGTAAGCGTTTTCGCCGTGGCTATTAACATCCAGCCCTTCGCGTTCTTGTTCTTCAGGAACACGCAGACCTACGATCATGTCCGCCACTTTGTAACCGATGAAAGCAACAACACCAGACCAGACCAATGTCACGCACACGCTGAAGAACTGAACCCAAACCTGATGGCCCATGGTCACACCTTCTGCATAACCTACGCCGCCGAGTGAGCTGGAAGTGAATACGCCAGTCAGCAGACAACCTACGATACCACACACACCATGAACACCGAACACGTCACAGGTGTCATCAACACGCAGCCATTTTTTCAGGGTAACCACACCCCACAGGCCAGTGATACCGCCTACGAGACCGATGATGAGAGCACCACCCACGCCGACCGTACCACATGCAGGTGTGATAGCGACCAGACCTGCGATAGCACCGGAGCTTGCGCCCAGCAGTGAAGGTTTACCGCGCACCATCCATTCAACCAGTGTCCAGGACAGGATTGCACCAGCCGTTGCAATCACCGTGTTCAGGAAAGCCAACGCGGCAACAGGGCTTGCTGCACTTGCAGAACCTGCGTTGAAGCCGAACCAACCCACATACAGGATTGATGCACCAGTGAAGACCATTGGCAGGTTGTGTGGTTTGAAAGCTTCTTTACCGAAACCGGCACGTTTACCCAGCAGATAAGCACCCACCAGACCAGCGATAGCGGCGTTAATGTGAACAACGGTACCACCGGCAAAGTCCAGCGCACCATCAGCAGCCAGGAAACCGCCTGCCCACACCATGTGAGCCATCGGGATGTAAGAGAAAGTCAGCCAGATCACAGTGAAAATCAGAACCGCTGAGAAACGTACACGTTCAGCGATACCGCCCACGATCAGCGCCACAGTGATACAGGCAAATGAGCACTGGAAGGCAACGTGGATCATCTGGGAGAAGGTGCCTGTCACGGAGTCCAGGCCGATGCCTTTCATCATGACGTTACTGAAACCACCGAAGAACGCGTTACCTTCGCTGAAGGCCAGACTGTAGCCGTAGAGGATCCACAACACGCAGACCAGAGCAAAGGTGACAATAACCTGAGTCAGCATGGACAAAACGTTTTTAGAACGCAGTAAGCCACCGTAGAACAACGCCACGCCCGGTACGGTCATGAACAATACCAGCGCGGTACAAATCATCATAAAGGCGTTATCAGCACCGTTTGCCGCTGCTGGCGCTGCTGCCATGGCAAGCGAAGGCAGCAAAGCCACGGCACCAAGCCCCATCATGGATAAAAGTTTTTTCATTATTAACCCACCCCTGTTTCTCAAAACTGTTTTTTCTAATCTGATTTATCTCAAACCGATTGGTATGAGAGATAAAAGCCTGAAATTACAGTGCTGCTTCGTCGGTTTCACCAGTACGAATACGGATAACACGTTGCAATTCAGCAACGAAAATTTTGCCATCACCGATCTTACCGGTATAGGCCGCTTTGCTGATCACATCGATCACTTCATCAAGCTGATCGTCTGCAATAGCAATGTCGATTTTTACTTTTGGCAGAAAGTTCACGCTGTATTCCGCGCCACGGTAAAGTTCGGCATGACCTTTCTGACGGCCAAAACCTTTAACTTCCGTTACGGTCAGCCCCTGAATTCCAACAGCAGACAGCGCTTCACGCACGTCTTCCAGCTTAAAAGGTTTGATCACCACAGTAACCAGCTTCATTGTGCCACTCCTCGAATTAAGGGCTTGCCGCGAGAGGATTCGCGCCCGATACGGATTGGATAAAGCAAAGGATGTGCCAGAGTTGAAATCGGGCGCAGATTCATGCAATTCCCGCGTAATACGGCATTTTCAGAATAATCGTGACCAGGCGCACAGTTGTCATGCCATATGCAGCACAGCAGCACACGCACCATTTAAGTGCTCACCGCTGCTTTTTAGTGCACCCGAATTGAAAAAGGGTTCTGCCTGCATGAATACAGTGCGGGGAAAAGAAAAACAGGAAATGAAAAACGGAGAAAGAAGAAAGCCGGTGCCGCAGGGATACGGCACCGATGCAAAGATTATGCGTTTTCTGTTGCAGGCATAATCTGTCCGGCAGAAGACAATTGCTGTCCGGCAAGTTGCAACTGATACATCTGATAATACCGGCCTTTTTCTGCCAGCAGTTGCAAGTGATTACCCTGCTCAACAGCCTGGCCACGGTGCAATACCAAAATATTATCGGCATCCACAATCGTCGAAAGCCGATGTGCGATAACCACAAGCGTAGTCTGCTGCCGGATAGCCCGTAATGCACGCTGAATAGCCTGCTCGGTGCCGGAATCAATATTGGCCGTTGCCTCGTCAAGGATCAGAATTTCCGGTGCCTGCACCAAAACGCGCGCCATCGCCAGTAATTGTTTCTGCCCGACAGAAAGATTATTGCCCTGCTCTCCCAGACGCGTATTCAAACCTTCGGGCATTTCGCGTACCAGCGGTGAGAGCTGCACAATGTCCAGCGCGTGCCACACCTGCGCTTCATCAATATCACGGCCTAACGTGACATTAGCGAACACGGATTCTGCCAGAACCACCGGATCCTGCTGAACCATTGCAATACCTTTGCGCAGGCTGGTGTGCGATAAGTCGGCGAGGTTACGTCCGTCAACCCTGACCTCACCTTTGTTTAACGGGTAATAACCCATCAGCAGATTTGCCAGCGTACTTTTACCACTGCCGGTATGTCCAACCAACGCCACAAAACCGCGCGAAGGCACGTGCAGGGAAATGTTTTCCAGCACCCATTTATCCGGGAGGTAAGCAAAGCTGACGTCTTTGATGTCAATCTCGCCGCTGGTGAGCAACTTTTCGTCTGGCCCGTATTGCTGTTGCGTCCTGTCCATCAAATCAAAGATACGTTCACCGGCAACGACTGCCTGCTGCATAATCGATTGTTGTGAGGTCAGTTCAATCAGAGGCTCGTTGAGCCGTCCGAGATAATTGATGAAGGCGTACAGAACCCCAACGCCCACAGAACCTTCGGCACTGAATCCAAAGAGAATGAGCAGACCGCATAAAATCAACGACGAGAATAAGCTGAGCAAAGGACGCAACAGAAATCCTTCCAGTCGCAGCGTTTGCATGCGGGCCAGGTAGTGCGACTGGCTGGCGCGGGCAAGCCGTTCGCCAAACCTTTTCTGCTGACGGAATTGCTGAATCACATTCATACCGTTGATGACTTCATTGAAGCCATCATTAATATCCGCCAGATAAGCGCGTACTTTGCGCACCACCGGCGTACTGTAAATCTGGTACAGCCCCATCACGACAAATACGGCCGGGAAGATACAAATTGCCACCGATGCCAGTCGCCAGTCGAGGCTGAACATCGCCACCAGCATCGCACCAATCAGGGCGATGCTGCGTAAGACTGTCGACACCACGGTCACATACAGATCACGGATAACTTCCGTGTCATTAGTCACGCGGGAAATCAGCTGACCTACAGGCTGTGTATCAAATGCGCTCAACGGTTGCCGTAATGCCGCATCCATGACTTCGGTGCGCAGGCATTGAACGACCCCCACCGCAGCACGGTTGAACAACAGTGCCTGAAAATAGTGCAGGCTTGCTGCCAGGAATTGCAGGAAGATAAAACTCAGCGCGAGCAAACTGACTTTCCCCCACGGCATTTCACCTTTAGCCACGTAGTGATCGATAAAGAAGCTGATTAATATAGGGCCGGTCACTTCCGCTGCCGCTGCAATCCACAGCATCAGAACCGCATAAGACAACGGCTTGCGGTAAGGTTTCCCGTATTTCAACAGGCGCTTTAGCGTTGGCCAAAGCTTCTGAATTTTAATTTTTTTGGGTTCAGCCACGGTGTTCCGGCTCCTTTTCCTGTGACACATCATCCAGCGCAGCTTCTAATTGCTGATAACGGAACATATCGCGGTACCAGCCGGCTTCGGCAGCAAGCTGGTCATGATTGCCACGCTGCGAAATACTCCCCTGGCTGAAGACCAGAATCTCACTGGCTTCGGTCAGTGCAGAGAGACGATGTGCGCTGATGATCACCGTACGGTCACTTCCCCACTGACGCAGATTGTGCAGAATCTGGTGCTCCGTCCGGCCATCAACGGCGGATAAAGCATCATCCAGGATCAGAATTTCGGCTTTGAGGAGCAATGCACGCGCAATCGAAATACGCTGCTTCTGACCACCCGATAACATGACGCCGCGCTCGCCGACTTCAGTTTCATATCCCTGAGGCAATCGCAGAATGTCATCATGAACGCTGGCGAGACGCGCGGCTTCTTCAATCTCTTCCTGCGTGGCATCAGGCCTTCCGAGCGCAATGTTCTGCGCGACAGTGTCTGAGAACAAGAAAGGCGTCTGACTGACAACTGCCAGCCGGGCACGCCAGTCATCAAGCTGGATTTCTTTAAGGGATAACCCGTGATAGCACACGTCACCGTCAGTGACATCGAACTGGCGCTGAAGGAGTGAAAGCAGCGTACTTTTGCCGGAACCTGTCGGACCGCATAACCCCAGCATTTGCCCTGGTTGCAGGGAAAAAGTAACGGTCGTTAAAGCAGCGTGGCTATTTTCCGGATAATGGAAATCGTTGATGTGAGCCTCAAGCGTCGCGCGGCCTGCCGGTAACGGTGTTGTGCCATCAACAACAGCCGGGGCTTCCTGTAACAGGCTACGGATACGGCTGTAAGCCGCGCTGCCACGTTCGACAATGTTAAACATCCAGGCGAGCGCGAGCATCGGCCAGATCATCAGGCCAAGGTACATCACAAAGCTGGTGAGCTCACCCAGCGTCAGGTGGCCATTGACTACCATCCAGCTACCGCCGCCGATGGCCAGCAGGTTCGCCATGCCGATAGAGACATAGATGGTCGGATCAAAGCGGGCATCAACACGCGCGACACGCATATTTTTTGCACCGGTATCCGCAGCCACATCAGCAAACTGCGATGACTGATGATTCTCCAGGCCAAAAGCTTTGATCATACGGATACTGGTCAGGCTTTCCTGCGCCTGATCGTTAAGCGAGGAAAACGCCGCCTGTGCGGTTTTGAAACGGGAATGAAGTTGATCACCATATCGCTTGATAATGATCGCCATTACCGGCATCGGCACCAGCGACAATAACGTCAGTTCCCAGCTGATCTGCGTTGCCATAACGATAAGTACCGCCAGCCCCATGACCAGCGAATCGACCAGCGTCAGCACGCCCTCTCCCGCAGCGAACACCACCCGGTCGACGTCATTAGTCGCACGGGCAATCAAATCACCGGTGCGATGGCGCAGATAAAAAGCGGGATGCTGACGGCTCAGCTGACGGAAAAAATCCTGTCGTAGTTCAACAGCAAGCTGATAAGACGCGCCGAACAGCAGCACGCGCCAGACATAACGCAGCAGATACACCACAACAGCCGTGCCGAGCATCAGGCCAAGCCACGCAAAAAGCACGCCGTAAGACATTTGTTTTGACGTAACACCATCGATAATTACGCCCACCAGTTTTGGCGGCAGTAATTGCAGAACGGCGATAATGACCAGTAAGGCGACGGCACCCAAATACCGGCGCCATTCACGTCGGAAGTACCAGCCTAATTGTGCAAACAATCTCACGCAGTGTTTTCCATACAAATAATAATAATTTTATTGAGTTAAACCGGCGACAGAAAGACCAATTTACTCTTCAGGCCGACAAGGATACCAGAGTTAACAGGGGTTTCTGATGAAACTTTTTACTGCAACTTTTGCATTAAATCGGCAATGCTGTGGTCGATTTTATGCGCTCCATCGCAAAACTTGAGGTCACGTCGTTCAGTCCCGGAATGCCATTCACAAGTCGCTTGTAAAAGTTATCGTAGCTTTTCATATCGGAGACCTGAACTTGCAGCAAATAATCGTACTCGCCCGCCATCCGGTAAAAACCCAGCACATCTGGAAACGCTTCGACTTGCTGAACAAATCGCTGATACCACTCGCTGTTGTGATGCTGGGTCTTAATCAGCACAAATGCTGTCAGGCTAAGTCCCAGTTTCTCAGCGTCAAGTAACGCCACTTTTCCGCAAATAATCCCGTCATCTTCAAGGCGCTTTATTCTTTTCCAGCAGGGGGTGGTGGTGAGGTTGACGGCCTCAGCCAGCTCGTTCAGAGAAAGGGTGCAATCCCGCTGTAGCAGCGATAAAAGCGTGAGGTCAATTTTATCTACCATATCGCACTCCCGGAGAAAACATTTCTCCAAATAAGATGATCTATGGGTCAAAGAGTAACTTATTTCTCTGGTGATTACGTTATTCTTTATCTCATCAAAACACTTAAATGAGCCTGCAACATGCGCAATTCCTGGGTCACTCACGCCATTAAAGAAATCGACGCCGATTATCAACGTTCAGCCGACACACATTTAATTCGTCTCACGCTGAACGACTTTCCTGGAATTTCGTTGTACCTCAAAGATGAAAGCACGCATCCTTCCGGAAGCCTGAAACATCGTCTGGCACGCTCATTGTTTTTATATGGCCTGTGCAATGGCTGGATCCGCGAAAATACGCCGATTATTGAGGCGTCTTCGGGCAGTACCGCTGTCTCCGAAGCCTATTTCGCGCGTCTGCTGGGCCTGCCCTTTATTGCCGTAATGCCTGCCTGTACAGCCCCGCGCAAAATTCAGCAAATTGAGTTTTATGGTGGTCGCTGCCACTTTGTCGAAAACTCAGGTCAGATTTATGCTGCCTCAGAGCAGCTCGCTAAAGAGCTGAACGGCCATTATATGGATCAGTTCACCTATGCAGAACGGGCCACCGACTGGCGCGGAAACAACAACATTGCAGACAGTATTTTCCGTCAGATGTCCCGCGAACCGTATCCGGTGCCGCGTTATCTGGTGATGAGTGCGGGTACCGGCGGAACGTCCGCAACGCTAGGCCGCTACATCCGCTATCAGGGGCACGATACCGAACTGGTCGTGGTGGATCCGGAAAACTCTGTATTTTACGATTACTTTCAGCAACGTGATGCCAGCGTTACCGCTCAATGCAGCAGCCGCATTGAAGGCATTGGCCGCCCGCGCGCCGAACCCTCATTTATCCCCGACGTCATTGACAGCATGATGCAAGTACCTGACGCTGCAAGCATTGCTACCGTTCGCTGGCTTGAACAGGTACTGGGGAGAAAAGTCGGCGGCTCGACGGGAACCAATATGTGGGGGGCATTGCAACTGGCAAAACAAATGCGCGAGAAAGGTGAAACCGGCTCGATCGTTACCCTGCTTTGCGACAGCGGTGAACGTTATCTGAATACCTACTTTGATGACAACTGGGTAGCGAAGAATATCGGGGATATTTCCGTTTACGCTGCACAACTGGAAGGTCTCAACTGAATATCCTCGAAATCATTCGAACTACAACAAGGTAGCAAATGAATGAATCCCGATGAGCTTACAAGAGTAAGTGATTCGGGTGAAAGAATGCAGCTAACGCAGTTGCAGTTCGAAGGATGAAGAGGAAAAAAGCCGGGACAGTTAAAGTGAACCCGGCTTGCTGCAATACCTTAATATTCGGGGGAATAGGTGAGGTGTGGAGTGTGCAGCCAGTGTTGCAAAAAGTGAGACACAGCCTGATTACGGCAATGTCCGATGATTTGTAAATGAGAGGCCTGTTCTTTCAGCACCGGCAAAGCGTTGCCCATAATCAGCCCCATCCCGACACTTTCCAGCATTTCCTTGTCGTTCATGGCATCGCCGAATGCCATGCATTCAGACATATCGATCCCCAGACCTGCAGTGAGAAGCGCCAGAGCACTGCCTTTATTACTGCCTGCGGGCTGCACATCCAGACAATCTGCCGCTGAAAAACACAGGTCAAGACGCGGGCCGAAATGCGCTTCCAGTTGGGGTACCAGCGCCAGCAAGGTTTCATGCGGTGCGCAGAAACACACTTTGCTGTTACCAGAATCAGGCAATAAACCCAGATCCTGTAACTGATAGCGGAAGCCGCTGAACTGATGCGGGATCAGCAAATCCGGATCGTCCAGAGACGTAAACCAGCCATCATCACGGAATACATGCTGGCTGGCAGGTGTATCCCATTGCGTGTGCAAAAGCTCGTGTGCACAATCTTCGGACAAGTCACTGGCATGCAACCGGTGCCCGGACAAGTCATGAATTCGCGTGCCGTTTCCGGTGATCAGAAAACCGTCCAGTCCGATGTTCGCCAGAATATCTTTCATTTCGAGATAATGACGGCCGGTGGCAAACGTCAGTTTTACCGGCTTTTCAGCCAGCTGACGCAATGTTGCCAGTGTTTTTTCGCCCAGCGTGTGATCGGGTAAAAGCAGAGTGCCATCCATATCAAATGCAGCTAAACGGAACATATTTTCTCTCAGAAAAGGAATGATTTTCACCCTCAAAGTATGGACTGCGATTTGCGGAACTAATAGTGAACAGTTTGTGAATACTGTTCCGGTTTTAGCTCACACTCTGGCTCTTCGCTGCAAGCCAGCGCGCCATACGCACGATATGATGAACAGGTTAATTCACAGCAAAAATAAGGTTCCGTATTTACCGTGCGCCTGCAAAACCGGCTTAATCAATTTCAGCGTTTATACCTGAAGACCGGACAAGTTCCGGTTCAGTTTACCGTGGCCGAACTGGCTGAGATTTTCTGTTGCAGTGAACGTCATACCCGAACGTTGCTGAAACACTTTCAGGATGCGGGCTGGATTGACTGGCAATCCCAAGCAGGTCGCGGGAAGCGTGCGTCACTTTGCTGCCTGAAAACCTCCGAAGAATTGCGGGGAGCCTGTTTGCAGGAGTTGCTGAAAAATGGCGAACATTCGGCCGCGTTGCAGCTAAGCCAGCTGGATCCGAGCCATCTCAATGCACTGCTGGCGCCGCATTTGGGCGGGCAATGGCAGGAAGATGCGCCCACGCTGCGTATACCCTATTATCGCCCTCTCCAGCCTTTAGATCCGCTGACGTTGACCGGCCGTGCCGAGCAACATCTTGCCCATACTATTCATGCAGGACTGACGCGTTTTATTCCGGGAAATTCAGCCCCCCAGCCCGATCTGGCCCATCACTGGCAAATCAGTAATAACGGCAAAACCTGGCAATTTTTCCTGCGTAGTCAGTTGTTCTGGCATAACGGAGAACCACTGAAGACCGCGCAATTAATGACGCGCTTTGAACAACTGCAAAACTCGCCGCGCAGTAAACATAATCTGGCTTGCGTGAGCAGATTGTCTCAGCCGCACGCACTTTGTCTGCAGTTTGATCTCGATAAACCCGATTACTGGCTGGCGCACCGGTTTGCCGACCTTAACTGCCTGTTATCCCATCCCGATAATCCACATATCGGCGCGGGTCCTTTTCGTCTGACTACCTTTTCACCTGAACTGATCAGGCTTGAACAACATACGTTGTACGCCTTACAGCATCCTTATCTGGCGGCTATTGAATTTTGGATCACACCGCAACTCTTTGCACAAAAAAGCAATGTCAGCTGCCAGCATCCGGTCAGGATCATTTTGGGTGAACAGGATGAATTATCGCGCGTGAAACCGGTCAGACGCAGCACCAGCCTGGGATTTTGCTACATCGCCGCCAATCTGAAACGTGGCGTATTGAATGAGGCTCAGGCGCGTAAAATCGTCCGTCTGATCCAGCGCAGCGGCATGCTGGATAATTTGCCTATCGATCATGATCTGGTGAAAGCCAGCAAAGAAATGCTGCCTGGCTGGCCAATACCTTTGCATGACGATGCTGATGTTCCATTGCCTGAAAAGCTGACATTGCTGTTTCACCCGCCGGTTGAATTTGAGCTGGTGGCGCAGGCACTAAAGGAAAAGCTGGCGGAAGAAGATTGTGCACTGGAGGTTAAATATCATGCCGGGCGACTTTGGGAAGATGATGCACTGCTGGGCTGGGCCGATCTGCTTCTCGGTGATCGTCTGATTGGCGAATCTCCCGATGCCTCACTGGAGAACTGGTTACAGCAAGATCCGCTCTGGCCGGGGATCCTGCGCGAAAAAGATTATGTTTGCCAGCAACAGCGCCTGGCCGCTATTCAGCAAATCCCGCTGGAGAACCATCGCTCGGACGAACTGCGCGATCATTTATTTCAGTGGATGAAGTCGGCCATCGTCACACCGTTGTTTAATTATCAGTATCAGGTCAGCGCACCACCACGCATCAGCGGTGTGCAACTCACCGCATGGGGCTGGTTCGATTTCTGTCAGGCATGGGTTCCGCCGCCGCTGCCAACGGAAAGTGCCTGAAGGAGCTGTTTCACTACACTCCCGGGGTAAAGGAAAGTAACATTAGGGCACTTTTACTGCCCGATGCGCAGTGAATTTCAGATAATGGTTTCAAACAACAGGTAATCAGAATGAAAAGAGCAGTGGTAGTTTTTAGCGGCGGACAAGATTCAACAACCTGTCTGATTCAGGCTCTGAAGCAATATGACGAAGTCCACTGCGTTACTTTCGATTATGGTCAGCGTCATCGTGCAGAAATCGAGATTGCACAAAAACTGTCTGTGGAACTGGGCGCACGTGCCCATAAAGTGCTGGATGTCGGGTTATTAAACGAACTGGCTGTCAGCAGCCTGACCCGCGATAACATTCCGGTGCCTAATTTTGGTGATGAAAACAACGGGGGCTTGCCGAGTACGTTCGTTCCCGGTCGTAATATTCTGTTCCTGACGCTGGCGGCCATTTATGCCTATCAGATCCAGGCAGAAGCCGTCATCACCGGCGTGTGTGAAACTGACTTCTCCGGTTATCCGGATTGCCGTGATGAATTCGTCAAGGCGCTGAACACGGCTGTGTCGCTGGGTCTGGCGCGCGATGTGCGTTTCGAAACACCGCTGATGTGGCTCAATAAAGCCGAAACCTGGGCGCTGGCCGATTATTACCAGCAGTTGGATCTGGTTCGCCATAAAACGCTGACCTGCTACAACGGCATTGCTGGTGATGGTTGTGGTGAATGTGCAGCCTGTCATTTACGCGCTAATGGTTTGCAGCAATACCAGCAGGATAAAACGGGCGTGATGACCAGCCTGAAGAAGAAAACCGGACTGCGTTAATTTTTCAGTTTTAATGTTTTGCCGGTAACGGGCGGCTTTCAACCGCCCGTTGGCGTATTCTTTTGACGGGAAAGTGATCTTGCGTAAGGGGAAACGATTAATCGTTTTCCAGTTCCAGTTCACGTAACCGCTCGAGCAATTCCCCTTCCAGCGGCAGCGCTTTTTGCGTACGCAAATCGATACACACGAACGTCAGCGTCGCATCCGCAACCACATCACCTTCACATGTGACAACCTGCTCGAGAACACCACTGCGCCCGTTCAGTTGTTGCAAACTGCTGTCAATGCGCAAGACATCCCCCAATACCGCAGGCTTGCGGTAATTGATGTTGATATTCACCACGATGAAGGCAATCTTGTTCTGGCTCATCCACTGGAAACCTGACTGATTGTCGAGCCATTCCCAGCGCGCTGTTTCAAGAAATTCCAGATAACGCGCGTTGTTTACGTGCTGATAAACGTCAATGTGGAAACCGCGAACTTTAATGAACGTATGCATAATCGTTAAGAAACTCCTGATAGTCGTCTGAGGCTTACAACCAAACTGGTCAGATGTCTCTAGAGATTAGCAGAAGAAAACGGCGGCAACCGTTAAGGGATCACCGCCGCGACATCCGTCACAATTTCAGACGGTCCTTGTTACGTTCAAACAATGCAGCACCAATTCCCGGAACTTCACGCAATTGTTCGATATCCGTAAATTGCCCAAGATCTTCGCGGTAACTGACGATGGCTTGCGCTTTTTTCATCCCTACTCCGTTCATCACATTGGCAAATTCTTCCGCAGTCGCCGTGTTGATGCTTACGGTACTTTCATCGGTCACTGCCACTTGTTCCTTTTTCACTTGCGGGCCAGTGACTTTGCTGGCTGCCGTCGCTGGCGCCGCCGTCGTGGTCGCCACGCTGCTGGCCGCATTGGGAGCGGCCTGCAACATGACCGGTAGTGTGGAAAGTCCCAGAGCGAGAGCTAACGAAAGTGAGGTGATGCCTAATTTTTTCATGCTGTATCCTCCATGTGTTTGACAGCACGGAGAGAATGCATCAGGCAGAGAAAGCGGACAATGGGCAACATTCAAATGTGGAAAAGGCCGCGGAAGCGGCCTTTTGTTTGTTGCAACGCGTTGCAAAACTTTGCGGCGTTTACTGGTTTTGTGCAGCAGAACCGTATTTGATTTTCGCTTCCTGACGCAGGTTGGTCAGCAGCGAATCAAAGGCCACATTCGAGGACGTCTGTTGCATTTCCTGATTGAAACGTGCTGTATCAGCGGCAGGAATGGTACCCGGCGTCACCGCATTCAGTTTGACCAGTACACTGTTGCCTTTATCGTCCTGAGTCAGCCCATAAACCGGTTGGTCTTTCTGAGGATGAGGCAGTGCGTAAACGTTTTCTTCGAATGCAGAAGGCTGCTGGCTACGCTGTACTTTCTGGACGGCACCAAATGTCAGGCCGGCAGCTTTCATGGCGTCATCGCCTTTGCCTTCTTTCAACGCGGTCAGCAGTTTCTCACCTTCCATACGCGCCTGATCCTGTGCTTTCTGCCGTTTCACCAGCGTCGTCACCTGATCTTTCACGTCAGCGAAAGGTTTAACCCCTTCAGCTTTGTGTGCATCCACGCGAACTACAAAGGCGCGGTCACCATCAACGGTAATAATGTCTGAGTTACTGCCCGGAGAACCGTCCTGACCAATCAGGCCGCCGTCGAAAATCGCCTGTACGACAGGTTTGAAATTGATACCTGCCGGGATTTGATTCTGAGTGAACCAATCTGTATGAACCGCTTTCGTACCGGCAACATCTTCAGCAGAAGCCAGAGATTCGTTGTCATTGGTTGCCGCTTCGCTGACTTTCTGTTGCAGCGCGTAGTAGGCATCCAATGATTTCTCTTGTTTGAGCTTGTCGGCAATCGTGTTGCGAACGTCAGCTAACGGTTTGACCTGCTCAGGCGTCACGTCATCAAGGCGCAAAATGAAGAAACCGCTGTCCGATTTAATCACACCAGACACCTGACCTTTGGTGGTCAGATTGGCATTTTTAAATTCTGGCAACGTCGTTTCAGGCTCCATCCAGCCGAGGTCACCACCTTGTCTGGCACTCAGCGCATCGGTCGATTTGGTCTTAGCCAGTTCCGCGAAATCGGTGCCTTTTTTCAGCTCGGCAGCCACTGCGTCAGCATCGGCCTGAGATTTCAGAACAATGACACTGTAGCGACGGCGTTCAGGCTGACCAAATTCGCTTTTATGCTGGTCGTAATAGGCGCTGATATCCGCATCCGTCACGTTAGTTTTCCCCTGCATGGCCGCTGCATCCATTTCGATGTAGCTGACTTTCACCTGTTCAGGCGAGAGGAAACTGTTTTTATTCTGGTCGTAGAATGCCTGCAATTCAGCGTCAGTGACCTGCTGTTTAGCTGCCAGCGCATCGGTATCCAATGTGGCAGTCTGCACATCACGACTTTGCAGAATCAACCCACCTAGAGATTTACTTTCCACTGGCAAAACGAAATCGGACTGACCGTAGGCTTGCTCAAGTTGCTGACTGATTAACTGTTGTTTCATCAACTGCGCAAAGTTATCCGCGGTGTATCCCATACCCTGGATGCTTTGCAGATATTTAGCATTGTCGAAACGGCCATCAGTCTGGAATTGCGGAGTCGCAAAAATCGCGTCTTTGATTTGCTGATCGCTGACGGTAATGCCTAATTTTTTGGAATACTGATCCAGCAACGTGACGTCAATCAGGTTGCTCAGGGATTCCTGGCGTAATTGCTGCATATAACCGTCGCTGCCCGCAAGCGCAGAGAATTGATCTCCAAGCTGCTGTTGCAAGCGGCTACGCTGGTTTTGAACTGCCTGTTCCAGCTGAGCACGTCCTATTTCCTGACCATTCACTTTCGCTGCATAGTCGCCTGAACCGCCGATCAGGTAGTTGCCTACCCCTGTCAAAATAAAGGACAGAATAATCAGGGCCAGAATGATTTTGAGCACGACGTGATTGGCGGCCGCGCGTAAATTGTCCATCATAGTGTGGCAACACTCCGCTGTAATAAAAAAAGCGCACCGTTTTCGATGCGCCTTGTATCTTACCTTACCAGCCCGATGACGTCAGGTTATTGTTTAACAACCAGACCTGAATGAAAAGCATCAGTGATGCGCCTCACACAGTTTCGACGTCAGTCTGCGGGTAATTAACCGTTAACGGCATCTTTCAGCGCTTTACCTGCACGGAAGCCCGGCACTTTAGCGGCTGCAATGCTGATTTCTTTACCGGTCTGTGGGTTACGACCAGTACGTGCTGAACGCTCGCGAACGGAGAAAGTACCAAAACCAACCAGAGCTACTTCATCCCCAGCTTTCAGGGTGTCAGTGACAGATGCAAGAACAGCATCTAAAACACGTCCCGCTGCGGCTTTAGAAATATCAGCACCGGCAGCAATTTTGTCGATCAATTGTGACTTATTCACTCTTATCATCCCCTCTTAAAATTCGTTCATCACGGCGCATTTTCCCTGCAGACGTGACCGCGCTGCTGTTATATCAATCTTGTCAGAGTGATGCAAGCGACTGAAAGCAGCCTGAAACCCTTTGACCGTTCACTAAGTTAACGGCACAAAAAAAAGCTGGCAAGTGAGATTTCACCTGCCAGCCTGAGTTTTATTCAACTGTGTAAGCTGAGGTCACTATTTTGCTGCCACCGGCAATGCACCGTAAGCCGGATTTTGCAGTGCGATGTTGAGAACATCATCAATGCGTTTTACCGGATGGATCTCAAGATCTGCCAGCACGTTCGCCGGAATTTCTTCCAGATCACGTTTGTTGTCGTCCGGGATCAGAACCACTTTGATGCCACCACGGTGGGCCGCCAGCAGCTTTTCTTTCAGACCACCGATTGGCAGAACCAGACCACGCAGTGTGATCTCACCGGTCATCGCAACATCCGCACGAACCGGGTTACCCGTCAGACAAGACACCAGCGCGGTACACATGGCAATACCGGCACTCGGGCCATCTTTCGGCGTTGCCCCTTCGGGTACGTGAACGTGAATATCACGTTTTTCGTAGAAGTCAGGGTTGATACCCAGTTTGTCTGCGCGTGAACGGACAACCGTCAGTGCAGCCTGAATGGATTCCTGCATGACTTCCCCGAGAGAACCGGTGTAAGTCAGCTTACCTTTGCCCGGTACGCAGGCCGTTTCGATGGTCAGCAATTCACCGCCCACTTCGGTCCACGCCAGACCAGTAACCTGGCCTACCCGGTTTTCGGTATCAGCACGGCCATAATCGACCTTCTGCACGCCGAGGAAATCTTTCAGGTTGTCGCCGTTAATTTCAATGTGCTTGATGTCTTTATCCATCAGCAATTGCTTAACCGCTTTACGGCACAGTTTCGACAACTCACGTTCCAGACTACGTACACCCGCTTCACGGGTATAGAAACGGATGATGCCAGTTATTGCGCTGTCATCCACAGTCAGTTCGTTCTTCTTAAGCGCATTACGTTCAAGCTGTTTCGGCAACAGGTGCTGTTTGGCGATGTTCAGTTTTTCGTCTTCGGTATAACCGGAAAGACGGATCACTTCCATACGGTCCAGCAGCGGAGCCGGGATGTTCATCGAGTTCGAGGTCGCCACAAACATCACATCTGACAGGTCGTAATCGACTTCCAGATAGTGATCGTTGAACGCCACGTTCTGTTCCGGATCCAATACTTCCAGCAAGGCAGAAGCCGGATCGCCACGCATATCCGATGACATCTTGTCGATTTCATCAAGCAGGAACAGCGGGTTTTTAACCCCCACTTTCGCCATTTTCTGGATCAGTTTGCCCGGCATGGAACCGATATAGGTACGACGGTGACCACGGATTTCCGCTTCATCACGTACGCCACCCAACGCCATACGAACATACTGACGGCCAGTCGCGCGTGCGATTGACTGACCCAGTGAGGTTTTACCCACACCCGGAGGCCCGACCAGACACAGGATTGGGCCTTTGATTTTGCTGACGCGACTCTGCACGGCGAGGTATTCCAGAATGCGGTCTTTGACACGCTCCAGACCATAATGGTCAGTATCCAGAACTTCCTGTGCTTTGATCAGGTCTTTTTTCACTTTGCTGCGGGCATTCCATGGCACCTGAAGCATCCAGTCGATATATCCACGGACAACCGTAGCTTCGGCGGACATCGGCGACATCATTTTCAGTTTTTGCAGCTCAGCTTCGGTTTTCTCACGCGCATCTTTCGGCATTTTGGCCGCTTCGATTTTGCGTTTCAGCGCCTCGTGCTCGTCAGGCGTGTCATCCATTTCGCCCAGTTCTTTCTGAATCGCTTTCATTTGCTCATTCAGATAGTACTCGCGCTGGCTTTTCTCCATCTGTTTTTTGACACGATTGCGAATGCGTTTCTCAACCTGCAACAGGTCAATTTCCGATTCCATCATCGCCATCAAATATTCCAGACGCTCGGTGATATCAAACATTTCCAGTACAGATTGTTTGTCAGCGAGTTTCAGTGGCATATGTGCCGCGATGGTGTCAGCCAGACGTGCAGCATCTTCAATGCTGTTCAGCGAAGTCAGCACTTCCGGCGGGATCTTTTTGTTCAGCTTGATGTAGCCTTCAAACTGATTAATCGCAGTACGCACCAGAACTTCCTGCTCGCGTTCATCCACGGCCGGAGATTCCAGGTACTCCGCCTGGGCAGCAAAATGCTCGCCACTGTCAGAAAGTGTCGTAATACGCGCGCGTTGTAACCCTTCCACCAGCACTTTTACCGTGCCATCCGGGAGCTTCAGCATTTGTAATATTGAGGCAACCGTACCCACGGAGAAGAGATCATTAACGCCCGGCTCATCTGTTGAGGCTTCTTTCTGCGCCACCAGCATGATTTTTTTGTCGTGATCCATCGCAGCTTCGAGGCATCGAATCGATTTTTCCCTGCCAACAAACAACGGGATCACCATGTGCGGATAAACCACCACATCGCGCAGAGGCAATACGGGGATTTCTATGCGTTCAGAACGCTCAGGGTTCATAGAGCTCTCTCTTAGTTTAGCTTCCGCCAGGTTAAGGAAATCTCGTGAAACACGAGTCAGACGGGTTTCAGCAAGTCGTTAACTGAGTATATGGGGATGAATGTCCGACATTCAACGATAAGAATGTGCGAAAAAAAAATGGGGGACAAAATCCCCCATTTCGTGGCTAACTCTCTGGATAGATTGGCTAATTATTCGCCAGATGCTTGTTGTGCTTCCGGCTTGCCATAAATCATCAGAGGCTCTGACTGACCCGCAATCACGGATTCATCAATAACCACTTTCTCGACATCTTCGAGAGACGGCAGATCATACATGGTATCCAGCAATGCCGCTTCCACAATGGAACGCAGGCCACGCGCACCGGTTTTACGGATCATGGCTTTTTTGGCAATGGCCGTCAGCGCTTCATCCCGGAATTCCAGTTCAACGCCTTCGAGATTAAACAATGCCTGATATTGCTTAGTCAGGGCATTTTTCGGCTCTTTCAGGATTTGAATCAGGGCTTCTTCATTGAGCTCACTCAGAGTCGCCACCACTGGCAGACGACCTATGAACTCAGGGATCAGACCAAATTTAATCAAATCTTCGGGTTCAGCCTGAGCCAGTAACTGACCTTCAGTCGCTTTCTGCTCTTTGCCTTTCACTTCAGCGCCGAAACCGATACCGGTATTCGTATTGATACGCTGTCCAATCACTTTATCCAGGCCGGCAAAAGCACCGCCACAGATAAACAGGATTTTCGAAGTATCAACCTGCAAAAATTCCTGCTGCGGATGCTTACGTCCGCCTTGCGGTGGAACAGCAGCCACGGTGCCTTCAATAAGTTTCAGCAGTGCCTGCTGTACACCTTCACCGGACACATCACGCGTGATCGATGGGTTGTCAGACTTGCGGGAAATCTTGTCAATTTCATCAATGTAAACAATGCCGCGTTGCGCTTTCTGTACGTCGTAGTCACATTTTTGCAGCAGTTTCTGAATGATATTTTCGACGTCCTCACCCACATAACCGGCTTCGGTCAGCGTGGTGGCATCGGCCATGGTAAATGGCACATCCAGGAAACGCGCCAGGGTTTCAGCCAGCAGCGTTTTGCCGCTACCGGTCGGCCCGATCAGCAGGATGTTACTCTTGCCTAATTCGATACCGTTGCTGGTATCGCCATTACGCAGGCGCTTATAGTGGTTGTAGACCGCCACTGCCAGCACTTTTTTTGCAGGTTCCTGGCCGATAACATAATCGTCAAGGTGCTGACGGATTTCATGCGGCGTCGGTAATGCACTGCGTTCACGGTGTGGCGCGACTTCTTTGATCTCTTCGCGAATAATGTCATTACATAAATCGACACATTCATCGCAGATATACACTGACGGCCCGGCAATCAGCTTACGAACTTCATGCTGGCTTTTGCCGCAAAAAGAGCAGTACAGCAGCTTTCCTGAACCGTCTTTGCGCTTATCTGTCATCAGTAAACCTCTTCTCTGGTATCAGTCCCGCAGCGTAACAATAACACCACGACACGACTATATTACACAACAGCCGCATGATTGGCTGATGTCTGTTCATTCCTGTTATGACTCATTGCTTGCAGGACTTCAGTAACTCAAGTCCTGCCTTTGAGACGTCCGTATGAGTATAACTATAGACCATCAGCCCGGCAGAAATAAGCCGTCAGGCGCGATGGGTAAATACGGAGTCTACTAACCCGTACTGTACAGCCTCATCAGCGGACAGGAAACGGTCACGCTCAGTGTCACGCTCTATTTCTTCAAGAGATTTGCCCGTATGTTTCGCCATCAGCTCATTCATACGAGATTTCACTTTCAGAATTTCTTTAGCGTGGATCTCAATATCCGTTGCCTGACCCTGGAAACCGCCCAGTGGCTGGTGGATCATCACACGGGAATTTGGCAGGCAGAAGCGTTTGCCTTCGGCACCGGCTGTTAACAGGAATGCGCCCATTGAACAGGCTTGTCCCATACAAATCGTGCTGACATCCGGTTTGATGAACTGCATGGTGTCATAAATCGACATACCGGCAGTGATCACGCCGCCCGGTGAGTTGATATACAAATAAATGTCTTTTTCCGGACTTTCTGCTTCCAGGAACAGCATCTGGGCAACAATCAGGTTAGCCATATGGTCTTCAACCTGACCGGTCAGGAAGATGATACGTTCCTTAAGCAGACGGGAGAAAATATCGTATGAACGCTCGCCCCGTGAAGTTTGCTCAACCACCATGGGTACCAACGCCATGTTTGGTGCAAATTGCTCTCTTTCACCACTGTATGACATAACCGTCTCCTAATAGATTCTGTTTGGCGCTATTTAAAATCGATTCTACTTGAGATAGGCACACATGACTATGCTCAAGCGGCCAAGTCGCCATTTACACGCCTGACGGTGTTTATCAGTCAGATTTTAACTACAAATTTACCTGGGTTAGCTCTTATCAATTGGGGGAATTGCCCCCTTTTTCAAGCCTGCAGTGATATTTCTTTTTTGGCGTGCCCCCTGAGCCAGTAAAAAGCCATCCTGAGGGTGTCAGTCAACAGTTTCTACGTGGGCTGTGCTTTATATTGATAAATATAGTGCAAAAACAACAGCCAAAACAAAAATACCTGATTTTCAGGAAATAAAAAGCCCGCAGTAAAAACCGCGGGCTTTGGAAGCAAACCTGTAAACAGGTTCAGCAACGTGCATTACAATTATGCAGGTTGAGTCTGGTTCATCAGTTCAGTAAAGGTAGTGGCTTTTTCAGTCACTTTCGCTTTAGACAACAGAGTTTCGACCGCTTGTTCTTCCAGTGCGACGTTACGCATGTTGTTCATCAGCTCTTTGTTTTTGCTGTAGAACTCAACAACTTCCTGTGGATCTTCGTACGCAGAAGCCATTTCTTCGATCAGTGCTTTAACGCGATCTTCATCAGCTTTCAGTTCGTGCTGGCTGATGACCTCGCCCAGCAACAAACCAACAACGACGCGACGTTTAGCTTGCTCTTCAAACAATTCGCGTGGCAGTTCCAGCGCTTGTTTTTCGTTGCCGCCAAAACGTTGTGCAGCCTGACGACGCAGAACATCCACTTCGCCGTCGATCAGTGCAGATGGCACGTCGATTTCGTTAGCGCTGACCAGACCGTCGATTGCCTGAGTTTTGATGCGGTTACGAACAGCACCTTTCAGCTCGCGTTCCATGTTTTTACGCACTTCAGCACGCAGACCTTCAACAGAACCATCAGCCACGCCGAAACGTTTGATGAATTCAGGGGTCAGTTCTGGCAACTCACGCTCTTCGACTTTCTTCAAAGTAATCGCGAACTTAGCCGCTTTACCTTTCAGGTTTTCAGCATGGTAATCTTCCGGGAAGTTCACGTCGATTGTGAATTCTTCACCGGCTTTGTGACCCACCAGACCGTCTTCGAAGCCTGGAATCATGCGGCCCTGGCCCATAGCCAGTACGAAATCAGAAGCTTTGCCGCCTTCGAATTCTTCACCGTCGATGGAACCGGAGAAATCAACAGTCACACGGTCTTCAGCAGTGGCCGCAGCATCAGTTTCTTTCCAGTCCGCTTGTTGCTTACGCAGAGTTTCCAGCATGGTATCAACATCAGCGTCGTTAACTTCAACAACCGGTTTTTCAACTTCGATGTTTTCCAGATCTTTCAGCTCAACTTCCGGGTACACTTCAAATTCTACGGAGAAGTTAAAGTCTTCACCCTGCTTGTACTCACCCGGGATGTAGTTAGGTGCGCCAGCTGGATTGATTTTTTCTTTGATGATCGCATCAACGAAATTGCGTTGCATCAGATCACCCAGTACGTCCTGACGTACTGACGCGCCGTAACGCTGTTCAATGATGTGGCTTGGTACTTTGCCTTTACGGAAGCCGTCAATACGTACTTTTTTAGAGACGTTGATCAGTTCACTGCTCACTGCTTTTTCAATGCTTTCAGCAGGAACAGTAATCGTTACGCGGCGCCCAAGGCCTTGAGTGGTTTCAACAGAAACTTGCATCTTGTTACCTCAAAAAAAAATCACAGTGCTCGGTCAACTCCAGAAGTCGTTCTCAAGATGAGCGCAAACTTACCTTGAAAACGACTTCTAAGAACCGGGACAGTTCTGTATCAGAACGTAGCCCTGTATTCGAGAGCGTCCGAAACCATTCCGGAAAAATTAGACGCGACATTATAGCGGCGCATACGCATTGAGTCGAGGACGGTCTCTGTTGCGCGGGAGGAAACTCACACGGGACTCGATCCTTCGAAAAATGCGGCCATTCAGAGGTATAAACCTCGTGCCGTCAGTCCGTCAGAAGAAAAACAAAAACGGCCCGCAGGCCGTTTCTTGAAATTCGCATCTACTAATACCGCATCTGGCAAGGAAAGTTCCAGTGTTACCGCGTCAAATGCCGATATTTATGCCTTTTGTGAATCAGATCGCGACTGTCAGGCCATGGTGCCCGCGCCGCGACACGGCGGTGAAGCTGGCACCGTATCTTGTAAGCCTTCCCATTCTTTCAGGGTATACGTGTGCAAAGCCAGCGCATGCACGCTGCCTGCCAGCTCCTCCGTTAATCTGCCATAGATGGCACGATGACGCGCCAGGAAACGCTCCCCGATAAACTTATCCGACACCATGACCACTTTAAAATGGCTCTCGGAGCCTGCCGGGACATTATGACGATAGCTTTCGTCAGTCACTTCCAGAAACGCAGGTTCAAATGCTTCAACTAATTTTGCTTCTATTTGCTCACGAATCATAGCAATCTCCTTACACCGCATCAGCAGAGAACTGCGCCTGTCTGGTACACCTATCTCTTTATAATGATAGGCGGCTTTCCAGATTCTATGCACGCCAGAACAATAAATTTCTGCTGCAGATTGATAAAAATGGCGCTCAGTCTGTCAAAGAAACTGCCGCTTCGCTACGGATGGCGTCAGCAGCCCGCAGCTTTACTGCGACTTTGCTGAAAAAAAACGCGAAAAACACGCTTTTCCGGATTGTTGGGACTTCCCCCGGCAAATGGCAATGTTATGATGTCGGCAAATTTTTGAGCACTATTCCCTTATTAATATTGAGAAAATACACATGCTAAAGAAAATTATTTTCCCTGTTCTGGCACTGTTCATGCTGGCCGGTTGCGCCACCAGCACTAACACCCTGGACGTTTCACCGAAAATTGTTCTGCCTTCACAAGATCCAACGCTTCAGGGCATTACTATCAGCATCAACGGTGCTGACCAGCGTCAGGATCAGGCACTGGCAAAAGTGAACCGCGATGGGCAGTTGATTTCCCTGACACCGTCACGCGATCTGCGTTTCCTGTTGCAGGAATCACTGGAGAAACAAATGACCGCCAGAGGTTACATGGTAGGGGCTGACGGCGCGGTTGATTTGCAAATTGTAGTGAACAACCTGTATGCAGATGTTCAGGAAGGTAACCTGCGTTATAACATCACCACTAAAGCCGACATCTCCATCATCGCAACGGCGAAGAACGGCAGCAAGCAGGTGAAAAACTACCGCTCGACGTATAACGTTCAGGGTGCACTGTCTGCGACTAACGCAAAAATTACCAACGCAGTTAACACCACACTGGGCGATGTCATCAGTGACATGGCGTCAGACACCAGCATCAGTGACTTCATCAAAGCGAATGCCCGTTAAGTTCAGCTGAAGTTTGCGTGATGAATTCTGCCCGGCTCGTCCGGGCAGAATGCTTTTTAAGGCCAGTGATTATCTTTCCTGAAATGCATCCCCTCCTTTATTATGCGTATGCGCCACTCTCTCAACGGTTCGCAGGAACACAATTTTCATGATCAGTCAGTACTTTAAAATTTTCACGCAACGCAATACGGTCATTTTACTGCTTCTGGGCTTCGCTTCCGGTTTACCCCTGGCGCTGACGTCCGGCACGTTGCAGGCGTGGATGACGGTCGAAAATGTTGACCTGAAAACCATCGGCATTTTTTCGCTGGTAGGTCAGGCCTACGTGTTCAAGTTCTTATGGTCACCGATGATGGACCGTTACACGCCTTCTTTTCTCGGGCGCAGACGCGGATGGCTGATCCTGACGCAGTTGTTGCTGGTCGTGGCGATTTTCGCGATGGGTTTTATGGACCCTTCAAAAGATTTATTCTGGCTCGCCGCGCTGGCCGTACTGATTGCATTCGCCTCGGCGTCGCAGGACATCGTTTTCGACGCGTATAAAACCGATTTACTGCCACCGGAAGAACGCGGAAATGGTGCCGCCGTGTCAGTTCTGGGTTACCGCCTGGCAATGCTGGTCTCCGGCGGACTGGCATTATGGCTGGCTGATCGGTATCTCGGCTGGCAGCATATGTACTGGCTGATGGCAGGTATGATGCTCATCGGCGTTCTCGCCACCCTGTTGTCGCCGGAGCCTGAAAATACCCAACCAGCGCCGCGTACCATGGAGATGGCCGTCGTCGCACCGCTGAAAGACTTTTTTGGCCGCAACAATGCCTGGCTGATTTTGCTGCTCATCGTGATGTACAAGATGGGCGATGCGTTTGCGGGAAGCCTGAGTACAACATTTTTGATCCGTGGCGTCGGTTTTGATGCGGGGGAGGTCGGGCTGGTAAATAAAACGCTCGGGCTGATGGCAACCATCATCGGTGCATTGTTTGGCGGAATGTTAATGCAGCGTCTGAGCTTGTTCCGCGCCCTGATGTTATTCGGGATTTTGCAGGCTGTTTCTAACGCCGGTTACTGGATCCTCGCCATCACCGATAAAGATTTAACCACTATGGGCGCGGCGATTTTCTTTGAAAACCTGTGTGGCGGTATGGGGACGGCAGCGTTCGTGGCACTCCTGATGACGCTGTGTAATCGCTCATTCTCTGCCACCCAGTTTGCGCTGCTTTCAGCATTGTCTGCCGTGGGCCGCGTGTATGTCGGGCCAATTGCCGGATGGTTCGTTGAAGCTTATGGCTGGCCGTGGTTTTATCTTTTCTCGATTGTGGCAGCGGTGCCCGGTTTACTGCTGCTGGCAGTTTGCCGGCAGACCCTCGAATACACCCAAAATACAGACAGTTTCCTGCCGCGCATTCACTTTGCCGCCCCGTATCGCTGGGCATTACGTTGCATGCTGACGGGAAGCTTGTTATTGATACTCTGGCTGATCACGCTGATTGTCGACAGTATGGGCTGGGCATCCTGGCAAAGGCTGGCGACAACCTTGTTAGAAACGGGAGCAGTTATTTGCCTGACTGGCGTTATTTTAGGCAGTCTGCTCGATTTTTTATCTCTGCGCCGTACTGCACGTTCCTGATTTACCGCCATTCATTCGAAATGAATGGCGCGTTTCATTTAACAAATGATCTATAAATAGGACGCAATAAATTAAATTCAGAAAAAATAATATTTTCCGGGATAGTTTTTCTTTCGGGCTTTTCATGCATTTTATTTCACCTGCTTTATACATTAATTTAACATTAATTAAACGTATCGATGAGATATCGCACGACAATTATAATGTCAAAATCTGTCACCCCTTGTTTTTCATCACTATAGAAAAAAATCCATACGCAACATATTGTTGCCCACTGTAAATTGTCACGATCCGTGACATGTGTGACTGCGTTAACATAAAGTGTCAACAGCGCTTTGACACTTGTTTAAGCGTGTTTACAGTCCTGCAACCTTCCCGTAAAATGCCCGCACACCTGAAGCGACAATAGAGCCCTAGTTATTGAGGTCGTTAGATGAGACTTAAGAAATACAATAAAAGTATTGGGATGTTGTCCTTATTTGCCTCCGCGGTAATGTTGAGCGGTTGCAATACGGCATTGATGGATCCCAAGGGAGCAATTGGACTTGAGCAGAGAACGCTGATTTTAACCGCTATCGGTTTAATGCTGATCGTTGTTATACCAGTTATTATCATGGCGTTTGCCTTTGCCTGGAAGTATCGCGCTTCCAATACAAAAGCAAAATACAGTCCTGATTGGTCCCACTCCAACAAAATTGAAGCCGTCGTCTGGACAGTTCCAATTATTATCATTGCCATCCTGGCAACGATTACCTGGAAAACCACCCACTCGCTTGATCCGTTCAAGCCAATCGTGACTGACCAAAAACCGATGACGGTTGAAGTCGTTTCTCTGGACTGGAAATGGTTGTTCATTTATCCAGAACAAGGCATCGCGACCGTTAACGAACTGGTTATTCCTAAAGATGTACCTGTTCAGTTCAAAGTCACTTCAGACTCTGTCATGAACTCGTTCTTCATTCCTCAGTTAGGCGGGCAGATTTATGCGATGGCCGGTATGCAAACTCAGCTGCATTTGATTGCAAATGAAGCGGGTACGTATAAAGGCATTTCAGCAAGCTTCAGCGGCCGCGGCTTCTCAGGTATGAAGTTCAACACAATTGCGACTCCAACCCGTGCCGATTTCGACACCTGGGTAGCAAAAGTGAAAAGTGCACCGAACCAGCTGGCTACCACTGATGACTTCAACAAACTGGCTGCACAGAGCATCGACAACCCGGTCGAATACTTCTCTGTTGCAAAACCTGGTTTGTTTAAAGAAATCATTGGCAAATACTCCATGCATGACATGAAGGCAGCGCCAGAAGGTCACACCATGCCAATGCCGGCAGGCGCTGACATGAAAGGCATGGATATGGGTGGACAGTCTCACGCAGCCGGAGCCGAGGAATAAACGATGTTCGGAAAATTAACGCTTGATTCGGTTCCGTATCATGAACCGATTATCATGGTCACAGTTGCCGCGATTATTATCGGTGGCCTGGCAGTAGTTGCCGGCATCACCTATTTCGGTAAGTGGAAATATCTGTGGACCGAGTGGCTGACCTCCGTCGACCACAAAAAATTAGGTATCATGTATATCATTCTGGCCTTCGTCATGCTTCTGCGTGGCTTTGCCGATGCCATCATGATGCGTAGCCAGCAGGTGCTTGCCTCTGCGGGCGAGCCGGGCTTCCTTCCTCCTCATCACTACGACCAAATCTTTACCGCGCACGGCGTGATCATGATCTTCTTCATGGCGATGCCTTTCGTAATCGGTCTGATGAACGTGGTTGTTCCTTTGCAAATCGGTGCGCGCGACGTTGCGTTCCCGTTCCTGAACAACGTGAGCTTCTGGTTTACCGCCGCGGCTGTTGTGCTGATCAACATCTCTTTGGGTGTGGGTGAGTTCGCACAGACCGGCTGGTTAGCTTATCCGCCACTGTCAGGTAAGGAATACAGTCCGGGGGTCGGGGTAGATTACTGGATCTGGAGTCTCCAGATATCCGGTGTCGGGACCTTGCTGACCGGTGTTAACTTCTTTGCGACCATCCTGAAGATGCGCGCACCCGGTATGCCGCTGATGAAAATGCCGGTATTTACCTGGGCCGCACTGTGCACCAACGTGTTGATTATCGTGTCCTTCCCGATTCTGACCGTGACTGTTGCACTGCTGACTTTAGACCGTTATCTGGGCACCCATTTCTTCACGAATGATATGGGCGGCAACATGATGATGTACATCAACCTGATTTGGGCCTGGGGCCATCCGGAAGTGTACATTTTGGTTCTGCCAGTATTCGGTGTGTTCTCAGAAGTTACCGCAACCTTCTCCAAAAAACGTCTGTTCGGTTACACCTCGCTGGTATGGGCAACCATCGCCATCACGGTGCTGTCGTTCATCGTTTGGTTGCACCACTTCTTCACCATGGGTTCTGGCGCCAACGTCAATGCCTTCTTCGGCATCATGACGATGATCATTTCTATCCCGACCGGGGTAAAAATCTTCAACTGGCTGTTCACCATGTATCAGGGCCGTATCACGCTCAACGCCGCGATGCTGTGGACTGTTGGCTTCATCATCACCTTCTCTGTGGGTGGTATGACCGGTGTTCTGCTGGCGGTTCCGGGTGCTGACTTCGTGCTGCACAACAGCCTGTTCCTGATTGCCCACTTCCATAACGTTATTATCGGTGGTGTGGTCTTCGGTTGCTTCGCAGGTCTGACTTACTGGTTCCCTAAATCCTTCGGCTTCACGCTGAACGAAAAATGGGGTGTGCGTTCATTCTGGTTCTGGATCATCGGCTTCTTCGTTGCGTTCATGCCACTGTACGTCCTTGGCTTCATGGGTATGACCCGTCGTGTCAGCCAGAACATCGATCCTGAGTTCCACCCGCTGCTGGTTGTTGCAGCGTGCGGTGCTGCACTGATTGCCTGCGGTATCCTCTGCCAGCTGATCATGATCTTCGTTTCCGTTCGCGACCGCGACCAGAACCGTGATCTGACCGGTGATCCATGGGGCGCACGTACTCTGGAGTGGTCAACCTCTTCTCCTCCTCCGTTCTACAACTTCGCTATCGTGCCGCAAATTCACGACCGTGATGAGTTCTGGGACATGAAAGAGAAAGGCACCGCTTACAAGCAGCCTGCTAAATATGAACCGATTCATATGCCACGTAACAGCGGCGCCGGTTTCATCATCGCTATGCTGAGTCTGGTTTGTGGTTTCGCGTTAATCTGGGATATCTGGTGGCTGGCCGCGGTGAGCTTCATTGCACTGGCTGCGACCTGGATTGCGAAAAGCTTCGACGAAGATGTTGATTACTACGTGCCAGTTGAAGAAGTGGAACGTATTGAAAACCAACATTATGAACAAATCCGTAAAGCAGGTGTGAAACATGGCAACTGATACTCTGACTCACCACGATGAGGCCCATGCTGAGCATGGGCACCACGATGCAGGTGCAACCAAAGTCTTCGGCTTCTGGATCTACCTGATGAGTGACTGCATATTGTTTGCGAGCCTGTTCGCAACTTATGCAGTACTGGTAAACGGGACCGCTGGCGGTCCCTCTGGTAAAGACATTTTTGAACTGCCGTTCGTACTGGTAGAAACCTTCTGCCTGTTGTTCAGTAGTATCACTTACGGCTTTGCGATGCTGGGCATGAACAAAGGTAACAAAGCAGCGGTTAACGGCTGGTTGTTCCTGACTTTCCTGTTCGGTTTAGGCTTCATCGGGATGGAACTCTATGAATTCCATCACCTGATTGCTGAAGGCTATGGTCCGCAGCGCAGTGGTTTCCTGTCTGGCTTCTTTGCGCTGGTCGCCACCCACGGTCTGCACGTGACCTGTGGTCTGATTTGGATCCTGACCATGATGGTTCAGGTTTCACGTCGCGGTCTGACTGAAGTCAACAAAACCCGTCTGATGTGTCTGAGCCTGTTCTGGCACTTCCTGGACGTGGTGTGGATCTGCGTGTTTACCGTTGTTTATCTGATGGGAGCAATGTAATGAGTCATTCTGCTACTTCCCATGGTGGCGCAAGCCACGGCAGCCTGAAGTCATACGCTATTGGCTTCATCTTGTCGGTTATCCTGACGGTGATCCCGTTTGCCATGGTCATGACCGACACGGCGTCACATTCACTGATTCTGGGTACCGTGGTTGCTTCTGCAATCATCCAGATTGTTGTCCATCTGGTGTTCTTCCTGCACATGAATACGTCGTCGGAAGAGCGCTGGAACCTGGTGGCACTTCTGTTCACCGCTGTGATTATCTTTATCGTCGTTGTGGGCTCATTGTGGATTATGTATAACCTCAACCTCAATATGATGGTCAGTTAAAGAGCCGAGCTGCACGTGATGATTAAGCAATACCTGCAAGTAACGAAACCAGGAATTATTTTCGGCAACTTAATTTCTGTCATCGGGGGATTTCTCCTTGCTGCCAAAGGCAGCATCGACTTCCCACTCTTTCTCGCCACACTGGTGGGTGTTTCGCTGGTTGTCGCATCGGGTTGTGTCTTTAACAACTTTATCGACCGCGACATCGACCGGATCATGGAAAGAACGAAGAACCGGGTCCTGGTGAAAGGGCTTATTCCGCCGAAAACAAGCCTGGTTTACGCGACCATTCTGGGTATTGCGGGCTTTGCGTTGTTGTATATCGGAGCAAATCCGCTGGCCATGTGGCTGGCAGTGATGGGCTTTGTGGTTTATGTCGGCGTTTACAGCCTGTACATGAAACGCAACTCGGTATACGGCACGCTGATCGGCAGCTTGTCTGGCGCAGCGCCACCGGTTATCGGTTACTGTGCCGTTTCTGGCCAGTTTGATACCGGTGCACTGATCTTGCTTCTGATTTTCAGCCTGTGGCAGATGCCGCATTCGTACGCGATTGCCATCTTCCGCTTCAAAGATTATCAGGCAGCAGGTATCCCGGTTCTGCCAGTAGTGAAAGGCATCTCCGTCGCCAAGCATCATATTATCGTCTACATTCTGGCGTTTATGATTGCGACGCTGATGCTGACCCTGAGCGGTTATGCAGGTTATAAATACCTGATTGTCGCCGCCGCTGTCAGTATCTGGTGGCTGGGCATGGCACTGAAGGGGTATAAAACGGAAAATGACGTGGTGTGGGCGAGAAAACTGTTTGGTTTCTCCATCATCACCATCATGTCGCTGAGCTTCATGATGTCCGTGGATTTTAATTCTGCACCGACATCCTTGCTGACCTACGTTTGGTAACACGCACCTTCAGTGTAACCCGCTGAAATCACAGCTAAAGGCCAGTAGCAATACTGGCCTTTTCTTTTTCTCAGTCTGACAGGCAAACACCGTAATATCTGCTAAAGATCCATCGTTTTACCCAGGCCGGCTTAATCATTAAAATGTCGGATTGTTATTTTGAGGTAGTAATGTGAACGATAACCAGATGACCCCGCAGGAAAGTCGGGCTACATGGGGACTAGGGACAGTATTTTCTTTGCGCATGCTCGGCATGTTCATGGTTCTGCCGGTGCTGACCACCTACGGCATGAAATTATCCGGCGCCAGCGAAACACTGATCGGCATCGCCATCGGCATTTACGGCCTGGCACAGGCTGTTTTCCAGATCCCATTCGGACTGCTTTCTGACCGCGTTGGCCGCAAGCCACTGATCGTCTTTGGTCTGGTCATCTTCTGCATCGGCAGCATTGTGGCTGCTTCCACCGAATCTATCTGGGGCGTGATCATTGGTCGTGCCCTGCAAGGCTCTGGCGCGATTGCTGCCGCCGTGATGGCCCTGCTGTCTGACCTGACCCGTGAGCAAAACCGCACTAAAGCGATGGCGTTTATCGGCATCAGTTTTGGTATTACCTTTGCAATTGCTATGGTGCTCGGCCCGATCATCACCCACGCCTGGGGTTTACACGCCCTGTTCTGGGCGATCGCAGTATTGACCGTTCTCGGCATCATCATTACCGTGGCCGTGGTGCCCTCCCCTGCTACGCACATTCTTAATCGCGAATCGAGCATGGTAAAAGGCAGCTTCGGCAAAGTGATGGGCAACGCCAAACTGCTGAAACTGAACTTCGGTATTCTGTGTCTTCACGTGTTACTGATGTCGAGCTTCGTGGTGTTGCCGCAAGTGATGGAACATGCGGGCTTCCCGCCGAGTGAACACTGGCGGGTGTATCTGATCACCATGCTGACGTCTTTCGTCGCTGTCATTCCGGTGATTGTCTACGCTGAGAAAAAACGCCACATGAAACAGGTGTTCATGGGTTGCGTGGTTGTGTTGCTGCTGGCTGAAATCGTACTGTGGGCCGCGGGGCTACATTTATGGGCGGTCATCGCCGGTATCCAACTGTTCTTCCTGGCTTTCAACGTGATGGAAGCGATTCTGCCTTCGCTTATCAGTAAAGAATCACCCGCGGGCTACAAAGGCACGGCGATGGGGCTTTATTCCACCAGCCAGTTCATCGGTGTGGCGATTGGCGGCAGCTTAGGCGGTTATGTTTACGGACACGTCGGGGCCGGTGCCGTATTCCTGGTTTGTGCGGCCATTGCCGTCGTCTGGTTGCTGGTCAGTTCTACCATGACCGAACCCCCGTATGTCAGCAGCCTGCGTATTACGCTGTCTGAACTGGCGGTGAAAGATTCCGCCCTGCAGGCACGGATCCTCGCACAACCGGGCGTGGCCGAAGCCGTTGTCGTTCCGGAAGAATTCAGCGCCTACGTAAAAGTCGACACCAAACAGACCAACCGTAAAGCGCTCGAACAACTGGTCAGCGCTGCCTGACGCCTTCTGACATAAGTAATCAGCTGTGTCTGGAAACTGGCACAGCGTTTCATTTTTATCCCCACTGCGTGACACCCTTCACTTAAAAAATTCCCTCAATCGTTATCCTCAAGAATTCCTTAACAAAATTTTGTCAGTGATGACGGCTCTCGGGCCTTTTGAGGATCTCATGAAAACATATGCTCTCGTTGGCACCGGCGGACGCTCAGGTTTATACATTGAAGCGATCACCGGTAAATACCGCCACAACGCAAAATTTGTGGCCTTCTGTGATACAAATCAGACGCGAATGGATTATGCGAACCGCCAGCTTGAGCAGAGCGGCATCGCACGGGTATCTACCTGGAAATCTGCTGATTTCAATACGATGCTCGACGAAACCAAACCGGATATCGTGATTGTCACCAGCATGGATCGCACACATGACGATTATATCGTCCGCGCCCTGCATGCCGGTTGTGACGTCATTACTGAAAAGCCGATGACCATTGATGAACAACGCGCGCTGCGCATTCTGGATGCCGTCGATGCAACTGGCTATCAGGTGCGTGTGGCGTTCAATTACCGCTACGCGCCACATCACAGCAAAATGCGTGAACTGCTGATGCAGGAAACCATTGGCGAAGTACTTTCGGTGCACTTTGAATGGCTGCTGAATACCGAACACGGGGCAGATTATTTTCGTCGCTGGCACCGTGAAAAACGCAATTCCGGCGGCCTGCTGGTGCACAAATCGACCCACCATTTTGACCTGATGAACTTCTGGCTCAACAGCACGCCGGAGAAAGTTTATGCGCAGGGCGACCTGCGTTTTTACGGTAAAGAGAATGCAGAAAAGCGTGGCGTGACAGAGTTTTATCCGCGTACACATGGCTATCCGCAGGCACAGAATGATCCGTTTGCACTGCATATGGGCGATAACACCCAGCTCAAAGCGCTGTATCTGGATGCGGAACATGAAGATAACTATTTCCGTGACCAGAGTGTCTTCAGTGACGGCATCAGCATTGAAGATACGTTGTCGGTGCTGGTGAAATATCAAAACAAAGTACAGCTAACCTATTCGCTCAATGCGTATCTGCCGTGGGAGGGTTTGAACGTGGTGTTCAACGGCACCAAAGGCCGCATTGAAATGAAAATCGTCGAGATGTCGTACGTCAACGCAGGCGGAAAACGCGAAAACGAAGGCAGCATTGAGAAAGCAGAAATTACTGTTTATCCGTTATTTGCCGAACCCTGGAAGGCGGAGTTCCAGATGGGAGAAGGCGGCCATGGCGGCGGTGATAATGCCATGCTGGAAGACCTGTTCGGCGAGCGCAAAGACGACCCGTTAAAACGCGCCGCCGATCACCGCGCCGGCGCGATGTCGATCCTGACAGGAATTGCCGGAAATCTCTCGATGCAGTACGACAAACCGATTTACTTTAAAGACTTCGAACTGGTGAAAAGACTGTGCCAGCGGAAGTAATCGCCATAAAAAAAGGGACGCAATGCGTCCCTTTAAAATAACCGTAGTACGAAGGCTATCAGTCGCGGAAATTCTTAAACTGGAACGGCTGTCCCAGATCACCGTTGCGGATCAATGCCATTACGGCCTGCAAATCATCACGCGCTTTGCCGGTAACACGGACTTCGTCGCCCTGAACCTGTGCCTGCACTTTAATTTTACTGTCTTTGATCAGCTTGACGATTTTCTTCGCCAGCGCGGATTCAATGCCGGAATGCAGTTTGGCATCAACGCTGTAGGTTTTACCGCTGTGCTCCATCTGCTCAGGAATTTCCAGCGCCCCGCCTTCAATGCCACGTTTGGCTAACTTCTCACGCAGAATATCGACCAGCTGATTTACCTGAAAATCTGATTCGCTGGCCACTTTGATACTCTCGTTTTTTTCATTGAGATCGAAGCTGGCAGGAATGTTGCGGAAATCCCAGCGGGTTTGCAGTTCACGGCTGGCATTTTCCACGGCATTGCGCACTTCCTGCATGTCGATTTCGGAAACAATGTCAAAAGACGGCATAATCGCTTCTCCCTGTAGTTTTTGTGTTGCACGTTATATGGCGTGCATAATACCGCCTTCAACCCCCGATGCCAAACGACAGCAAAGTACCGGACATAAAATGCTCAGAGGGTCAAAAAGTGCAGGTGAAAATGTGATCTACAGCACAAATGTCTATACTAATAAGATAACCGGACAGCAGAATATTCTTTCAACAAACTATTTCATGGCCCTGTTTCGCCACAATTCCCGGGAGGCACAATGAAAATAACAGTATTGGGTTGCGGTGCGCTGGGACAACTTTGGCTTTCGGCCCTTTATCAGCAAGGTCACGACGTTCAGGGCTGGATCCGCATTGCGCAGCCATTTTGTGCCGTTAACGTTATTTCGCCGGAAGGCATTGCTTTTAATCGCAATATGCCTACTAACGACCCGGAACATCTGGCACAAAGTGAATTACTGCTGGTCACGCTGAAAGCGTGGCAGGTTTCCGGCGCAATAAGCACGCTGATGCCGATGCTTAATGATAATTGCGCGATATTACTGCTGCATAATGGCATGGGCACTGTTGATGAATTACCCCCTAACCGTCTGGCGATTTTGCAGGGCGCAACGACCCATGCGGCGCGTCATGAAGGCAACGCAATTGTCCATGTGGCTGCCGGAGCGACGCATATCGGCCCGGTGACTCCGCGCGGTGCGGCGCTGAGTTCACTGGCGGATACGCTGCATAATGCCTTACCGGACGTGGCCTGGCATGACAACATCAAGCCGTCGCTGTGGAATAAGCTGGCGGTGAACTGCGTGATTAATCCGCTGACAGCTTTGTATGATTGCACCAACGGCGACCTGCTGGCGTATGCCGATCAGATTGAGCAAATCAGTCAGGAGGTCGCGCAGGTGATGGCGATTGAAGGCGTCGAAATTCACAGAGAATCTTTGCTCAGCTTCGTCTATCAGGTGATTGAATCCACCTCCGCTAACCATTCGTCGATGCTGCAGGATATTCGCAATCAACGTCATACCGAAATTGATTATATCACCGGCTATGTCCTGCGCCGCGGGCGTAAGTTCGGCCTGACCCTGCCGGTTAATAACCGCTTATTTGAACAGATTAAGAGAAAGGAAAACGATTATGAGCGCGTCAGTTCTGGTCTGCCTGGCACCTGGTAGCGAAGAAATAGAAGCCGTTACCGCAATTGACTTGCTGGTACGGGCGGGCATTAACGTCACGACAGCCAGTGTCGCAGGCGATGGCAACCTGGAAATCCGCTGCTCGCGCGGCGTGCGTATTCTGGCCGATGTCGCACTGGTAGATGTTGCAGATGATGAGCATGACGTGATCGTTCTGCCCGGTGGCCTCGGTGGCGCAACCTGTTTCAGCGAAAGCCCGCTGCTGGTAGAGAAAGTGCGCCAGATGCATGTCAGCGGTAAAATTGTTGCGGCTATCTGCGCCGCACCTGCGCTGGTGCTGGAGTATCACGATTTATTCCCGGTCGGGAATATGACTGGTTTTCCGGGCCTAAAGGATAAGATCGACCCGAATAAATGGTCCGATCGTCGGGTGATTTTCGATCCCCGCGTTAATCTTCTGACCAGTCAGGGGCCGGGCACGTCAATGGAATTTGCCCTGAAAATTATCGATCTGTTGCTGGGCAAAGCCAAAGCAGCGGAAATTGCCGCGCAACTGGTTCTGGCACCGGGCATTTATAACTACACCGATGAAGGTGCCCGGGAGTCGTGATCCGATTACCGCCAGTAAAAAGGGGCTCAGCGATGCTGAACCCCTTTTTTACATCCGGAATATCGTTTACGGACGATAGACTTTCACGTTGTTAAAGCCCTGTTCTTTCAGATACAGCGCCTGTAAACGGCTCATCACGCCACGGTCGCAATACAACAGATAGGTTTTGTTCTGATCCAGATCGCCAAATTGAGTGGCCAGTTTGTAGAACGCCAGCGGCTTCACTTCAACGTTTTCCAGTGCCAGCGGCTGCGCTTCCACTTCATCCGGTGCCCGGACATCCAGAACGACGTCTGTTGACACGAACTCAGCCACAGTTTCCACTTCCGGTACCACTTCCGCCGCCTGTGTAGCAATTTCGCGAATATCGACATTCCGCGCTTCGCTGACCACTTTATCCAGCACCTCAAAATCGAACATCGCTTCTTCGGCTTCGATTTTTGCTTTCACCGCTTTCACCGTCGGGCTTTTCGAAATCACACCGCAGTATTCCGGCATGGTTTTCGCAAAATCTTCCGTACCGATTTCACGGGCAATCTTGATGATGTGCTCTTTATCGTGAGAAATCAGCGGACGCAAAATAAGCGTGTCAGAAACATTGTCGATTAAACGCAAATTGGTCAGCGTCTGGCTGGAAACCTGCCCCAGCGCTTCACCGGTGACCAGTGCCTGCACGCCATAGCGCTCAGCAATGGAAGACGCCGCACGCACCATCATACGTTTCAGGACAACGCCCATCTGACCGTCTTCAACTTTTTCGAGGATTTCACCGACGACCGGTTCGAAATCAACCGCGATAAAACGCACCCGGTGCGAGCTGCCGAAACGGTTCCACAGATAATGCGCCACCTGTTTCACACCGATTTCATGCGCTGCGCCGCCGAGATTAAAGAAGCAATAATGCACACGACAGCCGCGACGCATCAGCATATAACTGGATACACCGGAGTCGAAACCACCAGAAATCAGTGACAGCACATCTTCCTGCGTGCCAATCGGGTAACCGCCCTGACCCTCAAGGCGGCTTTTCACCAGCACCAGCTTATCGTCGTTAATTTCCAGTTTCACCGTGACTTGCGGATCTTTCAGGCTGACCTTCGCTGATTCAATGTGCTGATTCAGGCCACCGCCGACATAGCGTTCTACCTCGGTAGACGTAAAATCATGTTTACCACGACGTTTAACACGCACACAGAACGTTTTGCCTGCCACTTCATCACGGTAAGCTTCCAGCGCTTGCTCGAAGATGTTGTGGACATCGGTGTAAGGACGGTCTTCAACTTCTTCAACATAACGGATACCTGGAATGCGGCAGAGCAATTCCTGAATCAGGTCGTGTTTGCTTTCGTCTTTACTGCGAACTTCGATATGATCCCAGTGGCGGACCACCGCCAGCGTCTCATCATGCGGTCGCACGATATTGCGAATGCTGCTAGAGAGGATCTTAATGAAGCGCAAACGCACAGATTGGCTCTTGATGGTGATTTCAGGGAACAATTTAATGATAAACTTCATGGCAGTCTTTTGTTAGCAGGTGAAAAAACGGGGTAGTAAGTCGCTGAATAAGGATCTAGGATCCTATTATTGCTAAGCCAAATGTTCATTTTGTGTCACATTGGGCTTAGCAATAATATCTGCGGCGCAGAGTATATCACTTAAAATGGGTACTCTGTGCACAAAACCCTGCAGCAGATGTCATGCTGGACAGGAATGTCTCTTGAGGCTGAGCGCTGACTCTGCCGCCTCAGTACTTCGATCATCCATTCTGATCAACGATATTAAAAGAGAATTATGCCAAAAAAATCTGCACCACCTGCCAATTTTGAAACGGCTCTGGCCGAACTGGAACAGATCGTTTCCCGCCTCGAATCAGGCGAGTTGCCTTTAGAAGACGCACTCAACGAATTTGAGCAAGGCGTCCAGCTGGCGCGTCAGGGGCAGCAAAAGCTGCAACAGGCAGAACAGCGCGTTCAAATCCTGCTCGACAGCGACAACGACGCTCCGCTGACCCCGTTCACCCCGGAAGCCGAGTAACTGTCATGTCTGAAGCGATCTCCCTTTCCAGCGCTGACGGATTTACGCATGAACTGCGCGCAATGCAACAGCGTGTCGATCAGGTATTAACAGCCTATATCAGCGCACTGCCGCTGGCCGACTTACCGCTGGTTGAAGCCATGCGTTACGGTGCGTTGCTGGGCGGTAAACGTCTGCGTCCGTATCTGGTTTACGCCAGCGGCCAGTTGTTCAGTCTGGATCTGAAAAATCTCGATGCGCCTGCGGCTGCCGTGGAATGCATCCATGCGTATTCGCTGATACACGATGATTTACCGGCCATGGACGACGACGATTTGCGCCGTGGTCAGCCGACCTGCCACATTAAATTTGGCGAAGCCAATGCGATTCTGGCGGGCGATGCTCTGCAAACACTGGCATTTTCGATTCTGGCTGACAGTGAAATGCCGGATGTTGCGGTAAAAGATCGTCTGGCGATGATTTCCGAACTGGCCCTCGCCAGCGGATCCAGCGGGATGTGTGGCGGTCAGGCCCTGGATTTAGCCGCTGAAGGTCAGCAGGTTGACCTCGACGCACTGGAACAAATTCATCGCCATAAAACCGGTGCGCTGATCCGCGCCGCCGTACGCATGGGCGCGCTGGCTGCCGGTGAAACCGGACGTGCTGTTTTACCGATACTGGATAACTACGCGCAGGCTATTGGTTTAGCATTTCAGGTTCAGGACGATATCCTGGACGTGGTTGGCGATACCGCTACGCTCGGCAAACGCCAGGGCGCTGACCAGCAACTCGGAAAAAGTACCTATCCTGCCCTGTTGGGGCTGGACGGCGCAAAGGCTAAGGCCATGGACCTGTATCAGGAAGCCGTTTCCGCACTGGATCAGTTGGCGGCACTTTCTTACAACACAGCGCCACTTCTCGCGTTAGCCAGCTTTATCATTGAACGCGATAATTAAACTTACTATGAGCAACTGATGAGCCTTGAATTAGCCAAATACCCGACACTGGCGCTGGCGGAGAATCCTGAAGATCTCCGTTCACTTCCTAAAGAGAGCTTGCCTAAGCTCTGCGATGAGCTGCGCCAATATTTATTGGCCAGCGTCAGTCAGTCCAGCGGACACTTTGCGTCCGGTCTGGGGACGGTTGAACTGACCGTGGCGATGCATTATGTCTATAACACGCCGTTCGACCACGTTGTCTGGGATGTCGGCCATCAGGCCTATCCGCACAAAATTCTGACCGGTCGCCGTGATCGTATTTCCACCATTCGTCAGAAAGGCGGTCTGCACCCGTTCCCCTGGCGTGGTGAAAGCGAATACGACACCTTATCCGTTGGTCACTCATCGACCTCCATCAGCGCAGGCCTTGGCATGGCGGTGGCTGCTGAACGTGAAGGTAAAGGTCGTCGTACCGTTTGTGTAATTGGCGATGGCGCGATCACCGCAGGTATGGCGTTTGAAGCGATGAACCACGCAGGCGACATCAAACCTGACATGCTGGTTATCCTCAACGACAATGAGATGTCGATTTCCGAAAACGTCGGCGCGCTGAATAATCATCTGGCACAGTTGCTCTCCGGCAAGCTGTATTCGCGTCTGCGTGAAGGCGGCAAGAAAGTCCTGTCTGGCCTGCCACCGATTAAAGAACTGGTGCGCCGTACCGAAGAACATCTGAAAGGCATGATGGTGCCGGGCACGCTGTTTGAAGAGCTGGGCTTTAACTATATCGGGCCGGTCGATGGTCACGACGTGGTGGCGCTGGCGCAAACGCTGAAAAACATGCGTGACCTGAAAGGCCCGCAGCTACTGCATATCATGACGAAAAAAGGCAAAGGCTACGCCCCAGCCGAAAAAGATCCGATCAGCTTCCATGCCGTGCCTAAATTCGATCCGGCTTCCGGCACGTTGCCGAAAAGCAAAGAAGGTCTGCCAACCTATTCGAAGATTTTCGGCGACTGGTTGTGCGAAACCGCAGCCAAAGACAGCAAGCTGATGGCTGTCACGCCAGCGATGCGTGAAGGATCCGGTATGGTGCGTTTCTCGCGTGAATACCCGCAGCAGTATTTCGACGTGGCCATTGCCGAACAGCATGCGGTCACCTTTGCGGCAGGCCTTGCGATTGGCGGATACAAGCCGATTGTGGCGATCTACTCGACGTTTCTGCAACGCGCCTATGATCAGGTGATCCACGATGTGGCGATCCAGAATCTTCCGGTACTGTTTGCTATCGACCGCGGTGGTATCGTCGGAGCGGATGGTCAGACACATCAGGGCGCGTTCGATCTCTCCTTCCTGCGCTGCATCCCAAACATGACCATCATGACGCCGAGCGACGAAAACGAATGTCGGCAGATGCTGCACACCGGTTATCACCATAACAGCGGGCCGGTTGCCGTGCGTTATCCACGTGGTAATGGTACCGGCGCCACCAGTGAACCGCTGGCTTCACTGCCAATCGGTAAAGGCGTCGTGCGTCGTGAAGGCGAGAAAGTTGCGATTCTTAACTTCGGCACATTGTTGCCTGAAGCGCTGGCCGCAGCGGAAAAACGCAACGCGACCGTCGTGGATATGCGCTTTGTGAAACCACTCGATGAAGCACTGATTCAGGAACTGGCGTCAAGCCATGAAGTGCTGGTCACACTGGAAGAAAACGCCATCATGGGGGGGGCGGGCAGTGGCGTGAATGAACTGCTGATGTCCAGACGTATTCTGGTGCCGGTGCTGAATATCGGTCTGGCGGACAGTTTTGTGCCACAAGGCACGCAGGACGAAATTCGTCACGATTTAGGACTGGATGCCGAAGGCATTGACCGTCAGATAACCGACTGGCTGGCCTGATTCCCCTCCCCTCTTTCTACCTGAAAGAGGGGATTTCCCTCTCCATTTTCCCCTTCAGTCACACGAGCTCCCCCTGCTTTAAGCTACAGTTATAGCGTGCTAATCATTTTCAATGATTTTCTGTTATCACTTCATGATTACCAGGAGATGTCATGCAATACACCACATTAGGAAAAACCGGACTAAAAGTATCGAAACTGTGTCTCGGTTGTATGACTTTTGGCGAACCAGATCGCGGCACTCATGCGTGGACGTTACCGGAAGAGAGCAGTCGCCCGATCATCCAGCAGGCCCTGGATGCCGGCATTAACTTCTTTGACACCGCCAACAGCTATTCCGACGGTAGCAGCGAGGAAATCGTTGGCCGCGCCCTGAAGGATTTCGCCAGACGCGATGAGATTGTCGTGGCGACCAAAGTTTACAACGCCGTCACCGGATTAAAACCGGGGCTTTCACGCGCCTCGATTATGCAATCCATCGATGACAGCCTGCGCCGTCTCGGCATGGAGTATGTCGACCTGCTGCAAATCCATCGCTGGGATTACGAAACACCCATTGAAGAAACACTTGAAGCACTGAATGACGTCGTCAAAGCCGGTAAGGCGCGATTTATCGGCGCGTCATCGATGCATGCGCATCAATTCAAACACGCGCTGGATGTCTCTGCGCAAAACGGCTGGGCGAGTTTTGTGTCGATGCAGGATCAGTACAATCTGATCCAGCGTGAAGAAGAAAACGAGATGTACCCGCTGTGTCTGGAAAAGAACATTGCAGTATTGCCGTGGAGTCCGCTGGCGCGCGGCAAACTGACCCGTCCGTGGGGAGAAACCACCGTACGTTCAGTTTCCGATAATTTTGCCAAAACGCTGTATGACGCCACCGATGAAGCTGATGGTAAAATTGCTGAACGTGTCGGGAAAGTAGCGGAAGATCACGGCGTGCCACGCGCACAGATCGCACTGGCGTGGATCCTGAGTAAACACGTCGTGACCGCGCCAATTATCGGCGCTTCGCGCCCCGCTCATCTGGAAGATGCCATTGCCGCGCTGGAGGTGAAACTTTCGATTGAAGAGATCGCCGAGCTGGAAATGGCTTATGTGCCGCATCAGGCGACCGGCTTTCAGTAATATAAACGCGTAAAAAAAGCGTTGTCAGGGAAAACCCGGCAACGCTTTTTTATTACTATCTGAAACGGATCAAAACAGGCCCAGCGGCCAGTGATGCCCCACCAGATAGATAATGGCCGCGCCAAGCACACCGGCGACCACATCATCGATCATGATACCCATTCCGCCCTGCACGTTGCGGTCAAACCAGCGGATCGGCCACGGCTTCCAGATATCCAGCACGCGGAAAACGATAAAGCCAATCAATACCCAGCGCCAGTCGTTGACCGGGATCGCCATCAGGGTGATCCACATGCCAACAAATTCATCCCATACAATACTGCCGTGGTCATGAACCCGCATGTCGCGCGCGGTCTGTCGGCAAAGATAAACCCCGATACAAATACTGAACATGACAATCATGGAATACACCTGCCACGGCAGGTAGGTCATGACAATCCAGAACGGGATCGCAGCGATGGAGCCCGCAGTGCCCGGACCAACAGGGAATAAACCGCTGCCAAAACCGGTCGCCAGTAAATGCCACGGATTACGCAGATCAAGACGCTTTTTAGCCGCAGCCATGTCCTGAACCGGATCACCGGTTTTTCCCTTGTACCCCGCCGGGCGTTTTTTACGGCCAATATTCACAACAATTCCTCTCCGGCAAAGTGGTCAAAACCTTGCCATTCAAGTTCTACCGGTACGCCAGAACGCATAAACTTAATACCTTCTGAAAGCGGCGCAATCTGGCCAACACAGGTAAAGTTGACACCCAGATGGCTCAGTGCCACATCCAGCGCACCGCGGTTAATTTCCGGCACAGTGAAGCAAAGTTCATAATCTTCGCCTCCGGTCAGCGCCCATTTCAGCGCCTGCTCAGGATCGGCAACTTTATTCAATGCAGCCGATAATGGGATCGCATCAAGATCGAGCCGCGCGCCACATTCACTGGCAGTCAGTATATGTTTAAGATCCGACATCAACCCGTCAGAAAGATCGATAGCAGATGTTGCTAAATCGCGCAGCGCCTGCCCTTGCAGAACGCGTGGCGAAGGCCGCAGATGGCGTTTGAGCAGAAATTCGCGGTTATCGGTATCAGTAACATTCAGCTGTTCCAGCAGAATAGCGAGCCCCGCAGCACTGTCACCGAGGGTACCGGTGACGAAGATCCAGTCACCAATGCCTGCACCGGAACGGGTTAATGCACGCCCCACAGGCACCAGCCCCTGAATGGTTAACGTCATGCTCAGCGGGCCACGCGTAGTGTCACCGCCAATCAACTGCATGCCGTAATAATTGAGTTGTTCAAACAGACTGTCGCTGAATGCCTGCAACCAGTCGGTGTTCACTTCCGGCAGCGTCAGGGCCAGCGAAACCCAGGCAGGATCGGCGCCCATCGCGGCCAGATCGCTCAGGTTGACCGCCAGCGCTTTATAGCCCAGGTCGGAAGGTGAAATAGTTTTTAGAAAATGGATACCTTCGACCAGCGTATCGGTACTGACTGCTAATAGCTGCTTCTCGCCAACCGTCAGTAAGGCACAATCATCACCAATGCCTAAATGCACATCCTGCCGGGCAGTTCTGAACCGGTTAAAGTAGCGAGTGATGACATCAAATTCGCCGCATGCCATAGTACATTTCCAAATCGTTAGAATGACTTAAGGCCGGAAATCCGGCCTTAAGAAGGGTGTCACACAAAGGATAAACGCAGTGACATCACCAGATTATCAACAGAGCCAGAAATCAACCGAAAATGACTGTCGCCATTTGTGAACGAGGCTGACCCTTTTTGACGATCACTTTTTACGAATATGTGGGCCTGCTTTATCCAGCACACCATTGACGAACTTATGACTGTCTTCAGCCCCAAAAGTTTTGGCCAGTTCGATAGCTTCGTTGATCGCCACTTTATAAGGAACGTCCTGGCGTTTGCTCAGCTCAAACAGAGCCAGACGCAAAATAGCTCTTTCCACCTGGCCCAGTTCATCCAACTGGCGGGACAGGTATGGCGCCATCAGTGCATCGAGTTTCTCAGCACTGTTTGCTACACCAGCCAGCAGTTCGCGGAAATAGGCAATGTCTACGTCTTTGACATCCTGCTCGGTCAGGAATTCTAATTCAACATCGGCGATGTCATTTTTCGACAACTGCCAGGAGTAAAGCGCCTGAACGGCACATTCACGGGCGCGGCGACGAGCAGCAGGTTTCACGGATTTCCCCTTAACTAGATTCAGGCCTTAATAGCCTTGATAACATTAATCATTTCAAGCGCGGTCAGTGCAGCTTCTGCACCCTTGTTACCGGCTTTTGTCCCTGCGCGTTCGATGGCTTGTTCAATGCTTTCTGTCGTCAGCACACCAAAGGCCACCGGGATTTCGCTGTTCATGGCAACGCTGGACAGGCCAGAGCTGCATTCGCCCGCTACAAATTCAAAGTGGGCAGTGCCCCCGCGGATCACGGTGCCAAGTGCAACAACCGCATCATACTTACCGCTTTCAGCCAGTGCGCGGGTTGCCAGAGGCAATTCGTATGCGCCCGGGACCCAGACTACGGTGATGTTGTCATCGCTGACCTGACCAATACGTTTCAACGCATCAACAGCGCCAGAGAGCAGGCTGTCGTTGATAAAATTGTTAAAACGAGCAATCGCGATCGCTACGCGCGCGTTAGGCGTGGCTACAACACCTTCGATAACGTTCATAGTTTTCCTTAAAGTGGGTTCAGGAGTTTCTCAACCCCAGCCGCAGGGGGGCGGATTCTATCATAAAATTACCCTGTCTGGACATGCGCTTTTAACGTCATTCCGCAGGGAGGAGTAAAATTCTCAATACACCGGTTTCAGGCGCAAACGTAAGTCAGAGCCGACCTGACGGATATCATTGAAAACAAATTCAGGGGCATCCGCCAAATGCTGCAATCCTGGCAGTTCACACAGTGCGCGGCCATTATCGCCCAATAACTTAGGCGCCATATAAACGATTAATTCATCAACCAGACCGGCTTGTAATAAGGCACCGGCCAGTTGTGCACCGGCTTCCACCCAGATGGAATTTATCTGCCGTTTCGCCAGTTGCATCATCAGCAGAACCAGATCAATACGGTTGTCGCGCCCGGCCACACGCCATTGCTCGACGGATCCCGGCCAGACTTGCGTGTCAGCTTCCAGCCGCGCCAGCCAGACTTCACCGGGTAAATTCACCAACTGATGCTGTGGCGTCACGCGATTCTGACTGTCGAGAATAACCCGCAGCGGTTGACGCAGATTTTCCTCGGGATAAATCGCCTGCACCTCACTGCCCAGTTCGCTCCAGCGTACATTCAGCGAAGGATTGTCCGCGAGAACAGTGGCACTGGTGCTCAGAATCGCCGAGCTTTCAGCGCGAAAACGCTGAACATCAGCACGGGCGGCAGCCGAGGTGATCCACTGGCTTTCGCCCGAGGCCATCGCAGTTCTGCCATCTAAAGACGCGCCCATTTTGAGCTGAACATAAGGGAAACCGGTCCGCATTCGTTTCAGGAACCCCAGATTCACGGCTTCAGCCTGCGGATGCATCAGCCCGTGGCTGACATCAACGCCGTTTTGTTTGAGGCGGTATAAACCACGCCCCGCGACTTCCGGGTTAGGATCCTGCATCGCGGCGACAACACGGGCAACACCTGCTGCCAGTAATGCATCGGCACACGGCGGCGTGCGACCATGATGACTGCACGGCTCCAGCGTCACATAGGCTGTCGCCCCTTTCGCTTTCTCACCTGCCATGCGTAATGCGTGGACTTCAGCATGTGGTTCGCCGGCACGCAAATGATAGCCCTCACCGACGATTTCGCCATTTAAGACAATGACACAACCGACGTTGGGATTAGGTGTCGTGGTGAAACGCCCGCGACGCGCCAGCTCGAAAGCCCGCGCCATGTAGTGTTCATCGGTAGGGTTTTCGGCAACTTGTTGGTCAGGCGACATCAGCTTTCCTTAATCCTGAAGACGGGCGATTTCTTCACCAAATTCACGAATATCTTCGAAACTGCGATACACCGATGCAAAGCGGATATAGGCGACTTTATCCAGCCCTTTCAGGGCGTCCATTACCAGATTGCCGATCATTTTGGCCGGAATTTCACGTTCACCGGTCGCACGCAACTGCGACTTAATGTGGCTGATGGCCGTTTCGACGTCATCGGAACTGACCGGGCGTTTTTCCAGTGCTTTCAGAAAGCCACTGCGAAGTTTGTCTTCGTTGAACGGTTCACGAACTTCATTGCTTTTAATGACGCGAGGCATCACCAGTTCCGCCACTTCAAACGTGGTGAAACGTTCATGGCACACCAGACACTGACGGCGACGGCGAACCTGCGATCCATCGCCTACCAGACGGGAATCGATGACTTTAGTATCAACAGCGGCACAAAATGGGCAATGCATAGCACTTCCTGATCGCGAACTCAATTGGACATTAGTTTAACCCGAAGTTTGCCGACAACAAAGGCTGTCGCTACTTTCATCCACATCGGGTTAAACTTAACTATCAATATTGGTGCCCGGACGGAATGTTTCAACGGGCAGATGAAAGGAAGTCTCTGATATGACAAAACACCCACGCCTTTTGCTGATCTGCGCCGCATTGTTCAGCCTGACGGGTTGCGCGACGCAAAATTCACAAATCCCGGAGCTGAAAACAGAAGTCGGTCAGCTCAATCAAAAACTGCAACGCCTGACGGATCTGGCCATCGCGCTGGAGCAGCAAACCACGCTCAACCGCCAGTCAAATAATGGTGTCTATTTGTTACCTGCAGCCAAAAGTGCCGCCTTGCTGAAAAGTAATATTGGTGAATTAAGTGTTCAGTTGATCCGCGTCGCCCCGGATGCCAGCGGCGTAGAGGCCGTGCTGGAAATCAAAAACAATGCGGGCCAGCCATTGCCGCCGTTTACGGCTTCCCTGAGCTGGGGGCAGCTCGACCCGGTCACGGGCAAACCGCTGACTGTTGATATGCAAACCCAGACCATTAGCGTCGAGCCAGACCTCTTGCCAGGCCCGGTGAAAACGGTCGATGTGAAGTTTAATCAGGTCACTGTCGAAACTCTGGGATTTGTTCACCTGCATAATATTGTGGCGACACCGCAGGCACAGCCCGTCGTTACCAGATAAAGACAACGAGTTGCAGATGAAAAAAAACCCCGCATTGCGGGGTTTTTGTTTTCTTTTCCGAACGGGACAACCATCGGCAACTTACGGAAGAATGGAAGGCTGATCAGCGCCCTCTTTTTCCACTTTCTGCTGCAGCATGTGTTCACGCTTCATGCCCAGTTTCAGAGCCAGCGCGGACGCCACGTAGATGGACGAAACCGTACCAATCGACACACCAATCAGCATGGTCAGTGAGAAGCCTTCCAGCAACGCACCGCCAAAGATATAGAGCATCAGTACCACCATCAGCGTGGTCGCTGAAGTCATAATGGTACGGCTTAACGTCTGGGTCAGGGACACGTTCATGATTTCGTAAGAGTTCCCGCGACGAATTTTGCGGAAGTTTTCACGAATACGGTCCGATACCACGATGGAGTCATTCAGCGAGTAGCCGATAACTGACATCAGGGACGCGATGATGGTCAGATCAATTTCGATCCTGAACAGTGACAATACGCCCATGGTGATGATCACGTCGTGCGCCAGTGCGATTACCGCCCCCAGCGCCAGTCGCCATTCAAAACGGAAACCGACGTAAATCAGGATACAGATCAACGCCATCAGCAGGGCCATGCCACCAGCCTGCGCCAGATCACTCCCCACGCTCGGGCCGACAAACTCGACACGTTTCACGGTCGCGTCTTTATCGATATCCGCGTTCACCAGACTAAGGACTTTATTTCCCAGTTCCTGACCGGCATTACCCGATACAGGTGGAAGACGAACCATCACATCACGGCTGCTACCGAAGTTCTGAACCACAGGATCCTTGAATCCTGCTTTTTCCAGATCGGCACGCATTACGTCCAGGTTAGCGGGCTGGCTAAGGCTGATTTCAATGACGGTACCGCCGGTGAAATCCAGACCCCAGTTGAACCCGCGAACACCCATAATCGCAACGGATGCGATAAACAACAGGCCTGAAATACAGAAGGCCACGTTGTCCCAGCGCATAAAGTCGATGACTTTACGGCCGTAGTTCAGTTGTTCAACAGTATATGGTTGTTGCTGTGCCACAACGCACTCCTCAGATAGACAGCTTTTTAATGCGTTTGCCGCCGTAAACCAGGTTCACGATGGCACGGGTCCCCACGATCGACGTAAACATCGAGGTTGCCACACCGATAGCGGTGGTGATAGCAAAGCCTTTAATCGAACCGGTACCCACTGCATAAAGAATAATTGCCGTGATCAGGGTCGTAATGTTGGCATCAACGATACTTGAGAACGCGCCTTTATAGCCTTCATGAATCGCCTGCTGAACGGAACGTCCGTTCTTCAGCTCTTCCTTGATACGTTCGTTTATCAGTACGTTGGCGTCGACGGCCACCGCCAGCGTCAGGACGATACCGGCAATACCCGGCATGGTCAGCGTCGCACCAGGCAGCAGAGACATGATCCCGACAATCAGGATCAGGTTAGCGACCAGCGCTGTCGTGGCGATAATGCCGAACTTACGGTACCAAACCACCATGAACAGAATGGATGCCACCAGACCCCACAAGCACGCTTCCAGACCCTGAGTGATGTTTTGCATCCCTAAGGTCGGGCCGATAGTACGCTCTTCAACTATCTGAATTGGCGCGATCAACGCACCGGCGCGCAACAGAAGGGACAACTGGCGGGCTTCATTCGGATCGTTCACTCCGGTGATACGGAAGCTGTTACCCAGGCGTGACTGAATGGTCGCCACGTTGATAACTTCTTCCTGCTTCGCCAGAATCGCACGGCCATTGGCATCTTTCTTACCGCTGTCTTTGTACTCCACGAACAAGGTTGCCATCGGTTTACCGATGTTATCCTTGGTGAAGTTAGACATGGCGTTACCGCCAGCGCTGTCGAGAGAGATGTTAACCTGCGGCTGATTGTACTCATCCATGCTGGATGTGGAATCAGTGATGTGGTCACCGGTCAGGATCACGCGTTTGTACAGAACAACCGGACGGCCATCACGCATGTTTTTGACTTCGCTGTCGCCCGGCACACGACCGGTTGAAGCAGCAGAAGCATCTACATTGGTGTTAACCAGACGGAATTCCAGTGTCGCGGTCGCGCCCAAAATTTCTTTAGCGCGCGCAGTATCCTGAATACCCGGTAACTCAACCACGATACGGTCAGCACCCTGACGCTGTACCAGCGGCTCGGCCACACCCAGTTGGTTTACACGGTTACGCAGGATGGTGATGTTTTGCTGAACGGCATACTCGCGGGCTTCACTCAGGCGAGCATCAGTCATCACTACACGGATAGCATTGTCGCCACTGTTAGTGATCACTAAATCGCGGTGACGTGGGCTCAGGTAGCTGACCGCAGAATCACGGGTAGCAGCATCGCGGAAACGCACTTCAACGCCATAGTTGTCGAGCTTACGCACCGTGGCATAAGGAATATTCTTGTCGCGCAGGTCGCTGCGCATGTTGTCCATCGTCTGCTCTTGCAGCTTACTCAGCGCGGTATCCATATCCACTTCCATCAGGAAGTGAACACCCCCACGCAAGTCGAGGCCCAGCTTCATCGGCTCAGCGCCCAGCATGCTCAACCAGCGCGGCGTTGCCGGCGCGAGGTTCAGTGCAATAACAAACTTGTCGCCCAACGCTTCAGTCAGCGCTTCACGTGCACGAAGCTGTACATCCGTGTCGTTAAAACGGGCAAGAATAGCGCCATTCTCCAGAGCAACTGATTTGATCTGGATTTTGCTTTGATCTAATACGTTACGGACTTGGTCCAGCGTTGCTTCACTGGCGTCGGAACCCCGAGCACCAGTGATTTGAACAGCCGGATCCTCACCATAAAGGTTGGGAAGTGCATAAAGCAGCCCGACGATGACCACAACGATCAACATCAGATACTTCCACGCAGGATAACGGTTTAACACGGCAGTTCCCTTCGGGAAAATCGAAAATTAGATAGACTTCATCGTGCCTTTTGGCAGAACTGCTGCCACGAAGTCACGTTTGATCATCACTTCGTTAGTGTCGTTCAGTGCAATAACCACATAACCGGTTTCGGCTACTTTGGTTACGCGACCAATCAGGCCACCCGTGGTCATGACTTCGTCACCTTTACCGATAGAGTCCATCAGTTTTTTGTGTTCTTTAGAACGTTTCTGCTGCGGGCGCAGGATCATGAAATAGAAAATCAGACCAAAAACCACCAGCATGATAACCAGAGAGTAAGGACTTCCCTGTGACGGTGCGCCGGTCGCTGCGACTGCATCGGAAATGAAAAGACTCATTTAAATTCCCTCATTGTTGTTGTGAAGCAAATTGATGTAAAACAAACCGAGAATCCGACCCGGAGTCTGCGATGAAACGTCTCGCACAATACCCCATAATGCCGGTCCAAGAAATTATAAAATCGGCACCCTCTTTCGAAGATGCCGACACGAGAAAGAAATCAGAAGTTTAAAGGCGGAACAGGCTTGCCTTTACGCTCGTAGAAGTCTGTCACAAACGCTTCTAATTTACCCTCTTCGATAGCCTGGCGTAAACCGGCCATCAGACGCTGGTAATAGCGCAGATTATGGATCGTGTTTAGCCGCGCACCGAGAATTTCGTTGCAACGGTCAAGATGATGCAAGTAGGCACGGCTATAATTGCGACATGTGTAACAATCACAATGTTCATCCAGCGTCGACGTATCATCTTTATGCTTGGCATTACGGATTTTTACGATGCCGTCAGTGACAAACAGGTGACCGTTACGCGCGTTACGCGTTGGCATCACGCAGTCAAACATATCGATACCGCGACGCACGCCTTCAACCAGATCTTCCGGTTTACCGACACCCATCAGATAGCGAGGTTTGTCTTCCGGAATTTGCGGACAAACGTGCTCCAGAATACGGTGCATGTCTTCCTTCGGCTCGCCCACTGCCAGGCCGCCCACAGCGTAACCATCAAAGCCGATATCTACCAGCCCTTTTAATGATACATCTCGTAAATCTTCGTAAACGCTGCCCTGAATAATCCCGAACAAAGCATTCTTATTATTCAACTCGTTGAAGCGATCGCGACTGCGTTTTGCCCAACGCAAAGACATCTCCATCGAGCGTTTTGCATAATCCCAGTCAGCAGGATATGGCGTACATTCATCGAAGATCATTACGATGTCGGAACCCAGATCGTTTTGGATTTCCATGGATTTTTCCGGACTAAGGAACACCGGGTCACCGTTGATCGGGTTACGGAAATGCACACCCTCTTCTTTGATTTTACGCATCGCGCCCAGGCTGAACACCTGGAAGCCACCTGAATCGGTGAGGATCGGGCCATGCCAGTTCATGAAATCATGCAGATCGCCATGCAGTTTCATGATTTCCTGCCCCGGACGCAGCCACAGGTGGAAAGTGTTGCCCAGCAAAATCTGTGCACCGGTGTCTTTGACTTCTTCCGGGGTCATGCCTTTTACGGTGCCGTAAGTGCCCACTGGCATAAATGCCGGGGTTTCGACCACGCCACGTTCAAAGATCAGACGCCCGCGACGTGCGCGGCCATCGGTCGTGCTTAATTCGTACTTCACATTGCCTCCAGCATCAGAGAAACAGTCTGATGAGGTTAAATCCGTGGCATGACGCCCGGAAGAGAAAGCCCGGATGCACCGGGTGCGACCAGGCCGGTAATTATTAACTCAAGGTTACTGGCCGACCACTTCCTGCGGCGCCAGCGGGTTACGGTTGATGAACATCGCATCACCATAACTGAAGAAACGGTACTGTTCAGCCACCGCCTGATGGTAAGCATTCATGGTATTTTTATACCCGGCAAACGCCGACACCAGCATGATCAGCGTCGATTCCGGCAGATGGAAATTCGTGATCAGGGAATCAATTACCTGATAGTGATAGCCCGGATAAATGAAAATCTTGGTATCGCCGAAGAACGGCGCAATCAGTGCATCTTCACTGGCCTTCGCCGCACTTTCCAGCGAACGCACAGAGGTTGTTCCCACTGCTACCACTTTATTGCCACGCGCTTTGCAGGCCAGCACCGCATCCACAACGTCCTGAGGCACTTCGGCATACTCAGCATGCATGATGTGGTCTTCAATGGTGTCCACACGAACCGGCTGGAAGGTGCCTGCCCCCACATGCAGCGTCACAAAAGCGAACTCCACGCCTTTGGCTTTCAACGCATCCATCAGCGGCTCATCGAAATGCAAGCCAGCAGTGGGCGCAGCTACCGCACCCGGACGCTCGCTGTAGACGGTCTGATACAGTTCACGGTCGGCATCTTCATCAGGACGGTCAATATACGGCGGCAGCGGCATATGGCCGATTTCGTTGAGCAGAGTAAAGACATCACGATCTTCATTAAATTCCAGCTCAAACAACGTATCGTGGCGCGCCACCATCGTTGCTTTAATATCTTCTTTATCACCGAGCAGCAGTTCTGCGCCCGGTTTTGGCGATTTGGACGCACGCACATGGGCCAGAACGCGGTGTGAATCCAGCACGCGCTCAACCAGCACTTCAATTTTACCGCCGCTGACCTTGCGGCCAAACACACGAGCCGGGATCACTCGGGTATTGTTAAATACCAGCAAATCGCCGGGATGAATTTTATCGAGAATATCAGTGAACACGCCGTGCGTTAACTCACCGCTTGGCCCGTCCAGAGACAACAAACGACAGCCGCTGCGCTGGGTCTGCGGATAGCGGGCAATCAGGGATTCAGGGAGTTCAAAAGAAAAATCGGCAACACGCATGGTTTTTCACTTCACTTAACGACAAAAACAGGCGGCTTAGTCTAGTGGGACGGGGCATCCCCTGCAAGCTTCTGCGCGAATAAAGGCATCCGCTGCCCTGTCGGAGATCAACTTTCCTGCGTTATACTTCGCGAATGAATTTTTTAGCCCACCTCCATCTGGCCTCACTGGCCAAAAGTTCACTGACCGGAAATCTGCTGGCAGACTTCGTTCGCGGCAATCCTGACGGTCAGTTCTCTGATGAGATCGTCAGCGGCATCCGTATGCACCGCCGCGTGGATGTCATGACCGATTCACTGCCGGAAGTGAAAATTGCCCGCAGTTATTTCCGTGAAGATTTTCGCCGCGTCGCACCGATAACGCTCGATGTCGTCTGGGATCACTTCCTTTCCCGTCACTGGGTCAGCATTCATCCGCAGCAATCACTGGAAGATTTTCTTGACGGCTGTCAGCAGGAAATTGAACCTCAGTTGCCTGAAATGCCGGAACGTTTCCAAAATCTGAACGCTTATCTCTGGCCTGAACGCTGGATGGAACGTTACGCGGTGCTGCCTTTTATTGGCGACGTATTGCGCGGTATGGCCAACCGGCGGCCAAAACTTGCCGCACTGACCGGCTCTTTCCATGATATCGAACTCAATTACGACGCCCTCGAGCAACTGTTCTGGCAGTTTTATCCGGTGATGATGCAACAGGCGAGAGACCGGCAAATCTGACAAATACCCCTAATTTTGTGGATTACCCCGCAATTCTCTGCAAAACGAAAAAGTAGTTGTTAAAAAGTTTGAGACTTACTTCAAAGACTGATAGCCGGATGCTATCTGATTGATTGGTGCGATGGGGTTTATTCACCCGAAGGTTGCCCCTATACTGGCAGTCGTTTTGTTCACCCTTTCCTTCTCACCTACGACGCCCGGAAGGGTTTCATAAGGAGTAATAATATGGTTCTGGTAACTCGTCCAGCCCCTGACTTCACCGCAGCAGCAGTACTGGGCAGCGGCGAAGTAGTTGAAAACTTCAACTTCAAAAAACACACTGCAGGCAAACCTACTGTTATCTTCTTCTGGCCAATGGACTTCACTTTCGTCTGTCCTTCTGAACTGATCGCTTTCGATCACCGTTACGAAGAATTCCAGAATCGTGGCGTAGAAGTGGTAGGCGTCTCCTTCGACTCCGAGTTCGTTCACAATGCATGGCGTAACACCCCTGTAGAGAAAGGCGGCATCGGTCCTGTTAAGTACGCGATGGTTGCTGACATCAAACGCGAAATCCAGAAAGCCTACGGTATCGAACATCCGGACGCTGGCGTTGCACTGCGCGGCTCTTTCCTGATCGACAAAGAAGGCGTTGTTCGTCACCAGGTCGTTAACGATCTGCCACTGGGTCGTAACATCGACGAAATGCTGCGTATGGTTGACGCGCTGCAATTCCACGAAGAGCACGGCGAAGTGTGCCCGGCTCAGTGGGAAAAAGGCAAAAAAGGCATGGGCGCATCCCCGGATGGCGTGGCTAAATATTTGTCTGAAAACGCATCAAACCTGTAATCCTTTAGCGGATTTCACGGTCAATAACGGTCAGCCTCGCTGGCCGTTTTTTTTGCCTGCTATCCGGCACGATCACATTTTCCCGCCTCCCCTTCCCGCTCCCGGTCATTTACGTCTACGCTGAAAAATAGCCTGACCGTCTCATTATGGCGTGCCGTTTGCATAAAGAGTGTCAGACTGAAAAAACAAAAAAGCTTTATCACACAATAACCTGAAGGTTATGACTCAAAAGACAGGGTAATAGACAGGAGCCCCTATGTTACGGAAATCACTCATCGCGCTGGCCATGCTGACCAGCCTGCCGTTGTACGCCGCATCGAATCCCGCGGTGGAAGCCAAAAATGGCATGGTCGTCACCTCGCAATATCTGGCGTCTCAGGTCGGCGTCGATATTCTGAAAATGGGCGGCAACGCCATCGATGCTGCCGTGGCTGTCGGCTACGCGCAGGCCGTCGTCAACCCATGCTGTGGCAATATCGGTGGCGGAGGCTTCATGACGGTGCATCTTGCCGACGGTAAAGACACCTTCATCAACTTCCGCGAAACCGCCCCGGCCGCCGCCAGTGCCAATATGTATCTGGATGCCGACGGCAACGTGAAGAAAGGGGCCAGTCTGTATGGCTATCTCGCCGCAGGCGTGCCGGGTACGGTATTGGGCATGGATACCGTGCAGAAAGAATACGGCAAACTGACACGCCAGCAGGTAATGGCGCCGGCGATTAAACTCGCCCGTCAGGGATTTGTACTGACCCGTGCTGATACCGATATTCTTGATACCACCGTCAAACGCTTCAAAGAAGATCCCGAAGCCGCGCGCATTTTCCTGCGCAAAGACGGCAGCCCGCTGCAACCCGGCGACAAACTGGTACAAACCGATTTAGCCAACACGCTGGAGTCCATATCGAAACATGGCCCGGATGCGTTCTACAAAGGCAAAATCCCGGCAGCGGTCGAAGCGGCCTCTAAAAAAGGTGGCGGAATCCTGACCGCAGCGGATTTCGCGAATTATAAAGTCACCGAAGACGCCCCGATCGCCTGCAGCTATCGCGGTTATAAATTTGTCTCAGCGCCACCGCCAAGCTCCGGCGGTGTTACGATGTGTGAAATCCTTAACATCGTTGAAGGCTATGACCTGAAGAGCATGGGCTTCAATTCAGCGGCATCGATTCACGTCCTCACCGAAGCCATGCGCCATGCGTATATGGACCGCAATACCTATCTCGGCGATCCGGAATTCGTGAAAAACCCGATCGACCGGCTGGTCAGTAAAAGCTATGCCGAAGAAATCCGTAAGAAAATAGAAGCGGACAAAGCCACGCCGTCCACTGCCGTTCAGCCGGGTATGGAACCGCACGAGAAACCGGAAACCACGCATTATTCCATCGTCGATAAAATGGGTAACGCGGTGTCCACCACCTACACAGTGAATGGCCGCTTTGGTTCTGTCGTGATTGCACCGGGCACCGGCTTCTTCCTGAATGACGAAATGGATGACTTCACCACCAAAGTCGGCGAGAAAAACCTGTACGGTCTGGTACAGGGAACCAAAAATGCCATCGCCCCCGGTAAGCGCCCACTATCCTCTATGAGCCCGAGTCTGGTGACCAAAGACGGTAAAATCTTCATGGTTCTGGGATCGCCTGGCGGTTCGCGCATCATCACCATTACCCTGCAGGCGGCGCTGAATGTCATCGATTACGGCATGGCACCACAGGAAGCCGTGGATGCGCCACGTATTCATCATCAGTGGTTGCCGGATGAAGTGTATTACGAGCAGCGCGGCGTTTCTCAGGACAGCCTGAATATCCTGCAGAAGATGGGTTACAAAATGGTGGAACAGACGCCATGGGGTGCGACGGAGCTGATTATGGTGGGGTTACCGGGTGCGGCCGGTGTGACATCGGCGAACTCAGGTAATGACTCGGCGGTGTCAGGCAAGGTTCGCGAAGGTTATCTGTATGGCGCGAATGATGTGCGACGTCCCGCAGGAGCCGCCATCGGTTATTAACTGGCATCCTTCAAGCTATCTCTGCGTTGGCTGCCTTCATTCACCCCGGTCACTTACCTGTAGTAAAAAGCCCCCGATATCATCTGATATCGGGGGCTTTAAAATTTACCGAAAGGTAAGTGCTTGCTTACGCTTTATTGCTCAGTGCCAGTGCTTCTTTCTTACGGTCGTTGCGGCGTTTAAAGGCATAACCGACCAGTAGCGCCACCACCCAAACCATCCCCACATACAACGAAATACGGGTATCCGGGAAGTAACCAATCAGGCCGATGATGAACACCAGGAAAATAATACCGAACACCGAGGTATAAACGCCGCCACGCAGCGGAAACTCCAGCTCTTTCACCTGTTGTTTGCTCAGTTTGCGACGGAAACCAATCTGCGAGAACAGGATCATAATCCACACCCAGACCGTTGCGAAGGTCGCCAGAGACGCAATCACCAGAAACACAGCCGATGGCATGACGTAGTTCAGATAAACCGCCACCAGCAGTGCCGCCATCATCACCAGAACGGTGACCCACGGCGTGCCCAGACGCGATACCTTGCTGAACATTTTCGGTGCCTGCCCCTGCTCTGCCATTCCGTGCAGCATACGGCCCACGCCGAACACATCACTGTTAATGGCAGAAAGCGACGCGGTAATCACCACAAAATTCAGGATCGTCGCCGCAGCAGTAATGCCCATGTGCTGGAAAGTCAGCACGAACGGACTGCCCTGCGTCCCCACCTGATTCCACGGGAAAATAGACATGATCACAAACAGCGTACCCACATAAAATACCAGAATACGCAGCGGTACTGAGTTGATGGCTTTCGGAATAGATTTCTTTGGGTCTTCCGCTTCACCGGCCGTGATCCCGATGATCTCGATGCCGCCGTAAGCAAACATCACCAGTTGTAAGGACAAAATCGTCCCCATGATACCCTGACTGAAGAAGCCACCATGACTCCACAGATTGTGGATACCGGTCGCCTGCCCGCCATTGCCGATACCCCAGAAGATAATCCCAAAGCCTGCCACGATCATGATGATGATGGTCAGCACTTTAAAGAAGGAGAACCAGAACTCCAGCTCGCCGAAGACTTTCACGCTGACCAGATTGATCGCACCGATGATCAACACCACGCTGAGCACCCAGGTCCATTGCGGCACATCCGGGAACCAGACGCCCATATAAATGCCGAACGCGGTTACATCAGCGATAGCGACGATCAGGATTTCGAAACAGTACGTCCAGCCGGTAATGTAACCCGCCATCGGCCCGAGATAATCTTGCGCATAACGCGAAAATGAACCGCTCTGCGGGTTGTTAACCGACATCTCACCGAGAGCACGCATGATGATAAACGCGATAATCCCGCCGACCAGATACGCCAGCAATACGCTCGGTCCGGCCATTTTAATCGCATCTGCCGAGCCATAAAACAGACCAGTTCCGATGGCTGAGCCCAGTGCCATAAAGCGGATATGGCGCGTTGTCAGGCCACGTTTTAACTTCGTGCCCGGCGCTTCGTTCTGCGCTATTGGTTGTTCAGCTTCTTGCTGCATGTGCATTAACCCGTGTTGTTTTTTTAAATATCAAAAATCGTATTCTAAAAAATGACTTTTAGCCTGCCAATGAAAAAGCCACGGAAGGGTTCTCCGTGGCCTGATTGGCGAAACATTCGTCAGACGATCATGCTTTTATGTCTTCGAACATTCACCCGGTGATCATTGGTGCGCGGTTACGCTGCGCGGGCCGCTGATTTTGTCATAAATCCCGACCAGCACCAGCATTAATAATGACGGGGGTAACCAGGCAAGACCTTGTGCAGCCAGGGGCAGGTTTGCGGTCCACGCTGGCATCAGGTCAACAAAAGCAGACGCCTTGATACCATCAACAATGCCGAACACCAGGCTTACCAGCATGACCGGCGCCACGATACGCGTGGTGCTGTTCCACCAGCGCAGGGTGAAACTCAGCACAACCAGCGCGATACATGGCGGATAAATCGCCGTCAGTACCGGTACTGAAATCGCAATCAGATGGCTCAGGCCCAGGTTGGACACCAGCATGGAGAACAGGCCCAGAATGAAGACCAGTGTTTTGTAAGACAGCGGCAGATACTGAGCAAAGAATTCCGCACAGGCACAGGTCAGGCCAACCGCCGTCACCATGCAGGCGATGAAAATCAGCGCACCGAGGAAGAAGCTGCCCACACCGCCGAAGGTATGTGCCACATAGGCATGCAGAATAATCGCACCGTTGGTCGCGTCAGGCACCAGTGAAGCGCTGTTTTCGCCGAGCTTGAACAGGCTCAGGTAAACCAGCATCAGCCCCAGACCGGCAATCAGCCCGGCCAGCACGGTATAACGGGTCAGCAGTTTGGCGTCAGACACACCACGGGAACGCGCGGCATTGACGATAACAATACCGAACACCAGCGCACCCAGCGTATCCATGGTCAGATAGCCGTTAACGAAACCGCTGGAGAACGGCACTGTCTGGTAAGCATCCACCGCTGGCATCGGAGAACCGGCTGGCCAAAGTACGGCAGCAATACCCAGTGCAGCCAGCGCCACCATTTTCAGCGGCGCGAGGAAATGGCCGACAGTATCAAGCAAACGTCCCGGATACAGGGAAATGCCGATGACCAGGGAGAAATAGATCACGCTATAAATCAGCAGAGGCAGCGGGCCGTCACCGGTCATCGGTGCGATACCCACCTCAAAAGAAACGGTGGCCGTGCGTGGCGTGGCAAACAGCGGGCCAACAGCCAGATAACACACAGTGGCCAGAAGAATACCGGCACCACGACCAATTGGCGTACTCAGGGCATCGACACCGCCACCGACGCGTGCGAGTGCAATTACCGTCATCACCGGAAGTCCGACTGCGGTGATCATAAAGCCGGCAGCAGCCCACCAGACGTCATGACCTGCCTGCAAACCAACCATTGGCGGGAAAATGATATTCCCCGCCCCGACGAATAAGGCGAAGGTCATGAAACCCAGCGCCAGAATATCTTTATTTGTTAAACGAGTACTCATGATGGGTGTCGTGTTGCCTGTTCAAATGAATAAAGTGTCCGATGCTGCCGTCGTGCCACGTCGTCAGAAAGATGAATGGCATATAACAGCCAAAGAGCACCCATGTGAGGAGCGAAGTGAGCAAAAACGCCTGATGATATGCAGATGATTACGTTGTTATGCAGGGAGTATCGAGCGACAGCGCGGGCTAAGGTAATCTTTTATAGCGTATAAAGGCAAGCCGGGATCCAAAAAGCAGAGTGTTTAACCAAATTAATGTTACAAGGCAGGTGTATTCACTAAATACTGCGATAAACACACCATATGATATGTATGATTTTTGAACTAATGAAGCACAAGATATGCTCCGATAAGATGAAAAATGCGTGAAATCACCACTTTCAGGTTATTTCACGCACAGTTTACAGCATATTTACAAGGTCATCATTTGACCTCTTTCAGGGTTTACCAGACGCGGGCAGCAATATCGACCACCAGTTTTAGTTTTTCCCACTGCTGCGCTTCGGTCAGGCTGTTGCCCTCTTCCGTTGACGCAAAGCCACATTGCGGGCTGAGGCAAATCTGGTTGATATCCAGATATTCCGCCGCCTCGGCCAGACGTGATTCCACGGTTTTTGCCAGTTCAAGCTCACCGGACTTGGTGGTGATCAATCCCAGAACCGCCTGCTGATGGCCTTTCTTAATAAAACGCAGCGGTTCGAAGCCACCGGAGCGCTCGTTGTCATATTCCAGGAAGAAGGCATCGATGTTCACGCCACCAAACAGGATCTCCGCAACAGGTTCATAGCCGCCTTCAGAAATCCAGGTGGAACGGAAGTTCCCGCGACAAACATGCAGACCAATCACCAGATCATCAGGTTTACCGGCAATCGCTTTATTCAGCACGTCAGCGTAAGTACGTGCTAACTCTTCCGGAGAATCGCCACGCTCGCGGATCTGCTTCTTCTGATCTTCAGAACACAGATAAGCCCAGACGGTGTCATCGAGTTGCAGATAACGGCAACCGGCATCGTAAAACGCTTTAATCGCATCACGGTAAACCTGCGCCAGATCGTCAAAATACGCTTTCAGATCCGGATACACTTCTTTGCTGATGGCGTTACGGCCACCGCGGAAATGCATCACACTCGGGCTTGGAATGGTCATTTTCGGCACTGCATTTCCGCTGATGCTTTTCAGGAAACGGAAATCTTCCAGCATCGGGTGCGAGCCGAAACCGAGCTTGCTGACCACTTTAATGCTGCGCGCTTTAGTCTGTACGCCGTTGAACTGGATCCCCTGCACCGCATCGTAACCTTCCACACCTTCCAGACCTTCGAAGAAATCGAAGTGCCACCATGCGCGGCGGAATTCACCGTCAGTGACCACTTGCAGACCCGCTTCGCGCTGCAAGTCCACCACGCGGCGAATTTCGGTGTCTTCCACGGCTCGCAGTTGCGCGGCATCAATCTCACCGGCCTGAAACTGCTTACGGGCTTCTTTAATCGCCGCCGGACGCAGGAAACTGCCAACGACGTCTGCACGGAATGGAGGGGTTGTACGTTGCATGAAGAACTCCTTAATAACATCCCGCCGGTGGCGAAATGCGAATGATTCACAAAGTAAATAATTACACTGCGTTATATTTAGACATCTGGATGTCTAAACGTCTTTAAGAAGATACTGTCATGCAAGGTGTTAACGGGCAACAGAGGAATTTTCATGGGACATGAATAAAGTTCATGATCGCTTCATCATTTTTCATGATGCTGGACAATATTCGCCCCATTGCGATCTGTAGTAATAAATACTATAGTTCATTTTACCAGGGACGATGACATGAACTGTTTACGTATTTTTGTTACAGAGGATTTTCACGACTTCATGACCGCCAGCAAACTGTCGGAAAAGGATATCCTCAAGTCAGCACATGAACTGGCAAACGGACTTTTTGATGCGGATTTGTCCGGCAACGTTTACAAGAAGAGAATTGCACCGTCAGGGAGATCAAAGTCAGGGTTTGGCCGGGCAGTCATCGCTTTTCGTTTTGAAGATAAGATCTTTTATATCGACGGGTGGCTGAAAAATAGTGTCCGCAAGAAAGGCAATGAAATTCCCGACAAACTTCTGTCTTTATATAAAGCAATTGCTAAAGATTTGCTCAACTTCACAGAGCTTCAACTCGAAACCGAACTTCGAAATGGATTAATTAAAGAGGTGATTTCTAATGGTTGATGAACGTTTGCTAAAAATGCAGCGGATGGCTCAACGCTTCCATGATTCATCTGGCGTGGTAACACAAACCACGATGCGTGAAATTAACAAAATTGTTGATGAAGCCGTTCAGGAGGAAAGACTGAAAGCCTTCGCAGAAAGCTCTGCTGAACGCATTCGCGCTTTGCGTGAAAAAGAAAAAATCAGTCAGGGCGTACTGGCAAGACTCATCAATATGTCCGCCAACAGCATTCAAAAATGGGAGCGGGATGAAACCAAACCCACCGGAGCGGCGCTGATCTTACTGATGCTAATTGAAGAAAAAGGTTTACAGATCATCTGCTAAAAGAAGCCACAGCTTGTTGCTGTGGCTTGATTTTTATCCCTTTACGCCGCTTTGGCTGGCCTGTTCCTGAGGAACAATCAACTTCGGCGCCAGCGTAAACATAAACCGGGTACCGACGCCGACTTCACTCATGACTTCGAGTTTGGAGTGGTGATGGCTGAGCGCATGTTTGACGATTGCCAGTCCCAGTCCGCTGCCGCCGGTCTGACGTGAACGGGCTTTATCGACGCGGTAGAAACGTTCGGTCAGGCGCGGCAGGTGCTGCGGCGCAATGCCCGGTCCGTTGTCGCTGATCTGGAACTGTGCGCCATGCGGCGTTTGTTGCCAGCTGACTTCAATCCGTGTCCCCGCTGGCGTGTGGTTAACCGCGTTATACACCAGGTTCGACACCGCGCTGCGCAGTTGATCTTCATTACCAAAGACCTTCAGCTTGTCGTTTACGCGAAACACCACTTCATGCCTGCCGTTGCTTAACGTTTGCACTTCACGTTCGAGCATGCCGAGCATCACCGGAATATCCACTTTCTCGTGCAAATCAATATTCGCTGAGGCTTCGATTTTCGACAGCGTCAGCAGCTGTTTCACCAGCCCGTCCATCCGCCGCGTCTGTTCCTGCATGGTATCCAGCGCTTTAGTGCGGAAAGGCTCTTCCAGCTTGGCGTCTTCCATCATTTCCAGATACCCCTGCAATACCGTCAATGGGGTTCTCAGTTCATGACTGACGTTAGCGAAGAAGTTACGCCGTGCGCCTTCAAGCTGACGCATCTGGGTCACGTCGCGTGCCACCATCAGCAGTTGTCCTTCGGAATAAGGCATGACGCGAAACTCGACATAATGCTCATTATTGAGTTGTAAATTCAGCGCCCGGCTGAAATCGCGGGTCTGGATCCACAGCCGGAATTCCGGATAACGCAACAGGTTGAAGATATGTTGCCCGTTATCTTCCGGCCAGCGGAAACCGAGCAAATCCTGCGCCAGTCCGTTACACCAGAAAATATTGCCTTCTTCAGTGGTCAGCACCACGGCATCCGGCAGCGATTCGGCACCGCTGCGAAAACGTTTGATGAGCTGACCTAATTCGCGACGGCGACGCCGGTTGCGCATCTGCATCTGGTTCAGCCCGTAAAACAGCGGCTCCCAGCTCCAGCGCCCATTCGGTGGCGTAATGCTGCGGTCGAGCCACAGCCAGTGAGAGAGTTTAAGCTGGTTGTAATAATTCCAGCCCAGTGCCGCCATCAGCGACACCAGGAGGAGCCAGCCGAAATGGCCGACGAAAATACCGAGAATTAACGCTGGCAGGCAAAAGAGAAACAATTCACCCGCCAGTCGTTTCCATGACAAACGTTCTAGCACACAGATTCTCCGCTGTGAGGGCTCAATAACGCGTTGAAAAACGGTATCCGGTACCACGAACAGTCTGGATCATTCTGTCATGTCCACTGGTTTCCAGCGCCTTACGTAAACGACGAATATGCACGTCAACCGTGCGATCTTCCACATAAACGTTAGTGCCCCAGACGTTATTGAGCAACTGTTCGCGGCTGTATACACGTTCGGAATGGGTCATAAAGAAGTGTAATAACTTAAATTCGGTCGGCCCCATATCGAGCGCCTGCTCGTTGGCCATCACCCGGTGAGACGACGGATCCAGGCTTAACCCCTGCATGTCGATCACTTCTTCCACCGCCATTGGCGAGATGCGACGCATCACGGCTTTAATGCGGGCAACCAGTTCTTTCGGAGAAAACGGTTTGGTGATGTAATCATCGGCACCCACTTCAAGGCCGCGCACCCGATCTTCTTCTTCACCGCGTGCGGTCAGCATCATCACCGGAATTTCGCGGGTCAGAGCCTCACGTTTAAGATGCTTAATAAACTGAATACCGGAACCGCCAGGTAACATCCAGTCAAGCAGGATCAGTTCAGGGTAAGGTTCAACAAGCTGCCCAATCGCTGAATCAAAATCCTCAGCTTCTACGGCCTGATAGCCATTTTGTTCCAGTACAAAACACACCATTTCACGGATTGGAGCTTCGTCTTCAACCACCAATATACGTCTAGCCATCGTAGGTCCTGCCAATAGGTTAGCGATCTTTTATTTGATTGCGGGCGCCATTATGCGTCAGTTTTGTGACAGATTTATGAATGAAAAGAATGGTTCATTACAGTCAACTATGACAGATAATTTCCGGCCATCTTGCTGAAATTGGTCTGATTTATCGGGGACAGCTTCCCCTGCCGACGTTTATACTTTACCCCATTGTCGTCATCCAGGGTTCATACGGGAGTCTCATGCGCCTGATCCACACCTCAGACTGGCACCTCGGCCAGTACTTTTTCACTAAAAGCCGTGCAGCCGAACATCAGGCATTTTTGCGCTGGCTGACCGGTCAGGTGCAACAACATCAGGTCGACGCCGTGATTGTCGCGGGCGATATTTTCGACACGGGATCCCCACCCAGTTATGCCCGAGAATTGTATAACCGCTTCGTGGTGGAATTACAGCAAACCGGCTGCCAGCTGGTGGTGCTGGCTGGTAACCACGATTCTGTCGCCACGCTCAATGAATCGCGCGAGCTCCTGTCCTGCCTGAATACGCGGGTGATTGCCACCGTCGGTGAAAACCTTTCTGAACAGATTTTAGTGCTCAGTCAGCGTGACGGGAAACCCGGCGCGATACTGTGCGCTATCCCGTTTTTACGCCCGCGTGATCTGCTCGCCAGCCAGGCGGGACAGTCCGGCAGCGACAAGCAACTGGCATTGCAGGAAGCCATCGCCGCGCATTATGACGCGCTCTGGCAGGCTGCGCAGGCCAGACGTGACGAACTGGGCATGCCGCTGCCTATTATTGCGACCGGCCATCTGACGACTGTCGGCGTCAGTACCTCAGATTCCGTGCGCGACATCTATATAGGTACGCTCGATGCGTTTCCGGCGCAGGCCTTTCCGCCGGTCGATTATGTGGCACTGGGTCATATTCACCGTGCACAATGCGTCGCCAAAAACGAACATATCCGTTACAGCGGCTCGCCGATTGCCCTGAGTTTTGACGAACTGAGCAAAGCTAAAAGTGTGTACTTACTTGATTTTGATGGTGCGACGCTCAACGCCATCGACACACTGGAAATCCCGGTTTTCCAGCCGATGCAGATAATCAAAGGCTCGCTGGCGGAAATTGAACACCAACTGGCACAGTTCGAAGGCGGTGATCCGGCCAAACCGGTGTGGCTCGATATTGAAGTCTCCACCCAGGATTATCTCAGCGACATCCAGCGACGCATTCAGGCGCTGACGGAAGATCTGCCGGTAGAAGTCGTGCTGTTACGCCGCAGCAAAGAACAGCGCATCAACAGTATTGAGCAGCAGGAAAAAGAAACCCTCAGCGAACTGAGCGTCAGCGACGTGTTTGAACGACGACTGGCGCTGGAACCGGACCCTGACGAGCCGCGTCAGGCAAGGATGCGCACGTTGTTTGCGCAGGTGGTTGAACAGGTTACCAACGGTCAGAACGCGGAGGACGGCGCACAATGAAAATTCTCAGCCTGCGTTTAAAAAACCTGAACTCGCTGGAAGGCGAATGGAAAATTGATTTCACCGCCGAGCCGTTTGCCAGCAACGGATTATTCGCCATCACCGGCCCGACCGGCGCGGGGAAAACCACCCTGCTCGATGCCATTTGTCTGGCGCTTTATCATCAGACGCCACGGCTGAACATTACACCAAGCCAGAATGAACTGATGACCCGCCACACCGCAGAATCGCTGGCCGAAGTGGAGTTTGAAGTCAAAGGCGTGGGTTACCGCGCTTTCTGGAGCCAGCGCCGCGCCAAAAATTCCCCTGACGGCAATCTGCAGGCACCGAAAGTGGAGCTGGCATTGCTGGCCGACGGCAAAATTCTGGCCGATAAAGTGCGCGACAAACTCGACGCCATCGCCACACTGACCGGGCTGGATTTCGGTCGTTTCACCAAATCCATGATGCTTTCACAGGGGCAGTTCGCCGCGTTTCTGAATGCCGATGCCAACGACCGCGCCGAATTGCTGGAAGAACTGACCGGCACCGAGATTTACGGTCTGCTTTCTCAACGCGTGTTTGAGCAACATAAAGAAGCGCGCATTGCGCTGGACGGTCTGCATCAGCGTATGGCCGGAATCGAACTGCTCAGCGAAGAACAGCGCCAGACGCTCGAAGCACAACGTGCTGAACTGAACACGCAGGAAATCACGCTCAGTCAGCAGGCGCAGCAGCGCCAGCAGGATCTGAACTGGCTGCAACAGTGGCAGCAGGTGCAGCAAAAACAGCAGCAATCTCAGCAACAACTGACCGCCGCAGAGCAGGAAAACCTGACAGCCGCACCGCAGTTACAGCAACTAGCGCGCAGCGAACCGGCAGAAAAACTGCGTCCGTTACTCAATGATCGCCAGCGCTGTCGGGATGACGCGCAGCGCCTTCAGCAATTACTGATACAACTGACGCAGCAGCAGGAGCAGCAGATTGCACAGATGACGCCGCTGAGTCTGGCGGTGGAACAGGCGCACACTGCGCGGCAGAAACAGGCGGAAGAACAGCGTCAGATGCAGACGCTGATCGAAGAAAAAATCCTGCCACTGGATAGCGAAATCGCGCAATGGCGCAAATCGCTGGTGGAAACACAACAGGCGGTCAGCGAGTCGCAGAAACAGGCTGGTGAACATAGCGCGACGCTGCAGCAAATCACGGCGGAACGTCAGAAACTGGATGAGGAAAGCCGCCAGCATCACACCCGTCAGGCCGCGCTGACTGAAGCCCTTAACGTTGCACAACAACGTCAGGCTGAACTGGAAAAACAGTACCCGCAGGTAGTGTTACAGAAACGTCAAACCGAACTCATGCAGCTCCGGCCGGTGCGGCAGCAGCTGTTTTCACTCGCGCAAATCTTCCCGCAACTGAACCAGCGCGTGCAGCAACAGCATAAAGATTTTGCGCAGTACCAGATGCTGCTGGCCGAAGAAGAACTGCGTCTGGGCGCGATCCGTCTGCAATGTCAGAAACAACTGGAACATCTGAACGACGTCAAGGCGCTGCATAAACAGGAAATGCTGATCGTCAGCCTTGAAGCCGAACGCGCGAATTTGCAAAGCGGCAAAGCCTGTCCGCTGTGCGGCTCGACATCACATCCGGCGATTGAACATTATCAGCAGGTTAAACCTTCTGAAACCGCGCAGCGCGTCGAGAAAATGCAACTGGAATTCGATGCAGCAAAAGCCAGCGGTATCGAACTGGCGGCAAAAATTAAAGGCCTGAAAGAGCAACAAACACGGCTGCAAACTCAGCTCGAGCAGGATCAGCAACAACTGAATGCGCATACCCTGAACTGGCAACAACTCAGTGCGCCGCTGAATCTGACGTTTACGCTGCATGATACCGCCGACATCACGCAATGGCTGACCGCCCGCGATGAGGAAGAGCAGCAGTCGCAGGCGCGGCTGAGCCAGCACGAACAGCTGGCGCGGGCTCTGCAACAGGCCAAAGATGCCCTGAACGACGCACTGAATGCACAGCAGAAAGTGCAGCAGCAAAGTGCCTTGCTGACAGAGCGCGTTACCCGGCTGGAAGAGATGCAGGCAAAATCTCAGCAAGACCTCGTGCGGTTGCAAAAGCAACTGGCGGAAGGTGAAAAATCCCTTTCTGAGCTGAATGCCCGACGCCTCGAACTGTTCGGAGAGCGTCAGGTTGCTCAGGTTCGCGAGCACTTACATCAGCAACAACAGGCGACAGAACAAGCGCTGAGTGATGTCCAGACCGCGCTGCATAAGGCGCAGGAACAGCGCGACCAGTTGGCCGGTCAGTTGGCCAGTACGCAGCAGCAACAGTTACAGACCGCCGCACAACTGACGCAGGTGGAACAGGCGTGGCAGCAGGCATTGAGCGCCAGCGGATTTGCGGATGAAGCCGCAGTGAAACTGGCGCTGCTCGACGACGCGTTGCGCCAGCAGCTTCAGCAACGCAAAGAACATCTGCAACAACAACTGGCGCAGGCGCAGGCATTACTGGCGGATGCCCGTCAGCAGCTCGAAAAACATCAGCTTGCCCGTCCTGCACATCTCAGTGAAACCGACAGTGATCTTAACGCCCTGACGGTGCAACAGGCGGAGCTGGCACAACAACTGAAAGTCCTGCAACAACGTCTGGGCGAAGTGAAAAATCAGCTGGAAAGCGACAAGCAACGCCACCATGGTCAGCAGACGCTGATTGCACAGATTGCGCAGGCGCAGCGGACCTGTGATGACTGGGGTTATCTCAACCAGATGATTGGCTCCAGCGACGGCGCGAAATTCCGTAAATTCGCGCAGGGTCTGACGCTCGATCATCTGGTGTATCTGGCCAACCGCCAGCTGGAAAAATTGCACGGACGCTATCTGTTGCAGCGCAAAACCAGCGATGCGCTGGAACTGCAGGTGGTCGATACCTGGCAGGCCGATGCCGTGCGCGATACCCGCACACTATCCGGCGGCGAAAGCTTCCTGGTCAGCCTGGCACTGGCCCTGGCGCTGTCCGATCTGGTCAGCGATAAAACCCGTATCGACTCGCTGTTCCTCGACGAAGGTTTCGGTACGCTCGATGCCGACACGCTGGATACCGCGCTGGATGCGCTCGATAGCCTGAATGCCTCGGGTAAAACCATCGGCGTGATCAGCCATGTCGAAGCAATGAAAGACCGCATTCCGGTACAAATCAAAGTCACCAAAGTGAATGGTCTGGGCATCAGCCGCCTGAGCAGTGAATTTAAAGTCTGACGGCGACTTTCGCGCAGGCATACCGCTAGTGAGATTGCTAGCGGTATGCCCTGTTGTGGATCCTGATTGTGAACACAGGCACAAAAATCGCACCAGCGCAGTGCGTTATCCTTTGCCAACCTGCTGAATTTCCGCTTTTTCGTGCTGATGCGCGTCCCCCGACAAACTGGCACGCCCTGTGCTTAACGTTATGTATACAAGTTGCAGTACAAGTTGCAACGCCTTCATAACCGCTAAGGGAACCGTCCATGAAAAACATCAAACCTGAAGTCGATAAAAAACGCCGCCAGCTGATGAAATGGCTTGCCATCACCGGCGGCGTTTCCACCCTTGGCGGTATGATCCCGACGTCAGTTTTTGCAGCCGACGACGATGAAATTCGTATTGGTTACTGGCCGATTGTCGGCGGTTTGCCGCTGTATGTGGCACTGGAACAGGGCTTTTTTAAACAAGCCGGGCTGAATGTGAAAGGCGTTAAATTCGCCAGTGCCCAGCAAATTGTCGAAGGGATGATCACCGGCAGGATCCACGGTTGCGCCAACGGCACGGCAACCGGCGCGCTGGGACTCGGGGCGATCACCTCACCGGGTCTGTTCAAAATTATCTGTTCTAACCCGTCAAACCATACGCTGGTGTTAGATGAATTTCTGGTGCCGCTCAACAGCCCGGCAAAAGCTATCAGTGACCTGAAAGGCAAAAAAATCGCCTGCGGTCCGGGGATCCAGAACGTCACGATGGCGAAAATTATTCTGGAGAAAAATGGCTTCACGAATCCGTCAGTCATTGAACTGCCGGTCGGACAACACGCGCCTGCTCTGGCCGCCGGGCAAATTGACGGCGTATATACGCTCGAACCGACCGGCACTGTCGGACGCATGAAAAACCTTTCGCGCACACTCGAAACCGGCGTTATTTCTAAATACGTGCTCGGCAACGCCGACGCCCCGTGGTTTGGCGGCGCAGCGGCACTGAACGCCAGTTTTATCGCCAGCAAGCCGGAAGAAACCAAAAAGTTTATTGCCGCTTATCAGAAAGCGGTGGAATTCATTGCGGCTCACCCTGATAAAGCGCGCGAAAACGTCGCCGGTTACACCAGCATTGAACCGGCGCTGGTCAAAGAAGTGCCGCTGCCGGGCTTCGTGATGTATCCCGATTTGAAAGGCGACAACCTGCAATGGTTCCAGAAGTTTTATGACGTCTTTACGGAAAGAAAAATCTTCAGCAAGCCGGTGGATGTCGCTTCGCTGATCTATCAGGGATAAGGAGAAACAGGATGACTTCACGCTGGTCTTCAAGGTTACTGCCGCTGGTCGGCCCGGTACTGCTGTTTTTATTCTGGCAACTGGCCGTCAGCGCAAAATGGCTGAATCCCGTGCTTCTGCCCTCGCCGGTCGAGACAATCGGCTACATGTTCCAGTCATTTTCCGACGCGTCCATGCGCACCGACATCGGCGCAACCCTTTACCGCACGCTGGTGTCTTTTGCTTTTGCCGCCGTAATTGGCGTGCCGCTGGGCGTAATTTTGGGCAGCAATGAAAAGGTTTACCGCAGCCTGGAATTTCTGATCGACTTCTTCCGCTCCACGCCGTCGTCAGCGCTGATCCCGCTATTTATGCTGATTTTCGGGATTACTGATGCCAACAAAATCGCCATTGCTGCCTTTGCCGCCGTGCTGGTCATCCTGTTCAACAGCGCATACGGCGTGATGAATGCCAAAAAAACGCGCCTGATGGCCGCCAAAGTAATGGGAATTTCCCGCTGGCATATTTTCAAAGACATCATGCTGATGGAAAGCCTGGCGCAAACCTTTGTCGGCCTGCGCACCGGCGTGTCGATCGCGCTGGTGATCGTGATCGTCGCCGAAATGTTTATCGGATCAGAAACCGGCCTCGGCCACCGGATCATCGATGCCCAGCAGGTGTTTAACATCAAAGATATGTACGCCTCGATCCTGATCACCGGCGCGCTGGGTTATCTGCTCAATCTGGCTTTTTTGCTGATCGAGAAAAAAACCGTCCACTGGAGTAGCAAAGCATGACGCACCCTCTCTCGCTGAACCCTGATTATAAAGGCCCGCAGTTGCCGCAATATGCCACGCGACCGGACACCCATGTGACGATCCGCGGACTGAGCAAGGCGTTTGCCGGACAGCCGCTGTATACCGACCTGAATCTCGACTTACCGCGTGGAAAAATCGTGTCGATCTTCGGGCCGAACGGCTGTGGTAAATCGACCTTAATGAACATGATCGCCGGTCTGATCCCGGTAGATAAAGGCGACATTCTGTTCGACGGCAAAACGCTGGCGCAAACCACCATCGGCTATGTGTTTCAGAACTACCGCGACGCGCTGTTTCCGTGGATGAGCGCCCGCGCCAACATCGCCTATCCGCTGATACGCCACGGCATGAGCAAAGCGGATGTGAATGCGCGGGTCGAAGAACTGACGCAGATGTTTGATATCCGTTTCGACCTGAAACGCTATCCGTATGAGCTTTCCGGCGGACAACAGCAAACTGTGTGCATCATGCGGGCGCTGGCGACGCGTCCGGAAGTGATGTTCCTCGATGAGCCTTTCTCGGCGCTGGATTTCGAGATGACGCTGTTTATCCGCGATAAATTACAGGAAGTGCAACTGGCGACTGGCGTCACTATGCTGATTGTTTCGCATGACCTGGAAGATGCGGTATTTCTGGCGGATGAGATTTTACTGCTGACGCGGCGGCCGACGCAGATTGCGGAAATCGTGCCGTTCGACCTGCCGCGTCCGCGAGGGTCGGAAATCATGAGCCACCCGGAATTTATCCGCGTGAAGGCGCACACGCTGGAAGTCTTTAAACGGGAGATGGCGCTTTAGCTGGCGGCAGTCTGCCGCCACTGACGCGGGCTGACGCCAAACCAGCGGCGGAAAGCCCGCGAAAAGGCACTGACTTCGGAATACCCTAGCAGCAACGCCATTTCGGAAATCGGCAGTTGTTGCTGTTGCAGATAATGCGTCGCCAGTTCGCAACGGACGTTATCCACCAGTTGGGTAAATGTCAGGTTCTGTTCGCGCAGGCGGCGTTGCAGCGAACTCGGCGACATGCCCATTTTTTCGGCTACTTCATCAAGCACCGGCTCGCCGCGTAATAATGCCTGACGTACCCGCGATCGCGCGCTGTCGGTGACCGACTGCTGCGACGGCGCATCCGCATTCAGACGGCGGATCGCATCCTGCATGACCAGCAACAGCATCTGATCCCGTTCCGGCATCGCCCGCTGTAAATCGCGTTTGACGATCAGCAGGGAATTGTACGGCTGATCGAAATACACCGGCGCATCAAATACTTTGCAGTGTTCATGCCATTGCTGCGGACGCGGATGCTCAAAATGCACCTCACGCGGCGCCCAGTTTTTCCCCAGCCCGTGACGCAATAAATTGAGGATCATCCCCAGCGTCAGTTCCGCATCCTGCCGTCTGCACAGAATGCTGCCATGCCGCACCTGATAATCGAACCGGTAATGATCCCCCTTATCCACCAGCCGCGTCAGCGTATTGTGCTGATGAAAGGGAAAGGCATTCACAACGTTTTGCAGCGCGGTTTCTGCCGAAGAAGAACATAAACCGATGTAGCCAATCAGCCCTAATGACTGCGGTTTGAACTGTTTCCCGTAATGCAAACCGAAGTTATCACAACCTGACTGCGCCGCCGCTTCTTCCAGAACCTGACAGTAATTAGTCAGCCCGAGACTCAGCGTAGGTTGTTGCAGCAATTCAGGATTGATGTGGCAGATGCCTAGCACACGATCGACATCTGCCCCTTTGGCCTGAATAAAATCGCTCAGGCCGCTGGCGGCTGCGGCCAGTACCCCCCGGTGGCTGTCATTGCTGCGCGTCAGCGCATTGCTGAAACCGGCTCCGGAAGCCGTTGAAGAAAGGCCTGTCTGCATCGTCTTTTACTCCCTTTATGTCGGCAATAAAAAGTGTCGGTGATAAAAGAGAATTGCAAGTTCCGTACCAGCACCTTGCTTCACGTCTCCGGGTGATAACCCAATGCAATACAATGAGATAAATTTTCGGCAGTTTTGCCAGCCGCCCCTGCGCCCTGCTACGACGCCCGCTTTTCGTGCAGCTTCATCCGATCACAAAGGGATGATGCGCCTTCGCCAGATACTCACGGCACAGGCGCAGGCTCTCTTGTTCCCATTCATTGCCAAGGCTTTGCGCCATTTCCGTGGTGGCATGCGATCCGCGCCAGGCCAGCAACTGAATCCGCCGCTGAATAATCAGTGTCGGGATCACCGCCAGATCGGCATCGCTCACGTGACAAATACGTGCGTAACCTTCCAGCCAGTGGCGGACCCACGCCTGCGCCTGCGGATGATGTTCAACAAAACTGATCGCCGCCGCCACATCATGCAGATACCAGCCCATACCGCAGTCATCAAAGTCGATCACCCGGGTTTCGCCTTTGTGCAACAGTAAATTCGTCAGGCGCAGATCGGCGTGGATCAGCCCGTAGCGCTGTGCACTCTTGCCGTAACTTTTCAGCACGCTGCCGGTGTGCGCCAGCGTCTCTTCAATCAGCGGGATCCCGGTCGCCGTCATGCCCGGCGCATCCTGCCAGCGGCCCCAGTGACCGTGCGGGCCGACCATGGTATCGCTGTCCCAGATAATACGGCGAAACCCGGCCGGATGCGGCCACTGACGGCTGTGCTGATGCAGGCGCGCAGTCACTTCCCCCAACTGAGCAAACGCCCGCGGATCCACATCCGTGGTTGGCATTTCGCCCTCAATCCAGCGAAAAATCACCACATTGCGGTTTTCAGTTTCGCTCACCGCGACAGTTTGCACAGCGGTACCATCCCGCCCTTTTACTGCCTCAGGCACCTGAATCTCGCTTTCACGCAGCGCATCCAGCCACGCCAGTTCACTCTCTATTTCATCCCGCTGGTGATAGCCCCCGCGGTGAACACGCAGTGCATAACGTCCGCCGTCGGGGCAACGCAGTAAAAAAGTGGCATTTTCCGACCGGCAGATCAGCGAAAGATGCCCTTGCAGATCAGGGGAATAGCGGCGCAATGCTTCTGTTGCCAGCAGATTCAGGCTGGTGTCATCGAGCGTGTCAGATTGTTTTGCAGTCATCAGGTTCCACTCCGTACCGGTTAAATCAGATCGATATTGCGGATAGCCAGAATGGAAGGGGCGCGTTTTCGTCGCTTGACTCAGGAACAGCAAATGTTGACCGCAAAACACGCGTGACGCGCTGACGGCGAAAAGTTGACTGCAACGCACAGCAGTCAGCACGCTGAGGTCAAGTTTTACCGCTTTCTCCGGCGCATTATCAAATCACCTTCCGCCGTCATGGCATTTTTTTGCACACCGGCAGTGACGTTGAAACCGCCAGTCAGGAGATGACTCTCATGTTGAAAACCAATGCGTTTGATGCCGCCAGCAGCGGCAATATTTCAGCCGACAATCTGGCGATGATAGAACGCCGCCGTCGTTTGCTGGGCCCGGCTTACCAGTTGTTTTACAAGAATCCAGTGCATCTGGTGCGCGGCGAAGGCGTGTGGGTGTATGACGCTGATGGCCGCCGTTATCTCGACGTCTACAACAACGTGCCTTCCGTTGGCCATTGCCATCCTCATGTGCTGGAAGCGCTGGTGCGTCAGGCATCCACGCTGAACACGCACACCCGTTATCTGCATGAAAATGTCCTGAACTTCGCCGAAAAACTGGTGGGTACCATGCCCGCTGAGCTGAGTCAGGTAATGTTCACCTGCACGGGCAGCGAATCTAACGATCTGGCGCTGCGTATCGCCGAAGATTTTACCGGCGGCACCGGCGTTATCGTCACCGAATTCAGCTATCACGGCATGACCAAAGCGATTGCCGGGCTATCGGCCTCGATGGGGCCATACGTTAAAGTGAACGGTGATGCGCGGGTGATTCCGGCACCGGTTCACCATCCGGCTAACCCGGCTGAAGTTGGCAAGCGCTTTGCCAACGACATCCGTGCCGCACTGGCGGATATGGATCGCCATGGCATCAAACCGGCTGCCCTGATGATCGACACCTTCTTCACCAGCGACGGCGGTTTCTTCGATCCGGCCGGTTTTCTGAAAGAAGCCATCGACGTTATTCACGAAGCCGGGGCGTTGTATATCGCCGACGAAGTCCAGCCGGGCTATGGCCGTTCCGGCGAACATATGTGGGGCTTCCAGCGCCACGGCGTGTTGCCAGATATTGTGACGCTCGGCAAACCGATGGGTAACGGACACCCGATGGCGGGCATCACTATTCAGCCGCACATCCTGGAACGCTTCGGCAGTGAATCGAGCTATTTCAATACCTTCGGTGGCAATACCGTGTCTTCTGCGGTCGGGCTGGCGGTGCTGGAAGTTATCGAGCAGGAAAATCTGATTGCCAGTGTCGGGCTGGCGGGTAAAGCCATTCTTGACGGCATCACCGCACTCTCTCAACGCTTCCCGGCGATTGGCAGCGTACGTGGCGCAGGGCTGTTCGTCAGCGTCGATTTCGTCAACGAAAACGGCGGGCCGGATTCCGTTACCGCACTGGCGGTGGTCAACGCACTGCGCGAAGAAGGCGTGCTGATTGGTGCCTCCGGCCCGCATGCCAACATTTTGAAGATCCGCCCGCCGCTGGTCTTTACCGCAGAACACAGCCAGATCCTGGTCAATGCGCTGGAAAACGTACTGAGCAAGATGTTCTGACTGAAGCGGGTTACAAACGGAAAGGGCGCAAAATCTGCGCCCTTAAGTTGATAAACGGATAATGGCTTACAACGCGAAACGTGATTGCGGCCAAAGCCAGGCAGCGCCGCGTACACCGCTCGAATCACCGTGCACGGCTTTGAGGATCGGCGTTTCACATTCCCCGCCAAACACCCATTGTTTAATCAGCAGCGGCACCGTCTGATACAAACGATCCACGTTACTCATGCCGCCCCCAAAAACAATCACGTCCGGGTCGAGGATATTCACCACGTTCGCCAGCGCCTTGGCCAGACGACGCTCATAACGCCCGAGCGCCTGTTCTGCAGTTTCATCGCCCTGCTCCACCAGCGCAATAATCTCTGCGCCCTTGAGCCGCTGACCGGACAAACGAAAATAGTCTTCTGCAAAACCGGTGCCGGAAACAAAGGTCTCGACGCAGCCTGATTTTCCGCAGTAACACGGGACTTCACGGGCAAACTGCATTTCTTCTTCATCCTGCCACGGCAGCGGGTTATGCCCCCATTCCCCCGCATTGCCGTTGCCGCCCGCATGCGCCGCACCGTGAAGCGCCACACCGGAACCGCAACCGGTACCGATTATCACGGCAAATACGGTGTGACGGCCTGCACCCGCGCCGTCAGTGGCTTCTGACACCGCCAGGCAATTGGCATCGTTGGCAATATGCACTTCGCGTTTTAACAGCAGTGCCAGATCCTCATCCAGCTGTTGTCCGTTCAGCCAGACCGAGTTGGAATTTTTCACCTTACCGGTAAATGGCGACAAGGTGCCGGGGATCCCCAGCCCCACGCTGCCACGTTGACCTGTGGCTTTTTCGGCGTCCAGCACCAGCCCTTCAATCGCTTTGAGCGTACGTTCGTAGTCATTTCTCGGCGTATCGACCCGTTTGCAAAACAGCTCTTTACCTTCATCAGATAACGCAATGACTTCTATTTTTGTGCCGCCTAAATCAATGCCAATTCGCACGTGTTGCTCTCCTTTTACACTTTGCAGGGTCAGTTTTTTTGAGTTTATTCAGTTTAGAAGCCAGACGCGACTGTCACCAGAATAAGCTGTTATGCAATGTTACAGGGTGCGGCGATTTCTTAACGACGGCTGACGCTCAATTGGTTATCATGCCGCCCTGCATTCATTTATTCAGCGTACCACGAGTGCGCCGGGACAGGGATAACGCCATGTTATGGTTTAAAAATTTGTTAGTTTACCGTTTGAGCCGTGAAGTTTCGTTATCTGCTGACGAAATGGAAAAACAGCTCAGTGCTTTCACCTTTACCCCGTGCGGCAGCCAGGACATGTCGAAAACCGGCTGGGTCTCCCCGATGGGTTCCCACGGCGGCGATGCGCTGACGCATGTCAACGGTGGTCAGATCCTGATCTGCGCCCGTAAAGAAGAAAAAATCCTGCCTTCTCCGGTGATTAAACAGGAGTTACAGGCCAAGATTGAGCAGCTCGAAGGTGAACAACACCGCAAGCTGAAAAAGACTGAAAAAGATTCCCTGAAAGATGAAGTGTTGCACAGCCTGATGCCACGCGCCTTCAGCCGGTTCAGCCAGACCTTCATGTGGATTGATACCGTTAACGGCCTGATCATGGTTGACGCCGCCAGCGCCAAGAAAGCCGAAGACATGCTGGCGCTGCTGCGTAAAAGCCTTGGTTCGCTACCAGTGGTGCCGCTGACAATGGAAAGCCCGATCGAACTGACGCTGACCGAATGGGTGCGTTCCGGCGATACCCCTGCCGGTTTTACGCTGCAGGACGAAGCCGAGCTGAAAGCGATTCTGGAAGAAGGCGGTGTGATCCGCTGTAAGAAACAGGTGCTGGTCAGCGATGAAATCGCCACGCATATCGAGAACGGCAAACTGGTGACTAAGCTGGCGGTTGACTGGCAGGAACGTATCGCCGTGGTGCTGGCGGACGACGGCAGCATTAAGCGCCTGAAATTCAGCGACATCATTCGTGATCAAAACGAAGATATCGACCGCGAAGACTTCGCTGGGCGTTTCGATGCAGATTTCGTGCTGATGACCGGTGAACTGGCAGCGCTGATCCAGAACCTGATCGAGGCATTAGGCGGCGAAGCGCAACGCTAAGACCGGATGCAGAACGTAAAAAAGGCGCTCATGAGCGCCTTTTCTGTGTCTGAAGAACTTATTTAGTCAGATACTTACAGAGGTATGAGGTGGTTTCGCCGACCTGTAAGTTGAATTCACTTTTACCCGGAATGTAGAACGTCTCGCCTGGCTTAAATACCTGCCAGTCCGGCGATCCCGGGATCAACACTTTCAGTGAACCGCTGATCACCGTCATTTCTTCCGGCTTTGCGGTGCCGAAAGTATATTCACCGACGGCCATCACGCCAACACTGGCTGAACCCGTGCTTTCGCTGTCAAAACCAATCGACTTTACTTTCCCGTCAAAATACTCATTATTTTTCAACATAGATTGGCCCTTTGCGATAAATTTCAGAGCCTTCATATTAGGGGCAGAAAGCGCCTTCTGTCACTGATTATTACCGCTTTATCCGCACGAGACGACACCGCCCGCAAAGCGGTAGCGCTGATTTGATTTTACGGCCGCACAGTGCCATTGTGGGTAGCTGTTCGCCCCTCAGTCATACCTCAAACCACCAGTTCCGCCGCCAGTTTTGCCATCAGTACATTCGGTAACAGCACCGGAATATTCAGATATTTTTTCAGCACATCGAGGTGATGGCGGTTAAAGCCGATGCAATCAAGCACCACGACTTCCGCACCCTGTTCAGCCAGATGCATCGCCGCGTCCGTCAGCGCCTGATCGTCAGAAAGATAAGGGCTGGCAACAGCAAAACAGGGTGCTTTGGCTAATTTTCGCCATTTGTTCGCCTGCTCAACCACCTGTGATTCAACCGGCACCACAATCCCCGCACGGTGCTGACCGACTATTGAAGCGATCAACGGTGGAATAATGCGGTCAGGCTCCAGCAGCAGCGCATTGTTAGCATGCAGATGATGAAATTCGCCGGTGCAAAGCAGCAGAATGGTCATGCAACCCAGGGCTTCCAGTACGTCGATTTTTTCCTGTAATCCGCTTTCCACGCGGTGCGCAGCCATCGTAACCTGCGAACCATCCAGCAGGCGGGTGACCAGTACAGCGTCACCCTCAGCAGCCGCATAACGCTGCTCTATTTGCTCCCTGCTTAACCCGTCGAGTAAGCCCACATGGGTGACTGACCCGGCCGGCAGATGTTCCATCAGCAGCGGCATAATGTCGCTGCGTGGTGCCTGTCCGATTGTTAACGTCGCAAGGGATGTCATCATCGTGTTACTTCCGGTTTTGCAGGTGACGCAAGCTTCCGTACAGCGACAACAGGAGTTGATATTCATCGGCATCAAAGAACTGACAAGTGCCGCGGCCAAACTCTTTCGCCACTTCAACAGCAAATTTTGCCGCCAGTGCGATATCCACTTCATGACTTGCCCCGGTGCCACAGCCCGGCACAACAGATTCCGCCGTAATAGCCACACCGACCACCGGCACGGTCGTCGCCGTTGACGGTTGCAGAATACTGTTCAGATGATGCACACCGTTGCCGTAAGGCGTGATGTCCTGCGTGGTAATCGGAAAAGTGACCGCCGGTTTGCCGCTGGTCATTTCCATGATGCGCAGCAAATCTTCAGAAACACGCAGGATGTAACCCTCTTTCACCGTCGGTGAAATGGCGTAACCCTTGTGATTGATGATGCGGTTGCCTTTGGTGGTGTCGATAGACAGGATCGCGTCCACGCCGTCCACCACTTCGTTGTCGTTCATGGTCACGTCATCAATCGGCGAATCCATAAAATCGACCGGATCATGCGGACGGGTCGGTGCGTTCGGGCAAATGTGGGTAGTGATAATCACATCACCGTCGAGCACATCGCCCTTGTGCTGCATATCAGCCAGTTTGAGTGCGCTGGTGACAGCGGCAATCGCACCATCGCCATCAGAGACCAGACCGATACGCGTCGGACGCGCGCCAATCCCGCCCAGACGACCGATAATCCCAAGCGTGGGTGCCGTGCCGCCACTGCTTTTGCCCTGACTGCCCGGCACAGTGATACGCACAAAATCAGTGCCACCTTTCGGGCCGTCAGCGCGGTGTGTGCTGGCGGTAATACCCGGATAACGGGCGAACAAGTCCACAATGTCCTGGCCGCTGACGTGGGCGCTGTCAATCAGTTCGAATACCGTTAATGTCTGTTGCAAACTCATCACTCAGTCCTCTTAAAACATCGCGACCGGCGTATTTCACGCAGTAGCCAAAACGGTCGCGGGTGCTGTTCATCGTGGAACAGTCAGGTGTTTAATGCTGGCTGAACATCAGCCCTGGTGTTGGTGCGGTACTCACTACTTTTTGGCACTGAAGATCGACGTGAAGAAACTGTAAAGCGCGTCACCGGCAATAAAACCTGCCGCCAGCACTTCCATTGGCGTACGCCCTTTTTCACCCCAGATCCGGATAATGATAATGCGCAGCACGATGCCGCAGACCACGGCCCATCCGGCCATCACGCTGTTGATCAGCAAACCGGTCGCCAGCAGGACGCCAAGCTGGCGTTTCGGTCCGCCAATCAGCTGAATCAATGCGCCCGGAATCGCCCAGATCAGCAGGCTGTGTGCAATGCCCGGCTGGGCACCGGCCTGAATGGTTTTGGCATAAACCCGCGCCACCGGCGGCACTAAATCCTGGGCGAAGTAACCGTAATGGGCGTACCACACCACCGGAATGGCGATGACAAATGCCAGCAATGCAGCGAATAACTGGATGCGGCGGCCGTAAAGTTCAGCCTGCAAATCTTTGCCATAACCGCGCAAAATAAATCCGGCTTTCAGATCAAAACCCATATCAGCAAATGCCGGACCGGTAGCAGCGGTAAAGCCCGTCAGGACGCATAACGCCAGCGGTGGGAAACCAATCAGAATACCGATAATTAAGGTAATCAGCGCCACGGCAAAGGCAGGGAACCAGCCGGAGTGCATCGCGGCAATCCCGACAATCAGCTCGTGAAAGAAGGCGGCAAAGGCGGCGTAAATCACGAACGCAATCAGCATGCTGACTGACATTTCACTGTACAGCCCGCCCGCCAGCGCCAGCAGTGCCGCGATGGCGATATAACCGAATGCGCCCAGCCCGAGTGCTTTACGCACCTCTTTCGCCGGTTGGGTAAAGGTCGTTTTGGCGTCGGCATGTTTAGCACGCACCACCTGAATCACCTGCAGCAGCGACACCAGCCCCGCGCCGACCATCATGCCGTGAGGAATATACAGCGCGTTGAGGTCCAGCCCGGCGACCGGCTGCGCATAAGCGCGGATCAGCAAGCCAATACCAAACATGCTGAGCGCCCAGATATTGCCGATAAACGCCGTGCCGAAAGCCGCCATCGGGATTTTCAGCATCGCTCCAGCCACACCAACAACTACGCCTGCGACCAGCAGCCAGGCCTGACGCCCGCCGTTATCACCGGCTTTAATCGCTTCAGCCGCCGCAACACCGGGTGGCCACGCATTACTGGCCGGGAACACTTTGGTGTCGAACAGGCGATAAAGCAGGTAGGCATCGAGCAACATCGCTGCGGCCACACCGGTAAACATCGGCATGATCAGTTGCGGCTGGCCCATGACATAAGGAATAGCGATCGGCATCAGCAAACTGTTTGCCGCACCAAAGGTCGCAGATGAAATGACGGTTTGCGCCAGATTCTGCGTATGAACAGAACGGTAGCGGTAAAAAGCCTGCATCGGAATGCGTGCCAGTAACATGGCAAACAGCGCGCCTATAATCGAGGTATTCGGCGTAACGCCTAAAGTAGTAATCAGCTGGACACCGATGATTGCGCCTAAAACAGACAGCAGAATCATCACGATGAGAGTGCCAATATCCTTTAGCGGATTCTCCTTATTATTCTTTGCAGGTTGATCTGACATAAGGCCCCTGGTGTTGAGCAAGTATTTCACATAGCAAATAATCCGGGTCCGTTATTCGTCATTATCCTGACGGCTGCTACATGGCCGTTTTAGATAAATGCCAATACTCATCACCCAATTTTTCGGCAATTTGCCGGGTTACGGCAATCAGCCCTTCTTTTATTCCTTCCGGAATTTCTTTCCCCTGCGCCGGCGAAGGGAAAGATAAACATAATCCAACGGTTTCATTACGGTGCTTATTAAAAATACTGGTGGCTAAGGTACTTATTCCCAGCAACGTTTCGTTGTTGGCAAATGACACCCCCGTCAGACGGACATCGGCCAGTCTGGCTAACAAAACCTCCTTGCTCTCAGGCGAATTAGCAGAATTCGCCTGATATTTTCCGCTAAACCGCGCCAGAACCTGGTCATCGGTATAGCGCGAAAGGATCGCGCGCCCGATAGCCGTTTCGTGCGCGGGCAAGAGGCTTCCGGCCGGAGTAACCACTTGCAGATACGTTCTGCCGGGAAACATGCGCATCACCATAATGTCGCGCCCTTCCAGCATCGAGATATAACCCGTGCATTGCGTCAGCTGACTGAGTTGCGTCATATACGGCGAGGCTAAATCCACCAGCGGGGCCGACAAATAATGGCTGGAGACGGCCAGTAATAATTTTCCGATGCGGTACAGACGGCTGTCCGGGTCACGTTCCAGCAGCCCTTGCGTTTCCATCGTCATCAGCAGACGGGACACCGTACTTTTCGGTAATTTTAAATTTTCGACCACATCACTGAATGACAAACCGGGATGCCCCTGACTAATCCCCTGTTTTGAAAATAATTTCAGTACCGCAGCCGCATTTTCTAATGTGGTCATAAAGGAGTGAGTTCCGGTATATGGAACAAGGTTCCTGTTAAGTTAAATAAAAACTAAAGCTGATACGTGTCAGCGTCAAGTCGTTTATTTTTCACGCACAACACATCCGACAAATGAATATGCTTAAAGAAATTCTTAAATAGATGGAATTAAGAGCCAGGCAAGTTAAATGCCGAGTATTAATGAGGTGACGGATGTAAAACTCAGCAGATTATCGTGATTAAATATTGCGCAAAATATACAGGGCGATGGAGGCTTCAATGAGGATGATGGTGATCGACAGGAGGGCAGGCATCACTTTGGCATGCTGATTAAAAAACGACATCAGGGACTTCATCATGGGTTCCATTGTTAGAGGTTAAAGTAATCACCTGAGTTATTATGTTACGCCCACATATACATCAGTACAATACTTAAGCATACGTGATCCCCCTCACATGACATGGCCCGTTTTGTTTACACCGGATCCTGATTCAAGCTTGAGTCACAACGTGCTGACATAAAAAAACGAGCCACCCGGGCTCGTTTTGTCAGGAGATGAGCGGAATTCAGCGCGCCATCGGCAACGCCAGTGCATCCAAAATCAGATTCACGACAGTCTGCGGCTCCTGAGTTCCGTCGACCACATGATGGGCGGACTCCTGATAAAGCGCTTCGCGCTCATTCAGGACTTCTGTCATTTCTTCAGCGATCGGCTTGCCCGTCAGCGTCGGGCGCTGATCTTCCAGTGGTGCATCTTCCAGACGGTTTGCCAGGGTAGATGCAGGGGAACGCAGATAAATGACCGTACCATTTTCACCCATAAAATCGCGATTTTCCTGGGACAGCACCACGCCTCCCCCTGTGGCAACCACGGTCAGTGGCGAGGAAATGGCTTTTAGTGTCTCAGTTTCACGACGGCGGAAACCTTCCCAGCCTTCGCGCTCAACAATATCTGCCACGCTGAGACCAGAAGCGCACAGTAACGCCAGATCGGTATCGACAAATTTGTAGCCCAGTGCTTTCGCCAGAGCGCTGCCAACCGTCGTTTTACCTGCACCGCGTGCGCCGACCATGAAAATGGTTTGTGTCATTACCGCTATCCTTTATTCCCCGGGAGCCGTTAGCCCGCCTGATGAAAATCCATCATCAATATGAAGTGTGAGTGTCAGAAGTGGGTCATTGCACTGCCCTGCCGATGTACTCGCCAGATAGTACAACAAAAAAGCCTCACTGGCAGATTTTTGTCACCTGCCGGTGAAGCTTCTGTAGCGTTTTATTTACGCCGTTCAGGGCATCATACTGAAAAATCCTTGCTGCGCAATGGCCTGCAATAAGCTTTGCGAGCTCTATCCCCTAAGTGGCTGTATCAGCGAGGTTTACAGATATACACGAGTGCGGGCGGAAAATTCTTCACTACCCGGATTTTTTTCCAGGTGAAGTAACGTGATAACAATTTCTCTGACAGCTGGCTGTACTGGAATAAAACCAGCACGCCGTCTTTATCTTTCAACTGTTGCCGTGTGGTCTGCAGAATCCTGATGCTGGTACGCAAAGGCATCGACAGCAGCGGCAGACAGGAAAATACGGCGTCATACTGCGTGCTCATGTGCTCGGCAGAATGCGCCATCACCTGCAAACGACTATCTTTCATCTGATTAAGCTTACGCACAAACGCGGGCTGTATTTCAAAAGCCTCAAGCCTGGCATCTGCCCGCATACGGCTCAGGATGCGGCGGGTCAGAACACCGTCGGCCGCGCCCAGCTCGGCGATATCCAGCGATGTTGTCCAGTCAATCTGGCTGAGCATCGCATGGCACAACCACGGTGACGAGGGCATCAGCGTCCCCATCGTGCGTGGTGAACTAATAAAATTCTGCAAATAAAAAAACTGATTCTGAATCGAAATCCCGGTGTTCTTAATCGTCATTCTTGCGGCATTTAACATTCAAACGTCCTCCTGGGGATATAGACCCTTATATCACCTTTAAATTCTTAAGAAATGATTAATAAGGGAATAAATCGCCTGAAAGGTTCATATAAAATAAATTACATGGGATGATTCTCAAAATAAATGTGATAAGAAGCGTGATACAGGGAATAGAAAAGGCCAATGTCAGGTGACATTGGCCTTCTCAACTTCATATAACGTCATTGAAACTAATAAGAATCAGATGAATTAAACGACTCGTTTAAAACACCAGATTTTTATTTATACAATTCAACGCTTGCCCGGGTCAGACTTGAATCCCCCGGTGTGTCTGCACCGATCACACGGTAGTGATTTGCACCTTTATCTGAGGCAATCTGGTTCAGCTGGTCATGCAAGCTGCCCGGAATCGTATTCGGCGCGCTCACAGACACAGTGCCCAATGACTGGTAATTACCACTTTGCGCCTGCATTTCTGTAATAGGCGTTGCAGCCAGGGCTGAGAATGAAGCAACAGTAATAACAACAGCTGTAATTGCAGGTAACAGTTTCATATTACGCACCTTTCTTTCGTTAGTTTCGTTAATTAATGGGGCGGAAGTAATCCGTTGAATTAATTATCGGCGAATCAATGAAAGCGGACGTAATCGAATGTAAAGAAATTCAACCATTGTGGTAAAAATAAGGAGACAACGAAAGTAATCTTTTCAGTCACTCTAACTGCCGGAGAAATAGAGATATTTAATGGAGAAAGTATGGAGAGTTTTCAAAGTTATTTATAACCCGCACAACTTTTGCACAAATCGACGCCGGCATGCAATCACTGTTATGATTATTTTGTATGAATTTTCTGTTGCTGTGATCGCCTGCACTGTCAGGGCTACAGAGTTCGGTTTCCCGCGCGCGCGGAGAACCTTTGCATAATCATAATGATGAAAGGGAGTATTTATGGCGGGTGGTAGTCTTCTGGCCTTAATCGATGATATCGCATCGATTCTTGATGATGTGGCGGCAATGAGTAAAGTCGCTGCAAAAAAAACAGCCAGCGTGCTGGGTGATGATCTGGCGCTGAATGCACAACAGGTCACGGGAGTGAAAGCCGATCGCGAATTGCCGATCGTGTGGGCCGTTGCCAAAGGCTCGATGATCAACAAAGCCATTCTGGTTCCGCTGGCCTTACTGATCAGTGCGTTTATTCCCTGGGCCATCACCCCGTTGCTGATGATTGGCGGTGCCTATCTGTGCTACGAGGGTTTCGAAAAAATCGCCCATAAACTGATGCCGGGCGGGCATCATGAAGAAGAAAAACCGGCAGCCGCCGAAATAAAAAATGAAACAGAGGCTAAAACGCACGAAAAAGATAAGGTCAAAGGCGCAGTGCGCACCGACTTTATTCTTTCGGCTGAAATCATCGTAATCTCGCTGGGTATTGTTTCATCGGCGCCGTTCCTTAATCAGGTTACCGTGATGGTGCTGATTGCGGTGGCAATGACTATCGGGGTTTACGGGCTGGTCGCTGCGATAGTCAAAATTGACGACGCAGGTTTGTACCTGAGCAAGCTTGCCGGTGAAAGCAGCATCATGAAAGGTGTACGCGCCTTTGGCCGCGGCATCGTGAATCTCGCCCCCTGGCTGATGAAAATGCTTTCTGTCGTCGGCACCATCGCCATGTTCCTGGTCGGCGGCAGTATCATCAGCCACGGTCTGCCATTTATGCACAGTCTGATTGAGCCTCTGACGCACGGGCACGAAAGCTGGGTGAATACACTGATTACCGGTGCCACTGATTTAGTGGTGGGTCTGATTGTCGGTGCCGCCGTGCTGGCGCTGGTGATGACGGGACAGAAGGTGTTCGGTAAAAAATCATAATGCAGAAACATTGCGCCCTTCCTTATGCCGGAGGGCGCAATTCACCGCTATTCCCTTCAGTTCTTCGACGCCACCAGCATCATGATATCGCTGGTGAATGTACCGTCAGGCTGGATCTCAAAATGTTTTACCACGTCGTCAGACATCTTTTTTTGCAGCTCGCGTATAGCGACGGCGAAATGTTCAGGCGTGCGCATGCGGGCGATCCAACTGGTGAACTCCAGCGGCAAACGATCTGTCGTCACTTCACGCGCAACCAGCCCGGCTTCAGCCACCATGTTCAGCCATTCGCCTGGTGAATAGTTGCAAACATGCGAGGTGTCGCGCAGCACTTCCACGGTTTGCAGATAAATATTCAGCAACGGATGCCCCGGCGACACCACATCCATCATGATAAATTTCCCGCCCGGCTTCAGCACACGCGCCACTTCACGCAGCGCCTGCCCGACATCATGCCAGTGGTGCGCGGAATAGCGGCTGATAATCACATCCGCGCTGCGGTCGTCGAACGGCAGCGATTCCGCCACGCCCTGTTGCACGGTGATATTCGTCAGTTGCTTATCCCGCGCAGCCTGCGCAACCACGTCCAGCATCTGTGACGACAAATCGTAAGCAATCACATTTTTAACCACGCCTGCTGCGACAAAGCTGGCGTGCCCTGCCCCACAACCCAGATCAATGACCCGCGCCTCGTTATAGGGTGCCAGCAACCCCGCCAGACGGTGTAAATCAGCGCCCTGCGAGTGAACCGCACTGGTCAGATAATCCTGAGCCTGTGAACCAAACTGCTTATCTACGGCCTGACTGTGAGTATTTTTTGTGTTCATCATTGCTCCTGTCTGTCTTGTTTTTGTAATAAGAATGCGGGTTTCAAATGACCTCAAAATCACTATAGGCATTGTTCTATACGGGTACAATATGAGCGTTTATACTGGTATCAATTACACCCTGTTTAAGTGAATATTATGATTGATAACGCAGAGTCGCTCAGCGGACCGAAAGCGCTGGGCACGTTTTTACGGACTCACCGCGAACGCGTGACGCCGGAAATGGTCGGGCTTCCCGGTTCACCGCGCCGCAGAACCAGCGGTTTGCGCCGCGAAGAACTGGCACAAATCAGCGGGATCAGCGCAACGTGGTATACGTGGATTGAACAGGGGCGCGATGTGTCCATTTCCGCTGCGACCCTTGACAGCCTGGCCAAAGCGCTGCGCATGGAACCTGCGGCACGAGAGTATTTATTCAGTCTGGCGTCGGTGAAAGATCCGCAGGTATTACCCTCTTCCGGCGCACCGGACGCCAGCCTGAAAGACTGTGTCAGTCAGTTCGCCTGCCCCGGTTATCTGCTCGACAGTAGCTGGAATGTACTGGCGTGGAATCCGCAAGCGGAGGCGTTGTTCAGTGGCTGGCTGGGGGTTGATGAACACCCTAATTTGCTGGATTTTATGTTCCTGCATCCGCTGGCACGCCAGTTGGTCACAAACTGGCCGGAACGCGCCAAACGTGTAGTGGCGGAGTTTCGTGCCGAGACCAGCCATTACGCCCATTCTGAAACAGTCCGTCAGTCGGTAATCAGCCTGCGCGATCGCAGTCACGAGTTCAATCAGTGGTGGTCGCAGCAGGAAGTGCTGGCGCGTGAAGGCGGTGAACGCCGTTTTCATCATCCGCTTCAGGGCGAAATCTGTTACCGGCAACAGACATTTTTCCCTGCCGGATATGCAGAATGTAAGCTGGTGATTCTGGTACCGGAAGCGTAAAAAACGAGGGTGGCCAGCTTGCTGTTTTTTCTCGTTTAACTGGCGTTTTCACCAATTGACATACAGATGCCGGATATGTGAGGCTGATTTTTTTGGTTTCCTAAATAATTGGTTTCCTCCATGACAGGATAATGCCCATGATGACTCGCCAGATCTATCAGGATGAAGAATTCGAAATTCGTGTAGCGACCGAACTTGAGGCCGTCACGCATTTAGCGGCGGTTAAAGCCTCCGTGAAGGAAATTGGCGCATGGGAATCCTGGTGTACGGATAAATATTCGCTTGAAGACAGCCGGAAATATCTGGCCGACAGCGAGCAGAAACGCCATCGCGGCGCAGAATTCAATTTCTGTGTATTTGAGCGTTCAGGCGGTAATCTGATTGGCAGTGTGGGCATCAACCGCATCACGCCGGAGTATAAATTCGCCAATCTCGGTTACTGGATCCGCACCGGTTATACCGGCCGCGGACTGGCGACGCTGGCAGCCAGAACGGCGGCGCGCTTTGCGTTTACCGAGCTGGAGCTGACCCGTCTGGAAATCGTGGTAATGGAGGGCAATGACCACAGCCGCCGGGTGGCGGAAAAAACGGGCGCGATATCAGAAGGTCTGCACCGCAACCGGCTTTATTATCACGGCCAGCCGCGTGACGCCTGGATGTATTCCCTGATCCCGGGCGATCTCTGAGACTGGTTTCACAAAAAAGATAAGGCAACAGAACATGACTTTTTCTACCCATACCGTATCTACCGACTGGCTGGCGAAGAATCTGAACTCACCGGACGTGGTCATTATCGATTGTCGTAAATCCAAACCGGGCATTACACCGCCCCTAGATTTCCACGCAAAATATCTCGAAACGCATATTCCCAATGCGATTTATGTGGAAGTCGACAGCATCTCTGATTGCACGACCGGCCTGCCACACATGATGCCGACAGCGGAAGAATTCGCTGCGTCGATGAGCCGTTTAGGCGTGGCCGATACGCAAACCATCGTCCTTTATGACGAAGGCGATTTATTCTCCGCGCCACGCGTGTGGTGGATGCTGACCAGTTTCGGAGCCAAAAGCGTACGCGTGCTGGATGGCGGTCTGAACGCATGGATTGCCGAAGGTAAGCCGGCGCAAAGTGGCGAGCACACCCGCGTGCCCACGACGTTCAACGCCAGACTGGTGCGTCCGGTGGTCGTGAGCGCAGAACAGGTCAAAGACGCCATCGGTAACGTGCAGATTATCGACGCCCGTTCACTGGCGCGTTTCAAAGCCGAGGCACCGGAACCACGTCCCGGGCTGCACGGCGGTCATATTCCCGGCAGCCTGAGTGTTCCGTTTACCGAATTGACGCAGGGCGGACACCTGAAATCACCACAGGATCTGAAGGCAACGTTTGAGCGTCTGGGAGTGGATCTGAATAAACCGGTGATCACCAGTTGCGGATCCGGCGTGACGGCCGCCGCACTGGCATTTGGGCTGGATTCTCTGGGTGTTAAAGACGTGCTGCTGTATGACGGTTCGTGGGCTGAATGGGGCGATATTAACGAAGATTTTCCGATCGAAACGCACTGATCCCATGATGCAGGAAAACGACAACCGGGCACCGTGCCCGGTTTTTTTATGTCGTTTTTTGCAATGCAGGCATCAGCTCACTGACGCCAAACGCCTGAGCTAATGCTTTCATCTGGCTGATGACGCGGTAAGCCTGCCGCGGCACTTCGGTAAATCCTTCAATAAGTAAGGGGTGACTGATCGGTTCATCCACGATGTCATGTAACGCCTGCCGCAAAATTGCCAGATCCTCCGCAGAGGTCTCCCGAGAAGTAATCAACGGTAAACCCGGTACAGCAGCCGTTTGTCCGATCACCGCCAGCCCGCTGAGGGAGCGGGGTTCGCTACGGCGCAGGAGTTCCAGCGTCACGCAGTCAATTGCCGCGAGGTCGGCGAGATTCTGCTGAACGTAATGAAGCGATTCACGGTGGCTGCCGGTCGCCGTCGCCCGCGAGAAAAATGCTCCGTCTTGGGCCAGCGGCGCGACCAGTGCACGCAGGCTGTTATAACCTGACTGGGAGTCGGTGCTGTTAAACGCCAGCCGCCGGTGACGGAAACCGGCCAGATGCAATCCGGCATCCTCCTCACGCGCCAGCAAAAAACTACGGTAACGGAAACCGTCGCAACCGGGGGCGTGATAACTGAATGTGCCTACCAGCTGAACCTGCGGCAAGCTTTCCATCAGCGGGAAACCGCAGGTCTGGCTGAGCAGTAAATCCGGCGCCTGCCAGTGTGAGAATAAATCCTGCGGCCAGTTAAGCCTGTCCGGCGTGGAGGCGAGGCCAAGTTGCCTGAGTTTTTGGCGTAACACTCCGGCGAACACTTCCACATCAGCGCGAGAAACCGCGTACATCGGCAAAGACATCAGCATCATCTGGCCACTCCGTCAGGGGGTATCCTGCTGATAATCATAGTCGCCTGACACGGATTGCGCCGGAGATTTCCCGGCGGCAAAAGGATGAGCTTCGACGTCAACGGGTGTCTGCGTGTGGTCACGGAACCACTGGCGATAACCGTGCACCACAAAACCCCCGCTGCGCTGAATATAGGCTTCGCGGTCAGCGACATAGATCTGGCGCAGTGCATACCATGGCACGCCGGGTAAATCGTGATGCACCAGATGATAATTCAGATTCAGAAACAGTAAACGCCACAAAAAACCGGCTTCATTCAGCGTTGATCTGGCCTGCGGCGCATGCTCTGCGCGATGCTCAAAGAAAGAACGAACTTTGGTCAGACTGAGTGCCGGATAACTTACTGCGAAAATAAAATACAGCGGCGACAGCCCGCATTGCACCATCCCGCTGAACACAACCACCAGCAATACGCCATGTATCAGCCACATCCACACTGTGCGCCACTCACCGCGCAACACGGCTATCAGCGCGCCGGTCAGCGTACTGACGATATCCAGTAACGGGCCAATGAGCATTCTTCCCGGCAAGGTATTGCGCAGACGGACAACGGCCTTCATGGCGGGCGACAGACTTTCCCAACTGGCGCGGCTGAAATAATAGGCTTCAGGATCGTCGCCGGGCAGCGTCAGATGTTCATTGCGGTGATGTTGCAGATGCGTGTCGCGATACAGGCCATAGGGATACCAGACCGCCAGCGGCAGCGTGCCAATCAGCTGATTCAGCCAGGGTTTGCGGGTCGGATGCCCGTGGATGAGTTCATGTTGCAGCGACATATACCAGGTCGTGAACCAGATAAGCACAGGCGTTGCGAGCCATGGCCCGAGATTATTCCAGAAATACACTGCCGCAAACCAGCCGCTGTAAACCGAGACAATCAGTAGCCAGGTGGGGATTTCCCACCGCCACCAGAAATGGTGTGAGCGGAGGGTGATTTTGGCCCGCTGACGGGCGCTGAGGTAAAACGAAGACGACGCCATAATGTGCCAGAGTCAGGGAACCTGACACATTATCGGGTAACGAATGGATGCCGCTAACTAACTTAAATCACTATCTATTGCCAGCTAGCGGCTAACAGACTCAGCCCTTCATATCTTTTTGCAGTGCCTGAGTAAATTGTTCCATCGGGCAGAAGCCCTGTTTGTCGGCGGTACATCCTTCAATGTGCAGCGTCACACGTTCCGGCGGATTTTTCAGACTCAGCGCCACATTGTTGCGGATCTGACGGGCGGTCGGATAAACGTATTCAATTTTCATCAGATCCTTATCCGCTTTCTTGTCATGCCAGCGCTGGAAGACCACCGTGCCGCTGATAGGCGTCCGCTCGTACTGCCCAGGCAACTGATAATCCTGCGTTTTCAGTGCGGCCAGCAAGGAAGCGATATTCGAATCGTGCCCGACCAGCACCGCCAGTTTTGCCTGTTGCGCGGCTTTCTGATCGGCGGTTGACGCCAGTTTCGGGTCCAGCGCACCGGCAATAAAGGTCAGCAATGGTTTAGCCGCGTTGGCAGCAATCGCCGGCGAGCCGAAAAGTGTTTCGTGATACAGATTTTTGATGGTTTCCAGCTTCGTCCATTGGTCTGGCGTATCAATTTTACCCCAGGCAACATCTTTCATCGGGAAACCTTCGTAGTACTGCAACATGAACGCATCGGTCGCCCCGGTGGCCATACGCAGCGGGCCGGTAATGCCCGGTTCTTTGCCCTGTGTCAGCACCACATCTGACGGCTGCGAAGCCAGATCGCACTGCTGTTTCTCTTTACAGATTTTACTGTTTTTATAATCGAGGATGCTTTCCAGCAACTGATAGTTCGGCTTGAGACGCTGATTCAACCCCGTCAGACCGCCCTCGCCTGCGTGCTGACTAATGGAATTCAGCGCGCTGGTTTTGAAGGTATCGTTCACTTCTGCGGTAATAATCGGGTTAAACACCGGATCCATCTTGCCGATTTCTACGCGGTTAAGCACCGCGACATCGCAGCCGGGAAAAGCGCCGGTGGTGAAGTGTTTCGCGGTATCAATGGTGCGCGGCAAACTGTTGGCGTAGGTAAAGACCTGCGCATTTTCAGGGCACCCGGCGGCAGGCAGCAGTTTGTCTTTCGCCAGCCAGGCACGGAAATAATGCCCCATATGTTCGGAAACCTGACCGCCTTTCGGTGTCAGCAAACCGCCTTCGGTTTTCCATACCGGCCAGGTGTGTGTTGTCGATTCGGCCAGCACATCGCCATAATTGACCAACGGGGCGCGGATACCGTGCCGGCTAAGCACCAGAACCTGTTGCAGTTCTAAATTATCGGACTGAGCGGCCTGAGCGACGGGCAACGTGAGAGGTAAAACGCAGGCAAGTGCAGACAATGCAAAATAACGGGATGCTTTTTTCACGAGTGATCCTCTTGATGAAGTGTTTTGTAGATTCCCTGAAAACAAAAAACACCGCAGAAGCCAACAGATTGATTCCTGCGGTGAATTTTTAGCATAGTGGAATATTCATCAGAAGTGGGGGATCAGGTTCACAACCTGTGGCCGGGCTTTGTACAGTTACAAAAAACGCATCAGAACTGATAACGCAGCCACGCAAAGAACACATTGCCGTTATTGTAGGTTCCCGGAATATACGTCGCCTGGAAGGTCAGTTTGTTATAGCCGACAGAAGCCAGCGGTAAAACAATCGGGATAGGAATATATTCATAATCGTCACGCGCCGTCACCGCCGCGGTATATCCCAGCCCTAAGCGAAAGTTTTTATCTTCTGCTGGCGTCCATATTTTTTCCCAGCCGTAACCGCCGATGGGTTCCCATTTATTGTGGGAATCTTTAAACGCCATAAAATAAATGCCATTCCAGTTACCCTTTTCATCATATCTGGAAATACCATAGCCTCCCCCCCATGGACGTTCGTTGTATTTATCGGTTTTCTCTTTATCGTAGGTCAGACGGTTATGCCAGGTGATTACCGGCAGATACAAATCCTGTGCATCAGAATCATTCCAGGTCGTTGAGACTTTATCGGTGAAGTCTGACCACACGTTCGCAGCCAGCGATTTGTACTGAATGGTATCGGGATCGCTGACGGGGTTAGTACCACTATTATTAGCTGATGCTGACGCACTCACACTGATGGCGCCAAAAAAAATGATTTCCCTGATAACGTTTCTAATATTAACGATGTGCATTTATTGTTTTAACTCCATGTTGAAGCTCTATCATAACTCCATCATGAATGAAGAATATAAACACGGATAAAACAAAAATACTGTAAATCGTTAATCATCTGAACTTTAAGAAAATGGTTTTCCAATTATCAGATTTTTCCTGAAACCAATACAACATTTCTTACACTCACAAACATTACTTTAAAGACTATTCCTATTAAATTTGCAAACGCAGCCAGCCAAAAAGTACATTCCCCTTAGAATTTGTACCGGGAATATAGGTAGCCTGGAAAGTCAGTCTCGAGTACCCGACAGACACCAGCGGCAGGACTAACGGGAAGGGGACGTAATCATAATTATCCCGCGCCGAGACAGCAGTTATATACCCCGCCCCCAGACGAAATTCTTTATCATCCAGTGGCTGCCATATTTTTTCATAAGCGTAACCGGCCACAGGCTCCCATTTATTAAAGGAGTCTTTAAAGGCCATTGCATAAATCCCGTGCCAGTTTCCTTTTTCATCATAACGTGAAATACCATAACCGCCGCCCCACGGATGTTCATTATACCCATCAATTTGTTTTTGACTGTGTGTATGCCGGTTATGACGCGTTAATACAGGCAGAAAGAGATCCTGCTGCTGAGGTGCCATCCATGTTTCAGCAACATTATTTTTATAGGAATCCCATAAGCCTTTATCATTTTCTTGCGAGGAAACATTCTGTTGCTGAGAATTAATAACATTATCTTGCGCCTTAACATTAATTGAAAGCAATAATGAAAAGGTTAAAAATGCAAAAGCGAATGCTGCGCGATAATTCACGGAATATAAATTTTTCATTGGCGTTAAAGCCCTGTTGAGTTGACCGGGGCAGTATATAACGACAAACACATATAAATAGTTAATCATTAATTAAGCAATGATAAACCACATGAATGTAATAAAGTTATTTCATTATAAAACAATGCATTAGAAATTTATGGTCGCGTGTAAACTGAAATTTTCTTTTACACAGAGCCGCTTTGGCTGAAGTTTACTTCTTTGCCGGATACCCGGATACAAAAAATCCGCAGGCTTTCGCACTGCGGATTTTTATTACTGAGGCTTATTAAGCATCAACCAAGCTGTTTACGCGCATTACGGAACATGCGCATCCACGGGCTGTCTTCGCCCCACTCTTCCGGATGCCAGGAGTTGCTGACCGTGCGGAAAACACGCTCCGGGTGCGGCATCATTACAGTGACGCGGCCTGACAGGTTAGTGACCGCGGTGATCCCGTTCGGGGAGCCGTTAGGGTTCGCCGGATAGTTTTCGGTCGCATGACCGTTATTATCCACAAAGCGCAGCGCCACCAGATTGCTGTGCTCGATTTGCGCCAGATGCGCGGCGTCACGGACTTCCACGTGTCCTTCGCCGTGGGAAACCGCGATTGGCATACGTGAACCGGCCATGCCCTGCATAAACATCGACGGGCTGGCCGTCACTTCCACCAGGCTGAAACGCGCTTCGAAGCGGTCAGACAGGTTACGCACGAAGCGTGGCCAATGCTCTGCGCCCGGGATCAGCTCTTTGAGGTTAGACATCATCTGACAACCGTTACACACGCCCAGTGCCAGCGTCTGCGGACGGTGGAAGAATTCTTCAAACTCTTCGCGCACGCGGTCGTTGAACAGGACGGATTTCGCCCAGCCTTCACCCGCACCCAGCACGTCACCGTAAGAGAATCCACCGCACGCTACCAGCGTGTGGAAACCCTGTAAATCACGGCGACCGGCCAGCAGGTCACTCATATGCACGTCAACCGCATCGAAACCGGCACGGTGGAAAGCAGCAGCCATTTCAACGTGTGAGTTCACACCCTGCTCGCGCAGAACGGCGACTTTCGGACGCGCACCTTTGGCGATGTATGGCGCGGCTACGTCTTCATCCGGAGCGAAAGTCAGTTTGACGTTCAGACCCGGATCGAGATCGTTGGTTTTCGCCTGATGTTCCTGATCGGCACATTCAGGGTTATCGCGCAGACGCTGCATCTGCCAGGTGGTTTCTGCCCACCAGGTGCGCAGCGTGGTACGGCTTTCGCTGTACACCGGCTTACTGCCGGAAGTGATGATGAAGCGATCGCCGGTTTCCACGGTACCGAGGTAATGTGTGCAATCCGCCAGACCAAAATCAGCCAGCGTTTTTTCCACCGCTTCACGGTCTGATGCACGAACCTGGATCACGGCGCCCAGTTCTTCGTTGAACAACGCAGCCAGCACATCGTTGCCCAGCGCAGCGATATCTGCAGTCAGGCCGCAATGCCCGGCAAAGGCCATTTCAGCCAGCGTCACCAGCAAACCACCGTCGGAACGGTCATGGTAGGCCAGCAATTTCTGTTCAGACACCAGCGCCTGCATGGCGTTGAAGAAACCACCCAGTTGCTCTGCACTGCGAACGTCAGCAGGCGTGTTACCGAGCTGGCGGTAAACCTGCGCCAGCGCCGTAGCGCCCAGTGCGTTATGACCTGCCCCCAGATCCACCAACAGCAATGCGGTGTCACCCTGGTCGGTGCGCAGTTGCGGCGTCACGGTATGGCGGACGTCTTCGACTCGGGCAAACGCGGTGATTACCAATGACAGCGGAGACGTCATCTCGCGTTGTTCGTTACCTTCCTGCCAGCGGGTTTTCATCGACATGGAGTCTTTGCCCACAGGAATAGTAATACCCAGCGCCGGACACAGTTCTTCGCCCACCGCTTTTACAGCCGCGTATAAACCGGCATCTTCGCCCGGGTGACCGGCCGCAGACATCCAGTTAGCAGAAAGCTTAACGCGTTTCAGGCTGCCGATTTCCACCGCAGCAATATTCGTGAGCGCTTCGCCTACGGCCATGCGACCAGAGGCAGCGAAGTCCAGCAAGGCAACCGGAGCGCGTTCGCCCAGTGACATCGCTTCGCCGTGGTAGCTGTCGAGGCTGGCGGTGGTGACTGCGCAGTCGGCTACCGGGATCTGCCACGGGCCGACCATCTGGTCGCGCGCGACCATGCCGGTGACGGTGCGGTCGCCGATGGTGATCAGGAAGGTTTTTTCCGCCACGGCTGGCAAATGCAGAACGCGATTTACCGCTTCCGCAATCTGGATGTTTTCCGCATTCAGGTCATCACCTTTCGCTTTCAATGTGGTGACGTCGCGGGTCATTTTTGGCGTTTTACCCAGCAGGACATCCAGCGGCATATCAATTGGCTGGTTGTCGAAATGGCTGTCTTTCAGAGAAAGATGCATTTCTTCGGTGGCTTCACCGATGACCGCGTAAGGTGCTCGTTCACGCTGGCAAATCGCATCGAACTGTTCAAGCTGCGCCGGAGAAACCGCCAGCACATAACGTTCCTGTGATTCGTTACACCAGACTTCCAGCGGGCTCATGCCCGGTTCGTCGTTCAGGATGTCACGAAGCTGGAAACGACCACCACGGTTGCCATCGCTGACCAGTTCCGGCATGGCGTTAGATAAACCGCCGGCACCCACATCATGGATAAATAAAATCGGGTTGGCTTCGCCCAGTTGCCAGCAGCGGTCGATCACTTCCTGACAACGGCGTTCCATTTCCGGGTTGTCGCGCTGTACGGAAGCAAAATCCAGATCGGCATCAGACTGACCGGAAGCCATAGAAGACGCCGCGCCGCCACCCAGACCGATATTCATCGCCGGGCCGCCAAGTACAATCAGTTTCGCGCCAACCGTGATTTCACCTTTCTGCACGTGATCGGCACGGATGTTGCCGATACCGCCCGCCAGCATGATCGGTTTGTGGTAACCGCGCAGTTCAGGGCCGTTGTGACTATTGACGTTTTCTTCGTAAGTACGGAAGTAGCCCAGCAACGCCGGACGACCGAATTCGTTGTTAAATGCTGCGCCGCCCAGCGGGCCATCGGTCATGATATCCAGCGCGGTAACGATACGATCCGGCTTACCAAAATCTTCTTCCCACGGCTGTTCAAAACCAGGAATACGCAGGTTTGACACGGAGAAACCGACCAGACCGGCTTTCGGTTTCGCGCCGCGACCGGTTGCACCTTCGTCACGGATTTCACCGCCGGAACCTGTGGCCGCACCCGGCCACGGAGAGATCGCCGTCGGGTGGTTATGGGTTTCGACCTTCATCAGGATATGCGCCTGCTCCTGATGGAAATCGTACAGACCGTCTTTCGCATCGGCGTAGAAGCGACCGACCTGCGAACCTTCCATCACGGCGGCGTTATCTTTATACGCGGACAGCACGTGATCGGGAGTGTGTTCGAACGTATTCTTGATCATCTTAAACAGGGATTTCGGCTGCGTTTCGCCGTCGATAATCCAGTCTGCGTTGAAGATTTTGTGACGGCAGTGTTCTGAGTTTGCCTGTGCGAACATATACAGTTCGATGTCCGTCGGGTTGCGCCCCAACGACGTAAAGGCATCCATCAGATAATCAATTTCGTCCTGAGCCAGTGCCAGACCTAATTTGGTGTTGGCGACTTCCAGAGCGCCACGGCCAACGCCCAGGATATCCACATGCTGCACCGGAGCCGGCTGATGCTGCGCAAACAGCGCGCTGGCGTCTTCCAGATGACCAAAGACAGTTTCCATCATGCGGTCATGCAGTAATGCGCCCAGTTCATTCCACTGTGGTTCGGTCAGTTGCGGCGCCTGTACATAAAATGCCAGACCGCGTTCCAGACGCACAACCTGCGACAAGCCGCAATTGTGTGCAATATCGGTAGCTTTGGAAGACCACGGAGAAATGGTGCCAGGGCGCGGGGTAACCAGCAGTAAACGACCAGAAGGAGCGTGTTCAGCGAGAGAAGGACCGTATTTCAGGAGGCGTTGTAACTTGGTTTGTTCGTCCGAACTCAGCGGCGCGCTGACATCGGCAAAATGTACATATTCGGCGTAGATATCGCTGACCGGAAGACGGGCTTCCTGACAACGGGACAACAATTTGTTAATGCGAAAAGCCGACAAAGCGGGCGAACCACGCAGTATTTCCATAATCACAGATCTCTCGTCTTCGAAGACACTGACCACAGTGCTTCTTTGGGCGCAACAGGGGGAAAACGCGGGCTATTATAAAGAAAGCTGACGCCCGACGAAACCGTTTGCGCAGGGAAACTTGATATTCATTTATAGCCCCACATATTTTACGGATATCATGAATAAAGTTGCAGACTGCCGTTTTGTTGAGCAAAATGCGTCAGCACTGGGGATATAGCCATACTAACTGCACAGCATAGCGTAAAAAAACAAGAGCGCCGCAGCGAGATAACTATTTGACGCGACTAAAAATTAATTATGTTCTGATGGGGATCGCCGCCCTGTTACTGGCGCTGGCTTTATGGCCGGCAGTCCCGTGGCACAGAGGTGAAGGCGACCAACTGGATCAAATAAAATCCCGTGGAGAATTGCGCGTAAGCACGCTCAATTCTCCACTGACTTTTATGAACTCCCCGGAAGGCAATCTCGGTTTCGATTACGAACTGGCTAAACGCTTTGCAGATTATCTGGGCGTGCAGCTGGTCGTGACACAGCACACCACCATTGAGAGCATGTTCGACGATCTGGATCATGATAATACTGACATGCTGGCTTCCGGTCTGGTGTACAACAATGAGCGGCTGAAAAACTACCGTGCTGGCCCGGAATACTATTCCGTTTCCCAGCAACTGGTTTACCGGCAGGGATCAGTGCGCCCGAAAAGCTTCGCAGACATCAAAGGCTCGCTGGTGGTGTCTGCTGGCAGCGCGCATATCGCCACACTGGAAGCCGCCAGCAAAAAGTATCCCGACCTCGCGTGGACCACGACCGATAAGATGTCACCCCGCGATCTGTTGCAGCAAGTCGAGAACGGTAAACTTGATTATACGCTGGGCGATTCGGTGACCATCGCCCTGATGCAGCGTGTTTATCCGCGTCTTGCGGTGGCTTTTGATGCGACTGACGACGAACCTGTGACCTGGTACTACCGCAAACAACCTGATGACGACAGCCTTTCTGCCGCCATGCTGGACTTTTTCAGCCAGATTTCAGAAGACGGCACCCTGGAAAAGCTGGAAGAAAAATATCTCGGGCACGTGGGCGATTTTGATTACGTTGATACCCGGACTTTCCTCAATGCCATCGACAGTACGCTGCCGGATTTACAGCCGCTGTTCGAAAAGTATGCCGGGAATATTGACTGGCGTTTACTGGCGGCTATCGCCTATCAGGAGTCCCACTGGGATCCGCAGGCGAAATCCCCGACCGGTGTACGGGGTGTGATGATGCTGACCCGCGCTACCGCTGGCGGATTGAATGTCGACGACCGCACGGATGCCGAGCAAAGCATCCGTGGCGGTGCCCAGTATCTGTCGCATCTGATGGATAAAATGCCGGAATCTGTTCCGCAGGATGAACGGATCTGGTTTGCGCTGGCAGCCTATAACATGGGTTACGGCCATATGCTGGATGCCCGCAAACTGACGGCGCAACAGAAAGCCAATCCGGACAGCTGGGCAGATGTGAAACAGCGTCTGCCGATGCTGAATCAGAAACGCTTCTTCAGCCGGACGACTTACGGTTATGCACGCGGCACACAGGCATATAACTATGTGGAGAATATCCGTCGTTATCAGCTGAGTCTGGTGGGATATCTGATGGAAAAGGAAAAACAGCAGGCACAGAAAGCGGCCTTGCAGGCTCAGTTAGGTCAGGGATATCCGGTGGTGAATGCGCAGGAAGCGCTGGCACCGTAAGACTGGCAGGCCTGTTTCTCAGGCCTGATCATCCGCCGCATCACCGGCCTGCGCGGCACGCTCTGCCAGTCGCAGCGCTTTTTTCTGGCTGCGGCGAAAACGAAAAAATGCACTCAGTTGTTCCGAACACGCTTCTGCCAGCACACCCGCCGTAATCTCCACCTGATGATTCATGCCCGGATGGCGCAATACATCGAGCAAAGAGCCCGCTGCGCCGGTTTTGGCATCAGCGGCACCATACACCACGCGACGGATCCGGCTGTGGATCATCGCCCCCGCGCACATAACACAAGGTTCCAGGGTAACGTACAATGTGGCATTGAGCAGACGATAATTTTGCACGGCGTTGCCGCCCTGACGTAATGCCATGATTTCGGCATGCGCTGTCGGATCATGATGGCCGATAGACCGGTTCCAGCCTTCACCAATCACCTGATTGTCTAAAACCAGTACCGCCCCCACAGGCACTTCACCCTCATCCTGCGCTTTCAGCGCCAGATTCATAGCCTGTCGCATCCAGTGTTCATCATCATTCATTATTGCCAACTCTGCGTCTGCCACTTCAACCTCAATCATTTTTTACCGGCAGACATTTTATCTGAATTTTGCGCTGGCGGTTATTCCAGTTGCTGTAACTCGCCCTGTTTACTGACGCGAAAACGATGCTCACAAAAGAACAACAACGGATTGTCCTGTTTGCTGTCGCTGTATCCGCTGTAAAGTTTAAGCGGTGAGCCAATGCGGCTTTCGAGTTGCACGACTTTCTCTTCACCCAGACAACGCAAGGGCAGCACCCATCCGCCTTTGCCACGGGCGATCCGGCTGCCGACCAGACGAACCTGCGGCAAAAACAGGGACGTATTATAGACCTGCTGCACCAGATTTTCCGGCGACCCGGTGATCAGCCAGACTTCGGTATCCTCGCTGTCGAGATATTCACGCAGCCTGCGCTGCACCACCGGAAACTCCACCACTTTCTCGCGAAACGCAGCGACAAATTGCAGCTCCAGGGCTTTCAGACGCGCTTCACCGTGGCCGAAGGTAATCGACCACAGCAACAGGCTCATGGGCCAGCGCGCGGCGCGCCCGTGAATAAACAGTCCGATTCCCACCAGCGGCAGAACCGGCACGACTAAAATCAGATTCTGCGGCATCCGCCTGAGCAAAAACCGCAGAAAGCTACCGAACATATCCTGCTGGTGCAGGGTGCCATCAAGATCAAAAAAGCCCCCCCGCCGATCAGGCTTCGTACTCAATCCGCTACTCCTCGGGATCGTTGAACCCCATCAACCAGGTAAAAATAAAACCAGCCAATACCGTAATGACTAAACCCGTCAGATACAACATCACTTTGCCGGAAATAATGGTCAGCGCCAGCGGCAGCCCGGAAATACCAAACGTGATAACTGTCGCGACTTTCCAGTAACAGATTAGCGCACCACCGACGGCTCCGCCCAGACACGCACCAATAAAAGGGCGGCCAAGCGGCAACGTAACACCGAATATCAGCGGTTCACCGATGCCGAGAATGCCCACCGGTAGCGCCCCTTTAATCACTTTTTTCAGCCGCGGGTTTCGGGTTTTAATATAAACTGCGATTGCCGCTCCCACCTGCCCCACACCGGCCATGGCTAAAATCGGCAGCAGCGGATTAGAACCATGTGCCTGGATCAGCTCAACGTGAATAGGCACCAGCCCCTGATGCAGACCGGATAACACCAGCGGCAGAAATGTCCCTGCCAGCACCGCACCCACCAGTAATCCGCCTTTATCAATAGCGATATTAACGCCATGCGCGATGCCGTCAGAGATATAGCCACCGATCGGCTGAAGGATGACAATCGCCAGTGTCGCAGTGATAAGTGTAGTAATCAGTGGATTGAGGATCAGTTCGACCGACTCCGGCAGCCACTGACGCAACCTTTTCTCCAGCCAGCACATCAGCGCAACGACCAGCAATACTGCGATCACACCGCCGCGACCGGGCTGTAAAGCTTCACCAAACAGGGTAATTTGCGCCAGTGCAGGGCTGGAGAGAATCCCCGCCATTACGCCGCCCATGGCCTGAGAACCGCCGAAAACGCGCGCCGCATTCACGCCAACTAAAATATTCATGATGGCAAACACAGCACCACCAAAAATCGCCAGCAAGCCAAGCACATTAGGATAATCAAGGGCAATGGAACCGGCGATATCCGGCCGCTTGAGCAGATTGATAATGCCCATAATCAACCCCGAGGCGATAAATGCCGGGATCAGCGGGATAAATACATCAGCCAGTTTGCGCAGCGCCCCACTCATCGGCGCAGAGTATTTTGTTTTGGCGCTGGCTTTATTGCGGGCAATCTCGCTTTCATCACCTGGCGAACTTACCGTCCCGGCAGGATTAAGCAACAGACGCATCGCATCCACCACTTTTGCCGCCGCGCCAGGGCCGACAATGAACTGATGCTGGTCACCCTGCTTCAGGTAACCTTTGATACCTTCAAGCGTTTTCAGGCTGGTCAGATCCAGCCGATTATCGTCGTGCACTTCCACGCGCACGCGGGTCATGCAGTTTTCCAGTTTGCTGATATTCCGTTCGCCGCCGACACCCTGCAGAATCTGGGAAGCCAGCCGCTGCGTTTTATCCATTGCCATCGCCATGCTCAACTCCTTGAGGTTAATCAGCCAGTGCAGCGCGCAGGAATCCGTTATGTTGCATCAGTCGTGCTTTCGCCTGTGATGCATCAATACCAGCCAGTAGCATGAGAATAGCCGGTTTAACCTCAAAATCAGTCTGAGACAGCGCCAGCTCAGCATCATGGCGTGCCGCGCCCGTGGCCTCGACAACGATCCGGCAGGCACGATCGACCAGTTTGACGTTGGTCGCTTTCACGTCGACCATCAGGTTCTGATAAACCTTGCCACTTTTGACCATCGCCCCGGTTGAAATCATATTCAGCACCAGCTTCTGCGCCGTGCCGGATTTCAAACGCGTTGAACCGGTCAGCGCTTCCGGCCCTACAACCGGAGAAATCGCGATGCTGGCTTCGCGCGCAATCGGAGAATCCGGGTTACAGGAAATCGCTACTGTGGCGCAGCCCATTTCTGTGGCATAGCGCAAAGCGCCAATGACATAAGGCGTACGTCCGCTCGCAGCTAATCCGACAACGGTGTCCTGAGCCTTCAGGTTCAGATTCTTTAAATCTTCAACACCCAGCGCTTCGCTGTCTTCCGCCCCTTCCACCGCTTTAAGCAGCGCGCCCGGCCCACCGGCAATTAACCCGACAACCATACCGTGCGGAACGCCAAACGTCGGCGGGCATTCAGACGCATCAAGAACGCCGAGGCGGCCACTGGTACCGGCACCGAGATAAATCAGACGCCCGCCAGCCTGAAATGACGCAGCGGCTTTATCGATAGCCAAGGCAATCTGCGGCAGAACCTTATTGATGGCTTCCGGCACTTTGCGGTCTTCCTGATTAAAACAGGCCACCAGTTCCAGCGTAGACATCTCATCTAAATTCATCGTATCCGGATTTCGGCTTTCTGAAACCAGTGCCCCTAAATTAAGATCTGTGTTCATGCTTCTCTCCTGAATTTTTAATTCAAATTTATTACGCAATATTTGAATATATTATTCATCAATGCGAGGAATACTTGCTATTTTAGATAACATAATCCGTAAAATGTGATGCAAGTATTCAGAGACGCCGGGATAAATCCTCCATGAGTTGTATGATCCGTATCCGCCAGCTTTATCCGACGCTGGCGCAAAATGACCGAAAACTGGCTGATTTTCTACTGGCTCAGCCGGAGAAAGCGCGTCATATGAGTTCGCAGAAACTGGCTGAAATAGCGGGTGTCAGCCAGTCTGGCGTGGTGAAATTTGCCCAAAAACTTGGCTATAAAGGCTTCCCCGCGCTGAAACTCGCAATGAGTGAATCCCTGGCATCACCGGAAAACAGTGAGCCGGTGACGGTGCATAATCAGATTTTAAGCACCGACAGCCTGCATGTTGTGGGGGAGAAATTACTGGCAGAGAAACAGTCGGCGCTTCGCGCAACACTGGATATTAACAGCGAACCGCGTCTGCAAATTGCGTTGTCGATGCTCACCGGTGCCCGAAAAATTGTGCTGAGCGGTATTGGCGCATCCGGATTAGTGGCGAAGGATCTGGCGTATAAGTTGCTGAAAATCGGGGTCACGGCCATTGCCGAATCCGATACTCATGTCCTGGTTGCTACCGTGCAGGCGCTGTCGAAAGAAGATTTATTGCTGGCGATTTCCTTCAGCGGTGAACGGAACGAAATCAATCTCGCGGCAAAAGTCGCCCGTGAGAGTGGTGCAAAGGTCCTGGCCATTACTGGGTTTTCACCTAATACCCTGCAACAACAGGCAGACCATTGTTTGTATACAGTGGCAGAATTACCTGCGACCCGCGGCGCGGCGCTCTCGGCCACCACGGCGCAATATTCCCTGACTGATTTGCTGTTTGTCGCGCTGGTTCAACAGGATACAGCGCACGCGCCGGAGCGGATCCGCCACAGCGAAGAACTGGTGAAAAAGCTGATTTGATCAGGATCATTGGGGGCGTGGAAAGGCATGAATGCAGAACCTACACCAGCGCAATTCTGCTATACTGCGCGCCCTGATTATTGACCTGTTTATTGAACATAAGAGAAAACGTCATGGCCCTGCTGATCACACACAAATGCATTAATTGCGATATGTGCGAACCGGAGTGCCCGAATCAGGCGATCTCGATGGGCAATGAGATTTACGAAATTGACAGCGATCGGTGTACGGAATGCGTCGGACATTATGATAAACCAACCTGTCAGAGCGTCTGCCCGATCGACAATACCATCATCATCAATCCGCAACACACCGAAACCAACGAACAGCTTTGGGATAAATTTGTGGCATTGCATCACACGCTGTAATCACGCCGTGATGCAATGCCAAAAATAAGTAGTATTAGTTTTCTATGATTACAGTGGCACAGGCATAACGCCTTTCATCCGCCAGGGTAACATGAACCGATTTCACACCCATCTCGGCCGCCATTTCCGCCGCGCGGGCATGGAAAACCAGACCTGGTTTCCCCAGCACATCATTGACGACTTCAAATTGCTCAAACGCCAGACCGTTGCGGATTCCGGTTCCCAGCGCTTTAGCCGCGGCTTCCTTGACAGCAAACCGCTTCGCCAGAAATCGGACCGGTTGCTGATGTTGCTCATAAACCGCCCATTCATTCGCGCACAAAATACGCTTCGCCAGACGGTCGCCACTGCGTTCAATCACCGCTTCGATACGGGAAATTTCAACGATATCCGTACCTAAACCTAAAATACTCATTACCGGCGCGCTTCCCGCATCAGGTTTTTCATTTCACGTACTGCACAAGATAATCCGTCGATAACAGCCTGACCGATAATCGCATGGCCGATATTCAGCTCATGCATTTCAGGCAATGCGGCGATCGGCTGCACGTTGTGGTATGTCAGACCGTGGCCGGCATTCACTTTCAGACCTTTACCGGCTGCATATGCCGCGCCCTGTTTAATGCGCTCCAGCTCGGCCTGACGTTCAAGGTCAGTTTTCGCTTCAGCATAAGCACCGGTATGAATTTCGATATAAGGCGCCCCCACAGCAACGGCAGCATCAATCTGGCGCATATCCGGGTCGATAAACAGGGAAACCAGTATGCCCGCTTCGCTGAGACGGCTGACTGCAACGGTCATTTTATCCAACTGACCAGCCACATCCAGCCCCCCTTCGGTCGTCACTTCTTCGCGTTTTTCCGGCACCAGACAGCAGAAATGCGGTAAAACTTCACAGGCAATACCGACCATTTCATCGGTGACAGCCATTTCGAGGTTCATGCGGGTTTGGATAGTCTGACGCAGGAGGCGTACGTCGCGGTCGGTGATATGACGGCGATCTTCACGCAGGTGGACGGTGATCCCATCAGCACCAGCCTGCTCAGCGATAAATGCCGCCTGAACCGGATCAGGGTAAGCCGTACCGCGTGCATTACGCAGTGTCGCAATGTGATCAATATTAACGCCCAACAGCAACTCAGCCATAACAGCTCCAGATTTAAGAATGAATTGATTTATGAATGGAACAAAAAGCTAATTTCTGCAGTTTACACCCTTGAGAGTGGCGGCGTGTAGCCCGGAGTCCGAATTAGCTGGAAGAATTGTCAGAAGGTGAGACAGGTTTTTTGACCTGAAACTGGCGGAAGAGCTCGCGGCTTTTCAGGGGTTTGCCGCCAAGATAAGGTTTCAGCGCCATACGGGTAAAACGCTTGGCAGCCCGCAGCGTTGAGACATCCGGGAATTCACGGCTGGCCAGTGCTTTCAAATCTCTGCCGGTGAAACTGGAATTATCAATCACCAGACTGGCGATAAAACCTTTTTCTTCACGGTAACGGTACGTCATGGTGTCACTGACTTCTTCACCGCTGCCTGCGCAATGCAGGAAATCCACGCCGTAACCCAGATGATGTAAAAGAGAGAGTTCGAACTGACGCAACGCATACTCAGGAGAACCGCTGGCACTGGCGAGATTTTGCAGACAATTGAGATAATCGAAGAACAACGAAGAGTAATTAGCTTCCTGCTCAAGCACCCGAGAAACGAGTTCATTGACGTACAGACCGCTGTAAAGCATCAGACCTGAAAGGGGAAGTGCCAGGGAGACAGGTTCGGCATTACGCAAGGTTTTCACTTCTCCCCGCCCGCTCCAGCGAACCAGTAAAGGCGTAAAAGGCTGCAGGCAGCCTTTTAAATTGGACCGGCGACCACGCGCACCTTTAGCCAGTATGCGAACCCGCCCTTGTCCCTCAGTGAACAGATCCAGCATTAAGCTGGTTTCACTGTAAGGTCGCCCATGCAAAACAAATGCGCGTTGCCAGCCTTCCATAGGCGCGGACCTTATAAGTCGTCTACATAACCCAGACTGCGCAACGCACGTTCGTCGTCTGCCCAGCCGGATTTGACCTTAACCCACAACTCAAGATGGACTTTCGCTTCAAACATGTTTTCCATGTCATGGCGGGCTTCAATGCCAATCGTCTTGATTTTAGAGCCTTTATTACCGATAACCATTTTCTTCTGGCCTTCACGTTCTACCAGAATCAGGCCATTGATGTCGTACCCACCCCGTTCATTGCTGACAAAGCGTTCGATTTCAACGGTCACAGAATACGGCAGCTCTTCGCCCAGGAAACGCATCAGTTTTTCACGGATGATTTCAGAAGCCATAAAGCGCTGTGAACGGTCAGTAATGTAATCTTCCGGGAAGTGATGAACCGCTTCCGGCAGACGTTTACGCACCAGAGCTGCGATAGTATCAACATTCGTGCCTTTCTCTGCAGAGATAGGCACGATATCGACGAAGTTCATCTGCTCACTAAGGAATTGCAAATGTGGCAACAGTTTAGATTTGTCGGTGACGTTATCAATCTTGTTGATCGCCAGCAGAACCGGTGATTTCAAATCACGCAGTTTGTTAACCACCATTTCGTCATCCGGAGTCCAGTGAGTGCCTTCAACAACGAAGATCACCAGTTCAACATCACCGATTGAGCTGCTTGCAGCACGGTTCATCAGACGGTTGATGGCCCGTTTTTCTTCAATATGCAGCCCCGGGGTATCCACGTAAATGGCCTGATAAGGCCCTTCGGTATGGATACCCATGATACGGTGACGCGTGGTTTGCGGTTTGCGGGAAGTAATGGAGATTTTTTGCCCCAATAATTCATTCAGCAAGGTAGATTTGCCGACGTTAGGACGGCCTACGATTGCAACAAAACCACAGTAATTCTTTTCTTCGCTCATTCAAGCTCCAGCTGTATCAGCGCTTGTTCCGCTGCCGCCTGCTCGGCTTTACGGCGACTTGAACCGGTTCCTACAACCGGCTGGCTCAAGCCACTGACCTGGCAGTGGATGGTAAACTCCTGATCGTGCGCTTCACCGCGAACCTGCACAACCAGATAAGAAGGCAACGGCAGATGGCGACCTTGCAAAAACTCCTGTAAACGGGTTTTTGGGTCTTTCTGCTTATCACCGGGACTGATTTCGTCTAAACGACTACGGTACCAATCGAGAATCAGCTTTTCGACGGTCTGGATATCACTGTCCAGAAACACGCCGCCAATGAGTGCCTCCACCGTATCCGCAAGAATCGACTCGCGGCGGAAACCACCACTTTTCAATTCGCCCGGCCCTAAGCGTAAGCATTCGCCGAGATCGAATTCACGCGCCATTTCCGCCAGCGTATTTCCACGTACTAACGTGGCACGCATGCGACTCATATCGCCCTCGTCTACGCGAGGAAAACGATGATACAGCGCGTTAGCAATGACATAACTAAGAATTGAGTCACCCAGGAACTCTAAACGCTCATTGTGTTTACTGCTTGCGCTGCGGTGAGTCAGTGCCTGCAATAAAAGCTCCTGCTGTTGAAAAGTGTAGCCCAGCTTCCGCTGAAGCCTGTTTATTACGATGGGATTCATGAGTTACCAATAGACTAAGAATGCGTCAAAAACTTCAGCATACGGAACAGGCCTGCTTCGCCCTAAGCCAATCCAAAGCTGTTTCGTTTGCAGTGGCTCCCTCTGTTCGTCTTAAATTAAAATTTAAAATCAGGGGAGCCAACTTTTATCGCCCGAAAGGATATTCTACAACGAGTGGAAATATAATGCTGCGCTAATAGGCATCATTAAATTAATGAATTCCACCAATACGGCTTAAACGAACACCGGTAGGCCATTCACCTTCCTGTTTTTTAAAGCTCATCCAAATTGCAGAAGCTCTACCCACTAAATTCTGTTCCGGCACAAAACCCCAATAACGGCTGTCAGCGCTATTATCACGGTTATCACCCATCATGAAATAATGGCCAGCCGGCACCACCCATGTCCCCAGTGGCTGACCCGGTTGCTGATAATAAGCCCCCAGTTGGTCACGTGCACCTGGCACGGTCAGAATACGATGCGTCACATTGCCCAGCGTTTCATTGCGCTGTACAAGACGAATACCGTCTTGCGGCACGTTAGCGGACGGCGGCGTTTCAAAGAAACCACTGCTCGCTTCGCCGCCCGAAGACTGACCAAAAGTCTGCACGAAATCACTGGCAACACCGGAATCATATGTCACAGCCAGCGCGGTGCTGCAATTTTTGCCCGTTTCGCAAGCAGGCTGAACGGTCACCTGCTTGCTGAACGGATCGTAAGTCACCCGGTCACCGGGCAAGCCTACCAGGCGTTTAATATAGTCCACGCTCGGGTTTTGCGGATATTTAAATACCACCACATCACCACGTTTCGGTTCACCGGTTGAGATCAGCTTGGTTTGAGTAATGGGATCTTTCAGGCCGTAGGCATATTTCTCAACCACGATGAAATCACCAATAAGCAGCGTCGGCATCATCGAGCCAGACGGGATCTGGAAAGGTTCATAAATAAATGAACGCACCACAAACACAACTAGCAAGACAGGGAATACCGAAGCACAGGTTTCCACCCAGCCCGGTTGCTTCGCCACTTTGTTCAGCGTTGAATCGTCAACAGCACCACCCGTTTCAGCCTTAATTTTAGCAACTTTAGCCCGGCGTGCGGGTGCCAGCTTGAAACGATCAAGGCACCAGATAATCCCTGACACCAGCGTTGCAACCGCCAGAATCAGGGCAAACATGTTAGCCATGCATACTCCCTACGACTCAATAAAGGATTTACTTGCTGTCTTTGCCCACGTGAAGAATGGCCAGGAACGCTTCTTGTGGTAACTCAACATTACCCACTTGTTTCATGCGTTTCTTACCATCTTTCTGTTTCTGCAAGAGTTTCTTCTTACGGCTGACGTCGCCGCCATAACATTTGGCGAGAACGTTTTTACGTAATTGCTTCACGGTTGAACGGGCAATGATGTGAGCACCAATCGCCGCCTGGATAGCAATATCGAACTGCTGACGCGGGATCAGTTCCTGCATCTTCTCAACCAGCTGGCGTCCACGGAACTGGGAATTGCCACGGTGAGTGATCAGCGCCAGTGCATCCACACGGTCGCCGTTGATTAGAACATCAACACGTACCATGTCAGAAGTCTGAAAACGTTTGAAATTGTAATCAAGCGACGCATAACCGCGTGACGTTGACTTCAGACGGTCGAAGAAATCGAGTACCACTTCCGCCATCGGGATTTCATAAGTCAGTGCGACCTGATTACCGTGGTAAACCATGTTGGTCTGGACACCACGTTTCTCAATACACAAAGTAATCACGCTACCCAGATATTCCTGTGGCATCAGCATGTGACACTCAGCGATAGGCTCACGCAGTTCCAGAATGTTATTCAGTGCAGGCAGTTTAGACGGACTGTCCACATAGACAGTTTCATTGCCGGTCGTCAGAACTTCATAAACAACAGTCGGTGCTGTGGTGATCAGATCCAGATCGTATTCACGTTCCAGACGTTCCTGAATGATTTCCATGTGCAGCAGCCCCAGGAAGCCACAACGGAAACCGAAGCCCAGCGCGGTAGAACTTTCTGGTTCGTAGAACAGGGATGCATCGTTAAGGCTAAGCTTGCCTAACGCATCACGGAAGTTTTCATAATCATCGGAGCTGACCGGGAACAGGCCGGCGTAAACCTGAGGTTTCACTTTCTTGAAACCGGGCAGCGCTTTGTCAGCAGGCTGACGAGCCAGAGTCAGGGTGTCCCCCACTGGTGCGCCGAGGATATCTTTAATCGCGCATACCAGCCAGCCGACCTCACCGCAGTTCAGAATGTCTTTATCGACACGCTTAGGCGTGAAAATACCCAAGCGATCGGCGTTATAAACCTGCCCGGTACTCATCACTTTAATTTTGTCGCCCTTTCTCATGGTGCCGTTTTTGATACGCACCAGAGAAACAACGCCGAGATAGTTATCGAACCATGAATCGATGATCAACGCCTGGAGTGGCGCCTCAGGATCACCTTCCGGCGGTGGCACATCACGCACCAGACGCTCCAGCACTTCTGGCACACCGACACCGGTTTTCGCGGAACAACGAACAGCATCCGTGGCATCGATACCCACGATGTCTTCGATTTCCTGCGCTGCACGATCAGGATCGGCGGCCGGTAAGTCGATTTTGTTCAGAACCGGCACGACCTCCAGATCCATTTCCATCGCGGTATAGCAGTTTGCCAGCGTCTGGGCTTCAACACCCTGACCAGCATCCACCACTAATAATGCGCCTTCGCAGGCAGCGAGAGAGCGGGATACTTCATAGGAAAAGTCAACGTGCCCCGGCGTGTCGATAAAGTTCAGGTGATAAACCTGACCATCTTTTGCTTTGTAGTCGAGCGTCACGCTTTGCGCTTTGATGGTGATGCCGCGTTCACGCTCAAGATCCATTGAGTCGAGGACCTGCGCTTCCATTTCACGGTCGGCTAAGCCACCGCAAATTTGAATAATACGGTCTGACAGCGTCGACTTACCGTGGTCAATGTGGGCAATAATGGAGAAATTTCGTATATGCTTCATTATAAAAGTTTTTCTACCTTGGTATTTCTGAATCATTCGCCATGAACATACAGCGACGGTTTGTAGGTTGGCTGTCTTTCGCCTAAGTCGCAGCATTCTACATGCCAGCACCATGAAAACCTAGTCTCCGCACACCCTAACTCCAGATTATGCGAGCTTTCTCAGGATGAAATCCCCACATTTTCATTTGTTTTCATTACCGGAGCGTCTGTGTGCTTCCTAGGTTTGTCTCAGTCCGTTATTCCATGTATGGGTTTCCTGCCTTTTGGTTTTAGGAAAATCCCCATATACAGAAACGCGTATTGAAACTTAATATATTGTTATAAAAGAAATTACATAATTTCTAACTCATAAAGTTCTCATTCAACTTCTTCCACAAATATCTTTTTTATTTTTAATTCAATCCGGTCACAAGGTTATCAATATGATCAATGAAGGGCGGCTGCTCAGTCAGCATGGCTTTGCCAAAGCCAACTCTTGGATCACTCTGGTCCTGTCTGTGTTGTTGTTGATCGGCGGCGCAGTGCAAATTGCATTTTTGCTGGCCTTTGGCCACACCGCTGAGGGGCTGCATACCGTAATTTTGTCCGCTCTGCTCAGTATTGCCCTGGGGGTGGTGCTCATTCTGCTGCGACGTCTGATACGACCCAATCAATTCTATCAGCTTCATGAAAATGGAATTTTAGTTATAAGCCAAACGGATAAAAAAAATCGTTTTATTCCTTTTGACCGCATCATGGATATATATCGATTCAGAACCGGAAAATACACCCGTCGTATTTTAAATACGATGATCTTCCGTGAGGGAAATAGCAAAACCTGGCATCGTATTACGCCAAACATTGCCAATTCTGAAAGATTAATTGAAGTCATTAAAAACGAACACCTGATGTATCGCGGCCCATGGGCCCTAAACAGGCTGGCTCAGGGGGGAGATATTCTTTTTACATATCTGGTGAATCCACATTGCGGGTGGAAAAGATTTATCGGCGCTAACCTTCTGGCGCTGAACGAAAAAAAGATACATCTGAGCGCGTTGGTGTTAACCACCGACGAAGGGAAAATAGTGCCTGTTGAGGATATTCAGTTTATCAGTGGCGGCAGCAACAGCCCGTTAATACGTCTGCTCGATAAACACGGCCGCATCCTTTTCTCTGTAGAGTATACATCGCTTTCTAGCGCAGATCTTTTCATCGCATTGATCGAGCATATGATCCAAAACCGTATACCGGTCAGAAACTAAAAAAATGCCACAGGGTTAGCGAACACTGTGGCATTTTTAAGCACTGTAGGATGCAGAAAGTTAAGAAGGGAGTTTGCTTTCAACCGAATAACGGAAAGCATCAGGAGGCAAACCCACCTGCAAGATGACTGGCTGGTAACCTGCTTTTCCATCGACTTTCGCAGCCAGTGCTTTAGCAATCAGGAAACCTAATCCACCACCCAACACCGCACCAATAACCGCGTATACATCTGCTTTCAGCAAGGCCTGCAACGCACCACCACCCGCAATCACACCAAAGAGCGGCGTCATATAAACCAGCAACGCCGAGCGCAACAGGCTTCCTTCCGGTATCCCCAGTTCAACTTTCTGACCAGGTGCAAGAGGCTCGTTAACGCTGACCTGAAGATTATGTTCAGTCTGCGGCCCTAACTCATTCAATACGCGAGCGCCACACCCTGAACGTGAATGGCAACTACTGCAACCCGCCTGTGTTTCACAACGCAACGTCGCAATACCGTCTTTCCACGACACCACCGTGGCCCATTCTTTCATCATGTAATCACCCTGTATTTCTATTGCGAAGGCAGTTTTTCTGATTAAAAGCTACTTTTCTGAGAAAACGATGCTATCGGCAACACGTTTGGCAGTCGAAGGAGGAAGCTCACCGACGACCGTAATTTCATTGCCATTGCGTATTTCAGTCTGCACAGTTCTGCGCCCTTGCCTGATCAACTGCTCAGAAGGGCCATTAGTTGTTGCACTGACATTGACAGAGAAACTGAACAATCCGTCAGTGTACAGCCGCGATTCTATCGATACGGGCATATTGGGCAAGTTTCGGCGGCTACTTGCCACCTCTGTCACGCCAGCTGGCAGCCATTTTATTTGCCAGTCAAACTTCACCTGCTCAGACGCAGGTAAAGACAGCACAGGCGGTAAACTGGCTTTTTCGAGATCAGAAAGCGTTCCAACAACTTGTTCTCCCTCATCAAAACTGATCACACGGAACTGCTCAAGCGTTTCACCGTCACGATCCAGTAAATCGACACGCATCGGCAATTTCGTCTGCTCATCGATCCATATGACATAACTGAATCGGGTACCATCGCGGGATACAACTCTGATCACCTGACTCAGGCGATCCGCTGTGCGTGCGCGGCCTACGGCGATAAAATCGTAGTATTTGGTCAGAAGAGAAAAATCGCTGAACACGATGGAAGGCAGGGAATCAACGATATGATCGCCATCCAACGTAAAGGGCTGTAAACCGGTCTCAAAGTAGCTGACGTCTTTTCCACGCTGGACAATTTCACGGCGCGGACCATCCATCAGAACCAGTTGAGCGAGGGAAGTTTGATGAGAGACAGCATGACGATAGCGAAAGGAATCAATCCCTTGCTTCGTAATGTTGATAAAACCCATTTCATAATTCAGCGTCTGGGAAGCTTTGCCCATCTCTTGCAGTAACGCCTCGGAAGAAGAATCTGCCGAGGCGATACTTGGAGTAAGCAGGCTGCCCGCAGCTAAACAAACGGCAAACCAAATTTGCTTCATTACTGCGTTTGCGTTCCTAAAGACTGAGTTCCTGGGACCTGAACAGCGGCTTGCTGAGGAGTAACTGGTTCGAGTTGAAGCTGCTCTGAATGCAAGCGACGCTGCAATTCGTAATCCTGCAACATCGCATTAATGCGCTTACGTTGCTCCTGAACATTCTGTTGCCCGCTGGTGGTATTGCCTTCATTTGGCACGCCGAAGCTCACCGGGGAGGCTTTACCCATCATAGGCAACGTATTGAACGCTGGGGTTTCCGGAGAAGCACCCGATGCGTCAGGCTGGTTATAATGCTGAACGCCAACAATCACAGCAAGTGATACACAAGCAGCCACGCCGACCTGAGTCAACTGACTCGCCCAAGGGCGCACCTTCTGCCAGAATGGCATTTTTTGCCAGGTATGAGGCTGAGGTTGTGATTCGGTTGCTGAACCCGGCACCAGTTTTACCGGCTCATTAGCCAGCGCTGCGGCCACACGGTCTGCGATATCCAGATGCACAACGTTCCCAATATCACCACGTAAGGTATCGCGGATCAAATGATAACTCTGCCAGTCTTGCTGAAGCCTGGTATCTGTTGATAACGAACTTAACAGTTCGGTATCAATGGCTTCACCATCCATCAGAGCGGAAAGCTTTTCTTTCTGCATGCCTAAGTATCCTTCCTGTGTCCGTCATCTCTAACGCTGGATGAGCGGTTGAACTTTGTTATCAATTGCTTCCCGGGCACGGAATATACGGGATCTCACCGTACCCACCGGACAATCCATGATGGCGGCTATTTCTTCGTAGCTCAATCCATCCAACTCCCTCAAGGTAATCGCCATACGAAGATCTTCAGGAAGTGCTTCAATAGTACGGAAAACAATCTTCCGTAACTCTTCAGACAACATCAAGTTCTCAGGGTTCGAAATTTCTTTCAGTGCACCGCCACTTTCGAAATTTTCGGCTTCATTCGCGTCGACATCACTGGATGGCGGGCGTCGCCCCTGAGCAACTAAATAGTTTTTCGCTGTGTTGACTGCAATACGATACAGCCAGGTATAAAAAGCACTGTCGCCGCGGAAAGATTCCAGCGCACGATATGCTTTGATAAAAGATTCCTGAACCACATCAGGCACATCACCTTGTGGCACATAGCGGGATACAAGGCTCGCTACCTTATGCTGGTAACGAATAACCAGTAAATTGAACGATTTTTGATCACCCTTCTGGACCCGCTCAACCAGAACCTGATCGGCTAACTGCTCGCTCATCCGAGGTAAAATCTCCCCAAAATCTTCTCCGCGCTTAAAGTCGTACTGCCAGCTTTCATCATTATATTCCTGAGCAAGTACTGCTTGGAGTTCACATGAAACATTAAGTTCCACATCGCCGTTGTTTTTTCTATTGAAGTCTCAAGCCCGTGGCTTTTGCACGGGAGTTTAGGCTAACATGAATTTCCCTCTTCTTCTGCAAACATCATACGTTATGCAACCTTCATCTGAATTTGTTAGCGATGTATTGATAATCGGAAGTGGCGCTGCAGGCCTTTCTTTGGCTTTGCGACTTGCAGACCACTGTCATGTCACTGTTCTCAGTAAAGGCCCGCTCAACGAAGGCTCAACATTTTACGCCCAGGGCGGGATTGCCGCCGTTTTCGACGAAGCAGACAGCATTGCCTCACATGTTGATGACACATTAATTGCCGGTGCGGGCTTATGCGATAAAGAAGCTGTTGAATTTATCGCGAGCAACGCACGTCATTGTGTCCAGTGGTTGATCGACCAGGGCGTACTGTTTGATACCGAAACCAACACAAGCTCAGAAGAGCGTTATCATCTGACACGTGAAGGCGGCCACAGCCACCGTAGGATCCTGCATGCTGCTGATGCTACAGGTAAAGAAGTAGAGACTACGCTGGTTGGGAAAGCAAGGGCGCACGCCAATATTTGCGTGAAAGAACGCTATAATGCCGTTGATTTAATTACCTCAAGCAAGCTTGGATTGCCGGGGACACAACGCGTCGTTGGCGCGTATGTCTGGAACCGCGATAAAGAGCACGTTGAAACGCTCCGTGCCAAGGCCGTTGTACTGGCCACAGGGGGCGCAGCCAAGGTCTATCAGTACACGACCAATCCGGATATCTCTTCCGGCGATGGCGTCGCCATGGCGTGGCGCGCAGGCTGCCGTGTTGCCAATCTTGAATTCAACCAGTTTCACCCGACGTGCCTCTATCACCCTCAGGCACGTAACTTTCTGCTGACGGAAGCACTGCGCGGCGAAGGTGCCCTGCTCAAACGCCCGGATGGCACCCGTTTTATGCCGGATTTCGATGAACGTGGAGAACTGGCACCGCGCGATGTGGTGGCACGGGCCATCGACCATGAAATGAAGCGTCTTGGCGCCGACTGCATGTATCTCGATATCAGCCATCGCCCGCCGGAATTCATTAAGCATCATTTCCCGATGATTGATGAAAAGCTGCAATCACTGGGTATTGATCTGACCAAAGAGGCCATCCCGATTGTTCCGGCTGCGCATTACACCTGCGGCGGCGTAATGGTTGATCAGCACGGGCGCACCGATCTCGATGGTTTGTATGCGATTGGCGAAGTCAGTTATACCGGCCTGCATGGCGCTAACCGTCTGGCCTCTAACTCACTGCTGGAATGCGTGGTTTATGGCTGGTCGGCAGCAGAAGATATAATTAAACGTCTGCCGCATGCAAAACTGGCGACAAATATTCCGCAATGGGATGAAAGCCGGGTGGATAATTCCGATGAGCAGGTGGTCATTCAGCATAACTGGCATGAATTGCGGCTGTTTATGTGGGATTACGTAGGGATTGTACGCACGACAAAACGTCTTGAGCGTGCGTTGCGCCGCATCATGACGCTGCAACAGGAAATTGACGAGTATTATGCCAACTTCCGTATTTCCAATAATTTGCTGGAATTGAGAAATCTGGTGCTGGTTGCCGAGTTGATCGTCCGCAGTGCCCTGGAACGCAAAGAGAGTCGAGGACTGCATTTCACGCTGGACTATCCTGATCTACAGGAAAATCCGCAGCCGACCATTTTGCAGCCGTAATATTTGCAGCAATGGTATCGGGAAAGTGCGAAGGAACGCACTTTTTGAAAGCCCAGCCATCCGCTAATAATTCAGATAAAAATCAGTAATCAGCGCACAGAATGCTTCGCTGTAAACGCCTTCCGATTTCCGCAGTGCCAGTTCCTCGTCAACCCTTTCAACTGATTGCCTTGATAAGGTCAGCACTAGCCGGTTAAGCGGTTTTCCCGGTCGGTCGCGTACGGCCATCCGCCGTGCACTGAACCAGCCTTTTCGATGAGCCAGAGTTTCAAACGCCAGCCCGATGTCGTACGGCAAAACAACACTAAACAATCCCTCTGGCGTAAGCAGCTTATTTGCGCATTCAAGCAATGCATCGTGCGTCAGAGTTTCGGTGTAACGGGCGGCATTTCGGGCTTCATCGCGACAGGCAACAGCCGATTCAAAGTAAGGCGGATTACTCACAATCAGATCGTATTCAGCCTGATGTTCGCTGGCATAAGCATTAATGTCCTGCGCATACACCGCCAGCCTTTGCGCCCAAACTGAGTTGCGGAAATTCTCCTCAGCCTGCGCCGCTGCGGAAGGTTCGAGTTCGACGGCATCAATAACAGTTTGAGCATTACTGCGTTGCGCCAGCATCATGGCAATCAGGCCGCTGCCGCAGCCAATATCAAGAACACGTCGTGCATGGCTAACCGGCGCCGTGGCACCGAGCAGGACACCATCGGTACCGACTTTCATCGCGCATCGGTCATGTGCAACGAAAAACTGCTTAAAGGTAAATCCATTACGCCGTAAAGGGTTTGCGGAACTGACTACTTTTGTCACTAATTTCACCGTAATTACGCCAGCCAACAGGCCTGTAAAAGAAAACTGTCGTAGCATAGGGCAAAGAGAAGCAGAGTAAAAGCCACGCAAACCGCTTAAATAGGTGAAGATCGCGTCTAACACGTCTATAATCGGCGCCCCAAGTAGAGGTAGACCATGACTGTAACCACTTTTTCCGAACTCGAACTCGATGAACGCCTGATTGAAGCCCTTGGCGACAAAGGCTATAGCCGTCCTACTGTCATTCAGGCAGAGGCCATTCCGCCAGCAATGGACGGACGCGATGTGTTGGGTTCGGCTCCTACCGGCACCGGCAAAACAGCGGCATTCCTGCTGCCTGCATTGCAGCATTTGCTGGATTTCCCGCGTAAGAAATCTGGTCCGCCACGAATTCTGATCCTCACGCCAACCCGTGAACTTGCTATGCAGGTTGCTGAGCAGGCGCGTGAGTTAGCCAAACATACCGAACTGGATATCGCCACCATCACCGGCGGTGTGGCTTATATGAACCACGCCGAAGTGTTCAGCGCAAACCAGGACATCGTTGTTGCGACCACCGGTCGTTTGCTGCAATACATTAAAGAAGAAAACTTTGACTGCCGCGCAATCGAAACGCTGATCCTCGACGAAGCCGACCGCATGCTGGACATGGGTTTTGCTCAGGACATCGAAACGATTTCCGCCGAAGCACGCTGGCGCAAACAGACGTTGCTGTTCTCCGCAACGCTGGAAGGGGAAGCCATCCGTGAATTCGCAGAACGCATCCTGACTGAGCCGGTGGAAATCGAAGCTGACCCGTCACGCCGCGAACGCAAAAAAATCCTGCAATGGTATTATCGTGCCGACGATCTGGCGCATAAAACCCGGATGCTCATCCATTTGCTGAAACAGGAAGATGTCACTAAATCCGTGATCTTTGTGCGTAAACGCGAGCGTGTGCATGAGCTGGTTGCGTGGTTGCGCGAAGCAGGGATTAACTCCTGTTATCTTGAAGGCGAAATGGTGCAGGTGAAACGTACCGAAGCCGTCAAACGTATGGTTGAAGACCGCGTTAACGTCCTCGTTGCGACCGACATTGCTGCCCGTGGCCTGGATATCAACGACATCAGCCATGTCTTCAACTTTGACCTGCCGCTGACCGCTGATATCTATCTGCACCGTATCGGCCGTACCGGCCGTGCTGGTCGTAAAGGGACCGCGATTTCTTTCGTGGAAGCGCATGACCATCTGCTGCTCGGTAAGATCGGCCGTTACCTTAACGAGCCGTTGAAAGCACGCGTACTGGACGAGTTCCGTCCAAAAACGAAAGCACCGAGCGAGAAAGTCACCGGTAAGCCGTCGAAGAAAGTGCTGGCGAAACGCAAAGAGAAGCAGAAAGCGGATCAGGAAAAATCGAAGGTGAAAGTTAAAGTTCGCCATCGTGACAGCAAAAACGTCGGCAAACGCCGTGTTAAACCTGACGCTGTAAAAGACGCTGCTAAATAAACATCAGCCTGATTTGATGCAAAGAAAAACCGCCCTGAAGGCGGTTTTTTTATATCCATGAAACTGCTGGAATCTTAAAAGCTCGGAAGCGATTACAGACTTTCGGTGAAAGTACGGGTAATCACGTCACGCTGCTGCTCAGCAGTCAGTGAGTTAAAGCGCACCGCATAACCAGACACACGAATGGTCAGCTGCGGGTATTTTTCAGGATGCTTAACCGCATCTTCCAGAGTTTCACGGCGCAATACGTTAACGTTCAGGTGCTGACCCCCTTCCACACGTACAGTCGGTTGAATTTCCATTGGTACTTCACGGTATTCAAACTGGCCAAGCTCGCTGACAGCAACGATCTGGTCTTCCGCAAAACCCGCTTTTGCACACACGCAGCGCGCTTCCGCTTTTTCATCATCCAGCAGCCAGAAAGAGTTTTTCAGCGCTTCGTTGTTGCTTTTAGTAATTTGGATCCCGGTGATCATATGTTGCCTCCATTGTTGGCTACGATACTGTTAATTGATTGGTGTAAGGTTGAACGACAACCTGTTTTCCTGTTGTCAGATATAACAGCAGAACACCCCGCATTCTTTGATAAATATCAATCTTTTCCTTGTGGGTATTTCTTACCCTCAGCATATTTATGTTTTATATCAATTTTTCCAAGGCACTGGATTAAATTATTTTTGTAAATTATCAACAAATTTTTGCATAGAACGTTAAGTCGCAGATAAACATCAGCAAAAGCGCGTGCGGGTTTCACTCATCGGAATGAGCAGGTAAGCTACTGCCAGTTTAAAATTATCATCAAAAGGAGAGCGTCAATGTCCACCACTCTCACCTGGCATGACGTCATTGGTCAGGAAAAAGAACAACCTTACTTCGTTGATACGCTGAAGTTTGTCGCGGCTGAACGCGCTGCGGGCAAAACAATTTATCCACCGCAGCAGGATGTGTTTAATGCATTCCGCTCTACCGAACTGGCAGACGTCAAAGTCGTGATTTTGGGGCAGGACCCTTATCATGGCCCCAATCAGGCTCATGGATTATCGTTCTCCGTTCGCCCGGGCATTCCGGCACCACCTTCATTAGTGAATATGTATAAAGAGCTGGCCGCCGATATTCCAGGCTTCGAACGACCCACTCACGGCTATTTGCAGAGTTGGGCAGATCAGGGCGTCCTGTTGCTCAATACCGTGCTGACTGTCGAAGGTGGTCAGGCGCATTCACATGCCAAACTGGGCTGGGAAACGTTTACTGATAAGGTCATCGCAGCGTTGAATGAAAATCGTGAAGGGATCGTCTTTTTACTCTGGGGCTCCCATGCGCAGAAAAAAGGCAATATTATCGATCGCAATCGTCATCATGTATTGAAAGCACCGCACCCTTCTCCGCTTTCCGCCCACCGGGGTTTCCTGGGGTGTAAGCACTTCTCGCAGGCGAATGCCTTACTGGTGCAGCAAGGTCTGGCACCGATTGACTGGGTGCCCAGATTGCCGGAATAACAAAAAAAGAGGCACCCGCAAAGGTGCCTCTTCCATTATGTCAGTCTGCTTAAAACAGAATCAGGCTTTGGCTTTAGAAACCGCAACCATTGCCGGGCGCAAAAGACGGCCGTTCAGCGTATAACCCTTCTGCATCACCATCATTACGTGATTAGGTTCCAGCTCGTCGGATTCCATCATAGTCATCGCCTGGTGCAGTTCAGGGTTGAATGGCACGTGGATATCAGCCACCACTTCCATACCGAACTTGCGAACAGCATCCAGCAGGGATTTCAGGGTCAGCTCGACGCCTTCAATCAGACCCGCCAGTTCTGAATTCGATTTATCAGCCAGATCCAGCGCACGTTCCAGATTATCGATTACCGGCAACAATTCGCCAGAGAATTTCTCCAGAGCGAATTTATGCGCTTTCTCTATATCCTGCTCGGTACGACGGCGGATATTTTCCACTTCCGCTTTCGCACGCAGCAAGCTGTCACGCTCACGCTGCTGGAGTTCTTTCAGCTGCGCTTCCAGTTCAGCAATACGTTCATCGCGCGGGTCAACGACATCTGCCGCCTGAGTTTCCGCTTCCGTATGCAGCTCTTGTTCCTGATTCAGTTCTTCAGAGACTTGCTCGTCAGGTGTCTTATGTTCTTTACTACTCATGAATCTCTCCGCGTTTTAGCATTAATCTTGCTAGTTGGCTTATTATGGGGATCAAAACCGGGGTTTCAAGGTTTGGTTTTTAATGAAACCGGTCATAATGCAGGAGTCATCACACCCTGCTGAGGATAACCACAGCGATGAATAAAAAATTTGAGTGCATTGGGATTGTCGGACACCCTCGCCATCCTTCCGCACTTGCCACCCATGAAATGCTTTACCACTGGTTAATCTCAAAAGGTTATCAGGTGATCGTCGAACGTCAGGTGGCACAAGATTTAGCCCTGGAAGGCGCACAAACGGGCAGTCTGGCTGAGATCGGCAAGCTGGCGGATTTAGCCGTGGTCGTCGGCGGTGACGGCAATATGCTGGGTGCGGCGCGCGTTCTGGCCCGCTATGACATAAAAGTCATCGGCATCAACCGGGGTAATCTTGGCTTTCTTACCGATCTGGATCCGGATAACGCTTTGCAGCAACTCGATGACGTTCTGCAGGGTGAATACATCAGCGAGCAACGCTTCCTGCTGGAAGCCATGGTGCGCTGCAAGGACCAGCAATGTCGCGTCAGTACCGCCATCAATGAAGTCGTCCTTCATCCGGGAAAAGTCGCGCACATGATTGAATTTGAAGTCTATATTGATGACAAATTCGCTTTTTCCCAGCGCTCCGATGGTCTGATTATTTCGACACCAACCGGTTCTACCGCATATTCACTTTCAGGCGGCGGTCCGATCCTGACGCCGACGTTAGAAGCTATCGCACTGGTGCCGATGTTCCCACATACCCTTTCGGCGCGCCCGCTGGTTATCAACAGTAGCAGCACGATTTGTCTGCGGTTTTCGCATATGAGCAATGACCTTGAAATCAGCTGCGACAGCCAGATCGCCCTGCCGATTCAGCCGGGCGAAGAAGTGGTTATCCGTCGCAGTGAGTTTCATCTGAATCTGATCCATCCGAAAGACTACAGTTATTTCAATACATTAAGCACAAAACTTGGATGGTCAAAAAAACTCTTCTGATCTGATAAAAATAATTCGCCAGCCCCTTTACTGTATATAAAACCAGTTTATACTGTATGTAATTACAGGTCTGTTGTTATGTACAGGAAGGTGATCATGCTGGCGCAATTAACTATCAGTAACTTTGCCATTGTCCGTGAATTAGAAATCGATTTTCATGCAGGTATGACGGCCATCACCGGTGAAACAGGTGCCGGTAAGTCCATCGCGATTGATGCGCTTGGGCTTTGTCTGGGCAATCGTGCCGATGGCAGCATGGTGCGTCTCGGTGCCAGCCGTGCAGATATCTGCGCGCGATTCACCTTAGCGGATACCCCTTCGGCGAAACACTGGCTGGCTGAAAATCAGCTTGATGAAGGGCTGGATTGCCTGTTGCGCCGGACGATCAGCAACGATGGCCGTTCGCGTGGCTTTATAAACGGCACGCCCGTTCCCCTGTCACAGCTCCGTGAACTGGGCCAGCATTTGATCCAAATTCACGGACAACACGCCCATCAGCTTCTGCTCAAACCTGAGCATCAGAAAGCTTTACTCGATGCTTATTCGGATCAGCCCTTACTGCTGTCTGAAATGCGCAAAGCTTACCAAAACTGGCATCAGAGCTGCCGCCAGCTGGCACAATATCAACAGCAGATGAGTGAGCGAGAATCACGCCGCCAGTTGTTACAATACCAGTTGAAAGAGCTGAATGAATTTGCTCCTCAGGCAGGTGAGTACGAGCAAATTGATGAAGAATACAAACGTCTGGCTAACAGCGGACAACTGCTTTCACTGAGCCAAAATGCGCTCTATTTGCTGGCTGATGGTGAAGAGCAGAATATTGTCAGTCTGCTTTATAGCGCCCGCAATCAGCTAACTGAACTCGCAGAACTCGACAGCAAAATGAATGATCTTATCGTCATGCTTGATGACGCGTCCATTCAGGTCAGCGAGGCCAGCGATGAATTACGCCATTACAGCGAACGCTTGGACATGGATCCAAACCGTCTATTCGAGCTGGAGCAGCGTTTGTCGCGCCAGATGAACCTGGCCCGTAAACATCATGTCAGCGCTGAAGATCTTCCTGAACTGCATCGTCAGTTGCTTGAGGAACAGCAGGAACTGGATGATCAGGAAACCAATCAGGCAGAGCTGAGTGAAGCAGTGCAACGCCATTACCAACAAGCCGTCGCGGTTGCTGAACAACTGCACGAAAAACGTCAGTATTTTGCTGATGAGCTAACGCATCTGATCACCCAAAGTATGCAGGCACTTTCCATGCCACACGGTAAATTTAAAATTCAGGTTCAGTTCGAACCAGAACATTTAAATATGGAAGGCGCAGACCGTCTCGAATTCCAGGTCACCACCAACCCGGGGCAACCGCTTCAGGCTCTCGCAAAAGTAGCTTCCGGTGGCGAATTGTCGCGTATTGCGCTGGCTATCCAGGTTATCACGGCACAGAAAATGGAAACTCCGGCGCTGATCTTTGATGAAGTGGATGTCGGTATCAGTGGCCCGACGGCTGCGATCGTTGGCCGCCTGTTGCGTCAGTTAGGCGAATCAACGCAAGTTATGTGCGTCACTCACTTACCTCAGGTTGCAGGTTGTGGTCATCAGCATTATTTTGTCAGCAAAGAAACTGATGGTGAAGTGACTGAAACCCAAATGAATCGCCTTGATAAAAAGGCGCGTTTGCAGGAACTGGCACGTCTGCTGGGCGGAAGTGAAGTGACCCGAAACACGCTGGCCAACGCAAAAGAGTTACTCGCAGCGTAAAAAGCTCAACTTTTTTACAGTTCAGCGGTCATACAGGTGCCCCGCAAAGGTTTCAAACTGATGAAAGGTCTATTATCATCGGCATCTTATGCCCTAAAGGAATGTAATGACTATGCGCTGTAAAACGCTAACTGCCGCCGCTGTAGCTCTTGTAATGCTTACTGCGGGCTGTTCCACTCTGGAAAAGGTGGTTTATCGGCCTGACATCAATCAGGGGAACTACTTGTCTCCTGCTGATGTTCAAAAAATTCATACCGGTATGACTAAACAACAAGTTGCTTATGTTCTCGGCACGCCGATGCTACACGACCCGTTTGGCAGTAATGTTTGGTATTACGTGTTCCGTCAGGAACCAGGCCATGAAGGTATCACTCAGCAGACTTTAACGCTGACCTTCAACGAGTCTGATACGCTGACCAACATCGACAACAAACCTAAGTTGAGCGATCAAAAGTAAATCGCCCGGTGTGATGGTCTCTGGTTACCACCAAAAATCATCTTTCAGGGTAAAAAAATAAGGCGCCTGAGGCGCCTTATTTTTTAGAACGTTCGGCGCGTATACGCCGTAACTCTTTCGGATCTGCAATCAGGGGCCGATAAATTTCAATGCGATCACCATCACTGACTGTATCCGCAAGCTTTACCGGCCGGCTGTAGATGCCTAACTTATTCTGTTTGAGATCGATATCCTGACGCAGCTCAAGTAAACCGGAAGCCTTCACTGCCTGTTCGACACTGCTCCCCTCTGCCAGTTTTACCGTTCGCAGATACTGACGTTCCGGCAACGCGTAGACCACTTCAACGCGGATCTCAGACACTGTAGACCTCTTTCGCGCGTAGAGTGAATGCCTGAACCATGCTGCCAGCCAGTTCTTTGAAGATTTTACCGAATGCTAATTCAATCAATTTATTTGTAAATTCAAAATCAAGACTGAGCTGAACTTTACAGGCATCCGGGCTAAGTTCGATGAAATCCCATCCTCCGGTCAGCTTACGGAACGGACCATCCACCAGTTGCATATCAATGCGTTTGTTGCTGATTAACGTATTTTTGGTGGTAAAAGTTTTACTGATGCCCGCTTTGGAAACATCAACCGCTGCGGTCATCGACGTATCGCTGTTTTCCAGGATACGGCTGCCGGTACAACCAGGCAGAAATTGCGGGTAGGCGTCGACATCATTCACTAAGGTGTACATCTGCTCCACACTGAACGGCACAAGCGCAGAACGACTTATCTGTGGCATATCATTTTCCAGGTGTCATAAAACGTACAGATAATACCATTTATCCACGCGGTAATAAAAACAACGAAGCACAGGCTGCCACAAACAGGAAAAACTCCCGACTCTCACTGCGTGGGGATTTCAATCGGCATCGCTTACAGTATAATAAGTATCACTATGACAAAGAAAAAAGCACATAAACCCGGTTCCGCGACTATCGCGATGAACAAACGCGCTCGCCACGAATATATCATCGAAGATGAATTTGAGGCGGGGCTTGCTTTGCAGGGATGGGAAGTCAAATCGATGCGCGCTGGTAAAGCAAACATCACTGACAGCTACGTCACATTCCGCGACGGTGAAGCCTTTTTGTTTGGCGCAACCATTCAACCTCTTAACGTGGCGTCCACTCATATTGTGTGTGATCCGACCCGTACAAGAAAATTACTGCTCAACAAGCGTGAGTTAGAAACGCTGTTCGGTAAAGTCAGTCGCGATGGTTACACCGTCGTCGCGCTTTCCATGTACTGGAAAAATGCCTGGTCAAAAGTGAAGATCGGTCTGGCTAAAGGTAAGAAAGAGCACGACAAGCGCGATGACATTAAAGATCGCGAATGGAAAGTAGACAAGGCACGTATCATGAAGCACGCAAATCGCTAAGCCTCTGGCGTAGCTTGGTGTTTTGCTGGTATACTACGAAATAGTACTTGGGGCTGATTCTGGATTCGACAGGATTTGCGAAGCCCAAGGAGCATGCCGAGGGGCGGTTGGCCTCGTAAAAAGCCGCAAAAAAATAGTCGCAAACGACGAAAACTACGCCCTAGCAGCTTAATACCCTGCTTAGAGCCCTCTCTCCCTAGCCTCCGCTCTTAGGACGGGGATCAAGAGAGGTCAAACCCAAAAGAGATCGCGTGGACACCTTGCCTGGGGTGAAAGCGTTAAACCCAATCAGGATAGTTTGTTAGTGGCGTGTCCATCCGCAGCTAACCGGCGAATGTAAAGATTGGACTAAGCATGTAGTGCCGACGGTGTAGTAATTCTGGACGGGGGTTCAAATCCCCCCAGCTCCACCAAATAATGATCCGGTTATTACCAGATAAGTCCGGAGAAGTCCTGAAAGCCCGCATCCCTTCTAGGTTTGCGGGCTTTTTTGTGTCTGTAGAAGTCCGAGATCGAGAACATTCCTGTTCAGGAGCTGAAAGCATGCACACTTATTCAGGTGTTAGAGCCAATCAAAGCGCGTGGAGCGTTAGAAGCTGTCGGAAGGTTAGTTCAGCGCATCAATGAGATAATGATTTATGCGGTGAATGTGGGATTGATTGAGGCGAATCCAGCTTCAGGTATAGGTAATGCTTTCGAACGCCCGAAGAAGCAGCACATGCCTACAATACGCCCTGCAGAAGCCTCAGCAACAGCTTGGTCAGAGACCGATATCGAGAACAAGCAGTAGTGTATTCCGGCAGAACGTATGAAGGCAAAACGTGATCATATAGTCCCTCTCTCAGAACAAACTTTAGAGCTGCTGGAAATCATGCCTCCAATTAGCGGGAATCGTCAGCACATTTTCCCTAGCCGAAAGGTCGGGCTGTGCCGCAAACGTTGAAAGAGTATGAGATTGAATTCTTGAAGAAAAAGACCAATCAGGGTCTGCAAACCAATCTGATCTTAAGTGAAGACTGCGAGACAGACTGGTTGCCAATGTGCGAAATCAAGAATGCTTAAAAAGAAACCGGCTCAGGTCGGTTTTTTTCATTGAGAAGTAGTAACTGGTCACTTGAAGTGATGAGTTATAGACAGTTCAGGGCAAACCAATCACCACATAAAATAATGAAATTAAACAAAAAAAAGTGAACACTGTGAACAGTTTTTATATAAATCTTTTTTCTGATGTTCAGATTGTTGCCTTCTTAGAGGCTCTTCCAGTCAGGCAACTTGTTGGACCGCTTGCGCCAATAGTGGAATAACGCCATGAATAAACCAAACAGCAAACCGGCAAAGAGGGCGATGAATACCGCATGCAATACGCTGAAGCCTTGATTTTTCCAGATAGTGAACCACATGAAAATGCCCCATATAGGGCTGTACCAGGCGGCAAAGAACATCGTATTAAGCCAGAAAGGGGCAAACGGAGGCGGTGGCATTTTACTCCCCATTTTCCAAAACAAGCGCAAGATAGGGGGCGCATAATTGCTCCGCCACATCTTTTTATTTTCCATCAGGTCTATTGCCTTTTTCTTCTTTTCTTCAAATACCATCATCCGACTCCTTTCATTAGATACCAATAAAGACTTGCTAATGATATGCCTTATTCAACGTAAGCCATTAGAGTGAAATAAACTAAACACTCAGCCTCCTATATCAGAATCAGAGCAGCCGACATCATCGTGAAAAGCACCTCAATAATCGGTTCAAACCGGAATTTTGCATTTTTTGGCCAACGGTTCATTGTAAGTGACCCGTCAGGGCAATCTCATCACCATTTAACCATTTGAAAAATAAAGCAAACATGTAGTGAACAGTTTGAGCATTTTATTCATAAATATTTTTTTGCTCTATACCTGCATTTGATTTAGACTTTACTTAAATTAGATAAACCTAAAATAAAATATGGAAAATACCGACCTTGAATTTTTGCAAGATAGTGCGGCTCAGGCGACCAGGCTTCTCAAGTCCATGAGTAACGTTAACCGACTATTGATCCTTTGTACTCTCATTGACTCACCGGGAACTTCAGCAGGTAATCTAAGTAAACTGACTGGATTAAGTCCTTCAGCCACATCGCAGCATCTGGCGAGAATGAAGGAAGAGGATTTGATTGAATGTTCCATAGATGAGCAACGAAGAAATTATTTCATTAAAAATGAATCGATTCGAAAAGTTATCGCAACGTTAAAGGACATTTACTGCCCTGAGGATTTAAAATGAGCACAAGAACTGTAAGTCCTGCAGAAGCACATGAACTCATGAAAAATGGCAGCACTCTGATCGACATTCGGGAGCCTGCTGAATTTCTCCGCGAGCACGTTCCTGGAGCTATCTCTTTTCCACTATCAGATATTTTGTTGGGGAAAAAAATCAAGGACCTGCCTGTAAATCATCCTGTTATTTTTCACTGTTTGGCGGGTTCACGCACAGCTCAAAATGAAGATGCACTGGTCAGAACAGCAGACCCGGCAACGGTTTTATTGTTGTCTGGCGGCATTAATGCCTGGAAAAGTGCAAATCTTCCGACGATTGAAGACAAGAAGTATCCTCTTCCAATCATGAGGCAAGTTCAGATTGTAGCTGGAATACTTATCCTCGCAGGGGTATTGATGGGATACGCAATAGATGAAAGCTTCTTTCTATTGTCGGGATTCGTGGGTGCAGGCCTGCTTTTTGCTGGTGTAAGTGGTTGGTGCGGAATGGCAGTTTTGCTTTCCAAAATGCCATGGAACAAGCTTAAGCCTTAAAGATTGGGTATACGTTTAGGTATACAAACAAAAATTGAATTCAATTTTTTACGGAAACCCGGCAATGGCTGGACAAACTGGAGTGAATGAAAGTTACACTCTGAAAAAAGGGTTCGTTGAGATGAATTCATCAGTGAGCTGTTCTGATAAAAGCTGAATATCAGTATTTTCATAGTCCAACATGGACCTCACTGATTCCCAGGGCGTTTTTTGTACCCAATCTGGTATGATCCCACGTATATTGTCGAAGCTTTTAATCAAAAAACCGTAAGTTCCTTTGAAATTAATTTTCATTAAAATAAAAAATTAAGTACTTGCGGCTTTCAATAAAAAAATGAGAAGGCACAAATATTTTTAAAAACCACCACATCCCTAATCTTCCTGCATCCAAACCAATATGATTCAGGAGAATAAGCCATGACATCATCTAATGTTAAGGTTCTCCGCTTACCCGCTGTCGCGCTCAAAATGGGTCTTTCCGGATCCACAATTTATGACCGGATGAACCCAAAATCTCCCCCGCTTTGACCCAACGTTTCCCAAACCAAGGTCTTGAGGGAGTCAGTTGGTGGGATGGCGAGAGGCTGATCGTGAGTTCAGCTCCAATCCCTCTCCCCAATAATTACATTTATTTATAATTGGAAGCTAAAACATTTATTTAAATGATGCGAGTACCTTTATTATTTAAATACACATGGTTAAGGGTAAGTTTAATTTACTCATTCTTAATATATAATTAAATACTATGCAAATAATGCAAATGATATAAAGGCGCGTATTTCTTGTATCCTTGTTAATAAACGAGTTTATAGACAAATTAGGAAGTCACCTATGCGCTTAAATAAATTAACTAAAGCAATCCTGTTTTCTGCTATTGGATTCCCAATAATTTCGTCTGCTGCCACTGTGACGGCAAGCGATCAGACTAACACCTTCTCCGGCCTCGATTACTCAATGATGATCACCAAAGATGGTGGTCACACCTGGACTGCGTATACCAACGCATCGCAAAACAACTTCCCAGGTACTGTCTTAGCACAAGTCGCGCCAAAACAGGAACTGGCTATTATTTCTGAGGATTACGATCCAAACCGCACCTATAAAGGCGGCGATACCGTTCGCTTCCTGGGATACTACTGGACTGCACAATGGTGGGTTGACCAGGGTATTAGCCCGGGAACCGATCCGGTATGGGTATCTGGCGATGCAATCAACATCAAACCTTATGCAACTTTCCAGTTCACACCGTATACCGGTCAGGACGCCATCGACCTGCAGAACCGTGAAAAAGCCAACGTAGCCGCACAACGTAAAGTGATTGGTTACTTCCCGGAATGGGGCGTGTATGAAGCACATAACTTCTTTACCCCGGATAAAGTGGACTACTCTGGCCTGACCCACCTTAACTATGGTTTTGCCGTAGTAAAAAATGGGGTTGTCACCATGCATGACACCGACAAAGCTCCGGGTCTGATGAAAGACCTTGAGCAGCGTACTGATGCCGCGAATGTCGCGCATATGATTTCTGTCGGTGGCTGGAATAATTCCCAGGAGGGTGTCTTCGAAGCGGCAACCGCCACGGATGCAGGTATTGAGAAGCTGGCCAACAGCATGGTCAGCTACATGGCACAGTGGCATTTCGACGGTCTGGATATTGACTGGGAATACCCGGACAACGACACGGAGAAAAATCAGTTCACTAAACTGCTCCAGTCACTGCGTACCAAACTGGATACCCAGGGCAAAAAAGATGATAAGTACTATCAACTTTCTGCGGCGGTCACCACTAACCACAACAATATTCAGTTCATCAACCCGGCCGTGACGGCACCGTTGCTCGATAGCGTGAACGTGATGGCGTATGACATCCACGGTGCATTCGAACCATTAACCGGCCATAACGCGCCGCTGTATGAAAACAGCCATGATGAAGATAAAGACCTGAACGTGGCCGACACCATGAATGCTTACGTCAACACCTGGCAAGTGCCAAAAACCAAGCTGATGATGGGGATCCCTTATTATGGTCGTGGCTGGGGTTATGTCCCTGGAACCGAGCTGATTCCTGGTTTACCGGGCATGTTTAACACCGGTGCGGCAACGGTGAAAGGTGCATGGGATGATGCTAAAGACTTCACCGGCACCAACCCGTGGTATGTGCTGAAACAAAAACTGAACAGCGGCGAATATACGCGCTATTGGGACTCAGAGTCGCACGTTCCGTATCTCTACAGCAAAACCAAGCAAGAATTCCTGACCTATGACGATCCGCAATCTATTGGCGAAAAAGTGGATTACATTCTCGATCAGGGCTTCGGTGGTGCGATCCTGTGGGATATCAGTGGCGATACTCCGGAACACGAACTGGGTAATATCGTTAAAGAAGTGAAAAACACGCCACTGCCGGATGATTCCGATGTGCCAGTACCAGATGAAGATCCGGTTATCGATAAGACCGATCTGAAAGCTATTCTGGTCAGTGTGGATGATGGTCAGACTCGTGTTTACATGAATCTCGATTCCAGCAAAATTACGAGTGGCACGGCATATACAGCCTATGTTGACGGGAAATATCTTTTCGGCACAGAAGGCACTCACTATTACTACAGCAACAAGAAAAGTTTAGGTAAAGAAGCTTCATTCCGTACCGGGAATGTTGAAAGCCGCCTGGCAGTAGGGTCTGTCATTTCGGTTAAACGTGAGTATCCGAATCAGGCTGTTCTCGGTCAGATTACGGTCACCCAGGATATGCTTGATGGTATTAGCCCAGTGATCACTGATGGCAGCGTGAAGTCGATGACCGTGTCGAAAATCAATAACGTGCCGTATATTTTCGTTGATTTTGATAACGCGAAACTTCACAGCGCAGATGGTTCTTCTTATGTTGCTAAAATCGTTGATGATAGCAAGAGAGGCAACTATATTTTCAACTGCGATAATGGCAAATGTGATTACAGTACCGAGACTGTAGATGGCGCTATTTCACACGTTAAGTCGGATGAAAAAGACATTTCTATCGGTGAAACCATTGTCATTCAGCGTGTGTCACCTAATCCGGCAGTTGTGGCCCAAATGGTGGTCACCAGCTTTGAGCCAGAACCGCAGCCAGAGCCAGAACCAGAGCCAGAACAGGTGCACGGTCTTAAAGCCACACTGTTCCAGAACGGTAATGCTACTGGTGATAGCCTGGATATCACCGGGGACATCGATTGCTTAGCCGATGTGAAGATGAAAAACGGTTTTGAAGCCAATGACGAAGTGTCGTCCGTAAAGGTGCCAAAAAGTTCGTTGGGGATATATTTATTCACAGACTGTCATTTCAAAGGAAGTAGTTACTCATATATATATTTTAAATCTAAACCTCTCTATGATATGACCCAGTCAGGCATCGACATGAACAAAGCAGCATCATCTGTTCAGGTCGTTAAAGCGATTGCTTATGACGGTTATTATAATGGCCAATCGATAAACATTATGGGTGATACTCCATTGCTCGATGGGGGTTATGAATATTGGGAATATATGCCTAATTTCGGTAGTAAGATGTCCTCAATAAAGGTTGCTGAGGGTTATAACGCCCGCATATATTCTGAACGTGACTATCGTGGGTCTTATATTGATGTGAAGTCAGGCGAACAGATCCCCGATCTTAAAAAATTGTCATTTGATAACAAAGCCCTTTCAATAAAATTCTCCATCGATAAAACTAAGTAATCTTCAATGAACAGCCTTTGACAATGTCATATTAAGTCAAAGTTAAAGCTTAAATCGCCTTTATCCCTGTGGGTAAAGGCGATTTTTTTGCCGGTTAGCCTCAGACATCGGAAAATTTATCCTGTTGTTTCTAATATGAAAAACAGAACTTACCCTGCTATATACCCCAAAAAAACCCTTACTTGTTCTCCCCAAAAACCAATCATCCCTATATCACGCCACTGCCCGTTTTGAACATAAGCTTGCCGCTTGACCACAACGGGCACGGTCGTCATATTCAAAACAGAGAACCCTGTTTTACCCTCGCCAAAGCCAGGCGGGGGTTTATTGTTGAGTATCACCGGAGAACAATTGTGAATAAAATCCCCTTGCTGATCATCGCGGCATTATCGGCCACCAGCGGGCTGGCACATGCGGAGACGACATTGCGTTTCGGTGTGGATCCGTCATTTCCACCTTTTGAATCAAAAGCGCCAGATGGCAAGCTGGTCGGTTTTGATATCGATTTAGGTAACGCCATTTGTCAGCAGGCAAAAGTGAAATGTGAGTGGGTCGAAACCGCCTATGACGGCATTATCCCGGCGCTGAATGCTAAAAAGTTTGATGCGGTACTTTCTGCAATGTCCATGACACCAAAACGTAAAACGCAGGTCACTTTCTCCGACATGCTTTACCACGTACCCAGTGTGCTGATCGCGAAGAAAGGGAGCGGCCTGCAACCCACAGCCGATTCACTGAAAGGAAAAACGGTGGGTGTTGCTCAGGGCACTACGCAGGAAGCCTACGCCCAGGGCGAATGGCAGAAAAAAGGCGTGGATGTGGTTTCCTATCAGAATCAGGATTTCGTGAACCAGGATCTGGCATCAGGTCGCATAGACGTGACGCTGACCAATGCCGCCGCCGCAGAAACGGGCTTCCTGAAAACCCCGGAAGGCACGGGTTATGCCTTCGCCGGGGAGCCATTAAACGACACCCGTTATTTGGGTGAAGGCACGGCCATCGGACTGCGTAAGGATGATCAGGCACATCTGACAGTGATCAATAATGCACTGGCAGAAATACACAAAAACGGCACTTATCAGACGCTGGAAAAGAAATACTTCACCTTTGAAGTTTATAACAAAAAATCCTGATTGCTTTTCCGTCGCCGCAGGGATCTTGCTCTGCGGCCTTTTTTGAATACCGCTTCCACTTATCAATAGCTGTTACTGAAACAGATAAAAATTTTCTTGCGCGTCTGCGCAACCCTCTGTTATGCCAGTATCTTTTAATCATCATCGGCCATAAAGTCAGCACAGGTTGAAGCCAGAAACCGGATAAAGATTAAACAACAATAATCTCTGTCGATGTTTGTTGGAGCGCCTGTTGCACATCATCGCTGATAGCGGAGTCAGTAATGATAGTGTCGATTTTTTCCATAGGCAGCACCAGGTTATATCCGCGTCGGCCAAATTTAGTCGAATCAGTCACCACGACAACACGCTGAGCGGCATCAGCCATAATACCGCTGATACTATAGCCTTCATTAAATGTGGTGATCCCTGTGGCCGCGTCGAGGCCATCAGCGCCGACAAACATGAGGTTAGCGACGATGCCCTGCAACGCATATTCCGTGATGTTGCCATGTAGCGAACGCGTTTTGTGGCGTAGTGTTCCGCCGCAAACGACCAGAGTGATATCCGGGTTTTCTGATAATACAAACGCAGCCGGTAAGTTGTTAGTAATGACAGTGATATCACCCGCTTTCACTAACTCCTCAGCCAGCAGCATGGTCGTGCTGCCACTGTCGAGGATCACGGTATCCCCCGGTTTAACCAACCCTGCGGCGGTCTGAGCAATGCGTTTTTTCGGGTCGCTGGCGTGAAGATAACGTTCTTCCAGAACCATTTCATCCAGTGGTTTTTCGTGACCAGGCGTTTCCTTTGCGATCCACTTTGCCGCCCCTCCGTGAAAACGACTGAGCGCACCTTTTTGTTCCAGCAAACTCAAGTCTGACCGAATTGTCACCTCTGAAACTTCGAAAGCAGTCGAAAGGTCAGTGACCAGAACACTGCCATTTTCATTCACTAAATCAATGATTTTATTGCGACGTTCATAAGTATTCATTATGAGTAATCCGAAAGGTCATATTCCTCACAGTGTAAACAAAAGGCACCTTAATGAGGAGTAAAAATTCCCTGCGCTGTGAAGCATAGCAACTCCGCATGTGCCTTTGCTGCATTCTCAGACGTTATCTTTTCAATCCCCGAGATGCCCCTAAAACGAAAGAAAACGAATGCAATAAACTTACGAAACATTTCGATCACCATCACATAATGCAGAAAACGCTATTGTTTGCCTTTCGGAAAGGTATGATCCTCTTCGGAAATAAACGGAGGCATAAAATGAAAGACATTATTGCTAAACACAAGACAGGCGAAAGGATCGGGATCTGCTCAGTATGCTCTGCGCACCCGCTGGTGATTGAAGCTGCATTACGGGAAGACTTGCACACTGGCCGAAAAGTGCTCATCGAGGCAACCTCCAACCAGGTAAATCAGTTTGGCGGCTATACCGGCATGCTGCCAATTGATTTTCGGGATTTCGTTCTCGCCATTGCCGAGAAAATCGGATTCCCATTACAACGTCTGATCTTAGGGGGCGATCATCTGGGGCCAAACTGCTGGCAGCACGAAAACGCCGAAACAGCGATGGCAAAAGCACAAGAGCTTATCGCGCGTTATGTCGAAGCCGGATTCAGCAAAATTCATCTGGATGCATCCATGTCCTGTGCAGACGATCCTGTTCCTCTGGATCCTTTCGTCGTGGCGCAGCGCGCGGCGCGTTTATGTCAGGTCGCAGAAGAAGTGGCAACTGCACAGCAGAAAGCGTTGCTGACCTATGTCATCGGTACTGAAGTTCCGGTTCCAGGCGGTGAGTCATCGGCGATTCAGCACGTTCATGTCACTGAAGCCAAAGATGCAAAAGCGACTCTGGATATGCACCATCAGGCATTTCGTGAACTCGGGCTCAATGATGCCATAGATCGGATCGTCGCCATCGTGGTTCAGCCCGGCGTTGAATTCGATCACAGCCGCGTGATTCACTATCAGTCTGATCTTGCTCAGGATCTGTCAGCTTATATTGCGGCTACACCACTGGTTTATGAGGCACATTCCACCGATTACCAGACCCGTGATTCCTACCGCAACCTGGTGAAAGATCACTTCGCTATCCTGAAAGTGGGTCCCGCGCTGACTTTCGCTTTGCGGGAAGCCGTCTTTGCCCTGGCCAACATTGAACAGGTATTGATTGCGCCAGAATGCCGCAGCCAGATCCTGACGGTCATTGATGGCGTCATGCTGGATGAACCCGGTTACTGGAAAAAGTATTACAACCCAACATTCAGCCTTTCGCTTATTGATCTGCATTTCAGCTTATCCGATCGAATTCGCTACTACTGGCCTCATACACGCATCAACCGGGCGATGGACGTTTTAATGGCCAACCTGCGTTCAACAGATATCCCGCTTGGTCTGTTGAGCCAATATCTTCCTGCTCAGTTTGAACGGGTGATGAACGGCGAACTCGCCAGCGATCCACATGAACTTATCATCGATAAAATTCAGGACGTTTTACGCGCATATCACTTCGGCTGCACGCCGTTGCAAACGATATGCGAAGGAGCCTGCCATGCATAATTGCGAAATCTTCGTCAAAACAGGTATCAGCTTTGTGGATTATCACGAAGCACTCATGCATATCGGTGAGCGCATGGTGCAGGAGGGCGTGGTGGAATCGACGTATCCGCAGGCGCTGGTCAATCGCGAGGCTGAATATCCCACCGGCATTCAGCTTGAACACCACGCCGTCGCCATTCCTCATTGCGAAGCCACCCATGCCCGCAGCCCGGCCATTTATCTGATCAGGCCAGATACAGCGGTGGAATTCTTTCAGGCTGATGATGAGGGAACGATTCCCGCGACACTCATTATTGCCCTGATTGTCACTCATCCTTCTGAACAGCTGATGTTGTTACGTCAGTTATTCAGCCAGCTACAGGATCCTGTTTTTTTCGAAAGCTTACTGACAGCGCCTGAAGAACAGTTATCCGCGCTTTTTGAACGGCACATTTTTATCCCGGCACCTGAGAAACGATCCGCCGTTTGTACCTGAAAATGTTCTCAGCAATAAACCCGACGTCTTACCTAGAAAAATAATATTTAAAACAATCTGTTAAGGAGCCTTACCGTGAAGCGAAAAATTATAGTCGCCTGTGGCGGAGCCGTTGCCACCTCTACGCTGGCAGCGGAGGAAATCAAAGAATTGTGTGAGGCGCATGGCATACATGTGGATCTCGTTCAGTGCCGGGTAACGGAAATCGAAACCTATATGGACGGTGCCCATCTGATTTGTACCACCGCCAAAGTTGACCGGACATTTGGCAACATTCCGGTGGTGCACGGCATGCCGTTTATCTCCGGCGTGGGTATGGATACGTTACGTCAGCAAATACTGACCCTGTTACAGGAGTAAGTCATGTTTACCGACATCATGCGCTACATCCTCGATCTCGGCCCGACAGTCATGCTGCCTGGGGTGATCATCGTTTTCTCTCTGATATTAGGGATGAAACTGGGGGATTCATTTAAATCTGCGATTCATATTGGTATTGGCTTTGTCGGGATCGGTCTGGTCATTGGCCTGATGCTCGATTCCATCGGCCCTGCGGCAAAAGCCATGGCAGAGCATTTCGAAATTAACCTGCAGGTCGTCGATATTGGCTGGCCGGGTTCGTCGCCAATGACCTGGGCATCACAAATCGCGCTGGTCGCTATTCCGATTGCGATCGGTGTGAACATCGTCATGTTGCTGACGCGTATGACACGTGTCGTCAATGTGGATATCTGGAATATCTGGCACATGACTTTCACCGGTGCCATGTTGCACCTCGCCACCGGTTCTTACTGGCTGGGGATCATGGGGGTCGTTTTGCATGCGGCATTCATCTACAAGCTGGGCGACTGGTTTGCAAAGGATACGCGTGATTTCTTTAATCTGGACGGTATTGCCATCCCCCATGGTTCCTCGGCGTATCTCGGCCCGATTGCGGTACTGGTTGATACCCTCATTGAGAAGATTCCAGGGCTGAACAAAATTCACTTCAGCGCTGATGATGTGCAAAAGCGTTTCGGTCCGTTCGGTGAACCCGTCACCGTCGGTTTCGTGATGGGGCTGATTATTGGTTACCTCGCGGGATACGACGTCAAAGGCGTATTGCAGCTGGCCGTTAAAACCGCTGCGGTCATGCTTCTGATGCCACGGGTCATCAAACCGATAATGGACGGTTTAACGCCCATTGCCCGCCATGCCCGTACACGTCTGCAAGCCCGCTTTGGTGGACAGGAGTTCCTGATTGGTCTGGATCCGGCTTTATTACTCGGTCATACCGCCGTTGTTTCAGCCAGCCTGATTTTTATTCCTCTGACAATCCTTATCGCCGTGCTTGTCCCGGGAAATCAGGTCTTGCCATTTGGTGACCTCGCCACTATCGGTTTCTTCGTTGCCATCGCGGTGGCCGTGCATCAGGGCAACCTGTTCCGCACGCTGATTTCGGGTTGCATCATCATGAGCATCACACTGTGGATAGCGACGCAGACCATTGATTTACATACCCAACTGGCTGAAAATGCGGGTGCACTCACGGCTGGAGGAAGAGTAGCTTCAATGGATCAGGGCGGCTCGCCGATCACGTATTTACTCATCCAACTTTGCACGCTCAAAAACATCGCCGGGCTCAGCATCATCGGCGTTATTTACGCCATCGGTGTATTCCTGACATGGCGTCGCGCCCGTCAATTCACACAAACAGAAAAGCGGGCAGCCGCTTCACTGGTTAACTCTTAACTTTCATCGCGGCGGGGGGAAATCCCCCGCTTAAGGAATCTGACTATGAAATCAGTCGTTGTGCATGCTGACAGCAGGATAACTATTGAAGAGCAACCTGCTCCTACGCTGAGTGCACCCGATGAGGTTCTGGTTCGCATTGCCTACTCCGGGCTTTGCGGATCCGATATCCCGCGTATTTTCGCCAGCAGTTCACATTTTTATCCCATCACATTAGGCCACGAATTCAGTGGTCACGTCGTTAGCACCGGAGAAGAAGTCAGCGATTTATATGAGGGGGATGCCGTGGCCTGCGTACCTTTATTGCCATGCTTTCAGTGCGAAGAGTGCCGCAAAACAGCGTATTCCCAATGTAAGCATTATCAATTTATTGGCTCCCGACGGAGTGGCGGCCATGCTGAATTCATTGTGGTTTCGCGTAAAAACTTATTTAAATTGCCGGAGAATTTCTCACTTCTGCAAGGCGCTTTTTTGGAACCGCTCACCGTTGGCTTGCATGCCCTGAAGCTGGCAGGAGGCTGTGAGGGTAAAGAAGTGATAGTCATTGGAGCTGGCACCATCGGGCAGTTGCTTATTCAGGCAGCCAGCGCCCTGGGGGCTAAATCGGTGACAGCGATCGATATCAATCCGCAGCGCCTTTCCCTGGCGCAGGAAACAGGTGCCAGCCACGTTTATAACAGCGCAATATGCAACGCCGATGAAATCCGCCAGCAAACTCATGAACGGCGCTTTAATCAGCTGATTATTGAAACAGCAGGCACAGCGCAAACCGTGGCCTTGTCTCTCAATATCGCAGGCCCCAAAGCGCAAATCGCGCTGGTCGGCACCTTACACAAAGACCTGACTTTAGACGTCACTACTTTCGGCCATATCCTGCGCAAAGAGCTGACCTTGCTCGGCAGTTGGATGAACTATTCCTCTCCGTGGCCGGGCAGTGAGTGGCGACTTGCCATACAGCTTTTTGCTGAGAATAAGCTAAACCTGGCCCCCCTGATCGCCAGCGTTGCCCGTCCCACAGAGTTTGTCAGGGACGTCACGGCACTGGCTGGCAAGCCGATGACGGGAAAGATTTTGCTGGATATGACGGGAGGCTAAGAAAATGTATCTGATTTCAAACAGGGAAATGCTGCTCGCAGCTCAGCGCGGAGGTTACGCCGTCCCGGCTTTCAACGTTCACAACCTCGAGACGGTACAAGTCGTGGCAGAAACGGCGGCAGCCATGAGTTCTCCGGTGATCCTTGCCGGAACGCCGGGGACATTCAGTTATGCAGGTACAGACTACCTGATCTCGATATGCCATGAGGCTGCGCGGAAGTATCGCATTCCACTGGCGCTGCATCTGGACCACCATGAAGATCAGGGCGATATCGAAAACAAAGTCCGGTCGGGGATCCGCTCCGTAATGATTGATGCTTCACATTTCCCGCTGGCAGAAAACATCCAACACGTGTGTGAAACTGTACGGTTGTGTCATGCCTTTGATGCCAGTGTCGAAGCAGAACTCGGCCGTCTTGGCGGGCAGGAAGACGATCTGGTGGTAGACGAAGGCGACAGTTTTTTCACCGATCCCGTTGTGGCCAGGCACTTTGTTGAATCCACACGCATTGACTCGCTGGCCGTTGCGATTGGCTCCGCGCATGGTCTGTATCAGGGCGAACCGAAACTGGACTTCTGCCGCCTTGGGCAAATCCGTCAGCAGGTCGATGTCCCGCTGGTCCTGCATGGTGCGTCCGGTATTCCTGAAAGCATGATCCGTCAGGCAATAGAACTTGGGATCTGCAAAGTCAATGTTGCGACCGAGCTGAAAATCGCATTTGCCGGCGCGGTAAAAGAGTATTTTGCACAACATCCGGATGCTAATGATCCCCGCAAATACATCGTGCCTGGAAAACTGGCGATGCAAAAAGTTGTTGAGGAAAAAATCAGGATCTGTGGCAGTGCCGGATGCTTATAACTGGCCTGTATTAACGAAGCGGGCTAAGCGCCCGCTTTCCGGATTTTTATTAAAGCGCCGGTTGCAGGCGTCATTCCATTCTGATTTTATGGAAGTTCATTGAGAGTAAAATGGAAACGCTATGACCACCCTTAACCACTTCGGCCAACCCATTGGTGATGCCCTTCCCGACTGGCAACCCCGCGAACGACCTTCTCATGTTCAGCTTGACGGCCTCTGGTGTCGTCTGGAGCCTCTGAACGTTGAACGCCATAGTCAGGATCTCTTCAGGGCCTGGCACAGCATTGATGATAATCGCGACTGGACATATCTCTCCGTCGATCGTCCTGCGACCCAGGCTGATTGCGATCTGTTTATTTCTCAACAGGCCAGAAGTGAGGATCCCCTGTTCTTTGCGGTTGTCGATATGCAGACACAACGCGCAGTCGGCAGCGTTTCTCTGATGCGCATTGATGCGGTGAATGGCGTTGCCGAAATTGGCTGGGTGAACTGGTCTCCGCTGATGAAACGCACGCGTTTTGGCACTGAAGCAATTTATCTGCTGCAACGCTATCTGTTCGATACGCTGAAATATCGCCGCTGCGAATGGAAATGCCACAGCCTGAATGAGCCATCAAAACTGGCCGCACAGCGTTTTGGTTTCCACTATGAAGGTATGTTCCGTCAGGCCATCATCAATAAAGGCCACAACCGTGACACCTGCTGGTATTCCGTTCTCGACTATGAATGGCCAGCGTCGAAAGCCGCGTTTGAACGCTGGTTAAGCGCAGATAATTTCACGCCGGAAGGTCAGCAAAAACAACGGCTGGAAACACTGCGTGGGTGAATATTGCCTGCGCTATTCACTGACGCAGGCGGGGGTTTGACCGCCAGGGGGATTTACAGTGCAGTCAGCACGGTAATATCGGGCCACGCATAGATTATGTTAGGCGAGCGCCAGAGTGGCCCGGCATCGGTATATCGTCCGGCTTCGCGGCCACCTAAAGCCTGGTAAAAACGAATGGCCGGTTCGTTTCCTTCGACAACACCCAACCCTGCGCTGCGAAAACCTTCAGCGGAAAGATGCTTTGCGGCTTTGGCGATCAACAGTCGGCCAATTCCCCGACGTTTAAATGCCGGAGAAACATACAGAAATTTGATTTCTGCCATGTCGCCAAATTCCGGGTTTGAGGAAGCCGAAGCCAGACAAAATCCGGCGAATGCTCCATCAGTTTCCGCAATAAAAATGCCCTGACCGTCAGCAGGATGTGCAAATTTATCCTGCCAGAACGCTTGCCGACGCGGTACATCGAGAGCCACAAAAGCCTCCGGAGGAGCAAGCTCACGATAAGTATCACGCCAGATGGCAACATGTAATTGAGCAAGAGCATCGATATCTTTGGGTTCAGCAATCCGTAAAGTGCAGGCTGGCACGGCATCCCTCGTTATAAAAAAGTTCATGAGATCATAAAGTCTGCACAGTATAGTCAGCCCTTCTCTTCCCGCGCCAGCAAACTGCGTTTTCGTTCTACCCCCCAGCGGTAACCGGAAATATTGCCACCGGTTTTCACCACCCGATGGCACGGGATGGCGACCGCCAGCAGGTTCGCGGCGCAGGCCCCGGCCACCGCGCGGACTGATTTCGGCGAGCCAATTTTGTTGGCGATCTCGGCATAGCTGGCTGTTGTTCCCGGCGGAATATCACGCAATGCCTGCCAGACACGCTGCTGGAAAGCCGTGCCGCGAATATCCAGCGGCAAATCCAGACCCATCTCTGGCGCTTCCACAAAGCCGACGACCAGGGCAATACGCTGCTCGAAATCCGGATCACCGCCCAGTAATTCTGCCTGCGGAAAACTGTTTTGCAGTTCATTAATCAGCTTTTCAGGGTCATCTCCCAGCAAAATGGCGCAGATCCCCCGCTGACTTTCGGCGACCAGTATATCGCCGAGAGAAGATTTGCCGATGGCAAACCAGACGCGTACATCACGGCCGCCCGAGCGAAAATTTTGCGGCGTCATACCCAGTGTCGCCACGGAGGTTTCGTAAAACCGGCCATCAGAAGGATAGCCCGCCGCGTGGATCGCCTCGGTGACCGTCGCAGAATCTGTCAGTTTTTCACGTACCCGGCGTGCTCGCTGCGCCTGTTGGTACTCTTTAGGTGTCACGCCGGTTTGTGCTTTAAACAGGCGATGAAAATGATATGCGCTGATGCCCACTTTGGCAGCCAGCTGATTCAGCGTCAGCATGTCGGCCGATTGTTCCAGCAACCGGCAGGCCTGAGCCACACGCTGAGCATGAAACTGCGCCAGTGAAATCAGCCCCTGACGGCAACGCTTGCAGGGACGGAATCCTGCCTGTTCTGCGGCTTCGGCATCATCAAAGTAGATAACATTTTCCGGATTAGGCTGCCGCGACGGACACGACGGTGCGCAGTAAATTCCGGTGGTTTTTACCGCATAAACAAATTTGCCATCCGCATTCGCATCACAGTTGACGACCGCTTGCCAGCGAGGATCCTGGCTCTGCACACAGGCAATATTTCCCCATGCCTTATCTTTGATGACTTCTGTTTTACCTGACATTTTATGCCTCACGTTTGCGACTGGATAACTGCCAGCATAAATCGCCGTGAACACCCGCGCCCTCCGGCTCTTGCTTTCTCATTCAGCGCGGCGCCCTCAGCCTGCAACCGGTTTTAAGGGCGTTTCGAGGATCATCTGATAAAAAGCCAGATCCAGCCAGCGATCAAATTTGAAAGCCGCCTGTTTAATCGTGCCGGTATGGCTGAATCCATTTTTTTCGTGCAGGGCAATACTGCCACTGTTAGCCGCATCAATGGCGCCAATCAGCGTGTGCACACCCCGTTCACGGGCAGCTTCCACCAGTGCGCTTAGCAGGATTTTTCCCAACCCTTTTCCACGATGATCTTTATGGATATAAATCGAATGCTCGACCGAATATTTATACGCAGGCCAGGCGCGGAACGTGCCATAACTGGCAAAACCCAGTAACGTCCCCTGCGCGTCTTCCAGCCCGATCACCGGAAAATTATGGGTCAGTTTAGTGGCAAACCACGATGTCATGCTGTCGATATGGCGTGGCTTATAATCATAAAGCGCCGTAGATGTCAGAATCGCATCATTAAAGATATCCAAAATTGCGACAGCATGCTGGCGTTCAGTGCAGGTAATCATTTTCATCAGTCGTTCCCCGGTGGCTTCCGTTATGCACTCAATTCCACTATAGTAGAATTATTTCCACAAAAGTAAACAACGGAACTTACCTCATGTCAATCGACCAATTGATCGCCACGCGCCTGCAGGCTTTGCGAAAATCTCAGGGTTTAAGCCTCGAACAACTGGCCAGCAGTTCGGGCGTCAGTAAGGCAATGATTTCGAAAATTGAGCGGCAGGACAGCAGCCCGAGCGCCAGTCTGTTAGGCCGCCTCGCGGCCAGTCTGGGCGTGTCGCTGGCGCAGTTGCTGTCAGAAGATAACGAGCAGCCTGCACCCTTTCGCCCGCTGGCGCAGCAGGAAGTCTGGCAGGATCCAGATATCGGTTATCTGCGCCGTCAGGTGACGGCGCATGAGGAAAACGGCGGCGCGGAACTGGTCGAAATTACGCTGCCAGCGGCGGCTCGCGTCAGTTATCCGGGCTGGAGCCATCAGGCCTATAAACAACGTTTATGGATGGTGGAGGGGTCGCTGACGATTGATTATGGTGATGAAAAATATGCGTTAACCGCGGGTGATGCGCTGACGTTCGGCGTTGATTTGCCCATCACATTCAGTAATCCCGGCACCAAGCCCTGCCGGTATCTGCTGGTCATGAGCGACAAATAGCCTCCACGCTGTCCAGCAGCGCCAGTGCACGGTCACGCTGACGGCGAAAGCGGGTTGCCATCATCAGCCACATTTCCGGCGAGGTATCTTCCCGCCGTGCAGCCAGTTCCTGAAAACCGGGGAACGCACCGCCGCGATAACTCAGATCGTAATGGAAGTCATCCACGGAGCTGTAACGCAGGCGATGTAAACCGGCGATCGCCTGTTTCAGTTGCCGCTGCCAGGTCTGCGGATCCGCCTGCCAGTTCGTGGTCAGTTCGCTCAAAACAGGCTGTAATTGTTGTAATTTTTCAGCCACGGTAAAGAGATCAAATTCAGGTGAAATTGTGGCGGCGAGTTCTGCCAGCGATTGCTGCAAACCGTTCAGGTAAGCCAGCGGATCAAGCGGCAGCGCGGGTTGTGTCAGCAGGCCTTCCAGCCAGTGCGCGTGGATTTGCGTATCGCGCCAGAGAATATTCAGATCCACTTTATCGTAAGTGTCGTCTTGCGTGTGCCACCACCAGCCGCCGCCGCTGCCCGGCGACTGACTGTTTTTTTCCAGCGGGACTTCGCGAAAAGCAAAATGCAATGGCAGAGCGCAGCCCCAGAATGACTGATCGCCGCCTTTGCCCAGGGGGGTAATGCGCTGCGCCGGTTCACCGGTCACGGCTTTCACCGCCGCATTTAAAAAGGTCTGTGATTCCGCACCACTGACATTGAGCACAACATTCACCGCATCCTTACACCCCGGTGAATCGACGTTAATATGCGCCACGCAATGCTGTTTCAGTTGCTGGCGGTAGTTGTCAGCGTACCAGGCCGAGCCACCATAACGGGCATTGGAATGGCCGGGCCACCAGATAATCCGCAGTCCGCGCAGCAACGTTTGTGGTTGCTGATGAATATGAATTGCCATCGCCAGACAAAGCGCATTACCGGTCGCGTTATCCGTGACGCCTTCGTGCCAGGAATCATAATGTGAGGAAAGGAGAACGAACTCCGGCGAATGGCCGGGAATCTCCACCACCGGCATGCCGCATTCAGCAACGTGAAAATTCAGTTCCGTGGCGATTTCCAGCGTCATCAGCGGGTGTTGCTGACACTGCGCCAGCAAACGCTGACCATCCTGATGATTAACGGAAATCACCGGCAAGCGCGGATAACGCAGAAAATCATCCGGTTCCGGCGTCCCCCAGACCGGCCCGACGGTTTCTTCATGCAGTGCGGTTTCAGCCGCCCCCCAGATATGGATAAGTCCGGCGGCACCTGCAGCGCACAGGCGTTGCACGTAATCTTCAAAGCCCTGCCCCGCAATCACAATTTTGCCTTTTACGTCCTGCGCCCAACGTTGCCATTCAAGATCGGTACGCGGCTGACAGGCACCGTCATCGTGATAACCCTGTGCTTCCACGCCCTGCGGGCAATGGGCCGAGAACGAACGGGTTTTGGCGTCGCACTGCCATTGCGGGAATTCAGGCAGCCGCAATCTTCCGGCCAGGGGATCGCTGAGATACAGCGGGCACTGCATCAGCCGCGCATCCAGTCCGTGATCCTGCAACACAGACACCATGTGCTGCGCCGCCCGTTGTGCATCATCGCAGCCGGAAAGCCGGTGCAACCCGGAAAACTCGCGCAACAGGTCATCCATCAGCGGTAACAAACGTTCACGAACAGGCGGGCGCAAGCTCATGATTATTTAGCCTTTTCCTGATGAACGGATATATCCAGCGGACCGAAGTATTGTGTCTTAATTTTTTCCCAGGTGCCGTCGGCAATGATTTTCGCCAGCCCGTCATTGAGCAGTTTTTTGATATGGCCGTCGCCTTTACGCAGACCGTACGACGAACCGATACTGAACAGTTTGTCGTCACGCACTTCCGGGCCGGTCAGGGTAAAATTCTTGCCTTCCGGTTTGTTGAGGAAACCAAAGGTCACCGCCACCGCCGGGCTGAGCGCGCCGTCTAAACGACCGGCCACCAGATCCTGATAAATGGTGTCCTGATCGGCATATGCCACCACATCCACCCCTTTCGGCTGCCAGAAAGTATTGGCATACATTTCCTGAATCGACCCCTGCTGAACTGCGATACGTTTGCCCTGCAACGATTCCGGCGTCGGCAACAGCGGACTGCCTTTTTGCACCACCAGTTTGGTCGGGATGTGATACACAAAATCGCTGAAGTCGATCACTTTACGGCGTTTTTCGGTCGCGCCCTGCGGCGAAATAAAATCCACTTTTTTGGCGATCAGCGAAGGAATTTCAGCGTCAAAGCTGCTGACCACATAGTCACATTTCACTTTCATCTCTTTGCAGATGGCGTTGGTGACATCAATTTCAAAGCCGGTCGGCGTGCCCGCCGCATCACGGAACTGGAATGGCGGATAACTTAAATCTGCGCCGACACGCAAAGTTTCGCCTTCAGCATGTGCCAGCGCACTGCCAAACGTCAGTGCCATAACGGCAGCCACCAGTGTTTTTTTCATCATTATCCTGTCCTCTTACCCAAGGTTATTATTTTGATTGTTAAGTTAAAAATGAGACTTCCAGCTTAAAAACTCTTCCCGCACGGCCTGAAGTTTTGCGCCGTCCTGACACAAATCCACTGTCGTCATCGCCAGCGCTTTTGCCGCCTGCAACATGGCCTGCAAACCGGCCCCGGAACCGGCCGCTTTGGCAAATTCCGGTGTATGCGGCAGCACATCACCGATACGGATATACGGGTGGATCGCCGCTGTTATCTGACTGACATTGCCGATATCCGAAGAACCGATCCCGCCACTGAGCGGCGGCGGAACCACTTCCACACCCAGAATGTCCAGATTCTGTTTAAAGTATTCCGCCAGCGTCAGATTGTTATTGCGCTCGGCGTAGGTCAGCCCTTCTTCAACTTCCAGCCGCGCACCCGCCATCAGCGCCGCGCCCTGTGCCGCATCAAACACTTTTTGTTTAACAATGCTCAGCCCTCTGACCGTACTGGCCCGCATCAGGAACTTCGCCTCCGCATAAGCCGGAACAATATTGGTCGCGCTGCCGCCATCGGAAATGATGCCGTGCACGCGCACATCGTCGGTGAACATCTGACGCAGGGCGTTAATGCCGTTGAAAGTGTGGATCACCGCATCGAGTGCGCTGATGCCATTTTGGGGTGCCGACGCCGCATGCGCCGCTTTGCCATAGAATTTAAACACCGCATCGACACACGCCAGCCCGCCGCGCACCACCATGGTTTTGTCGCGCGGATGGAACATCATTACGGCGTCCACATGGTCGAAAATGCCTTTCTCGCTGAGAATAATTTTGCCGCCGCCCTCTTCTTCTGCCGGTGTGCCGATCACTTCCAGCCTGCCGGTCAGCAGATGCGATTGCTGCTTCAGCGCCAGCGCGGCCGTCACGGATGCCGTGCCAATCAGGTTATGTCCGCAGGCATGCCCCAGATCCTTCAGCGCATCGTATTCCGCCAGCAACGCGACCACCGGACCCGGCTTGCCACTGTCATAGGTTGCGCGAAACGCCGTCGCCAGGCCGCCAGGTTGTTCCTCAATCTCAAACCCCGCCGCGCGCAGTGGTGCAATCAGTGCCGCCGCAGATTCGACTTCCTCAAAGCTGAGTTCAGGGTTGGCATGAATATTCATCGCCAGCGCGCTGGCCTGCGCGGCGAGTGAATCCACAGCCGCAATAATCTGAGTTTTCTGTTCCCCGGCGTGATGAACTGATGTAGTGCAATTCGACATGTTTATTCCCTGCGATGGTGCAAAAACCAAAAATTATTTTCGGATGAATACAATCTGGCACTGCGATAAGTCGTCTCTGTGCCTTACAGAAATAGGGCTTTTGACGTTTTCGGTCAAATTGAGCCTTTTTATCTGTTGCGTCTTTTACGCAAAAATTATTTTATGACTGAGGGATTTTACTGGCGGCGGAAAACGATGAACGAGAAAGACTGGCTGATATTGCGGGCGGTATATCAGCATAAAAACATTACCCGGGCGGCAGAGCAGCTTTATACCTCGCAGCCCGCGCTCAGTTACCGTTTGCGCCAGATTGAACGCAAGCTGGCGATCCGTCTGTTTGAAGAAGGACAAAAAGGACTGGTCTTCAGCGCGCAGGGGGAATATCTCGCGCAACACGCGTTGACCGTGCTCAACGATTTACAGCAACTGAAACTCAATCTGCACAGTCTGGATCAGGAACAGCAGGGAGAGATTTCGCTGGGCGTGTCGAGCAACTATGCAGCCTACCGTCTGCCACCGTTACTCAGCCAGTTCCGGCAGACACATCCGGGGATCCGCGTGAATCTGATGAGTGGTTTTAGCGAGGAAATCATTCAGAAACTGTTGCGCGGGGAAATTGATATGGCGCTGGTCAAGGACGATTTTAACTGGAAGGAAGGCAAGCATCTGATTGAGGAAGATGATTACGTACTGATCAACCGTCAGGATTTTGATTTCGCCCTGCTGCCGCACATGCCGCAGATAAAAATTCATCACGGCCCGCACGTGACACAACTGATTGAGCGCTGGTGGAATGCCAACTTTTCCCATGCGCCGACTATCACGATGGAAGTCGATAAACTGGAAGTGTGCATGGCGATGGTGGAACACGGGCTGGGTTACGCGATTGTCGCCACTTATTTACCGCTGCCGGAGCATTTTTACCGCCGCCCGATTAACGTGGACGGCGCGACGGTAAAAAACCGCACCTGGCTGCTGCACCGCCATAACCTGAACGCCACGCCGTACATGCAGGCGTTTATTCATCTGTTACAGACGGCACAGCACGGGCTGACGCCCCGCTGATCAGAGATCTAACGTGCCGTCGATCAGCGTACAGGTATCGCCACCGATCCAGGGTTCGCCATCCACAAACGTGACCGTCACGCGGCCATCGCGCTGGAGTTTGGTGCCCTGCCGCACGCGGTAGGTTTGTGCCATCTGAGCGCCATCCGGGAAATTCGCCGCTTTCAGCACCCGGGCCAGACAGGCATTGGCGCTGCCAGTGACCGGATCTTCTTTCAGCACGCCGTCCTCATCGATAATCGCCCGCACTTCATAATCTGCCGGGCCATTTTTATCGTGTAAACCATAGACCGCGATACCGTTAATCCCGAGTTGTTTTTGTAGCTGGCTGACTGCCGCGGCATCGGCGGTGATGTTCAGGCAATCCTGCGCACTTTCCATCCGTACGACCAGCCAGATGATGCCCATATCAACCGCAACCGGCATGACATCAGCCTGAATATTGCCGCCGCGCAGCGCGGTTTCCAGCAAGGTGTGATGTTCAGCCGCCAGCGGTTTCATCTGCGCAGGCGGCGCGGAAAATGCCTGACCGCCATCTGCCAGTTGCTTCACCTGCACCAGCCCGACACCGCATTCCTGCACCAGATATCCCGCGTTTTTTGGCTTCAGCCCGCTTTGCAACAGCGCGTACGCCGTGCCCAGCGTCGGATGTCCGGCGAACGGCAGCTCTTTGTCGGTCGTAAAAATCCGCACACGGTAATCCGCTTCGGGTGAAACCGGTTTGAGCACAAACGCCGTTTCCGCCAGATTGGTCCAGCGGGCCATCGCAAACATTTCGGCATCCGTCAGTCCTTCCGAATCCAATATCACGGCCAATGCATTGCCTTTGAGTGGCTCAGCGGTGAACACATCAACTTGTTTAAAACGGCGCAGGCGGGTCATAGCAAATCCTTTTAAATCATTAAGAAAGAGAGGGCGAACTGACTGAGTTTAGGAATATTTCGATAAGTTATCGAGAAAAATGTCAGCCGCTGTCGGCTGACCTATGCTTAATAACGTCGTTTCCAAAATATCCTAAAAACATAAGGAACAGAAAGATGCCCGTGAAGGATTTAATTGGTATTGGTATCGGCCCCTTTAATTTAAGTCTCGCCGCCATGGCAAAAGACACAGAAAAACTCAACGCCGCTTTCTTTGATGCTAACCCGGAATTTAGCTGGCATCCCGGTATGTTATTACCCACGGCGACCATGCAGACCTACGTCCTGCAGGATCTGGTCACTACCGTTGCGCCGCGCAGCGAATTTTCGTTTATTAATTATCTGGTTGATCAGAAGAAGATTTACCGTTTTCTGGCCACGGAACAGCTGATCATCAGCCGCGATGAGTTTTCCGACTATCTGCGCTGGGCGTGTGACCGCATTGCGGGTTTGCATTTTTCCGAACCGGTTGAGCGCATTGATTTCGACGATAAGCGACAGGAATTTATCGTACAGAGTGAAAAAGGCGAGCACCGCGCGCGCAATATTTGCCTCGGCACCGGCCATGCGCCGTGGATCCCAAAACCGGCACGGGCGGCGCTGGGTGATAACTGTTTTCACGCCGCAGAAATAGAACTACGTGAGCCAGATTTCACCGGTAAACGTGTGGTTGTTGTCGGCGGCGGACAAAGCGGTGCCGACATCGTTCTCAACGCGCTGAGCGGCCACTGGGGCGAGTTCACCGAACTGAGCTGGATATCACGACGCCCTAATTTTCAGCCGCTGGATGAATCCATTTTCACCAATGAATATTTCACGCCGGAGTATGTGAATTACTTTTATACGCTGCCGGAAGAGGTGCGCGAGCAGGAAATCGAAACACAAAAACTGCCCTCTGATGGCATCAGTTATCACACGCTGGAAGACATCTACAAGCAGCTTTATCACCGTTTCGACGTGCTGCATCAGCGGCGTAACGTGCGTTTGTTGCCGCACCGTGCACTGGATCATATCGTGCGTAATGCGGCTGGCGATTTCAGTTTGCAGGCAAAACACGGGCTGGAAAAATGCGAGGAACATTTCAGTGCCGATATTGTGATCCTGGCAACCGGCTATCGTCCCGGTTTGCCGGATTATCTCGAGCCATTGCTGGATCGTATTCCTTATGACCGCGAGCAGCATCTGCCGCTGCAGCCGAATTTCAATCTGCGCTGGGACGGCCCGGAGCAGAACCGCATTTACGCGGTGAATGCCGGTATTCACAGCCACGGCAGCGCCGAGGGGCAACTGACACTGACTGCGTGGCGATCGGCGAAAATCCTCAATCATCTGCTGGGCGAAGCGCATTACGATCTGCGGCCGGTGCCTTCACTGGTGCAATGGTGGTCGGACGACGCGGGTAAGAAATAGCAGGCACAAAAAAGCGGAGCATCAGGCTCCGCTTTCCTTTTACTGAATTGAATTAAACACATCAGACGTAAAAATAGATGGCTAAAAAGTGGCAGGCGCTGCCGCCGAGCACAAATCCGTGCCAGATCGCGTGGCCGAACCGAAAGCGTTTCGAGGCGTAGAAAATAACGCCCAGCGTGTATATCACGCCGCCCAGCGCCAGCAATATCACACCGCCAAGAGAAAGTTTGGTCGCAAGCTGATAAATCACAATCAGTGACAGCCAGCCCATCGTCAGATAGGTGACCAGCGAAAGCACCTCAAAACGGTGCGCGAATGCCAGTTTAAAAATCACGCCGAACAGTGCCAGCCCCCAGATCACCGCCATTAATCCTTTTGCCAGCGGGGAGTTAAGCCCGATCAGCAGGAACGGCGTGTAGGTTCCGGCGATCAGCAAATAAATCGCGCAGTGATCAAGTTTTTTCAGCCAGTATTTGGCTTTCTGATGCGGTATCGCGTGATACAGCGTGGAGGCCAGATACAGCAAAATCATGCTGCCGCCGTACAAACTATAACTGGTGATCGCCATGGCGCTGGCGTTATCGCCTGTCGCCTGAACCAGTAACAACACCAGTCCGACAATCCCGAAAACCAGACCAACGCCGTGACTCAGGCTGTTGGCAATTTCTTCGGCCCACGGATATCCCTGTGGGGATGGAGACAACTTACCCATACGTTGAGAATCCTCAAGACAAAAAAGGGAAAATGATTGTTAATAAAACGGTCCAACAGAGTCAGATTAACTGAGAACCATTCCAGTGTACATCTGTAAGCTTAAAATGAGTATTATCTGATGTAACAGTCTCTTAGGCAGATCATCATTTCATTCACCCCGTTGTGTGAAGCCCTTCAATTCATTCAATTTGTTTATAATTTATTCAGATTACATTTTTGAGACACATGCATTTTCCGCACCCAAAAACATGATTTTTTTATATCAAGCGACTAAGGTGTAGCGGAAAAGTGAAATAACGCCGTTTACCATGCCGTCAATATGACTAAGGTTTTAGTATGTCTGCAGCCACTACCCCGCTGAATTTCGGCGCAATGACCGAAGTTTTTCAGTTCCTGATGGAAATCGACAAACTGAAAAGCGTGCAACGTCGCACCAAAGTGTTAGGCACTGAGCGTCAGGAAAACTCCGCAGAACATAGCTGGCATTTCGCCGTGGCAGCAATGTCCCTGGCCCCTTTCGCACCGGAAGGCGTTGATATCAATAAAGTCATCCGTATGGCTTTGATCCACGACATCGTCGAAATCGATGCCGGTGATGTGCTGGTTTACGATCTCGCTGCCCGCGCAGCAGTTCATGATCAGGAAATCATTGCCGCGAAACGCCTGTTCGGCCTGCTGCCTGCACCGCTGAACACACAATTCCTGGATTTGTGGAATGAATACGAAGCGGGTGAAACCCCGGAAGCGCGCTTTGCGCTGGTGATCGACCGCGTGATGCCGATGATCATGAACCTGAATAATCAGGGGCAGAGCTGGGTGGAGAACAATATCCGTCTGGAGCAGGTGTTAGCCCGTAATGCCTTTATCGCCGATATCCATCCTGAACTGTGGCTGCATATCCGCAGCCATCTGGACAACGCCCACCAGCAGGGCTGGCTGAAGTAATTTTTTTGCTCCTTCCCCTCGTAAAGGGGAAGGAGCGAGATCACCTACTTTGGAACAGTCAGTGCCGTTGATTCCACATAAGGTTTCATGATGGTGTCGGCGTCTTTCTGTGCCTGTGCCGCCGCCGCTTCCGGCGTGACTTTCTCATCATTAACCAGCGCCGCCAGCTGATTTTCCATCGCCTGACGCACCGCCACGGTTTCATACGTCGCATACCACGGATAGGCGTATTTCAGCTGCTCCAGCGCAATCGCCGCACGCGGATCTTTCGCCAGATATTCTTTCATTTCCGGTGTGTCATAAGACGCCATACGCGGTGAAAAATAGCCGGTAAAGCGGCTCCAGGCACCGTTCACTTTCGGGCTGACCAGATATTGCAGGAAGGTATAAGCCGCTTTTTTCTGGTCATCGGAAATGCCTTTAAAACTCACCAGACTCGCCCCGCCGATGGTGACACCGTTACGCACTTTGGCAGGCATCATCGCCACGCCCAGCTCAAAATCTTTGGTATTTTCACGCATAAAGCCCAGTGCACCGGTGCTCAGCATCGCCATGCCGAGTTTGCCGGAAAAGAACGCCGCGCTGATTTGCTTGGAGTTCAGCACACCCGACGGCATCACTTTGTCGCGGTATACCAGATTCTGCCAGAAGCGCAGCGCGCCCAGGGTGGATGGTTTGTCGTAATACACTTCGCCCGGATAATCGGCGTTGTAATACTGGCCGCCATTGGCGCGGGTCAGTGCCGATAAAATCCAGCCGCCGTAGTCATCGTTGGTCGATGGCAACATGATCCCCCACTGACCTTTCGCCGAATCCGTCAGCTTTTTCGAGTCTTCCAGCAATTCATCCCAGTCTTTCGGCGGCGCGGTAATGCCCGCTTTGGCGAACATGTCTTTGTTGTAATAGAGAATAGGCGTCGAATTATGGAACGGGATTGCGTAAGTGACGCCGTTAAGCTGAGCGTTCTGGCGCATGGCGGGCCAGAAGTTTTGCGTCAGGAACGGCGTGGCTTTCTGGTCGCCGAATTTGAACAGTTCGTCCATCGGCAGAATTTCGTTTTTGATCGCCAGATCCGCCGTGAAGTTAGCCGACATGATCACCAGCGCCGGTGGCTGGCCGGATTTCGCTGCCGCTTCGGCTTTCACTTTGGTGGTGTCATAACTGCCGGTAAATATCCCGCGCACTTCCACATCATTTTGTGACTGGTTAAATTCTTTGATAACGCGGGTCATTTCCATGGTCAGCTTGCCGTCAACCGGCGCAGGGAACATGAAATCGATATTTTCTTTGGCGGACGCCGTGCCTGCGGCAATAAAGCCGATGGCGAGCGCCAGCACAGATACTTTACGCATGATGGTGATTCTCCCGGTGCAGATTCTGCTGGTTTTGGCCTGAAAAAAGATGAAGGTCGTGCAAAGAGAAATACAAAGTAATGCGGTCGCCGGGTTGTGGAATGTCCCCGCTGTTTTCCCGCAGCTGGTTTTTACGTACGTAACGGATTTTCCCGAGCGGCGTGTCGGCATGGCACAGATACTCCGCGCCGAGCAGCTCGCGATAGGTCAGCGTCGCCTGCAATTGCAGGCTTTCGCCTTCCACCGGCCGGTCGCAGATGTGTTCGGGTCTGATGCCCAGATACACCTCATCGAGCGCCTGCGCATGTTCAGTTTGCGGCAGACGGACCGGCTGGTTTTCGACTGTCAGCACGCCAGCGGCGCACGGCAGCAGAAACAGATTCATCGACGGGGTGCCGATAAATCCGGCGACAAACAGGTTGGCCGGGTGCGCGTACAGCGTTTCCGGCGCGCCGATTTGTTGCAAATGGCCTTTATCCAGCACCGCGATCCGATCCGCCATGGTCATGGCTTCCATCTGATCGTGAGTGACATAAACGGTGCTGGTTTTCAGTTGCTGATGCAGTTGCATGATGCCGTCACGCACTTCCGTGCGCAGCCGTGCATCAAGATTCGACAGGGGTTCATCCATCAGAAACAGCTTCGGATCGCGCACAATGGCGCGCGCCATCGCCACACGCTGACGCTGGCCGCCGGATAACTTACCGGGTTTACGTTTGAGCAACGGCTCCAGTTGTAATAATCCGGCAACACGATCCACCCGCGCCTGGTGCTGATCTTTCGGCTCATTGCGCATACGCATGCCAAAGGTGATGTTCTGTTCCACGGTCATGTGCGGAAACAGCGCGTAGTTCTGGAAGATCATTGAGAAATTTCGTTCGCGCGGCGACAGCCCGGAGATGTCATTGCCGTCGAGCATAATGCGCCCGTCGCTGACCTCTTCAAGACCCGCCAGCAGGCGCAGCAAGGTACTTTTGCCACACCCCGACGGCCCGACCAGCACCAGAAATTCGCCGTCGGCAATCTCCAGCGACAACTGATTCACCGCCGTGCTGCCTTCAAACTGTTTGGTAATATTTTCCAGACGAATGCCAGACATCATTGCTCATCCGCCGGGCAACTGATTTGCGCGTCATACAGATACGGCCCCGGATATTGCGACAGCGGATGCAGATAGCTGACCAGACCGGTGTTATCCACCAGACGGTGCATCACGCAGGCCGCCGGTTCGAGGTTATAAAACGGTGCCGGATTGTGATGATAATACGGCACCTGATGCACCGTGCCGGGAATGGTGGTGATGATCGCCTGTTTGTACTGGGTGAAAATCAGGCGGTGCGTGTGGCCGCAGAACACGCGAACCAGCGACGGGAAGCGGTCGATCAGCGCCAGCAGCTGATCGCCGTTTTCGCAGGAAATCGCGTCCATCTGCGCCGAACCCACTTTCACCGGCGGATGGTGCATAAACACCGCCGTCGGTTTATCGCCGCCCTGCTCCAGCTGACCTTCCAGCCACGCCAGCGTTTCGAGCGTCAGGTACCCTTTCGATTCTCCGGCCAGGCTGGAATCGACAAACAGCAGACGCATCGTGAAATCATCGATGGCGTAACGCATATTTTGCGGATCAGTACCGAGCTGCGGGCACAGCGGATGCAGCGCTTCCAGAAACTGCGCTTTGTCGTCGTGGTTGCCGGGAATGATAAACAGCGGATAGCGCAGGTTGCCCAGCGTGCGGCGCGCCACTTCATATTCCTGCGGCAAACCGCAGTTAACGATATCGCCGGTGATCACCACCGCATCCGGTTGTTCTTCCAGCGCGTTTAGCTGGCTGACCACTTCGGCGTTACAGCCGTTCACATCGATAAAGTCATACAGTTTGCGGCCGTGGCTGCGAAAGTGCATGTCAGAAATCTGAGCTAAAAACATGGATGACTCCTTTATTTGATGCCCGAGAAGCCGAAGCTTTTCAGGAACTGTTTCTGAAAAATAATGAACGCCAGCATCAGCGGCAGGCACACCATCAGCGTTCCGGCAGTAATTAAGCCCCACTGCCCGCCCGATTCCGCACCCATCGCGAAAGACACCAGTCCGACGGTCAGCACCTGTTTGTCCGGATCGTTAAGCACCATCAGCGGCCACAGATATTCATTCCAGTGATAGGTAATGCTGACCGTGGCAAAGGCGAGGATGGCGGGCCACGACATCGGGATCAGCACGCGGAACACCACCTGCCACCAGCGGCAGCCCTCCATCAGCGCGGCTTCTTCGATTTCACGGGGAATGCTGAGAAATGCCTGACGCATCAGGAATACGCCAAACGCTGAGGCGAAATACGGCATCATCACGCCGGTCAATGTATTGAGCAGCCCGAACTGTTTGAGGATCATCATGTTCGGCACCATCATAATCACCGGCATGATCATCAGCTGGATCAGCAGCAGGTAGAACAGTGTCTGTTTGCCGCGAAATTCGTGATATGCGAACACGTAACCGGCAGTGGTGATCGTCACCAGCTGAACCAGAAAGGTGCCGAAGGAGAAGAATAGGGTATTGGCGTAAAGCCGCAGCCAGTCGGCGCTGTCCCACGCATCACGGAAGTTTTGCAACGTCAGCGGGAAGCGCGGCAACAGCGAGGCCATATCCGGCGAAAAACTGCTTTCACTGAATGCTGACGACAGCATCCACAGGAAAGGCGCCATCCATAAAAAGGCCGCGCACAGCAGTAAAACCGGCAGTGTCGAACGGCGCGCACCGCGCAATAACATCGATGGCGAACGCACGCCCGCCCGCAATTTTTTACCGGTCATCACCGGCGCTTCAGACGTTTCAACGCTCATAGTGAGCTCCTCTTTCCAGCACACGCAGATTCAGCATCGAAAAACCAAACAGCAGCACCAGCGTCAGGAATGTCGCCGCCGAAGCTTTGCCTAAATCATGGGTGTCATTCGCCAGACTCTGGATGTAATACAGCAAGACGGTGGTGGCGTTATTCGGCCCGCCCTGCGTCATCACCGCGACGTGATCTATCTGGGTAATCGAATAAATCAGCGCGATAGTGACCACAAAACTGATGGTCGGGCGCAGCAGCGGCAGCGTGATATAGAAGAAAACCTGCGGGCGCGACGCCCCTTCCATCAGCGCCGCTTCGCGTGCCGAGGCGGGGATCGACTGCAATCCGGCGAGGAAAAACAGCATGTAATAACCGGCGAATTTCCACACGCCGATCACGCTCAGCGCAATCAGCGCACTGTTGCTCATACCGAGATAATTGTTATTCATCGGCCCGAATGCTTTCGCCAGGTAGTAATCCAGCAGCCCCATACCGGGCATGAAAATGAACAACCACAAGGTGGCGGCACTGACCAGCGGGATAATCATCGGGAAGAAAAACGCAGTACGCAGCCAGCGGTTCAGCGAGGTGTTTTCCCACAGCGCAACCGCCAGCAGCAGCGCCAGCATAATGCCGGGCACCACGGTCATCAGGATGTACGCCAGATTATTGAGCAGCGCGCGCCAGAAGACTGAATCCTGGATCAGGCGCAAATAGTTTTGCAGACCAACAAACGGCGGCGCGTCTGACGACAGACGACTGTCAAACAGGCTGTCCGTCGCTGACTGAAATAAGGGGTAATAGGTGAATAAAAACAGAAAAATCAGCGTCGGCAGCAAAATCAGATAAGGGAACAACGTGCGGCGCATTACAGGGTACCGGTCAGCGAAATAAGGTGCCTATCCTGTCCTGCATTTGTGTCAGCCACATGGCGGGAATGTGATGGTTATTTGAATGAAATATGAGCATTGTTACTGAACAAAATAGAGGTTGGGTTTAAGATTGAACGGTAACATGCGGATAAACCCCCACTAAAATGGGGTTGAGTTGAGGTATATAAAGACAGAATCAGATTGGTTGGTAAAACTATAAATAGTTCCTTTAACTGTAAAATAGAGATATCTGCCCTTCAATTGCATTTGGACATTTGAATCTGAAGTAAAAAGAACAGAAGGATAATCTCTGACATCCGCCAGAAACTCTTTCTCTGTTTTTACAGATGGATAAAGATAATATTTATACGTATTTTGGGTCGTTGCACCCGCACTACCTTCAGTCACATAAAGGGTATTAAACTCGCCTATACTTTCCTTTCGTATAATCGTTTGTTCATAAGGTGAAAAATCTAATACCACCTTAATTAAATACCCCAGGAAAGCTATAACCAACACGATGAAAATATATATTTTCCTAAAAACCCGTTCTTTTTGCATAATCAATTCCTGCTCTTATCCATGTCTGATCTTTAGGATCATCCCAATGGGAGTTTGGTCCCTCATAACTACATTTTAAACCACGCAGATATTAATCACTTTGATATTAAAAACAAACCTTTTAAATATAAACACATTAACTTCAACCATACAAAAAACATATTAACCCACGTGGGGGGTATATTTTATATTTATCTTAAGATCTACACGAAACCAACACCCGGCCTCCCAGCCTTCCCCTCGTGAGAGGGGAAGGAGAAAAAGATTAAACCCGTATTTTTGCTATCCCGAGCGCAATCCCCGCCTTCTCTGACAACTCAAACAGTGCCGGAAGCAAATGCGCAGAGGCTTTCAGATAGGCGCTCACCTGCGAAACGCCTTCCGGCGGCAACAGTTCGCTATTTTCCAGCCCTTCACTCAGGCACAGCAAACCCTGGCAAAGCCCTTCAGCGGATTCAGACGCGACAGCGCCGAGATCGTAAAGCTGGGGATCGGTGAAATGGCTCAGATCCAAATCGGCAATCAGGGCACGGAAAACGGTGAGGGAATTTTCGGGATGGGTGGTTTCGGTAATTGAATCGGTCATTTTAAAGTCTCGAGTAAATTATGTTTTGCCCCACACGAGACGCTAACCTCGGGTGGTGGCTCAGACAGAGTTAGCGTTACCGGACTCGAAAACCGGCGCTTCTGAGAAGCCCCTGCCTGAACCACCATAATTTACAGGTGACTCAAAACCTGCGGCATTATGCCACAGTGCAATCGAGTAAATCTGATCCAGAACGCTAATTCTGACTACGGTTCTTCCGCAGCGAAGCGACTATATTCCTGCCATTTTTCGAATGAAATGAGCTGGATGGAATTACAGGGAGTTACTTTGAAATCTGGAAGATGTCTCGCAGGAATAACGCCGGTCGGCCCTCTCCCAACATCCCCCTTCGCAGGGGGAGTAGTAAAGAAAACCCGCTTCAAACCACCACAACCCCCATCCTCTCCCGCGCTTCTTCATACGTCGGCATCGATGCCGCCGCGCCTGCGCGTTCCACACATACAGAAGCATAAGCGGATGCGAATTGTGCGGCTTCGGAGAGTGTGGCGCCAGCGGCAAGCTGGGAGGCCAGCGCGCCGTTAAAGGCGTCACCTGCGCCGGTGGTGTCGACCGGGGTCGCCGGACAGGCCTGGATAATCTGCGTTTCGCCGTTCACTGAAAGCAATGCGCCCTGCGTGCCTAACGTGATGATCAGTGCCTGGATCCCTTTAGCGTGCAGCGCGTGGGCGGCGCGTTGGGCAGAGGGAATATCGCGGACTTCAATACCGGTCAGCAGCGTGCATTCCGTGGCGTTCGGCGTCAGTAAATCAACCTGCGACAGCAGATGGTCGGACACCGGCTGGAACGGCGCGGGGTTGAGGATAATGTAGGTGTCATTTTCCTTCGCGATACCGATCAGTTTTTCAATCGCAGGCAGGTTATTTTCGAGCTGCGTCAGCAGGATATCAGCGGCGGCGACGGCCGGACGGCATTGTTCGACTTCTTCGTCGGTGACCGTCAGGTTGGCGCCCGGATCAACGGCAATCATGTTTTCTGCATCGGCTCCGGCGACATAAATCAGCGCGTTGCCGGTCGGGCATTCGCTGGTGGAAAATAACGTAACGGCGTCGAAACCGGCGCTGTCGAGATGGCGGCGGGCAAACATGCCGAAATCGTCGCGGCCAACTTTACCGATGTAATGCACCCGCGCACCGGCACGCAGTGCGGCGACCGCCTGGTTGGCGCCCTTGCCACCCGCGCCCATCATGCTGTTGCGGGCAATCAGCGATTCTCCCGGTTTGGGGAAACGCGCCATGCCTGCCACGATATCGAGGTTGAAAGACCCAAATACGCATACCTTGCCTTTGTTCATGCCTCTCTCCTGAAGGAAAATGTTCCGGCGGCCAGAGCTGGCTGCGACGGAAAAACGCGCTGTGCGGCTAAACAAGCGCCACGACAACCAGTCTCGTCGGTGACGGCGCTGAAATGAATGGTCAGACCGTTCGCCGGATACGGGCTGCGTAAATGGCTGCGTAACTGTTGTTCCAGTTCGGCCAGCGGGAAGTTTTCCATCGCCAGCACGCCACCGCCCAGCACCAGATATTCGGGATCCAGAATGTTCATTTCGCTGGCGACGGTGCGCGCCAGTCGTGCCACAAATTCAGTTAAATCCACATGCTCCGCATGACGTACAAACAGGTCGGCGAACGGTGTCTGCGGCGCATGTTGCCGTGCCCAGCCGGTCAGCCAGTTGCCGGACGTCAGCGTTTCGACGCAGCCGGTTTTGCCGCACGGACAAAGCAGCGGATTCCCCGCCAGCGGGATGTGCCCCAGTTCACCCGCACCACCGTGCGCACCGTGGTAAAAATCACCGTGGATCCACAAACTGTTGCCCAGCCCGGTGCCGAGATACAGCCCGACGGCGACGTCCGGCAGTGCGCTGTGCTGGGTTAAATCCCACCACATCAGATGGTTAACGTCTTTGTCCATCGCCACCGGCAGGTGTAAACGTTGCGAGAGCAGCGCCGCCACCGGCTGATTATCCAGCGCGGAGACAAACGGCAGTGACAGCACGGTCTGGCGGTCGCGGGAAAGTACGCCCGGCAGCCCGAGCATCACCTGCGCCACCTGATGATGCGGGTCCTGTTCCTGCAAATACGCCGTGATCAGGTTTTCCAGCCCCTGTAACGGATCGGACTGCCCCGCCCAGCGTTGGGTCGGGGTTTTGTGGTAGCCGCGAAAATTTTGCTGGCTGTCCATCAGCATTAAACGGGTATTGGTGCCCCCGACATCCACTCCAAGAAAGTGCGGCATACGGCTCTCCTGCCCTCAGGCTGCGTGACGCGCCTGACGCATCTGATCGAGCATTTTGTCCCAGGCAACATCCAGATCGTTGTCCAGCGTGAACAGGCCGGAACTGCCGACGATCAGCACTTCCGCGCCTGCGCCCATCAGATCCTGATAGGTGCGCAGGTTGCAGGATCCGTCGATTTCGATCAGATAGCGGTAGCCTTTTTGCTGTTTGAGATCACGCAGTTGCGCGATTTTCCCCAGCATTTCAGGGATGAACGGCTGACCGGCGTAACCCGGATCGACGGTCATCACGGTGATTTTATCCAGCAGATGAATGTAGTGCTGGATGTATTCCACCGGTGTCGCGGGGTTGAGCACCACGCCGACTTTTTTGCCCAGCGAGCGGATCTGATTAATGATGCGGAAGGCATCGCGGTTAATGGTTTCGGCATGCGGACAAATAAAATCGGCACCGGCAAGGGCTATCGGCTCAATAAAGTCAGCCGGGTTTTCCACCATCATATGCACGTCCAGAACCAGCGGCGTATGCGGGCGGATCTGCTCGATAAAGAACGGCGACAGCGTGATATTTTTGACGTAATGCCCGTCCATGATGTCAATGTGCAGCATGTCAGCGCGACGGTTCAGCACCTCGAGTTGCTGTTTAATGTCGATCAGGCTCATGCACATCAGCGACGGAGAAATTTTGTATTCCATGATGTTTTCCTAAGTCAGAGGCAATTTTAAAAAAGTGTTTAAGGTTGAGCCGCCCGCGCTTTGGCAGCGCTCATTCGCCCTGCCCTTTTTTGCAGATAACGGCTGCGGAAGAATTTCAGCGCCAGCACCACAATCAGTACCGCGCCCCACATCGCCAGGCTGAAATGCGGGCTGACGTTCATCAGATTCAGGCCGGTGGAAATCACCTGCAGGACAATCAGCGAGAGCACCACGCCCGCGACTTTGCCGAAACCCCCGTTGGGATCGGTGCCGCCGAGGATGATGGCCAGCACCGTCAGCAGCAGATACGAGTCGCCGTAGCCCATGCGCGCCGAGTTGAAACGCGCCATCATAATCAGCCCGGCAATCACGCATAACATGCTGGAAATCACGTAGATGGCGATCAGTACGCGGTGGGTATTCACGCCGCTGAAATGGGTGGCGTTGATGTTGCTGCCGCTCATGTAGATGTATTTACCGAGGCGGGTGCGTTCTAAAAACACCGCGATTAAGGCTGCAGTCAGCAGGAAGATAATCAGCGGAACCGGAACGCCGAGCAGGGTTTCCGCGCCGATAAAGCGCACGATGTCCGGCATACCGCTGATCGCCGCACCGCGTGAAAGGTAGATGCCGACGCCGTTCACCATGGTCATGGTCGCCAGCGTCACCAGAATCGGATGGGCGCCGACATACGCCACCAGCGCGCCGGTCAGCATGCCAATCACCAGCGCCAGAATCATTGCGCCGACCAGCGCCAGCGTCAGCCAGACCGCCTGCATCGCCATGCTGGCATCCGGCGGCAACCAGGTGAGAAACACCCATGCCATCAGTAAACTGGTCAGGTTAGCGGTGGCGATAATGCACAGGTTCAGGCCGCCGCTGAGGATCGGGATAAACATCGCCAGCGTCAGTAAACCCAACTCCGGCAACTGGAAGGCGACGCTCATAAAGGTGGCGTCACTGAAGAAGCGCCCCGGCATCGCCAGGCTGAAACCGATGATCACCACCAGCAATAACAGCGATAATCCCAGCGTGGTGTTATCTATTTTCAGGGAAGCGATTTTCAGGCGAGGCCGCGCATCGGGCTTCGCTTTAAGACTCACATTTCTGCTTTTTGCGAACATAGCGGTTTTCCTCAGGCGAAGCCGACTTCGGTTTCTTTGCGTTTCTTGTAATGGGTGACGGTGATGGCCGCGACGATCACCACGCCGATGACGATGTTCATGAAGTAACTGGAAACGCCGATCAGGTTGAGGCCGTTTTTCAGCACGCCAATCAGGAACACGCCCATCAGGGTGCCGACCACGCTGCCTTTGCCGCCGTTGAGGCTGGCACCGCCGAGTACCGCCGCCGCCAGTACATCCAGCTCGCCGCCGACCAGTGCATTCGGCACCACTTCACCGACGCGATACACCTGCACCAGCCCGCCAATCGCCGCCATCGCGCCGAGATATCCGTAAGCAAACAGATGCAGCAAACCGACGCGAATACCGATACGGCGTGCGGATTCCTGGTCACCGCCAACCGCAAACAACTGGCGTCCGAGATGGGTTTTGTTAAGCAGGATCCAGCTCAGCCCGGCGACTGCCAGCATCACCACCACCGGCAATCCAATCTGATAATGCTGCTCGCCGACGCTGAACGGCAGCACGCGGATTGGCGTCGTCAGCCAGTCTGGCAGGTCGTACAAACTGGTGCCGTTGGTCAGCCACATCAGCATGCCAAACAGCAGCGACTGCATACTGATGGTGACGATGATCGACACGATGCGCAGGCAGTAGATCAGAATCGCGTTGATCATCCCGAGCACCGTGCCGATGGCGACCGCCAGTAAAATGCTGCCGGTCGGGCTGCTCAGGCCGTAGTGAATCGCCAGCGTGGCGATGAGGTACTGCACGACCGAAGCCACGGCGGCGAACGAAATATCGATTCCGCCGGTGACCAGCACCACGAACAGGCCGAGGGCAAAGATGCCGCTGACGGCGTAGCTTTCGGTCAGATCCAGCAGGTTCTGTAAAGTCAGAAACTGGTTGGTGAGTAAGGAAAAGGTGACGATCACCACCAGCAATACCCAGGCTAAGTAACCTTCGTTGCTGGACGGGCGTAACCGGCTGAGCTTAAGCATTGACCGCCTCCGCAAGTTGTTGCTGGGTAATCGCGCCCGGCAGATATTCGCCAACCACCGTGCCTTCACTGAAATGCAGCACGCGGTCACAGTTGAAATAGACTTCCGGCACTTCGTCGGAAATCAGCAGGATAGAAATCCCCTCTTCCGCCAGTTGGTGGATCAACTGATAAATGCTGGCTTTCGCACCGACATCGACGCCGACCGTTGGCGAATCGAGGATCAGGATTTTCGGCTGCGTCAGCACCCATTTCGCGAGGACGATCTTTTGCTGATTGCCGCCGGAAAGGGTGGAAATCGCCTGTTCAGGACTGGCGACTTTGACGCCGAGTTTTTCGATCCACTGCTGGATGATCTTGTTTTTGCGGTATTCGTCGATCAGATGAAAACGGCTGCGCAGCTGATCCATGATCGCCAGCACGGTGTTGTCGCCCACCGATTGTTGCTGGATCAGGCCGAGCGTCAGGCGATCTTCCGACACATAACCGACGCCGGATTTGATCGCGTCTTCATGGCTGCGAAAACGTACCGGCTTGCTGTCGAGGTAGATTTTGCCGCTGTCGGGTTTGGTCATGCCAAACAGGCTGAGCGCCAGTTCGGTGCGGCCGGAACCGAGCAGACCGCATAAACCGAGCACTTCTCCGGCGTGCAGTTTGAAACTGACGTCGTGATACTGGCCTGCGCGGCTGAGTTTGTCGGTTTCCAGCATGATGCGTTCGTCATTCATGTTGGCGGCTTTCAGGCGGTAATCGAGTTTCAGGCCGGTCATCAGTTCGGTCAGGCGTTCGCTGCTGACTTCAGAGGCCGGGAATGTGCCGACCTTTTTGCCGTCACGGATCACCGTGACGCTGTCGGAAATCTCCAGCACTTCATCGAGGCGATGGCTGACGAACACCACGCTGATGCCTTTGCTTTTGAGATAATGCACGGTGCGCAGCAACTGATTCACTTCGGTGCGGGTCAGCGAGGCGGTCGGCTCATCCATAATCACTAACCGCGCATCGGCGACCAGCGCACGGCAAATCGCCACCTGCTGGCGCTGGGCAATCGGCAGCGCCGAGACTTTGCTGTCGAGATCCAGCGTGTAATTCAGTTCAGTCAGAATGCGCTGCGCGGTTTCCCGCAGGCGTGACGGACGATACCAGCCCATCAGCCCTTGTAAGTTGTGGTCGAAGGCGATGTTCTCGAACACGCTGAGGTTCGGGAACAGCGACAAGTCCTGATAAATCACCTGCACGCCAAACTGACGTGCCTGATCCGGAGAGAGTTTGCTGAAACTCTGGCTGCCCTGCGACGGCGAACTGAGCGTGATCTGGCAACCGTTATCCGGCTGATAAACCCCCGAGATCACTTTGATCAACGTACTTTTCCCGCAGCCGTTGGTGCCCGCCAGGCAGTGAACTTCGCCCTGCATCAGCCGCAAGGAAATGTCGTTGAGTGCACGCTGCCCGCCAAACGTCACCGACAGGTTTTGCACATCAATCAGCGGCGCGTTCTCTGTTTGAATGATCTCGGAGATTGCCATGATTACAGCCCCATTTTGACCAGTTTCGGCAGGTTAGCTTTGTCCAGGCTTTCGGTTTCGTTGCCCAGAATGGTGTGCGTTGCTTCATCGACTTTCACTTTGCCCATGCCTTCAATGGTCATGCCGTCAGTGATTTTTTCGCCTTTCTCCAGCTTCTCGGCGATGCGCACAAAGACTTCACCTGCGACCATCGGGTTCCAGATAAAGCCGCCTTTGATGGCCCCGGCTTTCACCAGACTGGCGCCCTGACCCGGACTGAATGGCCCGAACACACAGATGTCGTCAGTTTTGCCACGGTTAAGCACCGCGCGGCCTGCGCCAATCGGGCCTTGCGAGCCGATCGCCAGAATGCCTTTCAGGTTGGCGTCTTTGGACATCAGGTCGTTGGTGGTACGGATGCTGTCATCAAGGGATTCGCCGACACCAAATTTGTCGCCGACCAGATGCATATCCGGATAATGTTCTTTCTGGTAATTGATGGCGGCATCAGCCCATTTCTGATGGAGCGGCACGGTAAGACTTCCGACATACACCGCATAGTCGCCCTTCTCTTTCATGCACTGCGCCAGCGCGATCATGTGATTAATGCCATGCTGCGTGGCATCGACCATTTCGAAATCCCAGTCGGCATATTTCTGATCCGGCGATTCATGCACGATGACTTTGATCCCGGCGTCGTGAGCGCGTTTCAGTACCGGCTCCAGCACGCGGGCGTCGTTGGGCACCACGCCGATCACATCCACTTTCTGGGCGATCAGATCTTCAATCGCACGCACCTGTAACGCCGGATCCGCGCTGGTCGGCCCGACCTGCCACGCGTCGATCCCGCGTTTGGCCGCTTCGCTTTTGATCCCGGCTTCCATCGCGTTGAACCAGGCGTTACCGCCGACTTTCACCACCACGCCCATGCGAATTTTGTCGGCGGCGTGCGCAGACAGGGACAACATGGCTGTGGCGAACAGGCAGGCAAGAACGGATTTCTTGATCATGTTTACTCTCCTGGGAGGTCAGTTATGTGCCGCAGCTAACGGGCCGTTGCGGCTGTTTTTAGTTTTTTTCTGTAGGGGTGACGGAGAAACTTCAATCACGTTAACGTTGCTCCAGGCCAGTTCCTGGCGGAATTCTTCATCCTCCAGATGGTCTGTTATCAGTGTGTCGATTTCCCGGTAGTGGCAGATCCGCGCAAAAGAGCGGCGGCCGAATTTGCTGGAGTCAGCCAGCAAAATTTTGTGCTCGGAGGAAAGCAGCATTTGCTGTTTCAGCCGTGCGTGATGTTCATTGCTTTCACGGATGCCGCCTTCGTGGCTGATACCGTGACAGGAGAAAAACAGTTTGTTGATGACGAACTCTTTCAGCATTTGTTCGGCCAGCACACCGACAAAATCTTCATACTTCGCCGAGTATTCGCCGCCCAGTCCGATCACCCGCACGTTAGCTTTCACCGCCAGCGTCTGAATGATGTGCACCGAGTTGGTCAGCACCACCAGCTGAATGTCAGGCAACTGGCGCGCCAGAAACCAGCTGCTGGAACTGCTGTCGAGCAGCAGGCAATCGCCGGGATTGATCAGCTGTAACGCCCGTTTGGCGATACGCGTTTTGCTGTCCGGTGACTGATTGCTGCGGTCACGAAAGGATTCACCCTGTTCAATCTGCGACGGCACATAGGTTTTTTCTGCCGCCGAATGTTCTTTAAACACCGCGCCGCCATGGCTGCGTAACAGCACGCCACGCTTTTCCAGCAGCGCCAGATCCCGCCGCGCGGTTTCCAGCGAGATGCGGCATAACTGCGCCACTTCCTGCACAAGAATGCGTCCGCGCTGGCTGAGAATTTCGGTGATATATCGATGTCGCTCTACTGGCAGCATGTGGTGATTCCTCTTTCCCGATGTCAAATAGGATACGCAGCCGGATGTTTATGGAATGCGCAGTGCCTCAAAGGCGACTGTGCGCATTTTTTGCCACAATCGTCCTGTGATAGTTGTCACGAAAAGGTGAGAAAAGATGAAATGTTAAAGTTTGGATCTGTGGTGGGAACGGCATTAAATCGTCATTTGCGTTGCAACAGAACAGCAACAGATTTGCAAACGGTCACAATTCCTCGTGCAATTTAATGACCGTTAATGACCGTTTGTGTGGATTTGACCGTTTTGGGGGAGTGAACGGGGAGCGAACCCCGCTATCGATGATTTACGCTGACTATCTGCCGCCAGCCAGATCGAGAAAGCTGCCGGTGGCGTAAGAGGCGGAATCCGACAGCAGCCAGGCAATCGCCTGTGCGACTTCTTCCGGCTGACCGCCGCGCTGCATCGGCAGATTGGCTTTCACGCGATCGACCCGCCCCGGCTCACCGCCACTGGCGTGCATTTCGGTGTAGATCAGACCCGCACGCACACAGTTAACGCGGATACCGTACGCCGCCACTTCCAGCGCCAGACCGGTTGTCAGGGTATCCACCGCACCTTTCGATGCCGCATAATCGACATATTCACCCGGCGCACCTAAACGGGAAGCCGCCGAGGACACATTCACAATCGCCCCGCCCTTTCCGCCATGCCGGTGTGACATGATTTTCACCGCCTCGCGGCAGCACAGGAAATACCCGGTCACGTTAGTCGTCAGCACTTTGTTGATACGTGCAGCAGAGAGATTTTCAATGGTGGTCTGCTGGAACAAAATCCCGGCATTATTCACCAGCGCGGTGATCGGGCCGAGTTCGTTGCTCAACTGTTTGAACATCGCGACGACCTGCACTTCATCGGAAATATCAGCCTTCAGCGCGATGGCTTTGCCACCGGACTGATGGATTTCATTGATGATAGATTGCGCTGCGGTTTCATTATTCACGTAATTCACACCGACGGCGTAACCCTGCTGCGCAAGAAGAAGAGCCGTTGCACGGCCGATGCCGCGACTGGCGCCGGTGACGAGAGCGATTTTCATGAGTGTAAGATTCCATTGGGGGAAATGAGGAAAGTGTAGGAGAAACAGAAAGAAAGGGGAATTTGGCTTAGCTCCTCCCCCTGCGAAGGGGGAGGCCGGGAGGGGGTTTTAAGGACTAACACTTTGACAAAGCTAACTTTAATTTTTGGATTCTGACCTTAATACCCACCCCAACCCTCCCCTTCGCAGGGGAGGGAGCAGCCCGAGTTTTTTACTCCTCACCCTTCTCAGCGAGGAGCAGACCGGCGTCTTACTCGTAATCTGACATCGGTACACACGAACAGAACAAATTCCTGTCCCCGTACACGTCATCCAGACGTTTCACCGTCGGCCAGTACTTGTTGTCGTAACCGGCCGGGAATACCGCGACTTCGCGGGTGTACGGATGGTTCCAGTCGCTGACCAGCTCGTTCTGCACGTGCGGTGCATTCACCAGCGGGTTGTCTGCCAGCGGCCATTCGCCTTGCGCCACGCGGTCGATTTCACTGCGGATCGCCAGCAGCGCATCAATGAAGCGATCCAGTTCCACTTTGCTTTCTGATTCGGTTGGTTCAACCATCAGCGTACCGGCCACCGGGAAGGACATGGTCGGGGCATGGAATCCGTAGTCGATCAGACGCTTGGCGATATCCATTTCACTGATACCGGTCGTCTCTTTCAGCGGACGAATATCCAGAATGCATTCGTGCGCCACACGACCATCACGGCCGGTATACAGCACCGGATACGCGTCTTTCAGACGGGTTGCGATGTAGTTCGCATTCAGAATTGCCACCTGGCTGGCTTGTTTCAGACCTTCCGCGCCCATCATGCGGATATACATCCAGCTGATTGGCAGGATGGATGCGCTGCCGAACGGAGCCGCAGAAACCGCACCGTTTTGCGTCAGCACGCCGTCAATCTGCACCACACTGTGACCCGGAACGAACGGCGCCAGATGCGCTTTCACACCAATCGGGCCCATGCCAGGACCGCCGCCGCCGTGCGGAATACAGAAGGTTTTATGCAGGTTAAGGTGCGAGACGTCCGCGCCGATGTAACCCGGCGTGGTAATGCCGACCTGTGCGTTCATGTTCGCGCCGTCGAGGTAAACCTGACCGCCGTACTGATGCACAATCTGGCAAACTTCGCGGATGGTTTCTTCGTAAACGCCGTGCGTTGAAGGGTACGTCACCATGATACAAGACAGCTCATCGCCCGCTTTCGCCGCTTTTTCACGCAGGTCACTCAGATCGATGTTGCCCTGTTTGTCACACGCGACCACTACAACGGTCATGCTCGCCATCTGCGCGGAAGCCGGGTTGGTGCCATGCGCTGAACTTGGGATCAGGCAGATGTGACGGCCGCTTTCGTTACGGCTTTCGTGGTAACGACGGATGGCCAGCAGACCCGCGTATTCGCCCTGCGCGCCGGAGTTTGGCTGCATGCAAACTGCGTCGTAACCGGTGAGCTGAACCAGCCATTGTGACAACTGACCAATCATCTGCTGATAACCGCCAGCCTGTTCTGTCGGACAGAACGGGTGCAGATCGGCAAATTCCGGCCAGGTAATCGGGATCATTTCTGCCGCAGCGTTCAGTTTCATGGTGCAGGAACCCAGCGGGATCATGGCCTGATTCAGCGCCAGATCTTTTTTCTCCAGACGGTGCATATAACGCATCATCTCGGTTTCGCTGTGGTACTGGTTGAATACCGGATGGGTCAGGATCGGATCCACACGCAGCATCGCCGCAGGAATAGAGTTGCTGTCGGTCGATGCCGCCTTGTCCAGCTTGTCGATATCCAGACCATTGTCGTCACCCAGCAGGGCAGCGAACAGAACCTGAACGTCTTCGCGGGACGTGGCTTCGTCGAGGGTGATACCGACTGCGCCGTGAATGTCAGTACGCAGGTTCAGACCGAAACTCAGTGCGCGTTCCAGCACAGCGGCTTTGTCTTTGACTTCAACAGTCAGCGTGTCAAACCAGGTGTTATGACGCAGCGTCAGGCCACCCTGTTTCAGGCCAGCGGCCAGAATGTCGGTCAGACGGTGAATACGTGACGCAATGCGTTTCAGGCCTTCAGGACCGTGGAATACCGCATACAGACTGGCAATATTCGCCAGTAAAACCTGCGAGGTACAAATGTTGGAGTTGGCTTTTTCGCGGCGGATATGTTGCTCGCGGGTCTGCATAGCCATGCGCAGTGCAGTTTTGCCTGCGGCATCACGGGAAACCCCGATGATACGGCCTGGCATGGAACGTTTGAATTCATCTACACAGGCGAAGAATGCCGCGTGCGGACCGCCGTAGCCCATCGGCACACCAAAGCGTTGCGCGGAACCGAAGACCACGTCTGCGCCCTGCTTGCCCGGTGCAGCCAGCAGCACCAGCGCCATAATATCAGCGGCAACGCTGGTAATAATTTTGCGGGATTTCAGTTCGCCCAGCAGCGCGGTGTAATCGTGAACTTCACCGGTGGTGCCAACCTGCTGCAGCAGCACGCCGAACACGCCTTCCAGCTCGAGCACTTTTTCGGCTTTATCAACGATGATGTCAAAACCGAAGGTTTCCGCACGGGTACGCACCACATCCAGCGTTTGCGGATGCACGTCGTCTGCCACGAAGAAACGGTTAGCGTCTTTGAGTTTGCTGGCACGTTTTGCCAGCGCCATCGCTTCGGCAGCGGCAGTCGCTTCATCAAGCAAAGAAGCAGAAGCCAGATCCAGCCCCGTTAAGTCTAAAGTCAGTTGCTGGAAGTTCAGCAGCGCTTCAAGACGGCCCTGAGACACTTCCGGCTGATACGGCGTGTACGCGGTGTACCAGCCCGGATTTTCCAGCATATTGCGCTGGATAACCGGCGGTGTCAGCACCGCGCTGTAACCCATACCGATGTAGGATTTATAGCGTTGATTCTGGCTGGCAATGGCTTTCAGCTCAGCCAGCGCCTGATGTTCCGTGACGGCATCACCGACAGCCGGCGGGCCAGGTAACTGGATATCGACCGGAACGATCTGCTGGATCAGCGCATTTAAAGAATCCGCACCGACCGTTTCCAGCATCTGTTGCTGCTGCTGAGAAGACGGACCGATGTGGCGGCCGATAAAGGCTTCGCTGTGTTCGAGTTGGCTGAGAGTCTGAGTCATTTGCTACGCATTCCTGAAATCTGCTGGAGGTGTCTTGGGATACTGACAAAAGCTACGGGTCTGGAACTGCCCCGCAAGCGGTTTGCGGGGCGGGTAATGCAATGTGTAATTACTCGTCGATGGACGCTGAGTAGGCTTCTGCATCAAGCAGCTTAGCCAGTTCGCTTTCGTCTGACGCTTTAATCTGGAACAGGAAACCGGTGCCGTATGGCTCGCTGTTGACCAGCTCCGGAGAACCTTCCAGTTCGCCGTTAACTGCAACGATTTCGCCGCTAATTGGAGAGTAAATATCTGACGCCGCTTTGACGGATTCAGCCACGGCGCAGTCTTCACCGGCGGCAACTTCACGGCCGACTTCTGGCAGATCAACGAAAACCATATCGCCCAGTAACTCCTGTGCGTGTTCGGTGATGCCTACGGTATAAACGCCGTTGCCTTCTGAACGTATCCACTCGTGGGAGGATGCGTATTTCAAATCTGCTGGAACATTGCTCATGTTACTTTCTCCAAAAAAGTGCTTAATTCAGCGTTAACCGGATAATTTTTATCACGAATTCGTTACTGCACCAGCGGTTTGCCGTTACGGACAAAACCGGGTTTGGTGACTTTTACCGGCATTTCACGGTTGCGGATCTGCACAATGGCATTTTCGCCAATGCCTGCCGGAACGCGTGCCAGTGCAATACTGTAGCCCAGCGTCGGAGAGAATGACCCGCTGGTGATCACGCCTTCCAGCGTGTTGCCCGCGCTGTCGGTGAATCGCACCGGCAGTTCGTTACGCAATACACCTTTCTCGGTCATCACCAGGCCGACCAGCTGTTCGGTGCCCTGCTCGCGCTGTCTTTCCAGTGCGTCACGGCCAATAAAGTGACGGTCTTCCGGCGCCCACGCGATGGTCCAGCCCATGTTGGCCGCCAGCGGCGAAACGCCTTCGTCCATTTCCTGACCGTAGAGATTCATACCGGCTTCCAGACGCAGCGTGTCGCGCGCGCCCAGACCGGCGGGCTTCACGCCTGCTGCCAGCAATTTCTGCCAGAAATCCGCCACCTGCTCTTGCGGCAGCGCGATTTCATAACCCGCTTCGCCGGTATAACCGGTTGTCGCGATAAACAGGTCGCCGGACTGCACGCCAAAGAACGGCTTCATGCCCGCGACAGCTTGTTTTTGCCCGGCGGTAAACAAGGTTTCCGCTTTTTCTTTCGCCTGCGGCCCCTGTACAGCGACCAGCGCCAGATCATCACGCACCGTCAGTTCAACGGCGTACGGTTCTGCATGCTGCGAAATCCATGCCAGATCTTTCTCGCGGGTTGCGGAGTTAACCACCAGACGGAAATAATTTTCGTTGAGGAAGTAAACAATCAGGTCGTCGATCACGCCGCCGGACGCATTGAGCATACCGGTATAGAGCGCTTTGCCGGGAACGGTGAGTTTGGCGACATCGTTCGCCAGCAGGTAACGGAGGAATTCACGGGTACGGGCACCGTGGAGATCGACAATGGTCATGTGCGAGACGTCAAACATACCGGCATCCTGACGCACGATGTGGTGTTCATCCAGTTGGGAGCCGTAATGCAGAGGCATCATCCAGCCGTGGAAATCGACCATACGCGCACCGCACGCAACATGTTGTTCATAAAGCTGAGTCTGCTTAACCATCTTATTCCTCATTTGAATACAAATGCATAAACGGCACACCACGTAAAAACCCAAAATCATTCGTGTTAGATCAAGGCGGCAACTGAGTGAATCCCCGGGAGCATACATAAGTATGTGACCGGGGTTCGCGAAGGAAGCCAACGCGGAGATAGCTCGAATGATGACGGGATTTTGCGTGGTGGCGCAAACGATACCCTTGCTCGAACTTACCACTGAATAAGCTCACTAACCATAAGTTAAAATATGCAGAGCGGAACGAATGTCAGTGATCTCACAAGGGCATTGTGCAGAGTTTTTGACTGGCAAACTGGGGTTTATGGCGCAAAATCTACAAATAAACATCAAAAGTATCGATGTTATATAACGACAAGGCCGGATTTCTCACCATTTGCAGAATGAGAAATCCGGCCCCGGATTAGAAAATGTAATGGAAAAATTGAGCTAAAATTAGATTATTTCAATCGAAGCGAATCGTCCCGTAACCATTCCGGTAAATCATTCAGCCCCATTGCCTGGCGGACCAGTTTCGGCTTCACACCCGGCAGGGAATCCGCCAGCGTCAGGCCAATATCACGCAGCAATTTTTTGGCCGGATTGTCACCGGCAAACAGTTCGCGGAAGCCCTGCATCCCGGCAAGCATCAGCGCAGCGCTGTGTTTACGACGGCGCTCGTAACGACGCAGGTACATGTGCTGGCCGAAATCTTTGCCTTCTTTTTGCAGGCGTTTGATTTCGGAGGCCAGTTCTGCGGCATCCATAAAACCTAAGTTGACACCCTGCCCGGCCAGCGGATGCACGGTGTGTGCCGCATCGCCCACCAGCGCCAGACGTTGTCCGGCAAAACTGCGGGCATAACGGCCGGTCAGCGGGAAGGTCACGCGCTCGCTTTCTACGGTACAAATACCCAGGCGCAGGTCAAAGGTGCTGGCGAGGATTTTGTTGAACTCTTCCGGCTCAAGCGCACTCAGGCGCTGCGCTTCATCCGGTGACACTGACCAGACGATAGAAGACAGATGTGCATCTGCCAGCGGCAGAAATGCCAGAATACCTTCGCCGTGGAATACCTGCCTTGCGACAGACTGGTGCGGTTTTTCAGTGCGTATGGTCGCCACCAGTGCATGATGGCGATAATCCCAGAAGGTCAGCGGAATATCGGCGTGCTTACGCAGCCACGACTGTGCGCCATCCGCGCCGACCACTAAACGCGCGCTGAGCTGGCGATCATCATTAAGGGTGATAAACGCTTCGTTTTCGCCCCAAGCTACATTCTTCAATGTGGCTGGTGCGAGCAACGTGATGTCGGAAGATTTTTCCGCACGTTGCCACAAGGCGCGGTGGATCACCTGATTTTCAATAATATGGCCCAGATGGCTGAAACCGTATTCTTCACCGCGGAACGCGATTTTGCCGAAGCTGTCGCGATCCCAGACTTCCATCCCCTGATAGGCATTGGCACGCTGCGCAATAATGTTGTCCCAGACGCCGATATATTTCAGCAGACGTTCACTGGCAGCATTGATCGCTGAAACCCGCAAGCCAGGCTGTGCCGGCAATGGCGTATCAAGATCCGGCTGCTGATTTTCCAGCACGGCAACACGCAGACCGCTGCCCTGTAATCCGCACGCCAGCGCCAGACCAACCATTCCGCCACCGGCGATAACCACATCAAAAGATTGCATAATTTTTCCTGTAGGGATTAACGGTCAACCCAACCTAACGTTCTGCGAGTGAAAGCATCGCGTAATGGCGTAATGCCTTCCATCGCCAGTAAACCGAGATTGCGCCCGACCATTAACGGCAGCCAGCGGTTGGCAAAGAGGTGGATCAAACCATCGGTAACGCCGACGGTTGCCTGCTGATCGGGCTGACGGCGCTGCTGATATTCACTCAGCACGCGGTAACTGCCGACATCGGCACCTTGTGCAGCAGCATTAGCCAGTATTTCCGCCAGCGTCATGACGTCACGCAGACCGAGGTTAAAACCCTGTCCGGCAATCGGATGCAGCGTTTGCGCCGCGTTGCCAACCAGCGCCAGACGGTGGCTGATGTGACTATTGGCTTGCTGTAATTGCAGCGGATAACTGAACCGTTTACCGGCTTGCCGGAAGGTGCCCAGTCGCCAGCCGAAAGCTTTTTGCAGCTCACTGAGGAACTGCGCTTCGCTCCAGTGATCAATCTCGCCTTTCGCTTCGCGCGGATGACACCAGACCAGTGAACTGCGGCCATCGGACATCGGCAGCAGTGCCAGCGGACCGTGTTGGGTGAAACGCTCGAAAGCACGATTGTTGTGCGGCTCGCTGGTCGCCACGTTGGCGATGACGGCAATCTGGCCATAATCTTCACGCTGCCAGCCAATATTGCAGGCTTTTGCCAGCGAAGAATGCGAACCGTCAGCGGCCACCAAAAGCTGTGCTGTCAGCGTTTGACCGCTGTCTAGCGTCACGCTGGCGGAATCTTGTGAACGCGCGACATCCATAACTTTCGCCGGACAATGCAGCGTGACGCCGGGTGCATTTTTCAGCATCGCAAACAGACGTTTGCCAACTTCATGCAGCTCAACCACCTGCCCCAGCGCTTCGACGCCATAATGCGCGGCATTGAGATTCACAAAGGCCGCATGACCACGATCGCTGACATGGATATCACGGATTGGCGTGGCGATTGCCGCCAGGGCAGACCAGATCCCCACCCGCGATAATTGCTGGCAGGTTCCCTGCGCCAGTGCAATCGAGCGGGCATCAAAGCCCGGGTGTCCGTGATGTTCCGGCGCAGTGGCTTCCACCAGATGCACCGCCAAACGTCCCTGCGTCAGCGAGGAAATCGCCAGCGCCAGCGTGGCACCGGTCATGCCGCCGCCAACAATTACGATGCTCATATTATTTCTTTGCCGCCGCCATTAACGCTTCAATATCATCGGCTTCTTTCACCACATCGCCGGTCAGAATTTCAATACCGGTGGTGGTGATCAGAATGTCGTCTTCAATACGGATACCGATGCCGCGGTATGCTTCCGGTACGTCGGCATCCGGCGCGATATACAGACCCGGTTCAACGGTCAGCACCATGCCCGGCTCCAGCGTACGGCTGCGATCCACTGAGCCATAATGGCCGACATCATGAACGTCCAGCCCCAGCCAGTGGGAAAGACCGTGCATGAAGAACTGGCGGTGTGCCTGCTCCGCGTAAAGGGTTTCAACGTCACCTTTCATCACGCCCAGTTTGACCAGACCTTCAATCATCACGCGAACTGCGGCTTCGGTCGCGGCCTGAATGCTGCTGCCCGGCCCGAACACTTCCAGCGCTTTATATTCTGACGCCAGCACGATGTCGTAGATTTCGCGCTGCGCTTTGCTGAATTTGCCGTTCACCGGGAACGTGCGGGTGATATCACCCGCATAACCCTGATATTCACAACCGGCGTCGATCAGCACTAAATCGCCGTCACGCAGTTCACATTCGTTTTCGGTGTAATGCAGGATGCAGCCGTTTTCGCCGCCGCCCACAATGGTGTTATAGGAAGGATAACGTGCACCGTGACGGGTGAATTCGTGATGAATCTCGCCTTCAAGCTGATATTCGAACATGCCCGGACGGCATTTTTCCATCGCACGGGTATGGGCCAGCGCGGTGATGTGTCCGGCGCGGCGCATGACGGCAAACTCTTCAGCCGATTTGAACAGGCGCATGTCATGCACCCACGGACGCCAGTCGGTGACAGTGGCCGGGGCCGAGAGATTCTGACGGAAGCCTTTGCGCAGTTTTTCCATGGCACGGTTAACGATTTCATCCGCATAGGCGTAATCGCCCTGTGCGTGATACAGCACGTCGAGACCGTTAAGCAGCAGATGAAGCTGATCGTTGATATCATCAAAAGGCAGCGCTTTGGTCACGCCAAGCCTGGCGGGCGCGGCTTCCTGACCTAAACGACGACCAAACCAGATTTCAGCGGTGAGATCACGGACGCGGTTAAACAGGACGCTGTGGTTATGATTTTCATCACTTTTCACCAGGATCAATACCGCTTCCGGCTCATTGAAACCGGTGAAATACCAGAAATCACTGCTCTGACGATACGGGTATTCACTGTCGGCACTGCGTGGTGCTTCGGGCGCAGAAAAAATTACCGCAGCACTTCCCGGGGCCATCTTCGCTAACAGCGCCTGACGACGATTCTCGTACTCTTGCTGAGTCATCACCTTCTCCTGAAATCGTTTTAATGAGTGCAATCAGTTTATGTAATGCAATGTACCATCAATGCAAAGTACGGTGATTTTCCGCAGCCGTCGGGCGGCTGTGGCCAAATTCACCAAAGCACAGAATGGCGGCAACACGGACGTACTCCACCACTTCCTCTAAAGATTGCGCCAGTTGTTCCTGATCTTCATCTTCGTCGTAGCCCAGTTGCGCGATGCTGCGCAAATCGTCGATCGCTTCACCGACTTCGCCTTTCACTTTGGCGAGTTTTGGCTGCATCATGCCCAGGCCAAGCAGGAAATGGTTAACCCATCCGGCCAGCGCATCGGCACGCTCAAAGATGTGTTTTTCATCGTCGGGCATCAACATTTTGAATTCGAAGCTGTCATCTTCGAGAGTGTCTGACGTCACTTTGCGCAATTGTTGCAGCAAATCTGCCAGCGTGTGCGGGAAGGCCATACCTTCGTTAGTCAGATCATGCACCATCGTCAGCCAGCTGCCGTCGCGATTGCCACCGCACAGCAAACCACTGATCAAACCGTGCATTTCTGCTGCGGTCAAAGCAACCGATTGTTGTTTCAGGTTTTGATCCAACGAATCGTAAGTAGGGTAAGTATTCTCTATAGACATGCGCATTCGCCATCGTTGGCAGGTTAAGTTCGTGTTATGCTACCACCAAGGTCTGTCGTAGTACCAGATTAGCAGCCCGTGATGGGGTGGTCTTAAACATGAATGGCACGCTCTGAACAATCGGGCAGCAGTCAGCCGGTCATGGGGTTGTAACCTGGTATTGAGATAGTTATAGTGGCGCCCGCTTCCAACATCCTGCGCCAGGTCGTAGTGGTCACGTTGGGGCGGACGAATAAATCAGCAGGAAGGTGGCATGTCTGCACAACCGGTAGATATTCAAATTTTTGGTCGCTCTTTACGGGTGAATTGTCCGCCAGAACAACAGGAAGCACTGAATCTGGCAGCTGAAGATCTTAATCAGCGGTTGCAAGATCTGAAAGTTCGCACTAGAGTCACCAATACGGAGCAACTGGTATTCATCGCGGCATTGAACGTATGTCACGAACTTGCTCAGGAAAGGTTGAAAACGCGCGACTACGCATCCAATATGGAACAACGTATACGGATGTTGCAACAAACCATCGAGCAGGCATTGCTCGAACAAGGCCGGATCTCTGAACGTGAAGGGGCGCCTTTCGAATAACACACGTTGCTGACTGACTGGTCACAGGTCGTCAGAAACGGTAAAAAATTTCTCTGAGATGTTCGCCAGCGGGCCCGTCCCCTGAGCCGATAATTAGTACCAACAGAATGTGATGATCCGTAATCGGTGCGCATGCTCGGTCCGTCCGAGAAGCCTAAAGATTGCGACAGCACGTTCACCTTGAACCATGGGTTCAAGGGTTACAGCCTGCGACGGCATCTCGGAGATTCCCCTTTCTTTTTGGTACATCCCTTTCTGGTGTTTGTATCTATGCCCTACACGCCGCTTTTTGCTTCTGCCCGACAAACCATCCGCAGTGAAATACGCCAACGCAGAAATACGCTGACCGCTGAACAGCAAACTCATTTTGCGCTGCAGGCTGCAGAACGCGTTGCAACCCATCCGAAAATTCAGTCCGCCACTTCAGTCTCCCTGTTTCTGTCCTTTGATGGTGAGCTGGATACCGCACCGTTGATCGCCCGTTTGTGGAACGAAGGCAAACAGCTTTGTCTGCCAGTGCTGCACCCTTTCTCGCCGGGTAATCTGCTTTTTCTGCGTTATACGCCCGATACGACGCTGGTGCGCAACCGGCTCAACATTCTTGAGCCACAACTGGATGTCACGCAGGTGATCCCACTGGCGCAGCTGGATATCATCCTGACGCCGCTGGTGGCGTTCGACAGTGCGGGGCAACGTTTAGGTATGGGTGGTGGCTTTTATGACCGCACACTTGAGCGCTGGAAAGAAGGCGGGCCGTATCCGATCGGATTAGCGCACGATTGTCAGCATGTCGATGCTTTACCGGTGGAACACTGGGATGTGCCTTTACCTGAGGTCATCACGCCTGGAAAAGTGTGGAGATGGTGATGCCAGACGATATAAATCCACGGTAAGCAGAGTGCCAGCCAGAAATAGAAGCACACCTCATGAGTATGTTGTAACTAAGCTTGAAATCCGCACGTCTCCCTTGCCTTTTAAAAACACAACCAATTGAAATTAATAATACTTTCTCTTTATACACACCGTTACACGCCGAAACCAATCACTCACGGACAGCAAGGTTTGTCACGCCTATTATTCTCACATCGGCCCCGCAGTGGGGTAGACACACAAACCAAGATCCCTGAGGAATTAAAGATGAAAAAAGTATTAGCTCTGGTTGTAGCCGCTGCAATGGGCCTGTCTTCTGTCGCTTTCGCTGCTGAAACTACCGCAACGCCGGCACCTGCTGCTACCACAACCACCGCAGCTCCGGCTCATGCCACTAAGCATAAAGCACACAAGAAACCTGTTCAGAAAGCGCAAGCTGCCAAGAAACACAAAAAAGCCGCTAAAAAAGCACCAGTCGCTCAGAAGGCGCAGGCGGCTAAAAAGCACGTGAAACATGCTAAGAAAGCGGCTCCTGTTGCTCAGAAGGCGCAGGCGGCTAAAAAGCACGTGAAACATGCTAAGAAAGCTGCTCCGGCTAAAGCAACTCCGGCAGCATAAGAAGTCACTAAGAAGTCTTTGTGAACGAATCTGTTCACTCTTATCAAGACTGAAAAATTTAACACCCGGTTCGCCGGGTGTTTTTTTCTCCGTTTTCTGCCCTGAGGTACTGACAGATGATGCTGCGCCGCTACCTGTTCGAAATCACTTTTTCATCAATGATCCTCTGCGGTCTGATTACCCTGTCCTTTTACTTCTGACGTTTTGATCCCCCCTTTATTCCCTCTGCAGACATTTTTTAACGCCCTGATGCCATAAAACAAAAAACCGCCTTTCGGCGGTTGGTATTTTGTCTGTTTCAGAAAGGCTTATCAGTAAAGCAAACGGGCACGAATGGTTCCCGGAATCGCCTTCATCAGTTGCAGCGCGGTAGTCAGCGTATTGATATCCGTTTCTGCATCAATCACCACATAACCGATTTCTGGACTGGTTTGCAGGTACTGCGCAGCAATGTTGATGCCCTGTTCCGCAAAAATCTGGTTGATGCTGGTCAGCACACCCGGACGGTTTTCGTGGATATGCAGCAAACGGCTGGCTTTCTCGGTATGCGCTGGCAGAGACGCTTCCGGGAAGTTAACCGCTGACAGTGTAGAACCGTTGTCAGAGTATTTCGCCAGTTTGCCTGCCACTTCGAGGCCGATACCTTCCTGCGCTTCCATCGTTGAACCGCCGATATGTGGCGTCAGCAATACGTTGTCGAATTCACACAGCGGAGAATTGAACGGGTCACTGTTAGTCGCCGGTTCTTCCGGGAAGACGTCGATAGCCGCACCGGAAAGATGTTTGTTGCGCAGCGCATTGCACAGCGCAGGAATGTCGATGACCGTACCGCGTGAGGCGTTGATCAGCAGTGCGCCCGGCTTCATCTGCGCCAGCTGCACTTCAGAAATCATGTCTTTGGTTCCGGCTGTTTCCGGCACATGCAGCGTGACGACGTCGCTGGTATTGAGCAATTCTTCCAGTGTGGCAATCGGCTGCGCGTTGCCCAAAGGCAGTTTGCTTTCGATGTCATAATAGAAGACGCGCATCCCCAGGCTTTCCGCCAGGATCCCCAGTTGCGTACCAATGTGGCCGTAACCGATAATGCCCAGACGTTTGCCGCGCGCTTCGAATGAACCGACCGCCAGCTTGTTCCAGACACCACGGTGCGCTTTCGCATTCGCTTCAGGAATGCCGCGCATCATCAGCAACATCTCGCCCAGCACCATTTCCGCAACCGAACGGGTGTTGGAGAAGGGTGCGTTAAAGACCGGAATACCACGACGGGTCGCAGCTTTCAGATCTACCTGATTGGTGCCGATACAGAAACACCCAACAGCCACCAGTTTTTCTGCTGCCTGGAACACTTCTTCAGTCAGCTGAGTACGCGATCGGAGTCCAACAAAGTGCGCATCACGGATCGATTCTTTCAGCGATTGCGTGTCTAAAGCACCTTTGTGAAATTCAATATTGGTGTAACCCGCGGCACGGAGTGTATCAACCGCACTTTGGTGGACGCCTTCCACTAACAAAAATTTAATCTTGTCTTTCTCAAGTGATACTTTTGCCATTTCCCGACCCTATATTTTTCTGGCTGAATTCGAACTGCAAGATGACTGCTCACAGTCAACATAACAAAAAATCCGCCATCATCAATACAAACGATTGCCTGCCCCCCAGCAGAAGGCTCAGCACGCCTGCCGGTTTTTAGCATTTCATGCTGGTTCAATTTTACTGTGCCAGACGTTCAGGAGGAGAAATACAGAAATGTGACATAAGTCACCAAATTAAAGCCTTTGAAGAAAAGATGATTCAGTCAGAAAATTATCATCTTCATAACATTGCGTTATGACAGCGCAATGACGAGGCTTAGGCTGGCTGCCTTGCCCTAAAGCAGCCAGATCTTCTGCTTATATTCTGATTACTTCAGTTTGACGGTTTTGACACCTTCAGAAGTCCCGACCAGCGCCACGTCAGCACCCCGGTTGGCGAACAGGCCGACAGTCACAACACCGGCAATATTGTTGATCTTATTTTCCATCGCGACGGCATCAAGAATGTTCAGGTTATGCACATCAAGGATCACATTGCCATTGTCTGTCAGCACATTCTGGCGGTATTCCGGCAGGCCGCCGAGTTTAACCAGTTCACGCGCAACATAAGAGCGCGCCATTGGGATCACTTCCACCGGCAGCGGGAATTTACCCAGCACATCAACCTGCTTGGAAGCATCCACGATACAGATGAATTTTTTGGCAATCGCGGCAATGATTTTTTCGCGGGTCAGCGCAGCGCCCCCCCCTTTGATCATCTGCATCGAGCCGTTGATTTCATCCGCGCCATCGACATACACATCCAGCGAATCCACTTCATTGCTGTCGAAAACATGAATACCCAGGCTCTTCAGTTTTGCGGTAGAAGCATCGGAGCTTGAAACCGCACCTTCAATCTGGCCTTTGATGGAACCCAGTGCATCAATGAAATGTGCGGCGGTGGATCCGGTACCGACACCGACAATGGTGCCCGGCGTGACGTAATCCAGTGCGGCCCAGCCGACTGCTTTTTTCAATTCTTCCTGCGTCATAATGGCTTCTCTGTCTGATAACACGTAAGTGGCGTGAATAGTTCGGTGGAACGAAGAGTGCCGGTGATTATAAAGCATGTCCCGGCAATTTGGATAAACAACACCGCAGCCAGATCACACTTATTAAGTGCAATTGTGCTGCAAACACAAAGATTTTCCTCACCACAAATCCTGACAATCTGTGGCATAGTGTTCGGATAAAATTAAATCTAAGGGACAGAACTCCGATGAAACGCCCGGACTATAGAACGCTGCAGGCACTGGACGCGGTGATCCGTGAGCGCGGTTTTGAGCGCGCAGCGCAGAAGCTTTGCATCACACAATCGGCCGTCTCTCAGCGCATCAAGCAACTGGAAAATTTGTTCGGCCAGCCGCTGCTGGTTCGTACCGTTCCACCCCGGCCGACTGAACAGGGACAGAAATTACTGGCCTTGTTACATCAGGTGGAATTACTGGAAGAAGAGTGGCTTGGCAGTGACAGCAACAATGAAAGCAATGATACACCTCTGCTGCTTTCACTGGCGGTCAATGCCGACAGTCTGGCAACCTGGCTGTTACCGGCGCTGAAATCAGTGCTGGTTGATTCCCCTATCCGCCTGAATTTACAGGTGGAAGATGAAACGCGCACGCAGGAACGTCTGCGTCGTGGTGAAGTGGTGGGCGCGGTAAGTATTCAGCCCCAGCCACTGCCGAGCTGTCTGGTGGATCAGCTTGGTGCGCTGGACTATTTGTTTGTGGGTTCGAAACCTTTTGCTGATCGCTATTTCCCGAACGGCGTTACCCGCTCCGCCTTGCTGAAAGCGCCTGCGGTAGCGTTTGACCATCTGGACGATATGCATCAGGCCTTCCTGCAACAGAACTTCGATTTATCGCCGGGCAGCGTGCCGTGCCACATCGTTAACTCGTCGGAAGCCTTTGTGCAACTGGCCCGTCAGGGCACCACCTGCTGCATGATCCCGCATCTGCAAATCGAGAAAGAGTTGGAAAGCGGCGAGCTGATCGACCTGACGCCCGGCCTGTTCCAGCGCCGTATGCTTTACTGGCACCGTTTTGCGCCCGAAAGCCGCATGATGCGTAAAGTCACCGATGCACTGATCGCCCACGGACATCAGGTGTTGCGTCAGGACTGACAGAATTATCCGGCGTGAAAAGCGGCGTTTAATCGCTTTTCTCCCGGACCATCTCGATCAATGCCCGCAGGCTCGCGGGCACATGCCGGTTGCCCGCGAAGTAGAGAAACAAACCGGGGATTGGCGGGCACCAGTCTTCCAGCACTGCGATTAGCCGCCCTTCTTTCAGCGCAACCTGCGCATAATCTTCAGGAACATACGCGATCCCCAGCCCGTCCTGTGCGGCCTCAATCATCAGTTGCGTATTATCCAGCGTCAGATTTCCCGGCACGTCCACCGCCACTTCCTGTCCGCGTTTGTGAAACTCCCAGCGATAGCGTTTTCCGCTGGGCAGGCGCTGACGCAGACACTGATGGCGGGCGAGATCATCCGGCGTTTCAGGGGCGGGATGCGCCGCAAGATAATCCGGCGAAGCCACGGCCAGAAAGCGCATGTCGGGGCTGAGTCGCACGGCGATCATGTCCCGTGGAACCGCTTCTCCCAGCCGGATCCCTGCGTCAAACCCTTCCCCGACAATATCCACCAGCTTTCCTTCCGCCACCAGATCCAGCGCCACACCGGGATAACGCGCCATGAATTGCGGAACAATATTGCGCAACAACAAGCGGATAGCGCCCTCGCTGCCGTTGATACGTAATTCACCCGTCAGCCGCCCCGGCTCGCCTGCTACGTCTTCCAGCGCCGCATCAAGCCCGTTCATCAGCGGATTAATCCGTTTCAGCAGGCGTTCACCCGTTTCGGTCAGTGACACACTGCGCGTCGTGCGGTGCAAAAGGCGTGCGCCAAGACGATCTTCAAGCCCGCGCATAATATGGCTGAGCGAGGATCGGGTAATGCCTAAAAGATCGGCGGCACGGCGGAAACTGCGGTGTTCAGCAACGGCCATAAAGGCCCTGAGTTCTGCCAGGGTCGGTTTGCTCAATAATGGTTTGCTCATTGGTGGGTAATATTCACCTGTTCATGCGGGTTATTGGGTATTAACGCAACAATAGTATTGCCCTACCCTGAATGTCTGGCAACTTCTGCAACAGAGGCATTTGATAATGGCAAAGACATGGTTTATTACCGGCACATCGACCGGCCTTGGACGCCTGCTCACTGAACAGCTACTTGAGCGCGGTGACCGGGTGATCGCCACCTTACGCAAGCCAGGTGCGCTTGACGCCTTACAGGCGATCTATGGCGATCAGTTGCATAGCATCACGCTCGACGTCACAGACACTCCGGCAATCAGAGCAGCCGTTGCCGGCGCATTCACTAAGATGGGACGTATTGATGTCGTGGTCAGCAATGCCGGTTATGGCCTGTTCGGCGCAGGCGAAGAAACCAGTGACGAACAAATCGACAGGCAGATCGCCACTAACCTGGTGGGTTCGATCCAGCTTATCCGCGCCGTTTTACCCTACCTGCGCGGACAAGGTGGCGGCCGGATTGTGCAGGTTTCATCGGAAGGCGGACAGATCGCTTATCCCAACTTCAGTCTTTATCATGCGACCAAATGGGGGATTGAAGGGTTTGTCGAATCCGTTGCGCAGGAAGTGGCACCGTTTGGCATTGATTTCCTGATCGTGGAACCCGGCCCGACCAGCACAGAATTTGGCGCCGGGCTGGATCATGCAACGCCCTTGCCGTGCTACGAAAAGACACCCGCCGGTGAGGTACGCCGGGCGATTGCATCCGGTGATTTCGCCATTAAAGGTGACGCGGTAAATACTGTCCGGGCGATGATCACCGCTGCCGATGCCGTCAGTCCGCCACTACGTCTGGCGCTGGGCAGTACCGCTTATGCCTCGATCAGCCAGGCGCTGACAGAAAGATTGCGGGTGCTGGAAGCACAGAAACAGGTGACGTTTTCAGCCGATAAAGAAGTCCGACAGGCAACATAAAAGGTCAGAAACAAAAAACCCGCCGGAGCGGGTTTTTTCATTTTTACAGAATCATTCTTACTGAGCCGGGGCTGGTGCAGGTGCCTGAGGCTGCAATTCGAATACCACATCGACCTGATCGTCGAAATGAATACTTTGCTGCTCGTAGGTTTGCGCGACATCGCTCTGCCCTGCGGCTTCGGCGGTTTTATACATACGCGCCACCGGCATCGGCTGGTAGTTAGCAACGTGATAACGAATGCTGTAAACCGGCCCCAGTTTGGTATGGAAACCTTCGGCCAGCGATTTTGCCTGCTGCGTGGCGTTTTCAATCGCTTTCTGACGCGCTTCATCACGGAATTTATCCGGATTGGCGACGCCCAGTTCAACCGCACGCACTTCATTCAGGCCGGATTTCAGCGCGCCATCCAGCAGTTCATTCAGTTTGTCGAGCTGACGCAAAGTTACCTGAACCTGACGCACGGCGCGGTAGCCCTTGAGCTGTGACGTGCCATCTTTCAGGTAGTTATATTCCGGCTGAGTACGCAGGTTCGCCGCATTGATATCTTTTTTCTCAATGCCGTTTTTCTGCAGGAAAGCAAAGTACTCTGCCACGCGTTCATCAGCCTGCTTCTTGGCGCTGGCTGAATCGTTCGCCGACACGCTGACTTCAATCGCCAGTGTCGCGATATCCGGCGTGGCATCCACGCTTGCGGTGCCTGACGTCACGACGTGCGGCCCGGCAGGTAATTCTGCCGCCTGTAACGCCAGCGGTAATGTCCCTAATCCCAACATCGCTGCTACAGCCAATGCTTTCAGTTTCACAGTGCCTCCATTAATCATCAAAGATCTGGCAATAGATAGGTCAAACAATCTGCGAAACCGTAGCATAATCCGTTACAACAGAAACTAAGATTAGTGACAAAACTCAAAATACCCCGGTCTGACGCGCCAGTTGTATTGCAATTCCCCACATAATTGCACCGACGATAAAGTTGATGACGCGCTGCACTTTGCCGGTATTCAGCCAGGGCGCGAGCATGGCGGCGAGGATCGCCAGCCCGAAGAACCACATCACTGACGCACTGACCGCGCCGAGCGCAAACCACGAACGCTCATCATGGCTCAGGCTGCCGCCCAGACTGCCGAGCACCACGAAAGTATCGAGATAAACGTGCGGATTCAGCCAGGTGACCGCCAGCATGCTGACCACGATTTTCCAGCGGCTTTGCTTCGCCACTTCGGCCTGCGCCAGTTCGGGATTTTTGCTGAAGGCAGTACGAAACGCGCCCCAGCCATACCAGAGTAAAAACGCCACGCCGCCCCAGCTCACCAGCATCAGTAAGGTCGGGGATTTGCTCAGCAGCGCGCTGCCGCCAAAGATACCGCCACAAATCAGCGCAATGTCGCTCAGGGCGCACAAACCGGCGATCATCAGATGATACTGACGACGGATGCCCTGATTCATCACAAATGCATTCTGCGGGCCAATGGGTAAAATCATCGCGGCGCTCATCGCCAGTCCTTGCAGGAAAATAGCCAGCATGGGATATCCTTCAGAGAGTGAATAACAGAGATTGCGCGCAGTGTAAGGGCTTAGCCGGTATAAGAGGAAATGGATATTTCTAATCGGTCATTAGACTGGCTTATCAGTGGCAGGATGATATTTCAGGCATGAAAAAGGCGCCCGCAGGCGCCTGAGAAAATCTGAATCCGGGAAGCATACTTTATTCGAAAGTGCGTCGTTCTTCCTGCTGGTTGCCCGCCGCATTCGCCACCTGATACAGGTGAACATCCATCTGCGGATACGCAATATTGATATTGTTTTTATCCAGCGCGCGTTTGAACGATTCCAGCAGATCCCATTTCACGTTCTGTGCATCACCGTTGCTGGTCCAGGCGTACACAATGAAATTCAGGGTTGAAGCTGCCATTTCGTTGAGGCGAACCACGACGTCTTTATCTTTCAAAACGCGCTGATCGGCTGTGATGATATCGGTCAGGATCGTTTTCACCAGATCGATGTCAGAGTCATAACCCACGCCCACCGTCAGCTCGATACGGCTGGTCGGTTCGCGTGAATTATTGATGATGTTACCGGCGATGATTTTACCATTCGGCACCACAATGATTTTGTTGTCCGGCGTACGCAGGGTAGTGGAAAAAATTTGTACCTGAGTGACGGTACCGGCCACGCCGCCGAGATCGACATATTCACCGGCACGGAACGGACGGAAGATCACCAGCAAAACGCCGGCCGCAAAGTTGGACAGCGACCCCTGTAATGCCAGACCGACGGCCAGACCGGCGGCACCGATGACGGCAATCACGGACGTGGTTTGCACGCCAATCCGCCCCAGAACCGCAATCAGCGTGAACGCGATAATCGCGTAACGCACCATGGCGGAAAGGAAGTCGGAAACGGTGATGTCAATACCACGAACTTTTAAGACCCGGCTGACGGCACCGGAAACGACACGGGCGATAATCATCCCCACAATCAGAATGAAGATCGCTGCCACAATATTCACCGCGTAATGAAGCAGTAACGCCTGGTTTCTCACCAACCAGTTGCCAGCATTATTGATGCTGCCCACAACGTTTAAATCATCCATTTAAAGTACCCCAAAATTACACCCTCACGGGCTGCAAGAAACCAAAGCTGCCCCGTTTAACGAGGCAGCAAGTGTTCTGTAAGGTTAACTAACAATGCGATGAAGTGCCAATTTCGCAGCAAAGAGTTCAGATAAATTAAGAATTTGCGTGGCTGTTTTTTAACGGTTCAGGGGTTTTGAATGCCTGAAGGGGGCCGCGGCCGCTCAGCGTAAAGGCAGCAATCACCGTGAAGGTCAGCGCGATGACTCCGAGGATCAGATAGGTGCCGTGGAAACCGATTCGGTCATACATGTTGCCCGCGAAAACGGACATAAAGATGATCGCCACCTGTTTGAAGAAGCAGAACGTCACCAGATAAATCGTCGCCGAGAAACGCACCTCAAACACGGACGTAATGTATTTGAAGCAACCGACAATCAGGAACGGCACCTCAAACATGTGCAAGGTTTTCAGCACCACCACTTCCAGCGGCGATGACGCGAAAGACGAGCCGATGATGCGCACTGACATGATGGTACCGGCCAGCAGCAAAGCATTCTTGCCACCAATGCGGTTCACTATCAGCGGTGCGAAAAACATGATGCTGGCGTTGAGCAGTTCGCCCATCGTGGTCACATAGCCAAAGACGCGCGTCCCTTCAGAAGATGACGTGAAGAAGGAGGTAAAGAAGTTGGCAAACTGCTGATCGAACACGTCGTACGTACAGGAAACACCGATGACGTACAGCGCCAGGAACCACAGCTTCTTGTCTTTCAGCAGTTCGAGGGCAAGTTTGAGATTGAACGGTTTGCTGTTCGCCCCCAGTTCGTTGGCCACGCGCGCGCTGGACGTGACTTCCGGTTTGGCGATCAGCAACAGGATGGCGAGGATCACCGCACAGCCGGAGCCGAGCCAGAACACAAATTCATTGTTGATGGTAAACATGATGCCGACCACCGATGCGCACAGCGCCCAGCCGACACAACCGAACATACGTGCACGGCCAAATTCAAAGCTGCTGCGACGGCTGACTTTCTCGATATAGGCTTCAATCGCAGGCGCACCGGCGTTGTAAATCAGGCCAAGGTAAATCCCGCCCACCACCGAACCGAGATAGATATTAATTTTCAGTAACGGCCCAAACACGTAGATAAAGAATGGCGCAAACAGGATCAACATGCCGGTGATGATCCACAGCAAATGCTTTTTCAGCCCCAGTTTATCCGCCAGTAAACCAAACACCGGCTGGAACAACAGTGAGAACAGCGAAATGCTGGCGAAGATAATGCCGGTGTCGCTTTTGCTGATCTGATTAATATCATGCAGCCAGATCGGGAAGAACGGGAAGTAGGCACCCATGATGAAAAAGTAAAAGAAGAAGAACAGCCCGAACATCCAAAAGTTAGTATTTTTCAGGTAATACATAAGCATTTTCCTTACGTCTGAATATCGCGCCGCCGGGGATTAACACGGCGGCGCAGGCTGTCAGGCACGTTTCCAGGTGAACGAATAATGGTACTGACCGGCTGTCAGCAGGAAATCAGGGCTGACGCTCGGGCTCCACGAATCATCACCGCCGACGCCCATATGGAAGCCGTCGATGTTCAGCCAGGTGCCCTCTTCTTCACGCAACATGTGACGATGGCTGGTGTCCATCAACTGTTGCAGGCTGTAGCGGCTCAGGCCAAAGTGGAAATTGCCACGCAGCGTCCATCCGGCGTAATCCAGCTCACGGGTCTCTCCGCGCAGACCGTTTTCGGTCGGGAAAACGTAAGGCGTGTACATCTCTGTCAGCGGCAAATTCCAGCGCCCGTGCTGCGCAGCCAGACGGCGATCCGGGTAGTTTTCATGCGGCCCCAGGCCCAGCCAGCTAACGTTTTTTGCGGTTTCAGCCAACTGACAGGTCAGGCCAATGCGCCCCGGTGACGGCACGTTTGATGCCACGCGAACCTCCGCGCTGATATGCAGTTCGCCCTGATTATCAATGCGGAAAATCTTGCGGCTCAGCAGTCGCGTTTCTTCCTCCGCCATAAACGCGTGAGTGGTCGTGATCACTACCCCGTCCTGTAACTGATCGGCGGAGATGTTTAATAAACGCGATTCCAGATGGTACATACCCGCCGCTTTCCAGCGCTCAACCCAGGCATTCGGGTCAATACGGGTGACTTCGCTGACACCGATATCATTATCTACCGGCGCACGGACAAACTGGTCGCGCAAGGCGGAAAGCAGGCGCGGCGTTTTACCATCGAACCACTGTTCCAGCAATCCGCTTTGCTGACTGAACTGCCAGCACTGCGCGCCGTGCAGTACGGAAATCACGTCACCTTGCTGATCGAGAACCGGCGTGGCGGCAGAGATTTTTTCCGGCACCGGCAATATCAGCGGTTGCGGCAACTGCCATTGATCCCAGGCACTACGGTGTCCGGCTTCTGACCACGCAGTCGCCTGTGGCTGGTGTACCGCAACATTCAGCCACAAATCGCCTTCTGCCTGCGGCATATCCCCCAGATTCAGGGTTTGTTTGCCGTTGGGCGCGATATCCAGTACCGCCTCGCCCTGTGAAATGACTTCGCCGTCACGTTCAATGCGCCAGACAAACTGCTCATTATCACTGTGCCGGAACAAGTATTCGCTTTGTATTTCAATCATCAAAGGCGAAGTGCCTGTGAGCGAGAACTGGAAAAATTGCTGGGCGCGCTGGGCTTCAAATAAGGACGGATGCGGAGTGCGGTCAGCGAATACCAGACCGTTCATGCAGAACTGCCGGTCATTTGGCGTATCACCAAAATCGCCGCCGTAGGCCATATAACGCTCACCGTTTTCGCTGGTGCGCAGCAGACTCTGATCAACCCAGTCCCAGACAAAACCGCCCTGCAGACGCGGGAACTGACGGAACGCTTTCCAGTATTTATCAAAGCCGCCAAAGCTGTTGCCCATCGCATGGGCGTATTCGCAGAGGATCAGCGGACGCGTTTCGTCCGGCATGCTGATCCACTTTTTAATCGACCATTTCGGTACAGCCGGGAACGGCTGATCCTGCTCAACGCGGGAATACATCGGGCAGATAATGTCGGTCGCCGCGCTGTTGGCACCGCCGCCTTCGTACTGCACCGGACGGGTCGGATCGACAGATTTGATCCAGCGGTACAGCGCGTCATGAGTGGCGCCATGACCGGACTCGTTGCCCAGTGACCAGATGATGATGCACGGATGATTGCGGTCGCGCTGAACCATGCGCGTCACGCGTTCGCTGAAGGCGTTGAACCACACCGGATCATCCGACAGACGGTTCATCGGCTGCATGCCGTGGGTTTCGATATTGGCTTCATCCACGACGTACAGACCGTATTCGTCACAGAGCCGGTACCACAGCGGATGGTTCGGATAATGCGAGCAGCGCACGGCGTTGAAGTTGTGCTGTTTCATCAGCACGATATCGCGGCGCATCGTCGCTTCGTCCATCACCTGACCGTTTTCGGGATGATGCTCGTGACGGTTGGTGCCGCGGATCAGCACCGGCTGACCGTTCACTTTCAGCAGCCCGTTGCTGATTTCCACCTGACGGAAACCGACGTCACAGGCCTCGGCTTCAATAAGCTGGCCCTGTGGCGAAATCAGGGAAATGACAGCACGGTATAAAGCGGGCTGTTCAGCGCTCCATAATGCGGGCCGGCTGACCGGCAGACGCAGCGTGGTGCGGTCAAATGCCGTCCCGCGTTCATCAATGATTTCACTGCCGAGCGGTTGCTGATGTTCTGCGACCGGTTTATCGCCCTGCCATAACTGGACGCGCACCTGATAATCAGCTGCGGTGTCCTGCGGCACCGCGGCGCTGACTTGTACTTCCAGCTCGGCCTGCGTGAAGCCGTGGAACAGATGCGTGCGCACCTGCAAATCGGTGATCTGCTCTGCCGGTTTATGCAGCAAGGTGACATCACGGAAGATGCCGCTCATGCGCCACATATCCTGATCTTCCAGATAACTGCCGTCGCTCCAGCGCAGCACCATCACCGCCAGACGGTTTTCACCCGCGTGCAGCACATGACTGAGATCGAATTCCGCCGGTAAACGGCTGTCCTGGGAATAGCCGATCCACTGACCGTTGCACCATAAATAGAACGCAGAATTGACGCCGTTGAACACAATGCGCGTCTGCCCGCTGCTCAGCCAGTCATTATCCACAGAAACTGTGAGCGAGTAACAACCCGCAGGATTTTCTTCCGGTACAAACGGCGGATTGACGGGGATCGGGTACTGCACGTTGGTATAAATCGGCGCGTCATAACCCGCTAACTGCCAGTTTGACGGCACCTGCACAGCATCGGCATCAGGCAGATCCTGTTGCAGCCATTGCTCCGGCACGGCTTCAGGACGGTTAAAATAGCTGAACGCCCACTCGCCATTCAGGTTACGAATTTTTTCTGAAGCCTTGTTGTTTCTCGCTTTCTCTGCATTTCGCCAGCTGTTGAACGGCGGGTGTGCGGGTAATCGGTTGCACTGCGTCGAGGCCGGTTTTTCCCAGTCACGGCGGGCCAGAACAGTGGCCAGCGATGATAATTTATCTTCCGCTGATGGATTCATAATATCTCCCCGGTAAATTGTTATGCGCTCACAATAATATAAACATGCGTAACCGGAGAGAGTAAGTAAAGTGCGGGGATGCGGGAAAGGGACGCGGATCACAAATTCCGCGTCAGTCAGTTCTTAAAAAAGATTCACAGCGCGCTGAGCTGACGTGCGATGCGGATCAGTTCCTGCGATAAAGTTTCCTGCGACACAGTGTCTGTACCCGGTCTGGCGGTTGTGTGGCGTTCAACCAAAGAAGTGGGCAGTAACAATGAGGACTGCGGGTGATCGCCATGCGTATGCAGATGCTCTACCAGCCGGTTAATGCTCTCGTGACCGAGCAGGCGGAAATCCTGTTTGATGGTGGTCAGCGGCGGGAAGAAAAATGCGCTGTCTTCAGTATCGTCATAGCCCATCACCGAGATTTGCTCCGGCACCCGCAGGCCAAACTCATGGACAGCGCGCAGTACGCCCAGCGCCATCTGATCATTGGCGACCAGAATCGCCGTAGGGCGTGCGGGCTGATTGAGCAACAATAACGCCTGCTGGTAACCCGAAGCCGCGCTCCAGTCGCCATGCTGAACCGTGCACGGCGTAATATCGTGCAATGCCAGCGTATTCAGCCAGCCTTCATAACGTAAGCGTGCAGATATGGATTCGAGCGGGCCGGTCAGTACGGCGATCTGCTGATGTCCGAGCGCCAGCAGATGTTCGACGCCCTGCTCTGCCCCGCAGTGAGGATCGAACAGAATTTTAAACACATCGGCCTGCGGATCGACATCCAGAAACAGCGCCGGTAAATTGCCACAAAGCTGTGCGATCGCGTCTGCGTCCTCATTCGACAGCGGCACGTTAATCAGTACGCCATCGACACGCTGTGACATCAGTTCATTCACCGCAGTACGACACGCGGCAAGGCTCAGGTTATCAATCATCGATATCACGACGTTGAAACCTAGCTGGTTTGCGCGGGTTTTCATTGCCGACGCGATTTGCGACGGGGCATGTAGCGCCAGCTCGGTGGTCGCCAGCCCAAGGGTGTAACTTTGTTTGCCCGCCAGTTGCTGGGCGACACGGTTCGGGACGTAATTCAGCGCAGCCATTGCCTGTTCGACTTTGTTGCGCGTTCTGACCGAGACGTGTGCAGCCTGATTCAGGACGCGCGAAACGGTCTGATAAGACACACCGGCGTGGCGCGCGACATCATCGAGGGTGACAGATTTTGGCTTCATGGCTCTCTCTTCGGGGATTCTGGCGAAACACGGATAACAGGCTATTGTGGCCGGAAAGCAGGCAATAAAAAAGGGGCCGAAGCCCCTTTGACGATTATCCTCACATTCCGGTGGTCAAGCACCGGAAGCGTAAGAATTACAGTACGTCGATTGCGTTCAGTTCTTTGAATGCCAGTTCCAGGCGAGTCACCATGGAAGACTGTGCAGAACGCAGCCATACGCGCGGGTCATAGAATTTCTTGTTAGGTTTGTCCGCGCCTTCCGGGTTACCCAACTGACCTTGCAGGTAAGCTTCGTTTTTCTTGTAGAACTGCAGGATACCGTCCCAGTTAGCCCACTGAGTATCGGTATCGATGTTCATTTTGATAACACCGTAACCTACAGATTCTTTGATTTCTGCTGCAGTAGAACCGGAACCGCCGTGGAATACGAAGTTCAGGCTGTTGTGTGGCAGGTTATGTTTCTTGCACACGTATTCCTGAGAATCACGCAGGATCGTTGGAGTCAGTTTAACGTTACCTGGTTTGTAAACACCGTGTACGTTACCGAATGACGCAGCGATAGTGAAACGCGGGCTGATGGCGTTCAGTTTTTCGTATGCGTAATCAACGTCTTGTGGTTGAGTGTACAGTGCAGATGCGTCCATATGGCTGTTGTCTACGCCATCTTCTTCACCACCGGTACAACCCAGTTCGATTTCCAGAGTCATGTCGATTTTTGCCATGCGAGCTAAGTACTTGCTGCAAATTTCGATGTTTTCTTCCAGAGACTCTTCAGACAGGTCGATCATGTGAGAAGAGAACAGTGGTTTACCGGTTTTCGCGTAGTGAGCTTCACCCGCATCCAGCAGTCCGTCGATCCATGGCAGCAGTTTTTTCGCGCAGTGGTCGGTGTGCAGGATAACTGGCACGCCGTAATGTTCTGCCATCTGATGCACGTGGTGTGCGCCAGAGATTGCACCCAGGATTGCCGCGCCTTGTGGCACGTCAGTTTTCAGGCCTTTACCGGCGATGAACGCAGCGCCACCGTTAGAGAACTGGACGATAACCGGTGAACGGACTTTCGCAGCAGCTTCGAGAACGGCGTTGATAGAGTCGGTGCCTACGCAGTTAACCGCTGGCAGAGCAAATTTGTTTTCTTTAGCAATAGCGAAAACTTTCTGTACATCATCACCAGTGATAACGCCTGGTTTTACGAAATCAAAAATTTTAGACATAGTTCTTTGTCCTGTATTCGTCGGCCGTAGATGGATTGAATCGGTTTGCTATGTCGCGCGGGCTCCACTGTGCAGCCCCCCGCGCGGCAAAGAAGAACGGACAGCATTATGCTCCCCGTTCAGGGTTCATTACTTCTTAGCACGCTCTTCCAGCATCACAACCGCTGGCAGTGCTTTCCCTTCAACGAATTCCAGGAATGCGCCACCGCCAGTGGAGATATAGGAAATTTTGTCAGCGATACCGAACAAATCGATAGCTGCCAGTGTGTCGCCGCCGCCTGCGATAGAGAATGCATCGCTGTCAGCAATAGCCTGCGCCACAATTTCGGTCCCTTTACGGAAGTTAGGGAACTCGAACACGCCTACAGGACCATTCCACAGAATGGTTTTAGCGTTTTTAATGATCTCAGCCAGACGGTATGCAGACTCATCGCCCATGTCGAGAATTTGTTCGTCATCTTTGATGTCTTTAACAGACTTCACCGTTGCAACGGCTGTTTCAGAGAACTCAGTCGCCACGCGAACATCGGTAGGAACAGGAATGTCGCAGGTTTCCAGCAATTTGCTTGCGGTACCGACCAGGTCTGCTTCGTACAGGGATTTACCGACGTTGTTGCCTTGAGCAGCCACGAAGGTGTTCGCGATACCACCGCCAACGATCAGCTGGTCAGCGATTTTAGACAGGGAATCCAGAACGGTCAGTTTGGTAGAAACTTTAGAACCACCAACGATAGCCACCATCGGACGTGCCGGGTTACCCAGCGCTTTACCCAGTGCTTCCAGCTCTGCAGACAGCAGCGGACCGGCACAGGCGATCGGAGCAAATTTGCCCACGCCGTGAGTAGAAGCTTGCGCGCGGTGCGCGGTACCAAATGCGTCCATCACATAGATGTCACACAGGGCAGCATATTTTTTGGACAGGGCTTCGTCGTCTTTCTTTTCGCCTTTGTTAAAGCGAACGTTTTCCAGAACCACCAGCTCACCTTCGGCAACTTCAACACCATCAAGGTAATCTTTCGCCAGACGTACTGGGGATTTCAGATGCTCTTTGAGGTAATTAACAACCGGCAGCAGAGAAAACTCTTCGTTATATTCGCCTTCAGTCGGACGACCCAGATGCGAGGTAACCATCACGCGTGCGCCTTGTTTCAGGGCAATTTCGATGGTTGGTAAAGAAGCGCGGATACGTGCATCTGACGTTACTTTGCCATCTTTAACTGGCACGTTCAGATCGGCACGGATTAGTACGCGTTTACCCGCTAAATCCAGATCGCTCATCTTAATAACAGACATGGTGAATCCTCTCGTTGATTCTCTTTAAAGTTGCTTGAAGGCCGTTTCGGTCGGGAGACCGGAACAGCCGTACTAGAAACCGCTAGCGGACATTGCCAATGTTGTATCCAACATTCGGTTGGCAAAACCCCACTCGTTATCGCACCAGACCAGTGTCTTAATCAGGTGCTGTCCACTTACCCGCGTCTGCGTTCCATCTACGATGGCGCTATGGGGATCATGGTTAAAATCTGTCGAGACTAATGGTAGTTCGGTATAGTCAACAATACCACGAAAAGCACCTGTTGCAGCCTTTTGCAGCAACTGGTTAACCTCGCCTACCGTCACAGAACCCTCGACAAATACACTCAGATCAATGGCTGTGACATTGATTGTCGGCACACGCACCGAGATCGCTTCAAAGCGATCGCAGAATTTGGGCATGATGCGTGTGATCCCTGCGGCCAGCTTGGTATCGACCGGGATAATGGACTGGCTGGCGGCGCGCGTACGGCGTAAATCCGCATGGTACGCATCGATAACCGGTTGGTCATTCATTGAGGAATGGATGGTCGTTACCGTGCCGGACTCAATGCCAAAAGCATCGTCGAGCAGTTTGATCACAGGGATAATACAGTTGGTGGTGCAGGACGCATTGGACACAATGCGGTGCTGACGTTCGAGCAACTGGTGGTTCACACCGTAAACCACCGTGGCGTCAAGATCATGAGCGCCCGGATGCGCGAACAGAATTTTTTTGGCGCCGGCCGCAAGCTGGGCTTCACCGTCTGCACGGCTGCCATAAACGCCAGTGCAATCAAGCACGACGTCAATGCTCAGTTCGCCCCACGGCAACTGGCTGGCATCAGACTGATGAAGTAAACGGATGGAGTCATCGCCGACGTAAAGGTTTTCACCTTCCTGGCGGACATCCCAGGCAAAGCGCCCGTGGCTGGAGTCGTATTTAAGCAGATGTGCCATGCCTTCAGGGCTGGCGATTTCATTGATGGCAATGACGGAGATTTCCGCCCGACGCCCGGATTCGTATAACGCGCGCAATACGCTACGGCCAATGCGACCAAAGCCATTAATTGCAATACGTATTGGCATACATCTCCCTGTTACACGGTTGTTACTCAATATCAGTAACACCTATAGTAATGCAGCGTGCGTTTACGGTGAATCACCATCATCATCTGTCCGCACAATGCATGCGGCAGAAAAGTTTCAGTTTCAGGCACGATAACAACCTGGTGACGATGTTAAGCTCAAATAGCCGGACTGAAACGGTTCAGCTGAGAATAAACCAAACGATGAATAAAAGGAATAATTCGTAGAACAACCCCGCATTAATCGCGCCGATCGCTGAAAAAAACACCAGTCAATTCTGTGTATTCACAGTGATTTTACTTTTTCGTCACCTTTTCGACAGTGATTTTTCGCAAAAAATGACCGAATGAAACATTTTCAGAATGCAGGCAGTGTAACCGAGTCCGCGTCAGAAGGGTTTGACCTGCGTCATTTCGTACGAAACTGAGAACCGGCGCATGAAAATGCAGGCGAAAAAAAAAGCACCCGAAGGTGCTTTTAAGCAGTTTTAAGAAAGCGGGATTACTTCAGTAACGCTTGTGCCTGAGCAACAACGTTATCAACAGTGAAACCGAATTCTTTGAACAACAGTTCTGCTGGCGCAGATTCGCCGAAGCTGTGCATTCCGACGATAGCACCATTCAGGCCAACGTATTTGAACCAGTAATCAGCAATACCGGCTTCAACCGCAACGCGCGCAGAAACGGCTTTCGGCAGGACAGATTCACGGTAAGCCGCGTCCTGTTTGTCGAAGGCATCCGTAGACGGCATAGAAACCACGCGCACTTTGGTGCCCGCAGCAGCCAGTTTGTCTGCCGCTTCTACCGTGATACCGACTTCAGAACCGGTCGCGATCAGGATCACTTCTGGCGTACCGTCACAATCTTTCAGCACGTAACCCCCGCGCGCCACGTTGGCCAGCTGTTCAGCGGTACGTGGTTGCTGGGTCAGATTTTGACGGGAGAAGATCAGGGTAACCGGGCCGTCATTACGCTCGATGGCGTATTTCCATGCCACGGCAGATTCAACCTGATCCGCAGGACGCCAGGTGCTCATGTTTGGCGTAACGCGCAGGCTGGCGATTTGCTCAACCGGCTGGTGCGTCGGGCCATCTTCACCCAGACCGATGGAGTCATGGGTGTACACGAACACGTTGCGGATCTTCATCAGTGCGGCCATACGCACGGCGTTACGCGCATATTCCACGAACATCAGGAAAGTCGCAGAGTACGGCAGGAAACCGCCGTGCAGCGCGATACCGTTGGTGATCGCGGTCATACCGAATTCACGTACGCCATAATGGATGTAGTTACCTGCCTGATCGTCGCCGATAGACTTCGAACCAGACCACATGGTCAGGTTGCTTGGTGCCAGGTCAGCAGAGCCGCCCAGGAATTCAGGCAACACTTTACCGAAAGCTTCCAGCGCATTCTGGGAGGCTTTACGGCTGGCGATGTTCGCAGGATTAGCCTGCAATTGTTCGATGAATTTCTGTGCTTCGGTTTCCCAGTTTGCTGGCAGCTCGCCGTTCACACGACGTTTGAACTCTTTTGCCAGTTCAGGGTGCGCTTTAGCGTAAGCGTCAAACTTGTCGTTCCACGCCGCTTCTTTGGCTTTACCGGCTTCTTTCGCGTCCCACTGCGCATAGATATCTTGCGGGATTTCAAACGCAGCGTATTTCCAGCCCAGTGCTTCGCGGGTAGCGGCCACTTCGGCTGCGCCCAGTGCGGCACCGTGTACATCGTGAGTACCGGCCTTGTTCGGCGAACCGAAACCGATCACGGTTTTACACATCAGCAGGGAAGGCTTGTCGGTAACTTTGTGCGCTTCTTCAATAGCCGCTTTGATAGAGTCAGGATTGTGACCATCAACACCACGTACAACATGCCAGCCGTAAGCTTCGAAACGTGCCGCAGTGTCATCGGTGAACCAGCCTTCTACGTGGCCGTCGATGGAGATACCGTTGTCATCATAAAACGCGGTCAGTTTGCCAAGTTTCATGGTACCGGCCAGAGAACACACTTCGTGAGAAATGCCTTCCATCATGCAGCCGTCGCCCAGGAATGCATAAGTCTGGTGATCGACAATGTCATGGCCTGGTTTGTTGAACTGCGCAGCCAGCGTACGTTCTGCGATAGCAAAACCGACGGCGTTCGCGATGCCCTGACCCAGCGGGCCAGTAGTGGTTTCAACGCCAGGCGTATAACCGTATTCCGGGTGGCCCGGGGTTTTCGAGTGCAGCTGACGGAAGTTAGCCAGTTCGCTCATCGGCAGATCATAGCCAGTGAGGTGCAGCAGGCTATAAATCAGCATAGAACCATGACCATTGGACAGCACGAAGCGGTCACGGTCAGCCCAGTGCGGGTTAGTCGGGTTGTGATTCAGGTAATCGCGCCACAGCACTTCGGCAATGTCTGCCATGCCCATAGGGGCGCCAGGGTGGCCGGAATTCGCTTTCTGCACGGCATCCATACTAAGTGCGCGAATAGCGTTCGCAAGCTCTTTACGAGAGGACATGTTCTACTCCAGGTCGGATTAAAAAAGCAGTCAAGAAAGTCATTTTCTCAGACTCGGCATTAAAACGGCAATCTCTAATCACTCTCGTGATTAAGTTCACAAAATCCGCTTTTAAATCAGGGCGTTTTTTCGGACTTACACTATAGATCGTGCACTGCGAAAAACCTACCTTAACGCTATCCTTACAACCAGAGCCTTTTTCAGGCTACATTTTCTGTTTTGTTAACTTTTTCTGGGAACACAAATTGATGAAATCTCACCCTCTTCTGTTAAGCCTTTTTACCGCGTCACTGGTCAGCGGTTGTGCGACCGTCAATACCGACACTTTAATGCAGTCCGGCGCGCAGGCTTATCAGGCGTATACCCTGAGCGATGCCGACGTCAAAACACTGAGCGTGCAGTCTTGTGAAGAAATGGATAAAAAGGCGCAGATAGCACCCGACAGCAGCGAATACGCACAGCGCCTGAAAAAAATCTCCGCAGCACTGGGCGATAACATTAACGGCACGCCCGCCAACTATAAGGTTTACCTGACCAAAGACGTCAATGCCTGGGCAATGGCCAACGGCTGTATCCGCGTTTACAGCGGCCTGATGGACATAATGAACGACAATGAAGTGGAAGGCGTGCTCGGCCATGAAATGGGCCACGTCGCACTCGGCCATACCCGTAAAGCCATGCAGGTCGCCTACAGCGCCACGGCGGCACGTTCCGCGATTTCGTCACTCGGCGGCGTCAGCGCAACATTGTCACAATCGCAACTGGCGGATCTGGGCGAGAAATACGTCAATGCGCAGTTCTCGCAGAAACAGGAATCCGAAGCGGATGATTACTCGTTTGATTTGCTGAAAAAACGCGGTATCGACCCGACAGGTCTGGCAACCAGTTTTGAGAAACTGGCAAAACTGGATCAGGGCAGCAGCATCGGCTGGTTTGATGATCACCCGTCTTCAGAAGCACGTGCTAAACATATTCGCGAGCGTATTGCTGCCGGGAAATAATAAAGAGATGCATAAGAAGTCATCCTGCGGTTCGTCACTAAAAGCGTCGGGCCTCTGACTTTTAATTTCCGTGTTAATCATCCAGGCACCTTCGGGTGCCTTAATATTTTTCCTTTCTGCCTCCCCTCCTCTTCAGCATGTCATTACACCTGTACGTTATGCAAGCAAACAAAACCTGATTACCTTATCCACTTTCAATAGCACAATTTGTTTATCATTTTCACGGATTTTAAAACTAAATCCATCATATATTTTGATATATATTTCCATGCACTTTTCCATTTCAATTAGAAAAATCGATCCTTAAGATCTCTTTATCTGATAATTAATAACTTCCCTCATAATAAAATTCAATACTTAAAAAATAATTATAGGATTAATTACACACCCCGCAATGAAATATTTAGTTACATCCATATTGCAGTGTGTACAACTTGATATAAACAACAACGTAATTATAACCCCCCCCTTAGTAAGTCTTTGAAAAAAGCTTATTTAGCCCACTAATACTTTCACCTTACTATTTGGTTATTTTCATAATGAAAAGGACATTTCATGAAAAAAATTAAGACGCTCTTCCCTTTATCCGTCTTTTGTCTGGCATTCGGCAGCTTATCTGCCCAGGCAACGGATTTGGGATTAATTACCTTTGATGGTGCGGTCTCTGACACGACCTGTGAAATCACCACTAACAACGGTATTGCAGCGAATAATGTCACTATCTCAATGCCTGTGGTGACGAAAGCGGCAGTGGATGTCACCACTCGCGCTGCTGGCGGTGTCGGTGCCAAAGAGTTCGAGTTAATGCTGAATGATTGCGCCGAATCAGTGAAGAAAGCCTCCGTCAGCTTCTCTTCACAGCAATTTGCTGAATTATCCAGCGGTACGCTGAAACCTGACTCTACCGTCTCTGGTAGTGCGCAAAACGTCAGTATTGCGCTTTACAACAACACAGCAACCAACGTTAGCCAGGTTCTGATCGGCGACCCGACTGATGTGGCACAAAGCGTGGCTCTGGTCGAAGGTCGTGGTGTGTTTGCCTATAAAGCAGCCTATGTACCCAGTGCTGACTGGTCTGCAACAAATAGTGTTCAGGCGGGTAAAGTAAATACTAACGTCACCTTTACTATGAACTACGAATAATATTCAACGTTAATTAATGATTAAGCGTACCCGATGAACAAACAGGTGCGCTTTTATTATAAAATTTAATAGAGGGAAATATGAATTTTATACCGACACCAAAAATCATTTCATTCTGCCTTGCCGTTCTGGGGTTTATTGCTTGTGATGTCTGTGCAGATGTTGTCATTTCTGGCACCCGGATTATTTATCCGGCTCAGGCGAAAGAGATTACGGTGAAACTGGATAACCGCGGAGAAAAAGCCTTGCTGGTTCAATCCTGGCTGGATGATGGCCGCGAGGATGTGAATCCGCAGGAGATGAAAATTCCTTTCCTTGTGACCCCCCCTATTTCACGAATGAACGCCAAACAAGGCCAGACAGTGAAAATTTCCAGCTTTGGGGGCGAATTGCCCAAAGATAAAGAAACTGTATTTTGGTTTAACGTTCTTGAAGTTCCTCCTAAAGCCCAAAATAGTACCGATGAAAATTTGCTTCAGTTGGCTTTTCGTACCCGCATAAAGTTGTTTTATCGTCCTGAGGGGCTGAAGGGTTCCGCTTCTGAAGCAGCGACGGCATTGACATGGAAAATAGTGAAAAACGGTCAACAGGTTTTTGCAGAAGTGAAAAATGCTACCCCTTACTTCGTCACTGTGAACGAAGCTTTTCTGAATGCGAATGGCCGCAAGTACGAACTGGAGACAAAAATGATCGCCCCCGATTCCACTCAGTTGATGAAAGTCGACGGGCTGACGACGACGGTAAACGCAGGGAAGATAAATTATACCGCAATTAATGATTATGGCGGAAATATGAAATACGAAGTATCCCTTTAAATAAAACCCTGACGCCATCTGATTCATAAAAAAAGCAATATTATGAAAAAAAATAAAATCACAACGGGTTTATTACTGCTTCCTTTGACTATAGGCGTCAGCGCTGTGTGGTCACCCAGGTCCGTGGCGGAAACTGCGGTTACTAATGATAAATCCGATGATCAAGTTGGAGACGATGATGAAAATGTAGAGTTTGATAGTCAGTTTCTCTACAGCACAGCAAACAGTGAAAAAATAGACACCCGCCGTTTTAGCAAGGGAAATCCTGTTGTGCCAGGCGTTTACAGCGTCGGTATTTTTATTAACGGTTCATTAAAACTAAATTCTAAAGTCAATTTCGTTGATAACGGGACGAATATTGCCAGCCCGTGTCTCACGCAAAAATTGCTTGAGCAGTTAGATATCCTCATCGATATCGATAAAGAAGATACTGCAGATATTTCGCCGGAAGGCGGGGAAACCACGTGCATTAATCTGACCGAAAAACTCAGTCATTCAAAGGTCAAATTCAATTCATCGGAACAACGCCTGGATATTACTATTCCGCAGATTTATCTCGCAAAACGTCCTTCTGGTTATGTCAATCCGGCTCTGTGGGAAGAAGGCATTCCAGCGTTCATGCTGTCTTACGACATGAATGCCTACCGTTCAAGCGCTGACGGAGATTCTCGCGACAGCGCCTATGCAGGGCTGAATTATGGCGCGAACTTATCTGGCTGGCGTTTTCGTGCCAGAGGTTCAACCAACTGGGATCAGGAAAATGGCCTGTCCTATACCAGTCAGGATGCTTATGTTCAGCACGATATCACCGGATTAAAAGCCCAGTTCGTTTTGGGTGATACTTACACTCAGGGCGATGCCTTTGATTCCATCAATCTGAGAGGATTCAGGGTGTTCAGTGACAGCCGCATGCAACCGGGTTCATCTAACAACTATGCGCCAGTGATCCGCGGCACCGCAAACAGTAATGCGAAAGTGACTGTCCGCCAGAGCGGTACGGTGATTTATGAAACCACCGTACCGCCGGGACCTTTTGCTCTTGATGACATTAACCCAACGGGTTATGGCAACAGTATAGACGTGACAGTAGAAGAATCAGATGGCACCCGGCGTTCTTTCTCAGTGCCCTTCTCCTCGGTCACACAGATGTTACGCCCCGGTAATAGCCGCTGGGATGTAGGCTTCGGCAAACTCAATGAGAGTTCATCCAGCAACTCCCCCGAGGTGGCGGTGCTGACTGGCTATTATGGGATCAATAATACCTTCACCGGCTATGCCGGTGCTGAAGCGATGTCATCGGACTACCTTGCCCTGCTGACAGGGGTTGCGATGAATACCCCGGCGGGTGCATTTGCCTTCGACATTACCCACTCCCGTGCCGATATCGACGACGACCGGTCACTCGACGGTCAGAGCTATCGAATCTCTTACAATAAGCTGTTGACTGAAACCAATACGTCGCTGAATGTTGCGGCTTACCGATTTTCGACACAGGACTATCTGAGCTTACGCGATGCCGCTTCACTTCAGGATGAACTCAGCCGGGATCCAATGAATGAAGAGGAAACTTTTAACAATTACGACAGAATGAAAAACCAGATACAAATTAATGTTAACCAGCCTCTGGAATATCGTGAACAGAGTTATGGTTCTCTTTATATGACGGGCAGTTGGGAAACTTACTGGAATCAAAATAAGAAAACGTCTCAGTTTTCTCTCGGATATAACAATAGCTATCGTTGGGCAAACTATAGTATTTCCCTTCAGCGTGAGTATAACGAGAATGGCGACCAGGATAATCGACTGTATGTTAATCTGAGTATTCCTCTGGAAAACATTTTCACGCAGGGTAAACGTCCCGGTGGATTTACCAACCTAAATGCCGGCATAAGCACTGACTTTAAAGGCTCCTCGCAAATGGACATGAGTGCTGGCGGTTATAGCGAGGATAATCGCTACAACTACAGCGTTAATACGTCATCTTCACTCGCCGACTCAGAGAATTTAAATCAAATTGGCGGATACGGAAGCTATAACAGCGCTTACGGCCCCGTGAGTCTTTCCGCCTCTTTAACCGATGACGGAGGACGGCAGGCGTCTTTCGGCTCCAGCGGAGGCATGGTTATTCACGCTGACGGGATTACATTTTGCTCCCGGAAACATCAATGACTCCGATACGCTGGCACTGGTCAGCGCCAAAGGGGCGAAGGGCACAAAAATGAGTACGGGTGAAGGTCGGATTGACAGTAACGGATATGCAATCACACCTTATCTTTCACCCTATCAGGAAAATACGGTGGGTCTGGACATCAGCACACTGGAGGCAGACGTTAATATTGTTAATACCAGCACGATTACCTACCCGCGCAGTGGTTCAGTGGTATTAGTTAATTTCGAAACCGATGAAGGCCGCTCAGTTATTATGGAGTTGCAACGTTCCGATAACGGATTCATTCCTTTAGGTGCTGATGTTTTTAATGATAAAAACATCCTCGTGGGAAATATGGGCCAGGGCGGAATGGCTTTCATTCGCGGTATCGATGATAAAGGGACACTGCATGTTGTCTGGGGAAGTCAGTCTGACCAATCCTGTCAGATTAATTATTCCATCCCGGAAAACCCGGAAAAAGTGAACATGACAATCATGTTAAAAAACATCCTTTGCAAAATCACCCATTGATTTCCAGGTAAATAGAATAAACAGGAGAAAAAGAATGAGAAATGGATACAGAATATCATTCTCGATATTTTCAGCTTTATTTATCAATATAAACATGACACCGACTTTCGCACAAAATGTTAACGTTACTTTTAGCGCTAATATTATTGAAACGACGTGTGAAATGAGACTGGAAGGCGGTTCAGGAAATGGCATTAACAATACCATTCCTGTTGGTTCGGGTGGAAAGGTAGGGTTAGATAAAATTATTGCCGGTGATACTGCTGCTACGGCAACCTTCAAAATAAAAATTGTGGAATGCCCGGCGGGAGTCACATCGATTAAAACCACCATAAAGGGTACGCAGTCAAATTATGTTAACACACTGATTAGTAATGGAATTTCAGGTGAAGGGGCATCCTCCTTTTTGGGCGTTTCTATTGCACGGGCTTCGGCGTCAAACCAGCCTTTTGTGATTAACTCCACCAATGACAGCCAGCGGCTCAACTGGAGCAGCGCAGAAATCAATGCAAAAGAGGTCACCCTGATTTCACGCCTGCAAGAAACGCAATCAAATAAAGGAACAACGGGGAATTTCAGCGCCGTTGCCACCTTTAACTTTAACTATGAATAAAATAGAAAAAATCAGGTTATGAAAGATCTGCATGGAGAAGAATAACGTGAAACCCAATCAAATTTTACTGCTTACAGCAGCATTCATCATGACGTGTTCAGCACATGCCGTTGAGCTCACGCCGACTGAAAATTTAACCGCTACTTTTACTTCTACTATTGAAGCAGGGACTTGTGCTGCCCAGATTCAAGACTCATCAGGGACACCGACATCCGCCATTAACTTTAATGATGTCTATAAATCAGAACTGAAACAGAAAAGTAAAATTCAGCCTTTTAAACTGGTTTTCAGCGATTGCTCCGGCGTTAAATCCGCCGAGATCACCGCCAACCCAACAGCAGGAGCCTGCTCCGGTACCGGAGCCAGTGGTGATTCATTTGCCAACAATGGCGGCACTGCAGCGGCGACTGCGGTTGAACTCTGGCGGAATGCACCTGACAGCGGCACTCAGTTCAGTTGTGTCGACAGAGCCACACCGCAAACGGTCACACTCACCACTGCGGGCACAACCCTGAATATGAATGCCCGAATGGTGATTGCAGCAGGCAGTACACTATCAAATGTTACCCCAGGGAACTTTATTGCACCGATCACGTTTGTGATTATCTATCAATAAATCGCCGAGCAAAGACTAATGGAAGGAATATGATAAATCACCCGGTGAATATGAATAATACATTATTACGTTTGTTAACGGTATTAGCCGTGGGGTTTCCTTTCGTCACCAGTGCAGAAAGTGATCTCAACCTGAATATACAAGCTAATATTCTCGAGACGACCTGCCACTTAACCGTACAAAATGGCGGCGCCATTCATTTACCTACCGTCAGCGTCAATTATTTTGATGATCGCGGTTCCCCGCCTGCGCCAATATTACCCACCGATCAGCTGGGCGGTTATCCGTTCACTGTTAGCCTGAGCGAATGCACGGATGTGATAGAGAATGTTCATTTCAGTTTTGCCCCGCAATCAGGAAATTTCGCACCTGGCTCTAAACAGGTATTTATCAGCGAAACAGACGGTGCAGCAGATGGCGCCGATAACGTGGGCCTGGTGATATTTTCCCAGAAATACAACACCAATGTGCTGGAGGCAGACGGTTCTTCCGATGTGAATTTCCCGATAAACGCCGCAACACCCGTTGCTGAAATAACGGACTATCACTTCTACACACGTTATCAGAATACAGGCGCTGTCTCAGCAGGCCGGGTTACATCAAAAGTATTAGTGAGTGTTAGCTATGAATAATCATTTACCTTTTAATACAGTGTATATACGGTCGTCTCGTTTCATCCGCACATTCATTTTTACCGTTTTATTAGTACTAACGGGGGATTTAACCGTTAAACCGGCTGAGGCGGCAGAAGAATGTTATTTCAGGGACGCTCCCTACACCGCCACACTAAGCTTTTCCGGCCCTGTGGTTTCCCTGTTACCGCACGTGGCCAGGACGCAAATGATTACGGACTTAAATCAAAAAGCAACCACAACTAGGAATGCGCGTACCGATTGTCGCGCGGGCGATTCTGGTGAGATTTTATATGGGATCGCCGGCGCCATTCCTCAGGTTGACGATTACGCGGGGGCTTCCCCCAGTGCGGGGTTATATGCCACCAATATCCCGGGGATCCTTTATTCAGTTCAAATCAGAGGCACCGGGGCCAGTTACAGAATTCAAGCTTTTATGCCTTATTTTTACCTTGAAAATGAAAGCACGGCACAGTATACCTCCAATATGGAAAGCTCAATGGATGGGGGTCAGTGGTATGATTACTATATTGTGCTTTTTCAGACCCCCCAGTTCACCGGTATACCCGCAGGCGTAACCTCCATTCGACCGGCTTCGGCGGGTTATATTGGTGGATTCAGGGTGGGTAAGGAGGACTCTGACAACCATCATATTAGTCTGAATATGAGTACTTTCTCCTTCCCCGTGCAAACCCCAACCTGTACTGCGCTGGTCAGCAGTGCGGGCGGCGGTACTATCCCGCTGGGGGATTACAGTGCAGCAAAAGTCAATTCAGGGGCTACCAGCGTGATGAAATTCAGCCTGAATGCTTCCGGCTGTACGAATGTGAACATGTTTAAGACCCGGGTGACGACGAATATTGTCGCGCCGGGGAACAATATGTTGTTGGGTAATTCGGTGACGTCAAGTGCGGCAACCGGGGTAGGTGTGAAAATCACCACGGGTTCTGGCAGTCAGTTAAAACCTAACGACACCAATTCCGTTTACTCAGTGACTGATTTGAATATGCCCTCATCTAAACAATTACAATTCAACGCGCAACTGGTCGGCGATTCCAGGAGTATTTCGGTAGGACGCTTCTCTGCCACCGGTACTTTTGTTGTCAATTATGAATAGTAAAAAAATGGCGAAGGGGGACCCCTTCGCCATTTTATTGTGACGGTAATACGACGTATTATTTCAACGAATTATTCATCTTCTTCCAGATACGTATAACCGTATAATCCGGATTCAAACTCTTCAACAAACTGCGCCTGCAATTCCGCATCCAGATCAGTTTCTTTTACCTGATCGCGGAAACGGGCCAGCAACACATTCGGATCCAGCTGCACGTATTCCAGCATATCCGCCACGGTATCGCCTTCGTCGGACTGCTGCACTTCAATGCTGCCGTCAGGGAAGACAAAGACATCTACCGCTGCGGTATCGCCGAACAGGTTATGCATGTTGCCGAGAATTTCCTGATACGCACCGACCATAAAGAAGCCCAGCACCGGCGGATTCTCAGGGTCGTACGGCGGCATCGGCATGGTTGTGGCTACGCCGTCACCGTCGATGTAGTGATCAATAGTGCCGTCGGAATCACAGGTGATGTCCAGCAGCACAGCACGACCTACCGGTGGCTTATCCAGACCTTCCAGCGGCAGCACCGGGAACAACTGATCAATACCCCACGCATCCGGCATCGACTGGAACAGCGAGAAGTTGACGTACAGTTTGTCCGCCATACGTTCCTGCAATTCGTCAATGATCGGGCGGTGTGCACGGTTGCTCGGATCCAGCTGATCCTGAATTTTGTTGCAGATATTCAGGTAGATATCTTCCGCCCAGGCGCGCTGCGTCAGATCCAGAATACCGTGTGCGTATTGCGAATGGACATCATGCAAATCCATCTGGCTGTCGTGCAGCCATTCACGCAATGAGCGGCGGTTTTCCGGATCGTGCATTTCGTTCCAGGTATCCCACATGCTGCCCAGCGCGCGCGGTGCATCATCTTCAGGCGCAACCGGCTCTTTGAACTCGTTACGTTCAACACCAATCACATTGGAGACCAGCACGGTATGGTGCGCGGTCACGGCGCGGCCAGACTCGGTGATCACCGTCGGGTGTGGCAGGCCATGTTCGTTACAGGCATCGCCGATACCCCAGATGACGTTGTTAGCGTATTCATTCAGGCCATAGTTCACCGAGCAGTCAGACTGCGAACGGGTGCCTTCGTAATCCACGCCCAAACCACCACCCACATCGAAGCACTGAATGTTGACGCCCAGCTTGTGCAGTTCGACGTAGAAACGCGCAGACTCACGTACACCGGTCGAGATATCACGGATATTCGCCAGCTGTGAACCCAGATGGAAATGCAGCAGTTGCAGGCTTTCCAGACGCCCTGCTTCACGCAGCATTTCGACCAGTTGCAGAACCTGAGAGGCCGCCAGACCGAATTTGGATTTCTCGCCGCCGCTGGACTGCCATTTACCGGAGCCCTGCGAGGAAAGACGTGCACGCACACCCAGACGTGGGATCACGTTCAGACGTTCGGCTTCTTCCAGCACCAGTTTAATCTCAGTCATCTTCTCGATAACCAGATATACCTTGTGACCGAGCTTCTCACCGATCAGCGCCAGACGAATATATTCGCGGTCTTTGTAGCCGTTACACACGATCACGGAACGGGTCATCCCGGCGTGCGCCAGAACGGCCATCAGTTCAGCTTTCGAGCCGGCTTCCAGACCCAGCGGTTCACCGGATTCCACCAGCGATTCGATCACGCGGCGGTGCTGGTTAACCTTAATCGGATAAACCAGGAAGTAGTCACCCTCATAACCGAACGATTCACGCGCACGTTTGAACGCCGCGTTAATCGAACGCAGACGGTGCTGCAAAATTTGTGGGAAACAGAACAGTGCCGGCAGACGCTGACCGTCCTGCTCACGCATGTCTTTCACCAGTTGTGCCAGATCAACACGGGCAGAAGGCTCGTCAGGATCCGGGCAGACACTGATGTGGCCCAGTTCGTTGACGTCAAAATAGTTGTTACCCCAATAGGCAACGTTGTAAGTGCGCAGCATCTTGCTGGCATCACGATCGTTCACGGCAACCTCCTGCATGGAGCGCAAAGAAACAGTATCGCCCGCGTGTGACGGACGGTGGGACTGGATGTCATCAGACATAGGTAAATCCTCTTTCTATACTGACAACATGGCCAGCCACTATCGCAGTAACAACAGGTGAGAACAACCCGCAAGGCTGGCTTTCAGACAGGATAAAACCCTGCGAGCCACAGCCACGGGACTGTTTTCTACTCATATCATTGTAAAACACGTTTTTAGACTCCGTGTAACGAGTCGGGAGAAATCAGGAGCAAATGCCCCGGGAGATTGCAGGCTACATCAGTTATATGTCGGGAATGCGATGTTCACGCAGACCTGAGCTTACTGAGTAGCGTACCGATGTCGGTGACTGACCTGTCTGTAATCAGGCTGTCTGAAACATCGCAGAGATGACAGACGCTTTTCTGAATGAAGGTCTGAAAGAAGTGCTGCAGAACGCAATAAAGGCTGCAGGGGATGCTGTTGAAATGTTACAAACGGTAAAAAGTGGGTCATTAAACTAACCACCTCCACACGTGCCACGCATCACCCGCGGGCATTCGAGCTGAGAAAACAGTAATTACTGGAATACGCTGCTTCTGCAGGGCCTGCAGAAATGTGCATAGCGCGCGCCGTTTATACCGATAACACGCTGTAAATGCAAAATGAAAATGCAGTACAAATAGTTTCAGACCGTGAATATCACTGCAAACCCGCACAATAACACCCACTCCGTCACAAAAATGACTGGCATTCAGAACGCCTGCTATCCTAAAATAGCCATCCAGATGTTAATCCGTCCACACGCTTGGGTGGTTTAACGCGCAAACTGCTTCAAGGCTTTGCCTAATGGGGACATGCAGGACGCATTGCGACAATGGCGAGCTCTGCTCCTCATCTGCCAGTCTCCCCAGTGCTATGCAGTGATATCTAACCCGTCGTATGTAAGGTAAAGAACATAATGGCTAAACATCTCTTCACTTCCGAATCCGTTTCGGAAGGACATCCAGATAAAATCGCTGACCAGATTTCCGACGCGGTACTGGACGCAATTTTAGAGCAAGACCCAAAAGCACGTGTTGCATGTGAAACTTATGTCAAAACCGGCATGGTCCTGGTTGGCGGTGAAATCACCACCAGCGCATGGGTCGACGTTGAAGAAATCACACGTCAGACTGTTCGTGAAATTGGTTATATCCATTCCGACATGGGTTTCGATGCCAATTCCTGCGCAGTACTGAGCGCTATCGGTAAGCAATCTCCGGATATCAATCAGGGCGTTGACCGTACGGATCCGCTGGAACAAGGCGCGGGCGACCAGGGTCTGATGTTTGGTTATGCGACCAACGAAACCAGCGTACTGATGCCAGCACCTATTACTTATGCTCACCGTCTGGTGCAGCGTCAGGCTGAAGTGCGCAAATCAGGCACCCTGCCATGGCTGCGTCCGGATGCGAAAAGCCAGGTCACTTTCCAGTATGACGAAGGCAAAATCGTCGGTATCGATGCAGTGGTATTGTCTACTCAGCACTCTGAAGACATCTCGCTGAAAGATTTGCAGGAAGCGGTGATGGAAGAAATCATCAAACCTGTCCTGCCAGCAGAATGGCTGAACGCCGGTACCAAATACCACATTAACCCGACTGGCCGTTTCGTGATCGGTGGCCCGATGGGTGACTGCGGTCTGACCGGTCGTAAAATCATCGTGGATACCTACGGCGGCATGGCCCGTCACGGTGGCGGTGCGTTCTCTGGTAAAGATCCGTCTAAAGTTGACCGCTCAGCGGCCTACGCGGCACGTTATGTGGCGAAAAACATCGTGGCTGCCGGTCTGGCAGATCGTTGCGAAATCCAGGTGTCTTACGCTATCGGCGTGGCAGAACCGACTTCCATCATGGTGGAAACCTTCGGTACCGGTAAAGTCTCCAACGAACAACTGACCCTGCTGGTGCGCGAGTTCTTCGACCTGCGTCCGTACGGTTTGATCCAGATGATGGATCTGTTGCACCCTATCTATAAAGAAACCGCAGCCTACGGTCACTTTGGTCGCGAACATTTCCCTTGGGAAAAAACCGACAGAGCCGCTCAGTTGCGCGAAGCCGCGGGTTTATAAGAAACCCACGCGACATAAAACCTCTCAAACCCCGCCGCAAGCGGGGTTTTTTATTTCTCTGGTTTCCCTTTATTTTCTTTTTCCTTTCTTTTTCATCATTCTAATACCTAAACAGCTTACAACAACAGATAAACACAGTTGTTTTATCTGAATGATTTTTAAGGTTATTTTCTTAGATGCATTCTTATTTATTTTACTTAATACATTATGTAGATATGCGTAATATTTAAATTACCCCCTCTCTTTTTTTTAACATTGACGATAACTAACATAAAATACTGATTAAAAGCCCTTCATAATCAGTATGGTGAGCGTTTTTTCAAATGTTATATTTGTGTTGTCGAACATTTATACTTAAACAAATAACACAAATAGCTAATTTGCGTGCCATTGACCTGAACATTCATTGAATCTATTATTCACCCCATCGAAAGCGTTCAGACTAATATTTACTCAAAGGGAATTAACGAAATCTTCTTCAGGATAGCGACTTATTAAACATTGAGAAAATGACAATGCCATCAAATAAATTAAAATCATTAATAATGATTTTAGCGGCCTCCCCATTACTTTTATCAGCATCATCATTTGCAGGAATAAGCGTCTACCCTATTTCGGTTCCTATGCAGAAAAGCGGTGGCGCACAAATTAGCGTAACAACAAACTCCGCTACCACGGAATATGTAAAAACGACAGTAAAGAAAATAAATAACCCGGCAACGCCGCAGGAAAATGAAACAACAATAACTCAGTCATCTGGCAACGGTATTGTTGTGACACCGGAGAAATTCGGACTGGCACCCGGCACCACCCGAATTATACGTCTGATTAATATTCAGCAACCGCAAACAGAAGAAGCGTACCGCGTTTACTTTGAAGGTGTTCCGGGGCTGAATAATAACGGCGGGAAAAGTGACCAGAAGAATCAGACCAAACTCGGCATCAGCATGATCTGGGGCGTACTGGTTACCGTCCCGCCTGCCGCACCGCGGCTGGACTTCACGCTGAACCTGGAGAGTCGTGAGGTAAGCAACACCGGCAATATTCATCTTAAAATTAACAGTATCGGTTTATGTCCTCAGCAACTCACTGATGACGGATGTAAATGGAGTAAACCGATAAAAAATAGCATTTACCCTAATCAGCACGCAACGTTATCTCCGGCATTATTTAAAGGAAATAATTACCACGTGGTGAAAGTGAAATACTTCAACTGGACAGATAAAACCGTTGGCGTAAAAGAATTCAGCGCAAAATAGATCTCATTATTTTGCATAAAGAATAACTCTTGTTATAAACCCCGCATATCAATATGCATCTTCTAAATTAGGAATTAAAAATGAAATCAATTATCAAACCACTGCTGGTCACTGCAATCATGGGCTTCGCTATTAACGCTTCTGCTGTACAGAAAGATATTACTGTGACTGCAAACGTTGACGCCACTCTGGATATGACCACTGACACTGGCGAAGTATTACCTTCTACGATGGAAATGACTTATATGCCTGGCGTAGGTCTGGAACCTGTTACACAGATGACCAAGATCTATTCTAACGATGCTGAAAAAGATGTGAACATCAACCTGGCAGGTACCCCGCAATTAATGGATACCGTGGGTACCAACCCAAATATCCCACTGACTGTTAAATACGGCGAACTGACCCTGACTCAGGCTCAGCAGACCATGGCTGCAACTACCCTGTTCCCGAACGGCGATACCACTAACGGTTCCATCATTCAGCCTCTGAAAGTCAGCCAGACCACTCAGGCACCTGTTGCTTCCGGTAACTACAGCGGCGTTGTCAGCGTGGTACTGACTCAGGCAACTGAAACGCCATAAGCGTTCATTCCACCTGAATCACTCCTCATCGGCCTGTTAATCAGGCCGATTCTTTTCACCTCCCAGATTTTTGAATAAAGGAAAAATAATGAAACCTAACTTGAAAGTGTCGCTCTGCTTTCTGGCGATTCATTTTGCTTTATTCAGCAATCTTGCTTTAGCTGTCTCTGACGTTCCTCCGGGTTTCGAAGAGCTGGTCTCAGGTCAGAACGTCTGGCTGAACGTCAATCTGCTCGGCCAGTCTGCCGGCTTATTTGAAGCCAGCGTCACACTGGAAACCGTACAGTTTAAAGACCCGCAGGCGGTACTTACCGCACTGAATCTGCCGCTGAAAACAGGCACGCCGGATTACCAGAAAATGCTGGCGACCTTGTCTGCACCGCTTCCCCGCCATGGCAACCTGGCCTGTGGCAGCAATGCCGATGCCCGGGGCTGTGGTTATCTGGAAACCGACTCGCTGGCGTTGATTTACGATGAAAACAACAGCGCCGCCGACGTCTTTGTCAGCAAAGCACTGGTGCCTGATGCTGATAAAAAAGCCCTTTATTACACCCCGACCGCGCAGACTGAAAATGCCTTAATTCATCAGCAAACCCTGAACGTGGCAGCGCAGGATCAATACCAGAGTCTGTCACTACAAGGCTCCGGCGCACTGGGCGTGCTGACCAGCGGCTATGTGGGTTTCGACTGGTCGCTTGATTCTTACAAAAGTGACGACAGTGACAGCCAGACAGTATCTGTCGATGATCTCTATTTCCGCCAGAGCTTAGGTAAGCGTCACTACGTGCAGGCCGGACGCATGGACTCACGCGACCTTTCCAGCAACCTGGGCGGTAATATCAGTTTCTCGCTGTTACCGCTGAATGCGATCGATGGCGTCCGTGCCGGGAGTTCCCTGAGCTACCTGAATCTTGATGAAGCCAGCAAAGGTTCACCGCTGGTGGTACTGCTTTCCAGCAAATCCCGCGTCGATGCTTATCGCGGCAATCAGTTGCTCGGCACGTTTTATCTCAATAACGGTTCAAATACGCTGGATACCGGCAACTTCCCGAGCGGCAGTTATGCCGTCACCCTGCGAATTTATGAGAATAACCAGCTCGTGCGCACCGAAACCCAGCCGTTTACCAAAACGGGCGGGATCAGTGACGGGCATATGCAATGGTTTGTACAGGCCGGTGAAACGGCAGATAACAAAGTCGTCAGCTCAACAGATGACGAAGAAAATGACAGCACATCACGCAAACCGGTGATGCAAGCCGGTGCGCGTCTGCCGGTGTTTGCCGAGCTGACAGCGACGGCAGGTATTGCCAATACCGATAATGAAAATTATGGCGAAGCGGGCCTGCAATGGACACACGGTTTTAACGGCAAAGTGATCGACGGCGTGCTGGATATGCAGACCAGCGTGTTTAGCGGCACCGACGGTTCCAAAGGTAACGTTGAGCAAATCAGCTACAACGACGGTTTTTCCATGAGCGTCTATCGCAATGCCGCATACGGTAAAAGCTGCACCAGTGCCGATGTCGGGGAAAATGATTATGCGGATATTGGCTGCTACGAATCCGTTAACGCCACACTTTCCGTGCCGGTTAAGGGCTGGTCTGCCTCTCTGGGCTACACTTACAATAAAAATACCAGTCTCTCACCGGACTCTGCGACGTACGATCCTTCAAAACCTTTTGAAGACAACATGATCAACAATACCGAATCACAGAGCACATCCAAAACCTTGCAACTGAGCCTGAATAAAAGCTTCAACTGGAAACAGATGACGATCACCACGCGTTTTGGTGGCTACCGTCGTCAGAGCAGCAGTGACGGCGATAGTGACAAAGGTGTCTACGTCGGCTTCTCCCTGTCACGTAATACGCCAAAAGATGCGCAGCTTCGCAGCAGTAACACTTCATTCAGCACCGATTATCAGGGCAGCCAGAACGGCGATGCGCAGATGACGTATAACGCCAGTCAGAACTGGGACTGGGGCAGCAATAACGACCGCGAACTGGGTATTGATGTGGGCGGCACAGATACCGACAACGCTAACGCCTCGGTTCATGGCCGTCTCAATGGCCAGTATGGCGAAGGCGAACTGACCGTTTCCGACAGCTATGACAATGAGCAAAAAACCCATCAGGGCGCAGTGACCGGCAGCTACAGTTCTTCCGTTGCGGTATCTAAATCCGGCTTCTTCTGGGGGCCAGGCGGTACAGGCTCACCGGGTGCTGCGGTAGCCGTGAAGGTGAAAGGCAGTAATGAAGAAGAGGCGGATGCCGCAGATGACGCACTGATCGACGTTTCAGTTCAGGGCGGCGGCGCGGCCCACATGAAGCAGAACAGCAAAGCGTTATTCCCGGTGACCGGTTTTGAAGAAGGCAAGGTGTCCGTCGATGAAAGCCGTGATGTCAGTTCAGGTAGCCAGGCCAGCATTACACAGGGCGCAGGCAGCCAGAAATTGTTCCTCCTGCCGGGGAAAATGAAAGTACGCGAAGTGACGATGGAATCGCATTATACCTATGTCGGACAACTGGTTACCGCCACGGGCGAACCGTTAACCCAGGGCACCCTGCTCAATGCCAATGCCTTCAGCAGCTCAGAAGATGGCGGCTTTACCGCAGAAATGACTTCGTTAGCGAAGAACCTGTATCTGCGCAGTGGCAGTCAGAATTACCAGTGTGCAGTCACCGTGCAATCAAGCCGCGATGTCGTGCGTTATGTCGGTAAAACATTGTGTAAACCGGTTCAGCCCGCGGATTTGCCCGCTGCGATTCGAGAAAGAAAATGAAACATAAACAACTTCTGACTGCTTTATTTATTTCACTGAGCACCCTGTTAGTCACGTTGTCCGATGCTCAGGCTGACACGGTTGCTCCGTTGGATCACAGCATCAATACAGAACTGAACATCGCGAAGGGTACCGCATCAACGGTAAATATATGGTCGAGAGAAAGCGGCGGATACGACTCGACTAATTCCAGTCGCTGGGGCCTTAACTATTGGGCCTGCACGTCAAGCACCAGCGATGAAAATGGTAAATGCCCAACGGGTAAAGGCGGATATGCCGCCTATCTGCCGGTTTATCTTAAATTTACGGAAAAGCGCAGTGGCGCAACGCAGACTCTCGAATTGCAGGGAATACGCGAAGCCTACTGGTATAACGGAAATTGCGCGATGTATGGCGATCCTAAGCCCATGAATCAAAGCGCACAAAACTCCTGCAGCGGTGATTCAACAGATGGTGTTAACTTAACCCTGAAAATCCCTGCCACCGAACTCAATAAGTTACCGGTTGGCGGCATCTGGACTGCTCAGCTAAAAATCCTTCTGCATAACAGCAGCGGAACAGAGGTTTATCACTGGGATTCCAACATCACAGTCAATCTCACCGATACCAACAACCAGCAAATCTATTTACCCGAATTTGGCGAAGCCGCACCGCGTGTTGACCTTAACCTGCGTCCATTGCCCGGCACTAAAGGTAATCAAATGCAAATGAACGGCTCGGCTACTATAGATATGTGTTTGTACGATGGGTATGGCTCGAACAGCAGCAGTTTCACCATAAAATTTGACGATCAGCAGCAGGGGACAACCCAGCGCAATAACGGATACTTCTCTATTTATTCTGATCACGGCGACACTAATTTGGATTCAGGACGCATTGATTATTATGTGCGAATGCAGGCACCCGACGGCAAATACGTCAGCGTAATACGCGGTGATGATCTGGTGATTTCTGATATTCAGACCGCTCATATCCGGCCTGTACATCTGCCCGGGATCCCACAGGCAGTATTGTGTGTTCCTGCGCCACTGGAACTCAGCACCAAGACAATGGATATCAACAGTAAACAAGCCGGGAATTATACCGGACATCTGATTGTTAATTTTACACCGCAGCTTTAGG
>NZ_KN050720.1:651584-904054 GCF_000745615.1 Rahnella sp. WP5 | reverse complement strand
GCTGGGTGTGTAAGTGCAGCGATGCATTGAGCTAACCAGTACTAATGACCCGAGAGGCTTAACCTTACAACACCAAAGGTGTTTTTAGAGACTTGAAGTAGATTTTCAGCTGAAGTTCCGAGATTGGTTCGTAGTGCAAGCCTGATTTAAGGTGAGCGTTATGAATGAAACAGAATTTGCCTGGCGGCACTAGCGCGGTGGTCCCACCTGACCCCATGCCGAACTCAGAAGTGAAACGCCGTAGCGCCGATGGTAGTGTGGGGTCTCCCCATGCGAGAGTAGGGAACTGCCAGGCATCAATTTTTTATAATAAAGAACGTGTTCCTTTTCCCCTGACAAGGAAAATAACAGGAACAAACAGGTATCAGACGATTGCTGATACGTGTGAAAGAACCGGTGGAGCGGTAGTTCAGTTGGTTAGAATACCTGCCTGTCACGCAGGGGGTCGCGGGTTCGAGCCCCGTCCGTTCCGCCAATTATTGCATAGTCCCTGAATCGAAAGATTCAGGGACTTTTTGCATTTATTTTCCAGTGAAAATGCAAACCAGACTCCTTTCTTTCTCTGATATATTTTATTATCTCACAGGCTCACGTTTATCTCATCGGCGTTTCTTACAGGATTTAATTCTGAGGAGTTAACTGATATTAAACTATTATCTTTAACTAAATAGAATGGCTATCAGTTTGGATTCATCAAAGAATAAGTATATTCAGACATCCAGGGAATACTTTGTATCAAATTGAAAAATTTGTGTGTTCAGATAAACCTGCAAAGTACTAATAAAGCTCATAATAAATTCGTACTAAAATTCTTAATCCAGTTCAATAAGTTGTCAGATTACAGATGCAAGTTCCAATAAAATACCATAAAGTCTCAATTTGGAATAATCACAAAGATCATCATTATGAAATTCTCATTGGATATACTGGACTGGCGGGCAGTGGCTCCGGGAGTCGATAGTTGTGAGCACTGGATCCAATGGGCTCAGTGCTCAGATATAAATACATTTTCCGGTGAGAACCCCAAAAGCCAGCAAATTCCAATGATGTCAGCACGTCGAATGAGTACCGGCAGTCGTTTTGCTGTTGATGCCGGGCTTGCATTGCTCGCCAATAACAACGTAGATGCGGCAATTTTTACCAGCCGCCATGGTGAGCTGGAGAATACAGGGCGCATTTTGCATTCTCTGGCAGAGGAAAACGCTTTATCTCCGACTGAATTCTCCATGTCAGTACATAATACCGCAGCAGGTTGGCTTACCATTATTAGCAAAAATCCGTTGCCGGTAACCTCATTAGCAGCCGGAAAGGACAGTTTTCAGCAAGGAATACTGGAAGCTCAGTCGATGCTGGCAACCGGTGCTTCCAGCGTCATGCTGGTCGATTTTGATGGTGAAATCCCCGATATATATAACGAATCGGTAAATTCTGAGTTTCTACCTTACGCTGTAGCAATAATATTAACTTCTGGCGATAGTTTGCAGTGCCAGCGTATTTCATTGCCGGGTGAGGATCTGAATTCAGAAATTCCGCAGAGTCTGCAATTTCTGCGAGGTTATCTTTCTTCCTCTCCTTTATTCAATGTCAGTGCAGATAGCCGCCATAGCTGGCAATGGGTTCGGGATTTGTGATGAGAGAAACGCTAGTACCCGAAGAAAAGTCTTCTCTGGTAAATCGCATCTGGCGATGGCTGGCAACTGGATTCTTTTTCGCACTTTTCGGAATTGGCGGGCTGTTGCTTTCTATTATCTGGTTTAATCTGTTGCGACTGATCATCCGGCAACCCGACAGATTGCAGCGAATGACGCTAAACAGCATCCGTAATAGTTTTAGGTTTTTTCTGAGTGGATTACGGAGGGTGGGAGTGATGGATTACCGGTTTACCGGTGATGAAAAGTTTCAGCAAGATACCGGGTGTCTGATCGTGGCGAATCATCCCAGCCTTCTTGATTATGTGATCCTGGCATCCCGGATGCCGCGTTGTGACTGCATCGTCAAACAGGCTTTGTTGCAAAACCCATTCTTAAGCGGAGTGATAAAAGCGGCGGGCTACCTGATTAACTCTGGGTCTGACGCTCTGTTGCAGGCCTGTGAAACCCGGTTGCAAGCAGGCGGTACGCTGTTAATTTTCCCGGAAGGAACGCGCTCCTTACCTGAGAAACCGATGACGCTGCAGCGTGGTGCCGCTAACATTGCTCTGAGGGCGGGGTGTGATGTCAGGATTGTCCATATTTCATGTCAGCCACCCATGCTGACAAAAAATGGGAAGTGGTACGAAATTCCCCGTGTAAAACCTCAGTTTGTGATTACCGTTGCCGATAAGGTAAAGGCTGAAGACTTTTTAGATGAAAGCGATCTTTCACCTGCTCTGGCTGCACGGCGTCTGACGCAGTATTTGTGCACTGAGTTGATGCGCAGCAATATGCAAAATAACGAGAATTAAGTCATGGATTCATTAAGTAACGACATAAAAGCACTTATCATTGAGACGCTGAATCTGGAAGGAATGACGCCAGATGAGATAGAGACGCAGGCCCCACTTTTTGGTGACGGATTAGGGCTGGATTCTATTGATGCCCTTGAGCTCGGTCTGGCATTAAAGAAGCAATACGGTGTGATCCTTTCGGCGGAAAGTCAGGAAATGCGCGAGCACTTTTATTCTGTTGAAAGTTTGGCCAGATTTATATCAGTACAGCGTGGTTAAAGAGATTCCTATGCAGAAGCAAGAAATTTACCAGCAGATTAGCGCGTTATTAGTCAAGCTATTTGAAATCGATGAAGATGATATCCGCCCGGATGCAAAACTCTATGAGGATCTGGAATTAGACAGCATTGATGCTGTTGATCTGGTGGTTCATTTGCAGAAAATCACCGGCAGAAAAATTAAGCCTGAAATGTTTAAATCTGTTCGCACCGTTCAGGATGTTGTTGATGCCATAGATGAATTACTTAATTCCCCGGCGCCATAGTATGTGTGGGTATCTTTTTTGTGGATAAAACCCGGCGCTTCTCATTTTCTCAGGTTGCGAAGATTGCCCGCTGGGCGATGCCGGTGGCGGTTATTGTCTATCCGCTAGCCGTATGGTGCGGTTTAAAAAGTTGGGGAATTAGCGTTCTGGCACCTGTGCTGATTGCTGTCTTTATTCTGCGATTACTGACTTTTCGCGGAAAATTATCCCAGTTAACTTTTTTTGGAAAAGCGATTGCAGCCTCAGGGATTGTGCTGGTCGCCAGCAGCCTTTTATTACGCGAAACCTCTATGCTGTTGTATTACCCGGTTGCGGTAAATGCTTTATTACTGGGGGTATTTTTCAGTTCCTTATACGCCCGGCAATCTTTGGTTGAACGTCTTGCACGACTGAATGAACCCGATTTACCGCCCGAAGGTGTTGTTTATACACGCCGTGTCACCCAGGTCTGGTGCATTTTTTTTCTGTGGAATGGATCATTTGCTTTATATACCTGCCTGAAAGGCGATATGGCCCTATGGGCTCTTTACAACGGCGGGATCAGTTATCTGCTGATTGGCTTATTAATGGGTATTGAATGGATAGTCAGAAAGCGTCTGCGCCAGCCATGACGCTGCCAATGTGTAAATGGCTAAGCACGGAAAGAGCAGATGATTATCTGGTGGCCTGGAGCGAAAGCCGGGAATGGCGTCAGTGTGATTTCCGCCAGGACGTATTATCTCTGCTGACTCATATCAGCGCGACATCGCATACCCGCTGGGCATTGTGTTTTGAAGATAACTATTCATTTGCCGTGGCGCTGCTGGCAGTGCTTTACAGCGGTAACACGCCGGTTTTACCTGGACATTTTCGCCCGGCCGTTCTGGCTGAACAACGCGATGAATTTGATGCGTTAATTACCGATCTTGATTTGACGATTGATTGCCCTGTTCTGCGTTTGCCTTGCTCAGTGGATCAGCCATTGACTGTTTTACCCAACTGGCCAGAAAATCCCGCGCTTCACTTATTTACCTCCGGTTCGACCGGTAAACCGCAAAAAATAATCAAACCAATTACCTGTCTTGAACTGGAGAGCCAGTGGCTTTCAGCGCGATGGGGCGATCAATTCGCAGATGCACACTTTGTTGCCACCGTGGCGCCTCATCATATGTACGGCCTGAGTTTTGCTTTTATGTTGCCGTTGTCGCTTGGCCGGCCTTTTGCGACGAAAAGTGTGGAGTATCACGAACAGTTGCAGTCACTTGCCAGTAAAAATACTTTGGTGCTGACCAGCAGTCCGGCCTTTCTTAAACGCCTTGATCCGGCTTTGGAGCCAACTCACTGCCGGCATGTCTTTTCTGCCGGAGGCCCGCTAAGTAATGAGGCCGCCTTGCTGGTAGAAAATGTCTGTGGTTGTCTGCCGACAGAAATCTATGGCACCAGCGAAAGCGGCATTATTGCTTTTCGTACGCAACATCAGCCAGACGAAGCCTGGACGCTTTTTGAAAATATCCGATTCTCTTCCTGTGCTGATGGCAATATTTCCCTGATTTCTCCGCTGCTCCCGCAGCCGGAAGGCATGATCCTCAGTGATAAAATCCAGCTATTGCCCGCCGGACAACGCCAGTTTGTTCTTTTAGGCCGTAAGGATCGGATCGTTAAGATTGCAGAGCAGCGGATCTCACTGACTGAAATTGAGCAGCGTTTGTGTGCGTTGGATCTTTTAAGCGACGCCAGCGTGCTGACACTCGAAAAACAGGGGCGGCTTTATATCGCAGCCGTACTGGTATTAAGTCACGGCGGAGAGCTGTTATTACAGGCGCAGGGGCAGGCCGCGCTGCTTGGGCAGATTCGCCTGACGCTGCACCAGTGGTTATCGCCGGTCTCTGTGCCGCGATACTGGCGTCTGGCGTCTGCCATTCCTCTTAACCAGCAAGGCAAACGCGCAACTGCTGAATTACAGGAACTGTTCTTATGATTTTGCCGCAAGTGCTGAACCAGCAACTCGTCAGCGACACCCGTCTGCTTCTCACGCTCCGGTTGTCTGCGGATTTATTCTGGTTTAAAGGCCATTTCCCGTCGTCGCCGATTTTGCCTGGTGTGACGCAGGTGAACTGGGTCATGGGCTACGCCGAAGAACTTCTGGGGCTGGATAAAGCGTTTTCCGGCATGGAAGTGGTGAAATTCCAGCGACCACTTTTGCCTGAAGAGATCGTAGATTTGCACATCGACTGGCTGAAAGAAAAACAGCGGCTGGTATTCCGTTACAGCGTGGGCGAAGCGATTGCCAGCAGCGGGAAAATCACCTTATGTCCATGATGCCGCCAGCCCCATTTTCTCCCTGCCTGATTATTCCCTGCTACAACCACGGGCCGATGATGGCCGGTGTACTGGAGAGTCTCCGGCCATTCGGTTTGCCCTGCATTGTGGTGGATGATGGCAGCGACGTGCAGACAGCAGAAGAGTTGCAACGCCTGGCCAGTGTGACGCCGTGGATGAGCCTGACGCGATTAACTGTAAATCAGGGGAAAGGTGGGGCGGTGATGGCGGCCCTGCGGCTGGCCGTTGAAAAAGGCTTTACGCACGCCTTACAGGTGGATGCTGACGGTCAGCATCAGCTTTCAGATGTTCCCGCGATGCTGTCTGAAGCCAGAAGTCATCCGGATTGTCTGATCTCCGGGCAGCCGGTTTACGATGACAGCGTGCCGAAATCGCGCCTGTATGGCCGCTATATCACCCATTTCTGGGTCTGGATTGAAACCCTGTCATTCTCAATCAAAGACAGTATGTGTGGATTTCGCGTGTATCCTCTCAAACCTTGTCTGCAACTGATGGCGGAAAAAACACTGGGTTTACGGATGGATTTCGATACGGAAATCATGGTGCGCCTTTACTGGCAGGGCACGCGCAGCCGTTTCCTGCCCACGCGGGTGACCTATCCCGAAGATGGCCTCTCGCATTTTGATGCAGTGAAGGACAATCTGCAGATTTCCTGGATGCACACGCGGCTGTTTTTTGGCATGTTGGCGCGTATTCCTTATTTGCTGCGTCAGCGAAGAAAATGTCCCCGGCACTGGTCTGCTACACAGGAACGCAAAGGATTGTGGGGTATTCGCCTGATGCTGGCGGTTTACCGGACTCTGGGATATCAGGCTTTTCGTCTGCTGCTTTATCCGGTCATCACCTATTTTTGGCTTACCGGCCGCAAACAGCGCAATGCCTCTGCCAGCTGGCTGGAACGTGTCCGCGTAACGGCCGCACATCGCAATATTTCCCTGCCTTATCCGCTGAGCACTTTCCGGCATTTCATGCGGTTTGGTGAATCTATGCTGAGTAAACTGGCGAGCTGGCAGGGCGATAAAACCCTGACCGATGCGGTACTGGTCAATCCCGAAATTTGCGAATCGCATATTGCCTCGGGGCGTGGCACGGTGATCCTCGCCTCGCATTTAGGCGATATCGAATCCTGCCGCGCGATTGGCGCGCTCAATCACCGCATTACCGTCAATGCGCTGGTATTTACAGAACATGCCGAGCGGTTCAATCAGGTAATGAAAGAGATTAATCCGCAGGCCGTGGTTAACCTTATCCAGGTAAGCAAGATGGGGCCGGAGACCGCCATTTTATTACAGGAAAAACTGGATGCCGGTGAGTGGGTGGCGATTGTCGGCGACCGGACATCTGCCAGTCCTCATCAGCGTGGAGAGCATGCCCGCGTGATTTACAGCGAGTTTCTGGGTGAACCCGCCGCATTCCCGCAGGGGCCCTTTATTCTGGCTGCAGCGCTACGCGCGCCCGTCATGCTGATGTTTGGCATCATGCAGCGACAGCGTCTGCATATTTACTGCGAATCTTTTGCGGATCCTCTGATCCTGCCGCGTACCAGCCGCCTGTCTGCGTTACAGTCTGCCGTCGATCACTATGCCGCACGACTTGAGCATTACAGCCTGCTGGCGCCTCACGACTGGTTCAATTTTTATGATTTCTGGCAACATCCGACGGATGTTGCCCCTGACAGGAAACCTGACTGATATGACTTCCAAACTTGATCCGCGTTTTAACGATCCGCGATTTTCTACCCGCGTTGAAATCACGGTTCCTTTCCACGACGCAGATGCAATGGGCGTGGTCTGGCATGGCAACTATTTCCGTTATCTGGAAGTCGCGCGCGAGCAGTTACTCAAGCAATTTGATTACGGTTATCGTCAGATGCAAGCGTCAGGTTATGTCTGGCCGATCGTTGATACCCGCGTGAAATATATCGCGCCGCTGCTCTTTGAACAGCGTATTGCCGTTCATGCGCAGCTTGAGGAAATCGAAAACCGTTTGCGCATCGGCTATCAGATTTACGACATCGAAACCGGTAAACGCACAACGACAGGTTACACGTTACAGGTCGCGGTAGACGCTGCCACCAAAGAAATGTGTTTTGTCTCGCCGCAGGTTCTTTTTGATAAAACAGGAGTCAGCCTGTGAAAGCCTTTTTGCTATTTGTACTGACGGTTTTCAGCGTAACGGCAAACGCTGTTACCCTGGAAGAATTACAACAGCGCTTCAGCCAGGTGCCGGTACTCCGTGCTGAATTTGCGCAGCAAAGAACCATCAGCGGGATGGCGCAACCGCTCAATTCCAGCGGAAATCTGCTGATTGCCCGGCAACAAGGGCTGTGGTGGCAGCAGGAAAAACCGTTCGGCCTGACATTATTACTGACTGAAAACCGCATGGTGCAAATCATGGCGGGGCAGCAGCCACAGGTGGTCACGGCGGAGACGAATCCGCAAATGTTCCAGTTTAATTCCTTGCTCAGCGCGCTGTTCCACGCAGACCGCAAGGTGCTGGAAGAGAATTTTTCGCTTGATTTTACCGATCACGGTAAAGGCGCCTGGACGCTGATTCTGACGCCGAAGGTCTCGCCGCTAAACCGTCTGTTCCGCAGTATTACGCTCAATGGCGAAACCTTTCTGAACAATATCGATATTAATGACATGCAGGGAGACGCCACGCATATTCGTTTCTTCAATCAGAAAACGACGCCAGCCATGCTGACTGACGCAGAGAAACGCCATTTTGCATCCTGACCTTCATCGAAAACTGGCGCAAAGCTGGCTGCTGATTATCGTGCTACTGGTCGCAGCGTTGTTCTGGTTACTGCCACGCAGCCAGATTAACAGCAGCGTTCTGGCGCTGTTGCCGCAGCAGCAGGAAACGGATATTCCGCAGGCTTTTTCTGACGGCTTTACTCAGCGTCTGGATCGCCAGCTTATGTGGCTGGTCAGCCCGCCGCCGGGAGCGGGTATTCAGCCCGCTGCTGAGTGGCTGAAGCATTTGCAGGCGCTGCCTGAACTGAGTCAGGTACAGGGCCCGATGGACGCACAGCGTCAGCAGGAGTGGGGCACTTTCTTCTTCAAACATCGCAATGCGTTGCTCGATGACGCCACACGCCAGCGTCTGACGGCAGGTGCTGAATCGCAAAGCCAGTGGATCCTCGGCCAGATCTATTCGGCGTTTGCCGGTGTCAGCGGCAAAGAGCTGGCAAACGATCCGTTATTGCTGGTTCGTGCCTCGCAGATGGCGCAACAGCAGAGCAGCGGCGGTATGACGCTGGATCAGGGCTGGCTGATGGTCCGTGATAAAAAGGGTCGTAGCTGGTACATGGTGCATGGCGAGCTGAAGGCGTCTTCTTATGACATCACGTCGGCTAAACAAACCGTAGCGGCTCTTGGTGCGGTGAAAGAAGCTTTTGAGGCGCGCTGGCCGGGTGCAAAAGTGCTTGAGCGTGGCACGATTTTCTACAGCAATTATGCCAGCCAGCAGGCTGAGCACGATCTTTCCACGATTGGTGCGGCGTCAGTAACTGGCGTGTTTGTGCTGATTTTACTGATGTTTCGTTCGGTCCTGCCGATGCTGCTCAGCTTACTGTCAATCGCTATCGGCGCGCTGTCAGGCACGGTGTTTACCCTGTGGGTATTTGGTGAAATCCACGTGATGACATTGGTGCTGAGCACCAGCATTGTTGGTATTTCTGCCGATTACACGCTGTATTTCCTGACCGAACGGCGGGTGCATGGCGATTCCAGCACACCGCTGGAAAGTCTGAAAAAACTGTTCCCTGCGTTATCGGTGGCGCTGCTGACCACGGTGGTGGCCTATCTGATGTTGCTGATTGCGCCATTCCCCGGCTTGCGGCAGCTGGCAGTGTTTGCCGCCGCCGGGCTGAGTGCGGCCTGCATCACCGTGATGTGCTGGTATCCGTATTTGTCCAGGCGTTTGCCGACAGGGCCAGCGCCGGGGCTGACGCTGATCATGCGCTGGTTACTGGCCTGGCGCAGTCGCAAAGCTGTGCGCATTGGCCTGCCGTTACTGATTTTAGTGCTGGTGGTGGCAGGAATATCGCGGCTGAAAATCAATGATGACATTGCGGATTTGCAATCTCTTCCGGCTGGTTTGCAACTACAGGAACAGCAAATCGCCGCGCTGACCGGGCAGACGAACGATCAGAAATGGCTGGTGGTATACGGCGATAGCGCAGAGCAGACACTGCAACGTCTGGAAGCATTGCGGCCAAAGCTGGCGCAGGCCAAAGAGAAGGGGGTGATTGACGGATTCCGGGCGATCACTCTGCCTTCTCAGGCACAGCAGCAGCGGGATTTATCGCTGCTTCGCCAGCACGCACCGCAAATTATTGCGCAATTGCAGCAGGCGGGGATCCCGGTGGCGAAGCCGGATCTCAGTGCGCAGACGGTTGATGTGCCGGAATGGCGCAACAGCGTGGTCAGTGAGGGCTGGCGTTTGTTGTGGCTGTCCCTGCCGGACGGGCGCAGCGCCGCACTGATCCCGGTGAATGGCGTTCATGACAGCGCAGCCATGGCGGCGCTGGCGGCATCCATGCCGGGAACCGGCTGGATCGATCGTAAAACTGAATTCAGCGAACTGTTTTCGCAATACCGTGTTTATCTGACCTGGCTACTGGCGCTCGCCGTTGCAGTCATTGCGGTCACTTATCTCTGGCGTTTTCGCCTGCCACACGGGCTTGTTTGTCTGGTTCCGACCTTACTTTCCCTTGGGATGGGCGTCGCTGCGCTGGGCTTCAGTGGCCATAATCTTAATTTGTTCTCCCTGCTGGCGCTGATTCTGGTGCTGGGGATCGGCATCAATTACACCCTGTTTTTCACCAATCCACGCGGCACGCCGACGACATCCATGTTTGCCATTTTTATGGCTGCGGTCACCACGTTGCTGACGTTCGGTATGCTGGTGTTCAGTTCCACGCAGGCGATCAGCAGTTTTGGCATCGTGCTGAGCTTTGGCATATTAACGGCATTTCTGTTGTCGCCACTGACCTTGCCAGCTAAAAAAAGAGGACGCAAAAAATGACCCGGTTTATGCTGCCAGCGCTGACACTTCTGATTTTTATACTTGTCGGGTGCGCGACAAATTCCCCTTCAGATACGCAGCCGCAAGCCTGGCTGAAACGCGGCGTGCAGGTGAAATTACCCGCGCCCACCCTGGATAAACCGGTCAGCCAGCAGCAGTTGCTGACGGCCACGGTGAAAGGTAAACAACAGTCTTTGCTGGTGCTGCTCAATGCGGATGGAAAGTCGTTACAGCTTGCCGGGCTTTCCCCTCTGGGGATCCGCCTGTTCAAAGTGGTCTACGATCAAACGGGGATCCACACCGAACAGGCCATGAAGATCGACGGTTTACCTCCAGCAAATCAAGTTCTGGCCGATATTATGTTGAGCTACTGGCCAGCGCAGCGCTGGCAGCCGCTGTTGCCGGCGGGCTGGAAACTGGACGATCAGCCGCTGCGCCGCACGTTACTGGATAACCAGGGCCATACGATCACCCGCATCGACTATCTGCCACAGGGCAGCGGACGTCAGCCGGTATCCATCACGCAGATGGCGTTCCACTACCAGATAACTATCCAGAATGTGGGTGACTAACATGATTTATTTTTCGGCCGTGGGCATGGTTAACGCGCTGGGAAACAGCAATGCGCAAATCGCTGCCAGCCTGACATCAGGTGCCGCGCCGGGAATGTCGTTGCAGGAAGGATGGCTGACGGAAGAACGGCCGGTCTGGCTCGGCGCGGTGACCGGCGAACTGCCCGCTATCCCCGGCTCTCTGTCAGCGCACCGCAGCCGCAACAACCAGTTGTTGCTGGCTGCGCTGGCACAGATTGAGTCTCAGGTTCACGCGGCTGTCAGCCGGTACGGTAAAGATCGTGTCGCGGTCATTATGGGCACCAGTACCTCGGGCATTGCCGAAGGCGAAGAGGCGGTGCGCCATCTGCACCGGCATGGGCAATTCCCGTCGGGCTATGATTACCAGCAACAGGAACTGGGCGATCCTTCACTTTTTATGGCGGAGTTGCTGGATCTCTGTGGCCCGGCTTACACATTATCAACAGCCTGCTCATCCAGCGCGCGAGCGATTATCAGCGGGAAACGCCTGATTGACGCCGGGCTGGCCGACGCGGCGCTGGTGGGTGGCGCTGACAGCCTGTGCCGGATGCCGGTGAACGGCTTCAACAGCCTGGAATCTTTCTCCCGCGGACGCTGTACGCCGTTCGGGCAAGATCGTGATGGCATCAATATCGGTGAAGCCTCGGCGTTGATCCTGCTGACCCGTGAGCCCGCAGACGTCGCATTACTGGGGGCTGGCGAATCATCCGATGCGTGGCATATGTCTGCACCGCATCCGGAAGGTCTCGGCGCGGAACGGGCAATCCGCATGGCACTGGCGCAGGCCGGGCTCAGTGCGGCAGACGTGGGTTACATCAACGCACACGGTACCGCCACACCGCTCAATGATCAGGCAGAAGCCGCTGTCATACACCGGCTGTTTGGCAGCCAGACGCCGTGCAGTTCGACCAAGCATCTCACTGGCCATACGCTGGGCGCGGCGGGTGCGACAGAAGCGGCGCTGGGCTGGCTGATCCTGACGCAAAATCTTAACCTGCCGCCACAGGATTTCAGCGTGATGCCCCGTGATACCCGTCTGGCGGCGATCCGGCTGGTGGAAAAAGGCGAAGCGCTGGCGAAACCCGTTATTCTCTCCAACTCGTTTGCCTTTGGCGGTAATAACGCCTGCATTGTGATCGGGAGGCCGTCATGAGTATGCTCAGCGCGGAGCATTATCTGCCGCATGAATCACCGATGGTTTTGCTGGATAAGGTACTTAGCGTCACAGAAGAGACCGCGCTGTGCAGCGTGGTGGTGTCCGAAAACAGCGTGCTGGCGCCGTTTCTCAATGTCCGTGGTGCGTTACCTGCGTGGTATGCCCTTGAGCTTATCGCGCAAACGGTCGGCGTCTGGAGCGGCTGGCATGGTGCACAAAGTGGCGAACCGCCTCAGGTTGGCATGTTGCTGGGCGGCAGGGCTTTGAAATGCAGCGTGCCGGAATTTGCGGCAGGCAGTGAATTATTCATCAGCGTCTCAATGGTGCTGCGCGATGAAAAACTCGCCAGCTTCGAAGGCGTGATCTGCATTAAACAAGAAAAAGACAACCTGCAGGTTGCAAAAGGACGGCTGAATACATACCAGCCAGACAAGGATGAACTTATTAAGTTAACTCAGGGGAAACAGGAATGATGCGTTCGGTATTAGTAACCGGTGCCAGCAAAGGGATCGGCAAAGCCATTGCCAGCCAGTTAGCCGGCGATGGTTTTCTGGTGGTCATTCACTACCACAGCGATAAAGCAGGGGCAGAAAGCACCCTGCAACAGATAACCGACAACGGCGGCAGCGGGCGAATTGTGCAGTTTGATATCAGCAACCGCCAGCAGTGCCGCGACGTTATTGAAGCCGATATTGAGGCGCATGGCGCGTACTACGGTGTGATCAATAATGCCGGGATTACCCGCGACGCGGCATTTCCGGCACTGACCGACGAAGACTGGGACGGCGTGATCCACACCAATCTCGACAGCTTCTACAATGTTTTACAGCCCTGCGTGATGCCGATGATTGGGCTGCGTCAGGGCGGGCGTATAATCACGCTTTCCTCGGTTTCCGGTATTACGGGCAACCGCGGACAGGTCAACTACAGCGCGGCGAAAGCCGGAATTATCGGTGCCTGTAAAGCGCTGTCGCTGGAACTGGCGAAACGCAAAATCACTGTTAACTGTATTGCGCCGGGGCTGATCGACACTGGCATGCTGGATATGGAAAAAACGGCACTCGATGCCGCAATGGGTATGATCCCGCTCAAACGTATGGGCCGGGCAGAAGAAGTTGCCGGACTGGCAAGCTATCTGATGTCAGATATCGCCGGTTATGTGACCCGCCAGGTGATCTCCATCAACGGAGGCATGGTATGAGCCAGCGCGTAGTCATTACCGGTATGAAAGGCATAACGGCGTTCGGCAACCATTGGGACGAGATTTCCACCCGCCTGCAACAGGGTAAAAACGCTGTCCGCCACATGGACGAATGGCTGATTTATCAGGGACTGAATACGCATCTGGGTGCGCCGGTGGATGATTTTGTTATCCCGGCGCATTACACCCGCAAGCGCATCCGTTCGATGGGCCGCGTCTCCCTGCTGTCAACCCGTGCGGTTGAACTGGCGCTGGAGCAGGCCGGTTTACTGGAAGACCCGGTGCTGACTGACGGCGAAACCGGTATTGCCTTCGGCTCATCCACTGGCAGCACGGGTCCGGTCAGCGAATTCGCTACCATGCTGACGGAAAAGCACACTAACAATATTACCGGTACGACTTACGTGCAGATGATGCCGCACACCACAGCGGTGAATGCAGGTTTGTTCTTTGGCCTGAAAGGGCGGGTGATCCCAACCTCCAGCGCCTGCACCTCGGGCAGCCAGGCGATCGGTTATGCCTATGAAGCCATCAGACACGGTTACCAGACGGTGATGGTGGCAGGCGGCGCGGAAGAACTTTGCCCGTCAGAAGCTGCTGTGTTTGACACGCTGTTTGCCACCAGCCAGCAAAATGAGCATCCTGAACTGTCGCCGCGTCCGTTTGATACGCAGCGCGACGGACTGGTGATCGGCGAAGGTGCCGGGGCACTGATCCTCGAGTCACTGGAACATGCACAGGCGCGCGGTGCGAAAATTTACGCCGAGATCGTGGGTTTTGCCACTAACTGCGACGCGTCCCATATCACTCAGCCGCAGCAATCGACGATGCAGATTTGCATCGAAAAAGCGCTGAAAAATGCCGGTATACCTGCTTCTGAAATCGGTTATATCAGTGCACATGGCACGGCCACCGACCGCGGTGATATTGCCGAAAGTCATGCGACCGCTGCGGTGTTTGGCAATCAGACGCCAATCTCGTCACTGAAAAGCTACTTTGGTCATACACTCGGTGCCTGCGGTGCACTGGAAGCGTGGATGTCGCTGGAAATGATGCGCGAAGACCGGTTCGTGCCGACTATCAACCTGACGCAGCCGGATCCGCTTTGCGGCGAACTTGACTACGTAATGGGCGAATCACGTCATATTCAGACTGAATTTATCCAGTCGAATAACTTTGCATTCGGTGGAATTAATACCTCTTTAGTTTTCCGTCGCTGGCCGTAACGATGAATGTTGCGCGTGTCATTACTGCGTCGCTGGATGACAACTTTTCGTTGTCACGTTTGCCCGCAGAATGGCTCGAAAAAAGTGAAGGGATGAATCCTGTCCGCCGCCAGCAATGGTTAGCGGGCAGGGCGCTTCTGGCCGAGGCCATGTCAGTTTTCAACGGCTGTGACAACTTACCCGCCCTGCAGATTTCCGCGCAGGGAAAACCGTCTTTTGCGGATGCTTCTCTGCCACATTTCTCCCTCAGCCACAGTAAAAATCATCTGCAACTGTTGTTATGTCCGGCGGGTGAAAGCGGCGGCGACGTGGAGCAAATCCGCCCGCGCCCACGTTATCTTGACGTGGCACGCGCCGCATTCAGTGATATCGAATGTCAGTGGCTGGTGGAACAGGCTTGCCCGCAAACGGCGTTCTGGCAGCTGTGGTGTCTGCGTGAGGCGTGGCTGAAACAGCAGGGTGGCAGTGTGTGGCAGATGGACAGGCTTCGCCTGGATCCAGGCAATCAGCGGTTTACTTCACAATCTGCCGCTGAAAGCCGGTTATGGTGCGCTGCGGATGAGTCCGTGATGCGCGCCCTGGCGTTGCCTGCCGGTGTCTCTGAGGTTGATGAATATCGGTTTGATGCCGCGTCAGGCGGTTTTATCTGGCAGGTTTCACGGCACTGGACCCGTTTTTCCCTTTCCTGATTATTGCGCTCACATCAAAAGTCTTCTGGCAAAGCGGTCGTTTTTATCCATGAATGCGCAGTCCATACTCTCTCCAAGATTTATCTTCCTGAAACATTAAAAGAGAGAACAGTATGAGTATTCCTGCATTCGGTCTGGGCACATTCCGCCTGAAAGATGACGTGGTCAAAGCGTCCGTAGCCACCGCCGTGGAACTGGGCTATCGCGCCATCGATACCGCACAGATTTATGACAACGAAGCGGCTGTCGGCGATGCACTGGCTGAAAGCGGTGTCTCGCGTGAAGAGTTTTACATCACCACCAAAATCTGGATTGAAAACCTTGCGGCTGACAAAGTCATCGACAGCCTGAAAGACAGTCTGCGCAAACTGAAAACCGATTATGTCGATCTGACGCTGATCCACTGGCCGTCACCGAATCAGGCCGTCAGCGTGGCAGAAACAATGCATGCGCTGGTTGAGGCGAAGAAAATGGGCCTGACCCGTGAAATTGGTATTTCCAACTTTACCGTTGCACTGATGCAGGAAGCGATCGACGCGGTGGGCGCGGATCAGATTGCGACTAACCAGATTGAACTTTCACCGTTCCTGCAAAACCAGACCGTAGTCGATTTTGCCCGCCAGAACGGTATTGCCGTGACGTCTTACATGACGCTGGCTTACGGCGACGCGTTGAAAGATTCGACGATTATTGAGATTGCCGCCCGCCATAACGCAACACCTGCACAGATCGTTCTGGCCTGGGCATTGCAACTGGGTTACGCAGTGATCCCGTCATCGACCAAACGTGAAAACCTGCAAAGTAATCTGCTGGCGCAACAACTGACGCTGACAGATGCGGATATGCAGCAGATCGCTGCGCTTGAACGCAACGGGCGTCTGGTCAGCCCTGAAGGTCTGGCGCCTGCGTGGGATTGATCCACAACGCCTCCCCCTGCAAAGGGGGAGAAGCAGGCATTTAAGCTCTTCCAGCCCCAAGCTTCTCACTCAGAAAATCAATAAAACACCGGATACGTGTGCTGACGGTCTGATCGCTGTAATACACCGCGTGCAACGGCATGGCGATGCGCATAATGTCCGGCACCAGCAGTTTTACCAAATCACCCCGCGCCACATCTTCATCAGTCATAAAATCCGACAGACAGGCAATACCATTGCCCTGCAAACACAGCCTGCGCAGTGTTTCACCGCTTCCTGAACTGATAAATGGTGTGACCGTCAGTTGCTGACCGTCAGCGCACAGCAGCGGCCATTTATTCAGCGCAAGCACTTCGTTAAAGCCCAGACAACGGTGTTTCAGTAAATCATCGGCGCTTTGCGGCGTTCCCCATTTTTTCAGGTAATCCGGCGAAGCCAGCACGCTGCGATAGCTCAGCATCAGTTTGCGCGCCCGCAGGCTGGAATCTTCCAGCTCACCGACGCGGATCGCCACATCCACTTTATGATCGATCAGATTGATATTGCTCTCGGAGGAGAACAGCGCGAGCGACATCTTCGGGAAACGTTCAGTAAATTCCGCCACCAGCGGTGAAATGACATGCAAAATGACCGGCGTTGCGGCATCGATTCGCAACAGCCCCTGCGGCTCGTCGCGGTTCTCCAGCAAATCATCTTCTGCAGCCGCCATCTCATGCAGGATTTTTTGTACCCGGACGAAATAGCGCTCGCCTTCGTGCGTCAGGCTGATCTGACGCGTGGTGCGGTTGAGCAGGGTGATCCCCAGCTTGTGTTCCAGACGTTTTAATGTCCGGCTGACCACTGAATTATCCTGCCCCAGTTGTTCAGCGGCACGGCTGAAACTGCCACTTTCCACCACGGTCACAAACGTAATCAACTCTTCAGAACTGGCTCGCATTGTTGTTACTCCAGCATAAATAAATTGATACTTTAGTTATTTAAGTCATTTAAGCACAAGCTGATAATCGTCGCCATCAAATCGATATTCATGTGGAGTAAAGGTTATGCCGCTTGCACTATTAGCACTGACCATCAGTGCGTTTGCTATAGGAACAACAGAGTTTGTCATCGTCGGGCTGGTGCCGACTATCGCGCAGCAACTGGGGGTTTCGGTCCCGTCAGCCGGTTTGCTGGTGTCTATATACGCCCTCGGTGTGGCGATTGGCGCGCCGGTTCTGACGGCGCTGACCAGCCGCGTACCGCGTAAAGCGCTGCTGATTGGTTTGATGGTGTTATTCACGCTGGGTAATCTGCTGGCGTGGCAGTCACCGAATTACAGCACGCTGGTGATGGCGCGTCTGCTGACCGGTCTGGCGCATGGCGTTTTCTTCTCTATTGGCTCGACGATCGCCACCAGCCTGGTGGCGAAAGAAAAAGCGGCTTCTGCGATTGCGCTGATGTTTGGCGGTCTGACCGTCGCGCTGGTGACCGGTGTGCCGCTCGGGACATTTATAGGTCAGCATTTTGGCTGGCGCGAAACCTTCCTCGCCGTGTCAGTTATTGGTGTCGTGGCGATTATTGCCAGCGCTATTCTGGTGCCCAATAACATCAAAAACAAACCTGCGTCACGCATTGTAGATCAGGTAAAAGTGCTGATGAATCCGCGACTGTTACTCATTTACGCCATTACCGCGCTGGGTTACGGTGGCGTATTCACCACCTTTACGTTCCTTGCTCCGATGATGCAGGAACAAGCCGGTTTCTCAGCCAGCATGGTGAGCTGGATCCTGCTGGCGTATGGCGTGTCGGTGGCCATCGGGAATATCTGGGGCGGCAAACTGGCTGACCGTCATGGTGCAGTCAAAGCGCTGACGATTATTTTTGCCGCACTCGCTGTGCTGCTCCTGATTTTCCAGTTCACTTCAGGTTTCGGTATTCCGGCGTTAATCACGCTGTTGGTGATGGGCATCTTTGCTTTCGGTAACGTACCGGGACTACAGGTTTATGTGGTGCAGAAAGCCGAAGAGGTGACGCCAAATGCGGTCGATGTTGCTTCCGGCCTGAACATTGCGGCCTTTAACGTCGGTATTGCCCTGGGGTCAGTGATTGGCGGGCAGGTGGTTTCCACCCTTGGCCTGGCGCAAACGCCATGGATTGGAGCGGTTATCGTCGCGGGCGCGCTGCTGCTTATCTGCCTGAGCGGGCATCTGGACCGAAAACCCAAAGCGGCGCTGGCCTGATTATCCTGTCATTCTGCGTCTGCACGGCTCGCCTCTGGCGGGCCGTTTTTATTTTTATGCTAGCCTATAGATGTGACCAGGTTGTATACCAATGTAAACAGATTTGGCCTGAGCGCTTGCGGGCGTATACTGAGCTTTCGCTGTGAGAATCTCTCTCATATAGCAACGATATAACGGGTAAACAGGCGATTAGCGTGCGGAAAAAAACATATGCAATGAGGTATGTCGCAGGTCAGCCCGCAGAGCAAATCTTTCCGGGAGTCCTCGCACATTTAGGACCAGATTTGCCGCCGGGTGCTGCACTGCCCAATTCGAATATTTTGCGCGTGATGGTGTGGAATATCTTCAAACAACAGCGGGCTGACTGGTTGTCAGTGCTGCGCGATTATGGCAAAGATGCGCAACTGGTGTTGCTTCAGGAAGCCCAGACAACCCCTGAACTGATCCGTTACGCGACCTCAAATTATCTGGCCGCCGATCAGGTGCCTGCCTTTATGCTGCCTCAGCACCCCTCTGGCGTGATGACACTCTCTGCGGCACATCCGGTTTATTGTTGCCCGCTGCGTGAGCGTGAGCCGCTTCTGAGGCTGTCTAAATCGGCTTTAGTTACGGTGTATCCGCTTGTAGATGGTCGTTTACTGATGGTGGTGAACATCCATGCGGTCAATTTCAGCATTGGCATCGACGTTTACAGCAAGCAGTTGGATCCGATTGGTGAGCAGATTGCTCATCACAAAGGGCCAGTGATCATGGCCGGGGATTTTAATGCGTGGAGCAAACAGCGTATCAATGCCTTGTTTGGCTTTGCGGGAAATATCCATCTGGAGGAAGTCCGTTTTCCTTCTGATTACCGCAAGCGGGCGTTCGGCAGACCGCTGGACTTCATCTTCTACCGGGATCTCAGCGTCACCAGCGCATCGGTGATGGAAACACGAGCCTCTGACCATAACCCGTTGCGGGTAGAATTTATGGCGGGAAAACCGCTGACGCAATAACGCCTAATTCGTCCGCTAAAAAACGCAGACATAAAAAAAGCACCCGGAATCTTCAGGGTGCTTTTTTATTACCGGTACCTTTCGAATCAGGTATCAGGACTCATCTTGTTGCTGACGAACAACGTTAACTTGTTGCCCGGCTGCAGGTTGTCGGCATTGGTGTTCCAGCGCATCACATCCTTGATGTTGACGCCGTGACGCTTAGCAATGCTCGACAATGAATCACCTTTACGTACCTGATAAGTGATACTGCCGCCATTGGCACTGGTATTGCTGACGCTGTTATCCGCCACCTGCAGTGTTTGCCCAACTTTTAACGCGCCTGCTGAGCGCAAATTGTTCCAACGCTGTAAATCACGGGTCTTCACATTCAGCCGGGCTGCAATGCCAGACAAGCTGTCGCCGGAGCGAACCTTGTACTGTTTTGCACCTGACGGAGTGTTGCTGGCCAGTTTGGTTTCCTGTACTGCGGCAATATCGCCATCAGCCAGTGAATCTTTTAACTGGTCGGCATGCGCCTTCGGCAGAACAATGTAATGCGGGCCATTCGGCGCGGTTACATTTTTCTTGTAGCCAGTGTTAAACGACTTAAGCTTGGTCAGGGACATGCCCGCCATCTCAGCCGCCTGGGTCAGTTGCATCTGCTGTCCGACTTCAACACGCGCAAGAGCACGGTCTTCACTCGGTTTCGGCAGATTGATACCGTATTTCTTGCTGTGCTTGAGAATGTCGCTAAGGGCTAACATTTTCGGCACATAAATCGATGTTTCACGTGGCAGCGCCAGTGCCCAGAAATCCGTGGAACGGCCTCTGGCTTTGTTCGCTTTCACCGCTTGCATGACACGGCCTTCACCGCTGTTATACGCAGCAACGGTCAGTAACCAGTCGCCACCAAACATCTTGTTCAGACGTTGCATCATATCAAGCGCAGCAGTTGTCGAAGCCACAACATCGCGGCGTCCGTCATACCACTGGTTTTGTTTCAAACCATAGTTTCGACCCGTCTGCGGCACAATTTGCCACAACCCTGCAGCGTTAGCTGATGAGGTTGCTTTGGGGTCAAAAGCGCTCTCCACTATGGGTAGCAGTACCAGTTCCATCGGCATATTACGTTTCTTAATCTGCTCGGTGATCCAGTACATGTACGGCTCTGCCCGTAATGTTACATCGTGGAGATAGCTCTTATTTTTTAAATATTTAACTCTTTGTTCGCGGATCCGGGGATTATCCGGAACCTTCATCTTCAGCTCGTCGCCTATGAAGTTCCACAGATTTTGTTGGGAGACGGTGTCGTTTCCATCCAACCATCCCCCAGAGGCCGCTCGGCCATCACCTGTGAACTGTCCTGCTTCTTCACTTTGACTTGCTGAAGACAAACTCTGTGCATGTTGTTCCGGTACCTTCACGCCCTGCCTGGACGCCTGGCAACCTGTGAGCAACATGGAGGCGATTATTAGGATCGCGTTTGCCTTCATGTGTGTGTCATAGTTGCTTAAAAGACGAGCGATAATACTTTGCTTCGGAAAAAAACACAACCTTTGGGTCTAGTAGCTATCCTTGAGTGCCCTTAAATAGGCAAAAACCTGCCAGTCAGGCTTTAAGGGATCGTTAAGGTTTAATTTGTTTTGTAAATCAACGTCATCGCATCGTAAAAAGAGGTTGATTTTACGCTCAAGACCGAGGGTTGAAGGCAGGGAAGATTGTCCCTTTTCACGCATTTGTTGCACTTTGTGCTCATGAGAAAGAATATCATCATCCTCCGGTAAAATAGAGCGCGCAAACTTAAGATTTGAAAGAGTGTACTCATGTGCTGCGCAGACTAATGTTTCGTCAGGCAACGCCGCTAACCGTTGAAACGACTGGTACATTTGCTCCGGCGTCCCTTCGAACAAGCGACCGCATCCGGCGGAAAACATCGTGTCTCCACAGAAAAGATAAGGCGCGCTATAGTATGAAATATGACCAAGCGTATGACCGGGCGTAGCAAAGATCTGCCATTCCAGACCGCCAATTACCCTTTTTTCACCATTTTTAAGACTAGTCTGACTAAATTTATTCTCAGTTTCGTGAGGTCCGTATACTTTTAGACCCGGAAAATGGCTCGAAATCTCATCAACGCCCCCCACATGATCGTGATGATGATGTGTCAGAAGGATGGCTGTCGGGGTTAAATTGGCCTTTTTCAACGCGGCCAAAACAGGCGCTGCTTCGCCGGGATCGACGATCAGGCAATGCCCCTGCTGGTCATCGAGCATCCAAATGTAATTGTCCTGCAACGCCGGAATACTGATAAGATTCATGGCAACCTCTCTTTGGCAACTGCTTGAAAGAAGATAATAAACTATGCGACCAGCCCGCATCCGCAAGACCATTGTTGCTCCGGCTTCCTGGGATGAGATCCCGTGCGGCGGCTACTACCGTGCCGCGCTTGAGCAACAACTGCAACCCTGGTGGGGGAAACTTTACGGTTTCCACCTGCTGAAAATCGGCGCATTAAGTGCCGAAATCGACGCTCAGGCGTGCCCGATCTCGCATCAGGTAAATTTTGCCCAGGAAGGCGAGGGGCTGCATGTACGGGGTGATCCGTACCATTTACCTTTCGCAGCAAAATCAGTGGATGCCTGCCTGCTCAGCCATACGCTGGCCTACGCGGATGACCCGCACCGCATTCTGCGCGAAGTGGACCGCGTGCTGATTGATGATGGCTGGATGGTGCTCAGTAGCTTTAATCCGCTCAGCCTGCTGGGCATTGGCAAACTGATGCCGCTTTTTCGCAAGCGTCAGCCGTACAGCAGCCGCTTGTTTACCCAAATGCGTCTGCTCGACTGGCTGTCGTTGCTTAATTATGAAGTGATGGTGCACCGGCGTTTTCACGTGCTGCCGTGGAAAAAGAATGGCGGAAAATTGCTGAGTACGCACCTTCCCGCGCTGGGGTGCATGACGCTGATTATTGCCCGTAAACGGACTTTCCCGCTGACGCCAACGGCGAAAAAAGTTCTTGCGCAGAAACAGAAAATACCGCAGGCGGTGGGCGCAACGAAGAGTTACCGGAAGGAGCATCGGGACTGAAGTCTTGCGCCTTCCCCTTTCACAAGGGGAAGGTTGAGATGGGTTGTGGGGCCTGCGGAATTAATTCTCCGCCTGATAGCCTAAATCGTCCAGCGTCGGATTCCCCGCGGCTTCTTTCGCCAGCACATCACAGCGTTCATTTTCAGGGTGTCCGGCATGGCCTTTCACCCACATCCAGTTCAGTTCATGCGTCTGGATCGCGGCATCAAGACGCTTCCACAAATCGACGTTTTTCACCGGTTTTTTATCGGCAGTTTTCCAGCCACGTTTTTTCCAGTTGTGGATCCACAATGTGATCCCCTGGCGAACATACTGGCTGTCGGTGCTCAGCGTCACTTCGCATGGTGTGCTCAGAGCTTCAAGCGCCACAATCGCCGCCATCATTTCCATGCGGTTATTGGTGGTCAGACGAAAACCCGCGCTGAACTCTTTTTCGTGTTGCTTATAGCGTAAAATCGCGCCGAAACCGCCGGGGCCGGGATTACCCAGGCAGGAGCCGTCGGTGAAAATTTCTACCTGTTTGGTCATATCTGGCAGGCTCTTTCATCAAATGTAAAAACCAAGTCTGACATAAACCGCCGTGCCGGGCACAGCAATATCTTGAGGTGTAACTGTCTGAAAGCGGGGGGATGTAACAGGTTGCCCGGGCATTCATCACTCTTTTGGCTGGAGAGCGCTGTCTTTTGCAATATAATAGGAAAATGCAGAGTGCCAGTTCAAAACTCTGAGCGAGTTGAGCCTTTCATGGTTTTTTCACTGCCAATTTTTCAATGCTTTAAGGATGTCTGATGAGAAATGTAACGGTTTCTGCAACACAAATGAGCTGCAGCTGGGATCTGGAAAATAATATTGTTAACGCCGAAAAGCTGGTTCGCCAGGCACATGCCAAAGGCGCGCAAGTTATTCTGATTCAGGAACTTTTTGCTGCACCTTACTTCTGTATTGATCAGAGCCCTGAGCATTACAGCCTGGCACAGGAGCTGGACAACAGCGCGCTTATCCGCCATTTCTCTGCGCTGGCGAAAGAACTGGAAGTGGTGCTTCCTCTGAGCTTCTTTGAGAAGTGCAATAACGCCTATTACAACTCGCTGGTCATGATTGATGCTGACGGCAGTGTGCTGGATGTCTATCGCAAAACTCACATTCCGAACGGCCCGGCCTATCAGGAAAAACAATTCTTCATTCCTGGTGATACCGGCTTCAAAGTGTGGAATACCCGTTACGCGAAAATCGGCGTGGGTATCTGCTGGGATCAGTGGTTCCCGGAAACTGCCCGTTGTCTGGCATTGCAGGGCGCGGAAATTATCTTCTATCCGACAGCGATTGGTTCCGAACCGGCCTATCCGGAAATTGACAGCCAGCCACACTGGACCCGTGTTCAGCAGGGCCACGCTGCGGCAAATCTGGTGCCGGTGATCGCCTCAAACCGCATTGGTACTGAAAAAAGCAAATTCATTCCTGATTATGAAATGACCTTCTACGGTTCTTCCTTCATTGCTGATCAGACCGGTGCGCTGGTTGAGCAGGCCAACAAAACGGAAGAAGCCGTGCTGGTTCATACCTTTGATCTGGATGCTATCGCTGCACAGCGCGCATCCTGGGGGCTGTTCCGCGACCGCCGTCCTGAAATGTATGGCGCAATCGCGACGTCCGACGGTTCAACAAGGAAATAACTGATGTCTTCTATTGATATCAATCCTCAGGCTGAAGGTTTTGCGATGCCCGCTGAATGGGCTGCGCAGCAGGCTGTCTGGATGATCTGGCCTTATCGCACCGATAACTGGCGCTCTAACGGGCGTCCGGCCCAGCTGGCTTTTGCTAACGTAGCGGCAGCGATTGCGACCAAAACGCCGGTATTTATGGCGGTTCCGGCAGCAGAAATGGCAAATGCACGCGAAGTGATGCCAGCACAAATTACGCTGGTGGAAATGGAAAGCGATGATGCGTGGATGCGTGATACCGGCCCGACCATTGTCGTCAATCCGCAAGGTGAGCATCTGGCAATCGACTGGACATTCAACGCATGGGGCGGCTTGCACGGTGGCCTTTACTCAAGCTGGGAGCGTGATCAGCGGGTGGCGCGTCAGGTGGCGAACTATCACCACATTCCTTATGTTTCAACGGATCTGGTACTGGAAGGTGGCTCCATTCATGTTGATGGTGAAGGCACTTTGCTGACCACCGCTGAATGTTTGCTCAATCCTAACCGCAATCCTGATTTGTCGAAGGCAGAGATTGAGGCGAAATTGCGGGAACTCCTCGGTGTTAAGCAATTCATCTGGCTGGAAGACGGCGTATTTAACGACGAAACAGACGGTCACATTGATAACATGTGCTGCTTCGTGCGTCCGGGAGAAGTCGCGTTGCACTGGACTGACGATCAGCAGGATCCGCAGTACGCGCGTTCGGCGGCAGCGTTGAAAGTGCTGGAAGCGGCGAAAGATGCCAAAGGGCGCAGCCTGAAAATCTGGAAAATGCCCTCACCTCCGGTTATGCATGCCACTGCGGAAGAAACGATCGGGGTGTTGCCGGGCACAGCCATTGAGCGTGTGGAAGGTAATCGTCTGGCGGCGTCTTACGTCAATTACCTGATCAGCAACAACCACATTATCTTCCCGCTGCTCGACGCTAAAACGGATAAGCAGGCTGAGAAGTTGCTGGGTGAAATGTATCCTGAGTACAAAATCACGGGTATTCCTGCCCGTGAAATTCTGCTGGGTGGTGGTAACATCCACTGCATTACACAGCAAATCCCTGCGTAAGAAAAAGTGCCCGGCGCGTCACCCTGTCTCGCGCCGGGCAGATCGTTTCTGTAATTGACTGTCAGCGTTGGATAATGAGCCATGGATTTACAAAACACCTCTAACAGGATCGTCGTTCTCGATACTGAAACCACCGGTATGAATAAACTCGGCGTCCATTATGAAGGGCACCGGATTATCGAAATCGGTGCTGTTGAAGTGGTTAACCGCCGCCTGACAGGGCGCAATTTCCATGTTTATCTCAAACCCGATCGCCTGGTGGATCCGGAAGCCTTTGGCGTTCACGGTATCAGCGACGAATTCCTCGCTGATAAACCGACGTTTGCCGACGTGGCCGACGACTTCATTGAATACATTCGCGGCGGCGAATTAGTCATTCATAACGCAACGTTCGACATCGGCTTTATGGATTACGAGTTCGACATGCTCGGCCGTAATCTGCCGAAAACCGAGACGTTCTGCAAAATTACCGACAGCCTGGCCATGGCGCGCAAGCTGTTCCCGGGCAAGCGTAACAACCTCGATGCGCTGAGCGATCGCTACCTGATCGACAACAGCAAGCGTACGCTCCATGGCGCGTTGCTTGACTCCGAGATTCTTGCCGAAGTCTATCTGATGATGACCGGCGGCCAGACCAGCATTAAATTCACCCACGAAGGCGAGCAAAATACTGGCGCTGACGGCTTGGGGATCCAGCGTGTTGCGCGGCCAGCCTCCGGGTTAAAAGTCATCGCCGCCACTGATCAGGAACTGGCGTGGCATGAAGAGCGTTTAGATTTAGTGGTGAAAAAGGGCGGCAGCTGTTTGTGGCGTTCGTAAGCCGTTTTTCTGACTTTTGGATTGAAATTGTTCAGCCTGCGGAAAAACTGTGCGGTTGATTGAAAATATCAGGAAAAGCATTGACGTAACGGCGGCCATTCCTTAATATCCGCTCCGTTCTTAACCAGAACACAACGCGGAGCGGTAGTTCAGTTGGTTAGAATACCTGCCTGTCACGCAGGGGGTCGCGGGTTCGAGCCCCGTCCGTTCCGCCACTATTCAGAAGCCCTGAGTGAGAAATCACTCAGGGCTTCGTCGTTTCAGCCGTCCTGGCTATTTCCTTCCTGTTATTCCGCTTCGGTTTTCATATAGCCAATTGCACCGCTGGTCGCACGATCATGACGGGCGATGTAACGATAGAAACCGCCAGCCAGGAAGGCACCGATAAACCAGCTGAAGTTCGCCACCTGATGCAGGCTCGGCGTAAAGCTTATCACCAGACCAATCACCACCGCCGGCACCAGCGCGGCAATCGCTTTCGGGTTGAACCCGTTGCGGTACCAGTAACGGCCGGAAGGCGTGGCGTTAAACAGCGCATCCACATCCATATGACCGCGTTTAATCAGGTAATAATCCGCCAGTAAAATCCCGAACAGTGGCCCGATAAAGGATCCCAGCACGTCCAGCGTATAGTGGATAATTTCCGGTGACTGGAACAGGTTCCACGGTGTCAGCAGAACAGAACCGACTGCGGCGATCATCCCGCCGGTACGGAAACTGATTTTCTGCGGCGAACAGTTAGAGAAGTCGAACGCAGGAGACACGAAGTTCGCCACGATATTGATACCGATGGTCGCGATGATCATGGTCAGCAGGCCGAGCGCTACAGCCACGCTGTTACCCACACGGCTGACGGTTTCGATAGGATCGGTGATCATCTGCCCGAACAGTGATTGTGTCCCTGAAACGATCACTACGGTCACAATCGAGAACAGCAGGAAGTTAAACGGCAGGCCCCAGCGGTTACCACGACGGATTTCGCCCATGCTTTTTCCGTAACGTGAGAAGTCGCCGAAGTTCAGCAGCGGACCGGAGAAGTAAGACACCACCAGCGCCGTGGCGGTCAGCATTTCCCAGCCTTGCTGGCCGACCGTCAGGGTTTTGGTGGATAACGTAAAGGAGATATTGCTCAGCCCGGTTTTATACAAAATCCAGCCCGCCAGCATCAGCATAACGACATATACCGCCGGACCCGCCACATCGATAAAACGCTTAATCGCGCTCATCCCGTGCCAGAACACCATCGCCTGCAACACCCACATAATGCCGAAACACACCCATCCCAGCGCCGACAATCCCAGCCAGTGCGGAAGGGTCATAGGTGTCAGCGATGGGAAGAATTTGAGCAGTACCAGCATTAGCGCATTAGCCGCCAGATAGGTCTGAATGCCGTACCAGGCGAAAGCGATCAGCCCGCGGATCACTGCCGGTATATTCGCCCCGAATACGCCAAATGCCTGACGGCAAATGACCGCGTAAGGTACACCGGCCTGCTGGCTCGGTTTCGCCACCAGGTTGGCACAAATCTGCACGATACAAATCCCGCACAACAAACACAGCAGAACCTGCCAGCTGGTCAGGCCGAGCGTAAAGAAGCTCGCAGCCACCACATAGCCGCCCATACTGTGCACATCGGACATCCAGAAAGAAAATATGTTGTACCAGCTCCAGTTTTGGTCACGGGTGGGCGCTAAATCATCGTTACACAGCTTCGGGCTGTAATAAGGTTTGATGATCCCGGCGCTCTGTTCAGATGACGCCGTGGCGGAGGTGATTTCCTGATTTGGCATAAATCGTGCTCCTGTCATAAACAACATGTGAAAGTCGGAAGCCGGATGCCGGCTGCCAAAAGTTAAAAAGCAGTCACAGGAGCACTGCATGAATCAGGCCAAATTTCATTTTTTGTATACAAAAAATAACTTTCATGTATACGATTAAATTCTCGAACGGTATACGGAGTAACGGCAATGACCAGTTGGAACGGGCTTAATACGGCCTATTTTACCGAGGATAAGGACGACCATATTTATAACGCGCTGGTGAAATCTATTGTGGAACACCAGCTTTTGCCGGGCAGTAAATTGCCGGAAGAAGCGCTGGCTGAGGTGTTTTCAGTCAGCCGCACGGGGATTCGCCGCGTCCTGCAGCGCCTTGCCGCAGTGCAACTGGTGACGTTATTGCCCAAGCGTGGTGCGCATGTCACCACCCCGGACGCTGAAGAATCGCGCGATGTCTTCGCAACCCGTAAAATCCTGGAGTGCGCCAACCTGCCGCTGGTGATTGCGCATTGCCAGTCGCCACATCTGGTGGCGCTGAAAAAACTGGTGCAGGAAGAAAAGCGTGCGCACGATGAACGTGACGGTGCCGCTGCGATCCGCCTTTCCGCCGCCTTCCATGTTCAGCTTCAGGCTATTTCCGGCAATAAAGTGCTGACTGAGTCTGTCTCGCAACTGACCCTGCGTTCCTCGCTGGCGATTGCTGCCTGGGGCGCACCGTGGCAACAGGGCTGCCGTTGCCATGATCATGACGACCTTATTGAGTTGCTGAAAAAGCGCGACGTCGCCGGGCTGACGGCAAGCATGGCGCATCATTTCGACACCATCGTCGCCAGTCTGCGTTTTGAGCAACATAACGGGCAGACCCCCGATTTTGCGCAGATATTTGCGGTTCAGAAGCCGGTTGCAGGTAAGGAGCCAGGCTGATGGTCAAATCACTTTGTATACAACTGATCAATCCGAACACCAGCCAGGCGATGACCGAAGTGATGGCGCAAACTGCCCGCTCGGTTGCGGGGTCGGATACACAAATTCTGGCCGTTTGCCCTGAAGAAGGCGCGCCGTCAATTGAAGGCCACTTCGATGAAGCGATTGCCACGTTGGGCGTGTTGCAGCAGATAAAAGCCGGGCGCGATGCCGGTGTCGACGGCCATATTATTGCCTGTTTCGGTGACCCCGGATTACTGGCTGCCCGCGAGCTGGCGCATGCGCCGGTTATCGGTATTGCGGAAGCGGCAATGCATCTGGCGACGATGCTGGCGACGCGATTTTCTATCGTGACGACCTTGCCGCGCACACTGACGATCGCCCGGCATTTACTGCATCAGTACGGGTTCGAACGCCATTGTGCGGCCTTGCATGCCATCGATCTGCCGGTGTTATCACTGGAAGACGGCAACGGGCTGGCGCAGGAAAAAGTGCGCGAGCAGTGTATCGCGGCGAAAAAATCTGACGGCAGCGGGGCGATCGTGCTCGGTTGTGGCGGAATGGCCGATCTGGCGCAGGAACTGACGCGCGAGCTGCGTATACCGGTGATCGATGGCGTCAGCGCGGCGGTCAAAATGGTCGAGTCACTGGCGGCTCTTCGCCTGACGACCAGTAAACACGGTGATCTGGATTATCCGCTGGAAAAACCCTTGTCTGGCCGTTTTGCCGGGCTGAATCTGAGAGAACACTATGTCTGATACTGAATACGGTTTTACTGATGCTTACCCGCGCGACTTAATCGGTTACGCCGGACGCCCGCCCCACGCTAACTGGCCGGGCAACGCGCGCATTGCGGTACAGTTTGTCCTCAATTATGAAGAGGGCGCAGAGAATAACGTTCTGCATGGTGATGCCGGTTCTGAACAATTTTTATCGGACATTATCGGTGCCGCCAGTTTCCCCGACCGCCACATGTCGATGGATTCGCTGTACGAATACGGTTCGCGTGCGGGTTTCTGGCGCATCCACAATGAGTTTCAGAAACGCGGCTTACCGCTGACCGTTTTCGGCGTGGCGATGGCACTGGCTCGCAATCCGGAAATCGTCAGTGCGATCAAAGCAGCGGATTACGATGTCGTCAGTCACGGCTGGCGCTGGATCCATTATCAGGACATGAGCAAAGCCGAAGAGGCGGAGCACATGCAAAAAGCCATCACCGTGCTGCGTGACCTGTTCGGCAAAGCGCCATCCGGCTGGTATACCGGACGCGACAGCCCGAACACCCGTCAGCTGGTGGTGGAATCGGGCGGGTTCCAGTATGACAGCGATTATTATGGCGATGACCTGCCGTTCTGGACGCCGGTAAAACTGGAAAATGGCGAAACCAGGCAGCATCTGGTCATCCCTTACACGCTGGAAACCAACGACATGCGGTTTGCCTCTCCGCAGGGTTTCAACACCGGCGAACAGTTTTATACCTACCTGAAAGACACATTTGACGTGTTGTACGCCGAGGGCGAAACCTCACCGAAAATGATGTCGATTGGGATGCATTGTCGGATCCTGGGACGCCCGGGGAGATTTCGCGCTTTACAGCGGTTTCTCGATTACGTCGAATCGCATGATCGCGTGTGGGTGTGTAAGCGGCAGGACATTGCGGAACATTGGGTTAAACATTTCGGTGTTTAATCCCGAAATTCAAATTCAAATTCAAATTCAAATTCAAAACCTTGGGCTCGCCGCCCAAACTGGCCCAGAGGACGCGTAAGCGCGCGCCCTCTGGACTCCCGCGCTTTTTCACTGCGCGCTATCGCTAGATAATATGTTTCAGGTATCACCGTGACAGGCTGGAAATCTTGCCGCTGCGCGGTTCCCTCTCTCGGTCCTGAAGCCTTAGGTCTTCAGGCCGCTCCGTTCGGCAAGATTTCTGAATCGCCCGTGCGATCTTAAATTCAAAGGCAGACTGCTTTCATCTTTTAGAAAAGTGCATTGGCGTGATCAAAAATTTTGCTGAACGGAGCGGCTTCGAGACCACAGGCTCGAAGACCGAGAGAAGGAACCGCGAAGCGGCAATATTTTGCGCCACTCACTGTTCTACCGGAACATGTCCGTCATGCCTGCGATAGCGCGCAGTTAAAAGACGTGGGAGATCCAAGAGGGGCCCGTCCTGGCCCCTTTTGGGCGGTTTCGGCGCAGCGCGATAAGTGATCGCTGTTATTGAGAAACCGAAATTATCACCGTTCAGATTTCCCCTCGGTGGGAACCGAAATTGTCACCGTCCATTCCTGGAAAAGAACAGTTTCCTCAGCTTTCCAAAGCTGAACCGCCCATTGGTTCGGTCAAACCATCAAACTCACATGCGCCGCCACAATCTTCCATCCACTCGCCATCTTCACCCACGTTTGCTGCTGGCGACCAATCTTGTCGCTGCCTTCCCGGCGGAATTCTGTGCTGGCGACCGCCATGTCATCGCCAAACGTGGTGATAGTCGTGTTGACCAGTTCCCGGTCTAACCCTTGTGACGATCGCGCGGTGCGGAATGCGCGGATGGCGTCAATGCCATAAAGATTCTCTCCCGCGCCGTAGCGCACGGTACGCGGGTCGTGCCAGAACAGTTCGTCGAGTACGGCGGTATCGTTGGTGATCAGCGCCTGTTCATAGCGATAAAACGCCGCATTCATTTCGGCGAGGATCGCCGGGCGGTCGATATGTTCAGTTTTCATAGTGACTCTCTTTACTCTTTTCACTTCACCCTGGGAAAACGGGGATGCGGGTTGTTACGCGGGCATCACCGGAGAACTGCTGACATTCACTATTCCCTGCTGCTCAAGTGCCCAGGCGGCACGCAGGCAGAGATCTTCGCGCCACGGTGGCGCAATCAATTGTAATCCTATCGGCAGGCCGGTCGACGTGGTGACCGGCACCGTCACCACCGGCAAGCCGAGGAACGAAATTGGCTGCGTCAGCATGCCCATATTGGCGCGTGTCGGCAGATCCTGACCGTTGATGCGAATGGTTTCCTGACCAAGCAACGTTGCCGGACACGGCGTGGCAGGGGCGATCAGAATGTCCCAATGATCGAACAAGGGCAAGATTTGCTGCTGAAATTGCTGACGGAAACGCTGCGCCTGAACATACCATGCCGCCGGGATCATTGCGCCAGCGAGCAGACGCTCACGTGAAAGTGGCTCAAACTGTTCCGGAATGCTGCGCAGTTTTGGCAGGTACTGATTGCCGCCTTCCGACGCGCTGATGATAAACGCGGCGGATCGTGCCAGCCCGGCCTGTGGCATTTCAATTTCTTCCTGGGCTTCCAGTGCCTGCGCTATCCGGTGTACGGCTGCTTTGGCGTGGTCGTCACACCAGAGAGAAAAGTATCCGCCCAGTACGGCGCTGCGCAGGCCCTGTTGCCCGCGCTTAAGCTGGGAAAATGTTTCTGTGACAGGTTTGTCAGCCTGAAAGTGATCCTGCGGATCCGTGCCCTGTATGGCGTCATAGACCTGCGACAAATCTTCGCTGCAACGTGCCATCGGGCCGATGTGATCGAGGCTGGCGACAAACGGCTGGCTGCCGCGACGTGAAATCCGCCCGAAGGTCGGTTTCAGGCCGAGAATACCACTTAACGAGGACGGCACACGGATCGAGCCGTTGGTATCACTGCCGAGGGTGAAATGCACCAGCCCGGCAGCCACGGCGGCGGCCGAACCACCGGAAGAGCCTCCGGCTACCCGCGCCAGATCCCGCGGGTTACGGGTGGCACCGTAATGGCTGTTTTCTGTGGTGAAACCGTACGCGTAAGCATCCATATTCAGCATGCCGGAAAGCATCGCACCCTGAGAAGCCAGGCGTGAAACTGTCCAGGCGTCATGGCGTGCAGCGGCGTTGCTGCTGTTGAGGCTGGCACCGGCCAGCGTCACTTCACCGGCCACGTCCAGCAGGTTTTTCACCGCATAAGGAATGCCCGCCAGCGGTGGAAGTACGGCACCGCTGGCGCGGCTTTTATCCACTTTCGCTGCTTCACTCAGCATGCGATCGCGGGTGATCTGCGTCCAGGCGTTGATGACCGGATTGGCCTGTTCAACGGCGTCGAGCGTGGAGGTGGCGATTTCTGTGGCCGAGATTTCGCCCTGCGCAATCACCTGATGTAACTGGCTGACGGTAAAGCTATCAAACGATTTCATGCGCGGTACACCCCGGCAATTTCCAGACGCGGATCGAGCGGTAAATCCATCAGCGGTTGTGCCATTTGGGCAATGCGGCTGAACTGCACCAGCAATTCCTGACGGCGTGCGTCGTCGAGTTCCAGCGCCAGAACGGATTCCATCTGGCGGATATAGGCGGCCCAGTCGGTCGCTGCGGAGGTATTTTTCATTCTGCTTCCTTATCCATTCTGTTATGCAAACCCTGATCAAAAACCGGCGGCGCTGCCGTTACTGCGCGGGTCGGAGGCACCTTCAAACATGCCGTTGGTGTGACGAACGATGGCACCGGCGTGACCGACGGCTTCACTGAAATCAGGCAACAGTTCGACGTCATGACCACGCTGTCTCAGCCCGGCCAGCGTCGGATAGGCAAAACGGCCTTCGAGTTTCAGTGAATCCGAACTCTCGCCCCAGGTACGGCCAAGCAGCCAGCGCGGGCCGCTGATCGCCTGTTGCAACGATTGCCCCTGTACTACATGGCGGATAAACACGGCGGCCTGCGTCTGCGGCTGGCCGTCACCCCCCATCGAGCCGTAAACCATGGTGCGCCCGTCGTATAAGCGTGCGGCGGCAGGGTTGAGGGTATGGAACGGTTGCTTGCCCGGTGCCAGCGCCAGTAAATGGCTGGCGTCGAGGCTGAAGGACGCGCCGCGGTTTTGCCACAACACGCCGCTGCCCGGCAGCACCACGCCACTGCCGAACTCGTGATAAATGCTCTGGATAAAAGAAACCGCCAGCCCGCTGCTGTCCATCACGCCCATCCAGACGGTATCGCCCGGCCCTTTACCTTTACCCCAGTCGGCGGCGCTGTGTGGTTTGATGCGGGTCGCAAGAGCATCGAGATACTGCGGATCCAGCAGTTCCTGTGCATCCTGCGTCATCATGCGCGGATCGGTGATAAAGCGATCGCGCAGACCGAACGCCAGTTTGGTGGCTTCCACCACGCTGTGAATGGTGGCACTTTCGTCCATGGTTTCCAGCGGCAAACGGTCAGTCAGGCCGAGGATCGCCAGCGAAACCAGCCCCTGCGTCGGGGGTGTCAGGTTGTAGATTTCGCCTTTACTGTGTTTGAGCCGCAACGGCACACGGCGCTGTGGCTTGTAAGCGGCGAGATCGGCGCGGGTCACTGGCATGCCGAGCTTTTCCATGTCGGCGGCCATATTGTCGGCCAGATGACCGCGATAGAAACTGTTCAGCCCGTCCTCGCACAGCATCGATAACGTCTGCGCCAGTTGCGGCTGAGTGAAGCGGTTTCCGGCGCGGGGCACATCGCCGTTAGGCAGAAAAACATCGGCAAAGCTGCGGAAATCTTTCAGTTCGTGTTGCTTGGCGCGGGTCGCCGCTTCCTGCGATGCTGTCACCGGAATACCATCAGCGGCATAACGGATGGCGTCACGCAGCAGGCGGGAGAGCGGTTTTTGCTCGCCGCCAAATTCAGCCGACACGTTCAGCGCTTCCTGCCAGCCGCCGACGGTGCCCGCTACCGTCAGCGCGGCTTTCGGGCCACGGTGCGGAATGTGCGTTTCACCGGCGTAGAAATCGAGAGAGGCGAGGGAGCCTGCGGCACCGCTGGCGTCTATCGCCACCGGATTGCCCTGCGGCGGCACGATCAGCCAGAAGCCATCGCCCCCCAGCCCGTTCATGTGCGGATAGACCACGGCAATCGTCGCGGCCGCAGCCACCATGGCCTCGATGGCATTGCCGCCTTCACGCAATACCGCAAGCGCACTCTGGCTCGCCAGATGATGAGGTGTGACCGCCATGCCCAGCGGTGCGCTGTTACTGTTAATCATGCGATGTCCTTTTTAGAAACGCTTTTTTATGCTGCCCGTGCTTGCAGGGTTGTGGGCGCGTAGGGATAAAGTTAAGCAAGAGGTGTTCCACATCGGCAAAACCTTGCAGCTTTAGCGCTAATTTCTCTTGCATTGGCAAGCATAGTGCATGGTATGTTCCGCTGATTTACTGAAACATTGGTTACAAAAGGGCCAGAGATGAAACAGATTGATGAGCGTCTGCGTGACCATTACGCAGAACTGACGCCGCAGGAACAGCGGGTGGCCGACTTTATTTTTGCCAGTATTGACGACCTGATGAGCTATAACAGCGCCGAACTGGCGCGGCTTAGCGGCGTATCGAAAGCCACGGTCAGCCGCCTGTTCAAACGCCTCGGTTACCCGAGCTACCGCGATATGCGCGATGAAATGCGCACCCTGCGCCAGAGCGGGATGCCGCTGACCGACAGCCGCGACGCGGTGCAAGGTAACACCTTGTTATCACGGCACTATAAACAGGAAATGGCCAACCTGACGCAGTGGATTAACCAGATTGATGGCACCCAGTTCGGTGCGCTGATCGCCGCCCTGAATCAGGCGCGGCAAGTACGTTTGCTGGGTTTTCGTAACAGTTACCCGGTGGCGCTGCACCTGCGTCAGCAACTGATTCAGGTACGTGCTGGCGTGATGATAATGCCGCAGCCGGGGCAAACGCTGGCGGAAGAACTGGTGGATCTTACCGCGCAGGACGTGGTGATTTTCGTCGCTTTCCGCCGCAGGCCGCGCATGGCGAAGGCAATTCTGATGCAGTTACAGTCACTTGGCGTGCCGGTGTTGCTGATTTGCGAGCCGCAGGCGCAGACACTTATCCCGCTGGCAACCTGGCATCTGGCTGCTCCGCTCGACAGCGTATCGGCGTTCGACAGTTATTCTTCTGCCATGAGTCTGGCGAATTTGCTCAGCAATGCATTGCTGCACGATATGCTCGCTTCAGGCCGCCAGCGTATTCATCAGATAAGCGATTTGTATAACGATCTGGATGAGCTGGAGCAGCGCTGATTCCCGTTTGAAGAACAAATCGGGCGCTTTTCTGGTGCTTTCGCACAATTTCAGTGCATCATATTTTTCATTGGTTCACGCTTTTTGCCCTGATTCAGGGCAAAAAAACCTCTTCTGATCGCGCCTCTCATTGTCTAATTCCTTGTCATACCGTGACTTTGTGCACAATTTTTCTGCTGCCCAGCTTTTGGCACATTCGTTGCAAAGCTATAAACATAAGAATCTATCGTTCCAAAAACCTTTCACCGGAGATAATCTATGAACATGAACAAACGGCTGTTGGCATGGGCAGGTGCGGCAATGCTGGTGCTTCAGGCATCCAGCGTAATGGCGGATCAGTTGCAGGATATTCAGAAACGTGGCGTGCTGCGTGTGGCTGTTCCTCAGGATTTCCCGCCGTTTGGTTCGGTGAGCAAGGATTTGCAGCCGGAAGGTTATGACATCGATATGGCGCATTATCTGGCCGATAAGATGAAACTTAAGTTGCAACTGGTGCCGGTCACCAGCGCCAACCGCGTGCCTTATCTGCAAACGGATAAAGTCGATCTGGTGATTTCAAGCCTGGGTAAAAACGCTGAGCGCGAAAAAGTCATCGACTTCAGCAACGCTTACGCACCGTTCTTCCTTGGCGTGTTTGGTGCCCAGGGTGACAAACTGTCCGACCTGAAAGAACTGTCCGGTAAAACCATCGGCGTGACCCGTGGCGCGGTGGAAGATCTGGCACTGACCGGCGTGGCACCGAAAGATGCCAAAATTCAGCGGTATGAAGACAACAACACCACGCTGTCTGCATACCTTTCCGGCCAGGTGGAATACATCGCTACCGGCAACCTGGTGGTCGCCGCGATTGCCCGCATGAACCCGGCCAAAGCACCGGTTTCGAAAGTGATGCTGAAAGATTCACCATGCTACGTCGGTCTGCGTAAAGACGAGCCCGCGCTGAAAGACAAAGTGAATGAACTGATCGCCGAAGGCATCAAAGACAAGACGCTGAATACACTGTCTGAAAAATGGATGAAGGCACCGCTGCCAGCGTCCATCGGCGCGTGATCAGAGGCCTGACGGAGATCTTTCATGACCTATCAGCTTAACTTTAGCGCGCTATGGCCTTATATGCCGGAACTGCTGGCCGGTTTATGGACCACCATTGAGCTGACGGTAATGGCAACGGTTGGCGGTGTCGCAATAGGGATTTGCGGCGCGGCCATCCGCTGCGGCAACCATAAAACCCTGCGTGCGGTCTGGGGCGTGTATGTCGAAGCCATCCGTAATACGCCGTTTGTGGTGCAGCTGTTTTTCATTGTCTTTGGCCTGCCAGCCATTGGCCTGAAAATGACTGCCGGTGAAGCGGCGCTGCTGGCGATGCTGATTAACCTCGGCGCCTACAGCACGGAGATTATCCGCGCCGGTATTCAGGTGACGCCGAAAGGTCAGTGGGAAGCCGGGCGCGTGCTGGGATTAACCCGCAGTCAGACGTTCCTGCGCATCGTGCTGCCGCCGTCGCTGAAACGCATTTATCCGTCGCTGGTCAGCCAGTGCATTATCGTGATGCTCGGATCTTCCGTGGTATCGCAGGTGTCCTATGAAGAACTGACGTTTGCCGCGAACTTAATTCAGTCGCGCACCTTCCTCAGTTTTGAAGTGTATCTGGTCACCACGTTGTTTTATTTGTTGCTGTCGGTTGCGATGCGTCAGTTGTTGCTGCTGGCCGGACGCCGTGTCTTTGGGAGTGAAAACTGATGATGACCTTCACCGACTGGGACATTGTGCGCAATCTCCTGCTGGCGGCGCGCTGGACGTTATTGTTGTCGCTGACCGCTTTTATCGGCGGCACGCTGGTGACGTTGCCGTTGCTGTTACTGCGTCTCACCAAACGCCGCTGGCCGACGCTTTTTGTCCGTCTGTATTCCGAGCTGTTTCAGGGCACGCCGCTGCTGATGCAGCTATTCCTGGCCTTCTTTGGTCTTGGCCTGTTTGGGATTAATGTCAGCCCGTGGACCGCCGCCGCGCTGGCGTTGACGCTGTATACCAGCGCTTATCTGGTGGATATCTGGAGCGGCAGTATTGCCGCATTACCGAAAGGCCAGTGGGAAGCGTCGCGCTGTCTCGGCCTGAATTTCGGTCAGACGTTATGGCGGGTGATCACCCCGCAGGCGTTGCGCATTGCTATCGCGCCGACTGTCGGGTTTTCCGTGCAGGTGGTGAAGGGGACCGCGCTGGCCTCGATTATCGGTTTTGTCGAACTGACCAAAGCCGGAACGATGCTGAACAACGTGACGTATGAGCCGTTCAAAGTGTTTGGATTAGTGGCGCTGGGCTACTTCCTGATGTGCTATCCGCTGTCCCGTTACAGCCAGCATTTAGAAAAATCATTGCGTGGAGAGAAACAGTAATGCCACTGATCACCATCAACCAGGTTCAGAAATTTTACGGTCAGAACCACGTACTGAAAGGCGTGGATCTGGATATTGACAGCGGCGAAGTGATTTCGATCATCGGCCGCAGCGGTTCAGGCAAAAGTACGCTGTTGCGCTGCATGAACGGGCTGGAAGGCTATCAGGAAGGCAGCATCAAACTCGGCGGGATGACCATTACCGACCGCGATTCTCAGGCGCGTGACATCAGCCGTTCCGTGGGCATGGTGTTCCAGAGTTTCAATCTTTTCCCGCACATGACCGCGCTGGAAAACGTCATGCTGGCGCCACGCCGCGTGCTGAAAAAGTCCGCTGCCGAATGCCGTGAACTGGCCGCGCAGATGCTGGCGAAAGTCGGTCTGGCGGATCGCATGGATTATTACCCGTCGAATCTTTCCGGCGGCCAGCAGCAACGCGTGGCGATTGCCCGTGCGCTGGCCATGAACCCGAAAGTGCTGCTGTGTGATGAAATCACCTCGGCGCTGGATCCGGAACTGGTCGGCGAAGTATTGAAAGTGCTCGAGCAACTGGCGAAAGAAGGCATGACGCTGGTGCTGGTGACACACGAAATGAATTTTGCCCGCGAAGTGGGCGACCGCGTGGTGTTTATGCATCAGGGCACCGTGTGGGAACAGGGCGAAAGCCGGGCGCTGTTTGCCAATCCGCAAACGCCGGAGTTAAAACAATTTATAGCATCCGTACGCGGCCTTACTGAGGCTGCCGCAAGCTAACATCGTAAAGGATTAACTATGTCAGATTTCATCTCTCCCGGACAAATCAACCCGCCAACCCGTCTGCTGATGGGGCCGGGACCCATCAATGCCGATCCGCGCGTACTGCGGGCGATGGCGAGTCAACTGGTCGGGCAATATGATCCGGTGATGACCGGCTACATGAACGAAGTGATGGCGCTGTACCGCGCCTTGTACAAAACCGACAATCAGTGGACGTTCCTGATCGACGGCACCTCGCGCGCCGGTATCGAAGCCGTGCTGCTTTCCGGCATCCGTCCGGGCGACAAAGTGCTGGTGCCGGTGTTTGGTCGTTTCGGTCATCTGCTGTGCGAAATTGCCCGTCGCTGTCGTGCGGAAGTTCATACCGTCGAAGTGCCGTGGGGCGAAGTGTTTGATCCGCAGCAAATCGAAGATGCGATTAAATCCGTTAAACCGCGCTGGTTGCTGACCGTGCAGGGCGATACCTCCACCACCATGTTGCAGCCGCTGGAGCAACTGGGTGAAATCTGCCGCCGTCACGGCGTGCTGTTCTACTCCGATGCCACGGCGTCCTTTGGCGGTAACCCGCTGGAAACCGACGCATGGGGTTTAGACGCCGTATCTGCCGGTTTGCAAAAATGCCTCGGCGGTCCGTCAGGCAGTTCGCCGGTGACCATCAGCCCGCGCTTTGAAGAACAAATCCGTCGCCGTAAATGTGTCGAGCAAGGTATCCGTACCGCCGACCATGCCGACGGCGACGACGAGATGATCTACTCCAACTATTTCGATCTGGGGATGATCATGGATTACTGGGGGCCGGAGCGTCTTAACCACCATACCGAAGCCACCAGCATGCTGTTTGCGGCGCGTGAATGTGCGCGCATCATTCTGGAAGAAGGGCTGGATACCGGCATCGCCCGTCATAAATTACATGGCGGCGCATTACTGGCAGGCATTCAGGGCATGGGGCTGGAAGTGTTCGGCGACCTGAATAACCGCATGAGCAATGTGCTCGGCGTAGTCATTCCACCGGGCATCCACGGCGAACAGGTTCGCCAGATGATGCTTAATGATTTCAGCATTGAAATCGGCACCTCATTTGGTCCGCTGGCCGGGAAAATCTGGCGTATCGGCACCATGGGTTACAACGCGCGTAAAGACTGCGTGTTGCAAACGCTGGTGGCGCTTGAAGCGGTGCTCAACCGTCTCGGCTTTGCGTCAAAATACGGTGCAGGGGCGCAGGGTGCCTGGGATCATTACGCGGGAGGTCAGTAATGGCTGAAGCTTTTACGCTGGCTGCGGTTTCAGAAAGCGCAAAGCTTGCCGCTGAACGGGTGATGGCGCGTTGCGACGCACTCGCCGCCATCAGCGAAACGCCGGGACAACTGACCCGCGTCTATCTCTCGCCGGAACATTTGCAGGCTAACCGACAGGTGGGCGAGTGGATGGAAGCGGCCGGGATGCGTGTCTGGCAGGACAGCGTCGGCAATATCTGCGGGCGCTATGAAGGGCTGGATGCGACAGCACCGGCCATTTTGCTGGGATCACATCTCGACAGCGTGCGTAATGCCGGGCGTTACGACGGCCCGCTGGGGGTGCTGACCGCGCTGGAAGTGGTGGCGCATTTACATCAGAACGGCATTCGTTTGCCGATGGCGGTGGAAATTGTCGGGTTCTGCGATGAGGAAGGCACACGTTTTGGCATCACGCTGCTCGGCAGTCGTGGACTGACCGGTACCTGGCCCGCGGACTGGCTGGAACGTCAGGACGCGCAGGGGATTTCGGTCGCCCAGGCGATGCGTGACGTCGGGCTGGACCCGCTGAGAATCGGCGCATCACAGCGTGCGGTCAGCGACTTTTGCGCTTACCTGGAATTGCACATCGAGCAGGGGCCGTGCCTGCAAACGGCGGATGTGCCGCTCGGCGTGGTCACGGCGATTAACGGCGCGCGTCGCCTGAATTGTGAATTTACCGGTCACGCCGGTCATGCCGGCACCGTACCGATGGGGCAGCGACAGGACGCGCTGACTGCCGCCGCCGAATGGACGCTGGCCATTGAAAGTATCACCACCGCCACCGGCCGCAATCTGGTGGCGACAGTGGGCACGCTGGAATGCCTGCCGGGTGCGGTGAATGTCATTCCGGGACAGGTGAAATTGTCGCTGGATGTACGCGGACCGCGTGATGATGATTTATCGGCACTGCTGGAAACGCTGCTGGCGAAGGGCCGCGATATTGCTGCACGTCGCGGGCTGACGTTTGCCGCCGAACAGTTTTATGGCATCAGCGCGACTGAATGTAACGACGGTTTGCAGCATCGTCTCAGTCAGAGCGTTTTACACTTGCAGGGACAGGCGATGTCGCTGCCAAGCGGCGCAGGGCATGACGCGATTGCTATCGCTGAATGCTGGCCGGTCGGCATGTTGTTTGTGCGCTGTAAGGACGGCATCAGCCATCATCCCGATGAATCGGTCACCACCGGCGACGTGGCTTACGCGGTGCAGGCGTATATCAATACGGTGCTGAGTTTTGCTGAGGGACATTTATGACCTTTGAAGAATTCAACGCATTATCCGAATTCGAAGCCGTTGCGTTGTTACGCCCGCTGGTGAATATCCCGTCGTGGGCGAAAACCGTCAGCGATGCGCGGCCTTATGCTTCTGTGGAAGACGTATTGCACAGCGCCGGAGCGGCCTGCGAAAACTGGCAACCTGAAGATATGACTCAGGCGCTGTCGGCGCACCCGCGTATCGGCGAACGCGCCGCCGGTGCCACTAAAGAAGCGCAGCTTTCCCGTGGCGAACAGGCGACGCTCAATATCAGCCAGCAGGCAGTGATTGATGCACTGCACGAGGGTAATCTGCGTTATGAACAGCGTTTCGGGCGGGTGTTTCTGATCCGCGCTAAAGGGCGCAGTTCAGAGGAGATCCTTGATAATCTGCAACGGCGGCTACAGAATTCGCCGGAGGCTGAAGATCAGGAAACGGCGCAACAACTCAAAGAAATTACCCTGCTGCGTTTAAAGGAGATATTTCAATAATGACCCGCATCACTACCCATATTCTCGATACGTCTTTAGGGCAGCCTGCGGCGAATGTGCGCGTCTGGCTGGAATGTATTGAAGGGCAGAACGTCACGATCATCAGTGAAATCCAAACCGATGCCGATGGCCGCGCCGCAAAATTAACGCCGGAACCGGTCACCTCCGGGCATTACCGGTTGTGTGCGGATATCGGCACGTATTTCGCCGCCACCGGTCGTGAGACGCTGTATCACTCGGCGATCATTGATGTGGTGATCGACGGTGATCAGGATCATTACCATCTGCCGCTGCTGATCAGTCCGTATTCTTATTCAACATATCGCGGCAGTTAGGTCTTTCTGTCAGTCAGCCCATCAGCAGGTGCGGATGTTTAAGCCGCACGCTTTGGGTCAGCGCGGCGTGGCTGACATCGCGGTCACGGTTGCCCTGACGGACCTGTTGCAGGAACGCCATCAGCAGCGGATTTGGCCGCTCGCGGCGTGACATCAGCTCCGGCTGCCCCTGCACACCCATAAAGAACGGATGATTGTTCAGCTCAATTGCCTGCGCCTGTTCGCCACTTTCGTCATACCCTGAAACGATCAGCCCGGCGTTTTCCAGCTCAGCCAGCAAATGCGGATTCAGATAGCGGCGCTGGTTGTAGCGCAGCATAAATTCATCCCCCGTTTTATTGGCCAGCAGGCTGCCGTTGCGGGTAATGACCGGATGATTCCCCACACGCGGCTGCACGTGCTCGGCCAGCGGCAACGCGGTTTGCAGGCTGCCGAGCGTCGACGGCCCGTGCATCACCACGCGTTCCTGCCCGAGCACTTTCTGCCCCAGCGCAGTGATCATCTGATGCATACCCTGATTAATCCCTAATACCGGCGTCTGGTTTTCCAGAGCCCAGGTGGCTGTCGCCAGTTGTCCGGCCTGCGTGTCGCTGCGGGTGAGCGTCGCGCCCGGCAACATAATGCCGTCAACTTCAAACAGCGTGCAATCAAGCTGGCTGCCCAGTAACGTCGATGGCACATAGATCACATCAATGTTCATTGCCAGTGCATCGGCGGCGTCTCCCAGTGCAGCCAGCATCGCCGGATAACTGTCACGCTGCTCGGTAAAATCCCCGACCAGTGCCACGCGCAGGGTTTTTCCTGCCCGCATGACCGGTTGTGAAACCGGGCCTAATGCCCAGCGGCCAAAGGCATCACGCCCCCAGCCGTTGCTGCGAATTTTGCCGGTGATGCCGTCTTCCAGCTGGAATTTATCCTGATTACGCACCACGGTTAATGATTCAATTTCAATACCCTGCTCGGCGATTTGCACTGCCAGTTCTGCGGATAACGGTTCACGCAACGGTACGACGATATCTTCTTTAAGTGCCCGATAAATCAGGGATTCAACACCGGATTCTTCACCCGCACCGCGCCCGGTCAGGCGCTCAAGCCACAGCAGTCCGCTGGTCAGTGCATGCCCTTGCGCCGTCACGTGCTGGCGGGCATTCGGGTAACGTTGCGCATTATGGCTGACGGGAAAGTGACACAGCGGCAAAGCGCGTAGCTCAGCAAGTATCGCTGCCATCGCGCCGTACAACGCAGGTTCGGGCGTGGAGTGGGCAATAAAGGTGATAGTCATCAGTGATCCTCTGTCAGATGTTTTTGCGGGGGTATTGAATGCAAGAAGTGATCCACACCGGGATGTTTTTACATGCGCTGACAAAAAGACAGGGGCAGCTCGCAAAGCGGATTTTTCGTCACACTTCATTGCTATAAAACGGCGCGCTGTTCAGACCATAACGCGCTAAGGTAGCGCCAGTTGTTCTAACCCATCATTCATTAAGGAAGCATCATGTCAGCATCGCTTTATGGCAGTACGGCGGCACAATTTGTTCGTGGTTTACAAAATCTTTCAGCCTTGCTGGAAAAAGGCGCGGCATGGGCAAAGGAAAACGGAAAATCAGAAGAAGAAGTCCTGAATACCCGTCTGGCAGAAGATATGTATCCACTGGCGCGACAGGTGCAAATCACCAGTGATATGTCGAAAGGCGCAATTGCCCGTCTGGCCGGTATCGCCGCGCCTGCAATGGAAGACAATGAAGTGACATTCGCCCAGTTGCAGGAGCGCATCGCCAAAACGCTGCGTTTTATCGAAAGTGTGGATGCACAACAACTGGAAGGCGATGAATCCCGTGAGATCGTGGTGAAAGGCAGAAATCGTGAAATGAAATTTACTGCGCACAGCTATGTTACCGTGTTTGCCGTGCCGAACTTCTACTTCCACATCACCACCGCCTACAACATTCTGCGCCATCTGGGCGTGAACATCGGTAAAATGGACTTTATTGGTGGAAACTAAACAGACAGGCAGGAATTAAACATGCCCCGGCTGAAAAGTCCGGGGCATTTTTTTAGTCATGTAACAAATAGGTATCGGCATCGCGCCAGGCGGGGAAGGTTTCGCGGTAATCCTGTAACGCTTCCAGCGACAACTCTGCGTCGATAATCATTGCCGAACCCGGCTCAGCACGCGCCAGCTCTTCCCCCTGCGGATTAATAATCAGGCTGTCACCGCTGTAGTAGTGGCCGTTGTCATCAGTGCCGACGCGGTTACAGCCAGCGACATAAGCCTGATTTTCAATCGCCCGGGCGGCGAGCAGCGTCTGCCAGTGGCGGCTGCGCGGGGCAGGCCAGTTGGCGACGTAAAGCGCCAGGTCATAATCCTGACGGTTGCGGGAATACACCGGGAAACGCAGGTCGTAACAGACTTGCGGCAGAATGCGCCAGCCGCGCCATTCGACGATTTCACGGCGTTTGCCCGGCACATAATAATTGTGCTCACCGGCCATGCGGAACAGGTGACGTTTATCGTAAAAATGCACCTTGCCCTGCGGTTCAACCAGCAGGAAACGATTCACGGCGCCTTCCGTGGTGCTTAACGCCACACTGCCGCCAATCATCGCCCCGAGTTGTTTCGCCCACTGTTGCAGCCATTGCACGACACGCGATTCAGGCAGCGCACTGCCCGGTGCCTGCATGGCGAAACCGGTGGTAAACATTTCAGGAAGAACAATCAGGTCGCGGCCGGTCAGCGCACTGAGCAGGCCGTCGAAATGTGCGAGGTTCGCCTCGCCATCCAGCCACACCAGCGGCTGTTGCAATACGGACAGTTTTAAAGTTGACACAGGCGCTCCGAAGCAGCGTCCAGCGTGGCTTCCTGTTTGGCGAAGCACAGCCGGATCAGTTTATGTGGGAAAGGCGCGGCGCAGAAGACCGACATCGGAATGGCCGCTACGCCCACATGTTCAGTCAGCCAGTGGCAGAATGCAACATCGTCTAAACCGGACACCTCGCTGTAATCGACCAGCAGAAAATAGGTGCCCTGGCTCGGTAAAACTTTCAGGCGGCTGTTCGCCAGCCCTTGCGCCAGACGGTCGCGCTTGGCCTGATAAAAGGCCGGTAATTCCTGCCAGTGTTCCGGCGCTTCACGCAGCATATCCGCCAGTGCCAGCTGAACCGGCGTGGTGACGGAGAAGGTCAGATACTGGTGCACCTTGCGCAGTTCGGCGCTGATCACCGCCGGTGCGATGCAATATCCCACGCGCCAGCCGGTCATGTGGTAAGTCTTGCCGAACGACGATACGGCAATGGCGCGCTGACGCAGCTCCGGATGTCGCAGCACGCTGGCGTGACCTTCCGGCGCAAAACAAATGTGCTCGTACACTTCATCGCTCAGCACGAAAATGTGTTTATCCGCAATGATCTGCCAAAGCTGCCCGACGTCGCTGTGGCTCCAGACGGTAGCCGACGGGTTGTGCGGCGTGTTGATGATCACAAGCTTTGTGCGGTCGGTAATCTGATCGGCGAATTCCGCCCAGTTCACTTTGAATTCCGGCGGCTGCAACTGAATGCGTTTCATCACGCCGCCTGCCAGTTCCACCGCCGGGGCGTAACAGTCATAGCTCGGGTCGAAAGCAATCACTTCGTCGCCTTTCGACACCAGCGCGGTGATGGCGACATACAGCGATTCTGTCGCGCCCGCCGTGATGGTGATGTCGGTGTTGGCGTCCGGTGCATAGCCGTAAATCTGTTCGGTTTTGGTGGCAATCGCTTCACGTAGCTGCGCCGTGCCGGTCATCGGGGCGTACTGGTTCGCGCCCTGACTGACGTGATACGCCAGACGATCCCTCAGATATTGCGGGCCGTCGAAATCAGGAAACCCCTGCGACAGGTTAATGGCATTGTGTTTCTGCGCCAGCGCACTCATTTGGGTGAAAATCGTGGTGCCTAATGCAGGAAGTTTACTTTCGGGGATCAATGCTGCTGTGCTCATGGCGGGTCAATACTCCTGGACCGTTGACCTGACAGGCGTCAGGTGTGCAAATAGCGATGTTGCTCACAATATAACACGATGTTAATATTTGGCAATCGAGACGCTTAGATGGCTAAATGCCAATTCGATCTAAGCCGCAACACATTGAATATATCGCGGTAAAAAGCGTCTATTTCATTCCGAACTCCGTCCCTCAACGCACAGCTTTTCAGGAATACGATGACAGAGAATTTGCAACTGGGCGCGCTGCTGGCAGCCTGTCACTGGATTGGTCAGAAGGGCTGGAGCCCGGCAACGGGCGGCAATATGTCCGTCCGCGAAGGCGATGCTCATTGCCTGATCACCGAATCGGGAAAAGACAAAGGATCACTCACCGCAGACGATTTCCTGCTGGTGGAACTGGAAAGCGGCCTTGCGCCCAGCGGACGTCGTCCTTCTGCGGAAACCGGCCTGCACACCATGCTGTATTCCCGCTATCCTGAAACAGGCGCGGTGCTGCATACCCATTCGGTCAATTCGACAGTGTTATCGCGGGTAGAACGCAGCGGTGCGCTGGTGCTGGAAGGCTATGAGATGCAGAAATCGCTCAGCGGCCAGACCTCGCACCTTGATCAGGTGGTGATCCCGATTTTCGACAACAGTCAGGATATTCCCGTGCTGGCGCAGAAGATCATTGCATCAGCGGAGCACACGCCGTTGCAGTATGGTTTTCTGCTGCGCGGTCATGGGCTGACCTGCTGGGGACGGGATGTGGCCGAAGCGCGCCGCCATCTGGAAGGGCTGGAATTTTTATTCCAGTGTGAACGGCAACGTCGCCTGCTGGAGGCTAAATGATCCGCGCCATTGTGACTGATATTGAAGGTACCACCACGGATATCCGTTTTGTGCATCAGGTGTTGTTCCCGTATGCCCGTCAGCGTCTTGCTGAATTCCTGCGCCATGAGCATGAACAGCCGGACGTTGCGGCGGCACTGGATGCCTTACGCGCCGGAATCGACCGGCCACAGGCCAGCGTCGAGGCGCTGATTGAACAACTCTTTACCTACATGGATAACGACGTGAAATCGACGTCGCTGAAAGTGTTGCAGGGCATCATCTGGCGTACCGGCTATGAAAACGGTGATTTTCGCGGGCATCTGTATGCTGACGTCGCGCCGCAGCTGGAAGCGTGGAAAGCTGAAGGTCTGCAACTTTGCGTGTATTCCTCGGGGTCGGTGGACGCGCAAAAGCTGTTGTTTGGTTACAGCGATGCCGGTGATTTAACCTCACTGTTCAGCGGATATTTCGATACCCGCGTCGGTGCTAAGCGTGAAACGGAGTCGTATCAGAACATCGCTGAGCAACTGATCCTGCCGCCGCAGGATTTACTGTTTTTATCAGACATCCGTCAGGAGCTCGATGCCGCGCGCTTAGCGGGCTGGCATACCTGTCAGCTGATCCGCGATGACGCGGACGAACTCAGCGATCACCTGCAAGTTAATCGTTTTGATCAGATAGCCTTAGAAACATTCTTATAAGAGGGTTGACCATGAGTGCATTAACGATTTTTAGTGACCAGGATCCTTCCGCACCGTTGTGGGAAAGCCGTGACGGGGACGCGATCGCTGCTGAGTTGAGCAAAATTGATGTGCGTTTCGAACGCTGGCAGGCTGACCGCGATTTAGGCGAGAACCCGCAGCCGCAGGACGTGATTGCCGCCTATCAGCATGAAATCGACAAACTGGTCGAAGAGAAGGGCTATCAGAGCTGGGATGTGATCAGCATGCGCCCGGACAACGAACAGCGTGAGGTGCTGCGCACTAAATTCCTCTCCGAACATACCCACGGTGAAGACGAAGTGCGTTTCTTCGTCGAAGGCGCAGGGTTGTTTTGTCTGCACCTGAACGGCAAGATTTTCCAGATCCTGTGCGAGAAAAACGATCTGATTTCCGTACCGGCTAATACCCGCCACTGGTTTGATATGGGCGGATCCCCGTCATTTACCGCGATCCGTGTATTCGATAATCCGGAAGGCTGGGTGGCGCATTTCACCGGCGATAAGATTGCGGATGCGTATCCGCGGATGGGGGAGTAAGCCTTGACTCCCTCCCCTGCGAAGGGGAGGGTTGGGGTGGGGTTTTAAAGCAAAATCAAGATGTTGAAGTGTGCTTTAACTGAGGTGTTAGCCCTTAAAACCCCCTCCCAGCCTCCCCCTTCGCAGGGGGAGGAGTAAAACCGAGTTGTTCGCCACAGTTTGCCGGGAGGAGAAAAGATTACTTCAACGCCTTCGCAAACACACCATCCCGTACCTGCTCCGGCGTCACCACCCCCACATCCAGCACCCATCCGCTGATTAATTCTGCCGGTGTGACATCAAACGCCGGGTTATAAACCTGCGCGCCGAGCGGCGCCCATTGTACGGAACCAAAGCTGCCGGAAACGCCGGTCACTTCATTTGCCGCGCGCTGTTCGATAGGGATGGCGGCACCGTTCGGGCAGTGCGGGTCATGGGTGGTATGCGGCGCGGCAACATAGAACGGAATACCGTGATATTTCGCCAGCACCGCCAGGCTGTAAGTGCCGATTTTGTTGGCGACATCGCCATTCGCAGCAATGCGGTCAGCGCCGACCCAGATGGCATCAACGCGTTTTTGCGCCATCAGGCTGGCGGCCATCGAATCACAAATCAGCTGATAAGGAATACCCAGCTCGCCTAGTTCCCACGCGGTCAGGCGCCCCCCTTGCAACAACGGACGGGTTTCATCCACCCAAACCTGTTCTACATTGCCCTGTTCATGGGCACGGCGGATCACGCCGATGGCCGTGCCGACGCCCGCTGTTGCCAGGCCGCCGGTGTTGCAGTGGGTGAGCAGACGGCTGCCGGGCGTGACCAGTTTTGCGCCGTGAGTGGCAATGCTATCGCACAATGTCTGGTCTTCATCCACCAGCCGCAATGCTTCTTCCACCAGCGCTTTCACGTAATCAGCTTGTTGCAACGCGGCCTTCATACGGTCGAGATTGTTCATCAGATTCACTGCGGTCGGACGTGAGGCGCGCAATGTCTCCAGAGCATGATGCAATTCATCCTGCGCCATTCCCTGTTCGGCCAGCAGCGCCAGCAACAGACTGGCGGACAAACCAATCAGCGGCGCACCGCGTACGCGCAGGGTGCGGATGTGATCCACCAGTTCGCTGACATCACGGCATTCGCGCCAGTCTGAACGTTGCGGCAGAGCTTGCTGGTCGAGGATCCACAGCTGGTTTTCACGAATACGTAAACTGGTGGTTGTGAGGCTTTGCATTGTTAGTTAAATCCTTGTTGCCCGGTTGCATCTGTTCACTTATTCTGCCAACATGCTTCACGGATGTATAGACGTCTAAACGCTTTAAAGGCTAAAAAAAGAATTCGAGAGGTCAGGATGTCACGCTACTACACATTTACCGCCAACGATGCCGTTGAATATGCCCGTCAGTTTGGTGGCGTGGCGGATCCGCAATCTCTGGTCACGGCCGATGAAATCGGTGACGGAAACCTGAACCTGGTGTTTAAGATCCGCGATACTGCGGGAAAAAGCCGGGTGATTGTAAAACAGGCGCTGCCGTACGTGCGTTGTGTGGGGGAATCCTGGCCGCTGACGTTAGATCGTGCGCGCATTGAAGCTGAAACCCTGATTATCCACGGCCAGTATTGTCCGCAGCACACGGTTAATGTGTTGCATCACGACGCTGAACTGGCGGTGATGGTGCAGGAAGATTTATCGGATCATCAGATCTGGCGCAGTGAACTGGTACTGGGGAAACATTACCCGCAGGCGGCAGCCCAACTGGGTGAGTATCTGGCACAGACACTGTTTCATACTTCCGATTTCTACCAGAATGCGCAGGCCAAAAAAGCCGAAGTCTCGCGTTTTACCAACCCTGAATTGTGTCAGATCACCGAAGATCTGTTCTTCACCGATCCGTATGTTGACCATGAGCGCAATAATTTTGAGCCGGTATTGCAGCCGGCGGTGGATGCACTGCGTCAGGACAAACCGCTGCGTCTGGCTGTGGCCGCGCTCAAACATCGTTTCCTGAGCAAGGCCGAAGCGCTGTTGCACGGTGATATTCACAGTGGTTCGATTTTTGTTGCTGAAGGCAAACTGAAAGCCATTGACGCGGAGTTCGGTTATTACGGCCCGATGGGCTTTGATCCCGGTTCTGCTATCGGCAACCTGTTGCTGAACTATTGTGGTCTGCCGGGGCTGGTGGGTGTGCGCGAGGCGGCGGACGGCCGCGAGCAGCGCCTGAAAGATGTGCGTGAACTGTGGATGAGTTTCTCAGAGCGTTTCCTGCAACTGGCGCGGGATAAATCTCAGGATCCGACGCTGGCGGAAACCGGCTATGCCGGACTCTTTTTGCAGGAAGTCTGGCACGATGCCGTCGGTTACTGCGGCGCGGAGTTAATCCGTCGCACCATCGGCCTGGCACATGTTGCTGATCTCGATACCATTAAAGATGATGCGATGCGCGCCGACTGCCAGCGCCATGCGCTGAGCCTTGGGCAAAAACTGATCCTCACTGCACAACAAATCGGCGATGTGGAGTCACTTATTGCGCGGATACGTCAGTTCAGCTAATCCTGTAAGTTTCTTGTATAATGCCCGCCTTCGAGGTGCGTAGGGGTAAACCCGGTGGCATTTCCTCGGTTTACTTTTAACAGGAATACAGAATTATGATGCATAACCATGTCTTACGCAGCGTGCGCTACATGTTGGATTTAAGCGAAGGCCAGCTGATCGAGATCCTTAAAACCACCGGTACGCCCGTCAGCCCTGACGTGATGTCGCGTTATCTGAAAAAAGAAGACGAAGAAGGTTACATGGAAGTGCCTGACGAAGTGATGGCGAACTTCCTCAATGGCCTGATTACCTTCAAACGCGGTAAAGACGATCGCTTCCCGGCACCGGAAGTGGAAAAACGCCTGACCAATAACATCATGCTGAAAAAACTGCGTGTGGCGTTTGAGCTGAAAACCGAAGACATGATTTCTGTACTGACTGCGGCTGATTTCAAAGTGTCTGAAGGTGAACTAAGCGCATTCTTCCGCAAAGAAGGCCACAAAAATTATCGTCCGTGCGGCGATCAGGTGATGCGTTATTTCCTGAAAGGGCTGACGGCGAAAGTGCGTCCTAAAAAAAGCTGAATATAAAGTATTCATGAAATAAATATTTATATACTGAATACTTTAATAGTGAACAATAAGCGGGAGCCTTTTTTAAAAGGCTCCCGCTTTACGTTTATTTACTTTGTAATGACGAAATTTATTTATTTTACTTCCCACATCACGTTTCTCTAGTTTATTTTTGACAGCATATTAATTCGGAAACTATCTTCATCCTTCGCCGTAATACCTCAGGGCACTATTTCAAAAAATAAAACACCGCTGTTAATTGACTGGCAGCGGGTAATTTTTATAGTGAAAAGGATATCTTATTATGACAAAAATTAAACTATTGGCCTTATTCGTAGGATTCGCCATTTCGGGTTCTGCGGTTGCCGCCACGTCTGGAAGCAGCCTTGAAGCCCGTATGGCACAGCTTGAGCAGCGTCTTCAGCAGGCGGAAACACGGGCTGAAACTGCCGAAAAACAAATCCAGCAGTTGAAGCACCAGGAGATTAAGCGCGAGCAGGAAATTGCCCGCGTGAAAGAAGCCAGTCCGGTAGAAGTTAAAAAGGATGGCATATCGGAAGACAAATTATTAACACTTAATGGATTCGATAATTTAAAACTGTACGGTGATGTGGAATTTAACGTTGACGGTGCCAGCCGCAGCGGGCAATTAACCTCCGTCAGAACCAGTGACAATAAAAACTGGAAACCGGGGAATAATGAGCGTTGGGATGTTAACGGACGGTTATTAATCGGTCTTGATGGTTATCGTCGAAATGATAATGGTCAGTTCTCCGGTTTCTCTGTGCAGCCAACGGCTGACCTGAACGGTTCAATGAATCTTGATGATGCCGCTTTCTTCTTCGGTGAAGAAAAAAACTGGATGGCAAAAATCGGCCGCTTCGAAGCTTACGATATGTTCCCGCTTAATCAGGACACCTTCGTCGAATACTCCGGGAATACCGCCAATGATCTGTACGCCGACGGCTACGGTTATGTCTACATGATGAAAGAAGGGCGCGGTCGCAGTGACAGCGGCGGCAACATCATGCTGAATAAGAATATCGGCAACTGGTATTTCGAGCTGAACACCCTGCTGGAAAACGGCACCTCACTGTTTGCTGAGCAAAACTACCACGGCAACCAACTTGAAAATGATAAAAACGTCGCGTACCTGCGTCCGGTCATTGCCTGGAAAGGGGATGCGTTCTCGGTGGCCGCCGCAATGGAAACCAACGTGGTGAACAATGCGTACGGCTACACCGGTGAAAATGGCGAATTCGTTGATCAGTCCAAACGTAATGGTTATGGCATGACCATGACCTGGGACGGGCAGAAAGCTGACCCTGAGAACGGCGTGGTGGCTAACCTGAGCACGGCCTATATGGATGCATCGGATGAAAAAGACTTCACCGTCGGTGCCAATGCCTTATGGAAACGCTTCGAGCTGGGCTACATCTATGCGCACAACAAAATCGAAGACTTCAGCATCAATGGCGTCCGCGCATCCGATTACGACGATGACTGGTTTGATGAACCGGGCAGCTACGACATTCATACCGTTCACGCCAGTTACCTGATCCCGAACGTGATGGATATGGAAAACTTCAACGTGTATCTGGGCGCTTATGTCTCCATGCTGGAAGCAGATAAAACCTACAGCGGCGATGATGACAGCGATGAGCGGTATGGGGCGCGGGTACGCTTTAAATACTACTTCTGATTACCCGTCATATTTCGCGTCACAGATGCGTTGGCTGCACTCCCAGGGTGAGTGAGCTTACCGCCTTTCTGCAACACGAACTATTCAGGGTAATATGTATGTATCTTCATAAATAATAAAAGCCTGAGTGCGTAAACACTCAGGCTTTTTTATGGATTAACAGTTAAATCAGGCAGCTTCGGTGTGGCGGGGTTTCGCCTCAGCCTTTTTTACGCTGTCTTTCTCCGCTGCCGGTTTTTGTGCAGCCAGTGCGTCCGGTTCAAACTCATCGACGTTGATTGAACGCAGACGGCTTTCTTCCGCACGGCTCAGGATACGCGCATCGTCGGCGCTCAGATGACCGGCATCCAGACCTTTTTGCGCCAGAATATCCAGACGGGTGAACGGCAATTTTTTGCCCATCGCTTCGCACAGACGTTTGTGAACCGGCTCAGCGGCCAGAATATCCTGCAAGGCTTCTTCCAGCAGACCAACCGGGTTGTGCTCGCCGGGTGTCAGATACTGACCGCGCCCTATACGGCTGCGTGTCGCTGAAGGCACCTGCAGAATACGCGCCAGTTGGTGATCCAGACGATCAGACGGTGCGGAGTGCGAACGGCCCAACGGGAAAATCACCAGGCGCATCACGCCAGCCACAAAACGGTTCGGGAAGTTACGCAGCAGATCGTCGATAGCGACTTCGGCCTGATGCAGACAATCCTGCACGCCCCAGTGCACCAGCGGTAAATCCGCTTCGTGACAGCCTTCTTCGTCATAACGTTTCAGCGTCGCCGTCGCCAGATACATCTGGCTGAGGATATCACCGAGGCGGGCGGAAATGCGTTCGCGACGTTTCAGGCTGCCGCCGAGCACGCCCATCGACACATCAGCCAGCAATGCCAGGTTAGCGCTCAGACGGTTGATGTGCTGATAGTAACGGGCGGTTTTATCATTGACCGGCGTATCACTGGTGCGGCCGTTAGTCAGACCGAGCCAGAAACTGCGCATTTTGTTACTGCCGACGTGGCCGATATGCCCGAACAGCGCACGGTCAAAATCAACCAGATCGTTTTTCTCCGCCGCCGCCATTTCACGAAGAACATAAGGATGACAGCGGATCGCACCCTGACCAAAGATGATCATGCTGCGGGTGAGAATGTTGGCACCTTCCACGGTAATCGCAATCGGCGCCCCCTGATAAGCGCGCGCCACGAAGTTGCTGCTGCCGAGCATAATGCCTTTACCGCCGGTGATATCCATCGCATCCATCACGGCGCGCTGGCCGCGGTGAGTACAGTGGTATTTGACGATAGCGGACAGCACCGCTGGTTTTTCACCCAGCATAATGCCGTTCGTGATAAGCGTTGCGGCGGCATCCATCACGTAAGCGTTACCGGCAATGCGCGCCAGCGGTTCTTCGATACCTTCCATTTTACCGATAGGCAGTTTGAACTGACGGCGGATATAGGCATAAGCCCCGGTCGCCAGCGCCAGAGATTTCAGGCTGCCGGTAGAGTTAGACGGCAGCGTGATGCCACGGCCGACAGACAGACATTCCACCAGCATACGCCAGCCCTGACCGGCCATTTTCGGGCCGCCAATGATGTAATCGATCGGTACAAAAATATCGCTGCCGCGCGTCGGGCCGTTCTGGAATGGCACGTTCAGCGGGAAGTGGCGGTGACCAATTTCAACACCGGCGGTGTCTGTTGGGATCAGCGCACAGGTAATGCCCAGATCCGTTTCGTTGCCGAGCAGGTGATCGGGATCTTTCAGTTTAAACGCCAGGCCCAGCACGGTGGCGATAGGTGCCAGCGTGATGTAACGCTTGTTCCAGGTCAGGCGCATGCCAAGCACTTCCTTACCCTGCCACTGGCCTTTACACACGATACCAAAGTCCGGGATGGCACCGGCATCAGAACCCGCTTCCGGGCTGGTCAGGGCGAAACAGGGAATTTCCAGACCTTCGGCCAGACGCGGCAGATAGTGATCTTTCTGCTCCGTGGTGCCGTAATGTTGCAGTAATTCGCCTGGCCCGAGGGAGTTCGGCACACCGACGGTGATCGCCAGAATGCCTGACACACCGGCCAGTTTTTGCAGCACACGCGCCTGCGCATAAGCCGAGAATTCCAGACCGCCGTACTCTTTCTTAATGATCATCGCGAAGAAGCGGTGTTCTTTCAGATACGCCCACAGTTCCGGCGGCAAATCGGCCAGTTCATGGGTGATCTGGAAGTCATTTGCCATACGGCAGGCTTCTTCAACCGGCCCGTCAATAAAGCGCTGCTCTTCCTCTGTCAGTTGCTGCTCAGGATAATCCTGCAGTTTCTTCCAGTCTGGCTTGCCACCAAACAGGTCACCTTCCCACCAGGTGGTGCCTGCTTCAATCGCTTCTTTTTCCGTGCGCGACATTGCGGGCATCACTTTACGGAAGGTGCGAAGCGCCGGGCCGGAGAACAATGAACGGCGCAGGGCAGGGATATTGAAGGGCAGGAGAATGATCGCCAGCGGCAATAACAGCCAAAGTGTCCACAGATTAATGGCACCCATAACCGCCGTAAACGCCAGTAAAATCAGGCTGCTCAGGGCGAGATTGACCTTGTGATAGAACAACGCACCAAGGATCACGATAAATGCAACAATGCTAAGAACCATCATAGTAAAGCTCCTGAGTAGTAGGAGGTCTGACCTGTTGTAGGGATATAATGGTTTTAGTTCATGCTCATTTCTTTATCAATACGTTTACATACTAATTACAACACAGCTCACAAACCGGTCGCACGAAGCGTCAAAAACAGAAACTATCGGAATCATTACCGCTTCATGGCTTCTCGCTGTTTCGGCTTTCCGTTAAACTGCACAGCGGAACGTTTTATTGCTATCGGCCGTGCTGAAACCGGCTGCAAATGGACATAAAAGAGGCTGCTATGTACCAGGATATTATCCGTACTGAACTGAACGAAGCTGCTGAAACGCTGAATAAATTCATCAGCGATCCGGCAAATATTGAGTCTATTCAACGTGCAGCGGTGCTGCTGGCCGATTCATTCAAAGCGGGTGGGAAAGTGATTTCCTGTGGTAACGGGGGTTCACACTGCGATGCCATGCATTTCGCCGAAGAACTGACAGGCCGCTATCGTGAAAACCGTCCGGGCTATCCGGCAATTGCGATTTCTGACGTCAGCCACATCTCTTGCGTCGGCAACGATTTCGGTTACGAATACATCTTTTCCCGTTATCTGGAAGCCGTAGGCCAGAAGGGCGACGTGCTGCTGGGCATTTCCACTTCCGGTAATTCCGGTAACGTGATCAAAGCCATCGAAGCCGCACGTGCTAAAGGCATGAAAGTTATCACCCTGACCGGTAAAGATGGCGGGAAAATGGACGGTTCAGCCGATGTGGAAATCCGCGTTCCGCACTTTGGTTTCGCTGACCGCGTGCAGGAAATCCACATCAAAGTCATTCATATTTTGATTCTTCTGATCGAAAAAGAGATGGCAAAGGCATAAGCCTTTTGCCGTAAAGGAGGCTGGTGATGTGCGAATTGCTCGGGATGAGCGCTAACGTTCCTACTGATATTTGTTTCAGTTTCAGTGGATTAGTGCAGCGTGGTGGCGGGACCGGCCCGCATAAAGACGGCTGGGGCATCACCTTTTATGAAGGGAATGGCTGTCGTACTTTTAAAGATCCGACGCCAAGCTTTAATTCGCCCATTGCCCGCCTTGTTCAGGAATATCCGATCAAATCCTGCGCGGTGATTTCTCATATCCGTCAGGCAAACCGTGGTGAAGTCGCGCTGGAAAATACTCATCCGTTTACCCGTGAACTGTGGGGACGCAACTGGACTTATGCGCACAACGGTCAGCTTCGTGGTTATCGTCAGCTCGATACCGGTACGCTGCGTCCGGTGGGCCAGACCGACAGCGAATACGCCTTCTGCTGGTTACTGCACAAACTCACCCAACGCTATCCGCGCCGCCCTGCAAGCTGGCCGCCAGTGTTTCGCTATATTGCGTCGCTGGCTGATGAATTACGGCAGAAAGGGGTGTTTAACATGTTGCTGTCGGATGGCAATTTCGTGATGGCGTATTGCTCGACGAATTTGCACTGGATCACGCGGCGTGCGCCTTTCGGCAAGGCAACGTTGTTGGATCAGGATGTGGAAATTGATTTTCAGCAGCAGACGACACCGGATGATGTCGTCACTGTGATTGCCACGCAGCCGCTGACGGCGAACGAAACCTGGAACAAAATTGCTCCAGGTGAATTCGCATTATTTCATCGGGGCGAACGCCAGCTGTGAAGGCAGCGGGGTATTGGACAACGGTTGTAGCACTTCATATCTACCGTCAGTGACCACGACATTTGGTGGCTGATGGTGTTTCTCAAAGTACGCATATCCCGGCTGTAACTGGTTCCAGAAACTGTAATAGCTGGAGTTTTTATGCGCCTTCATGTTGGCATCGGTCATCCTGAACGGGTAAATGCTAATCTTTAAATTGCGTTGCCCGAACTGGAATGCCGCCTGTACGTAGGTGAATATTTCGTCCATGTAGCCGTCGGTCATGGCGTAGCAACCAATAGACTTACAGTTACCGTGGATCATCAGATACTTACCTGAATAACCCTGCGAGATATCATAAGCATTGGGGAAACCGATGTTGATGGCGCGATAAAAGCGGCTGTCGGGTTTCAGGTGGTGAATATCCACGTTGTAGAAACCTTCCGGGCTTTTGAAATCGCCTTCGCGACGTTTATTTCCCAAACCGCCGGAAAAATCGCAGATGCCATAACTGCCGATCAGACGAAATTCGCCGTCGAGCTGAGCATACAATTCGAGTTTACGTTCCTGTTTGAAGATCTGGATATAAACAGGTGCACCCAGTAATTGTTTTTTTAGTGCCGCGTTGACCGGGACAGCATCGCTGGCCACGGCGTAATTTGCTGTAAATAAAGGCAAACTGAGGAGCATCGCAAGAAACAGCGCGATTCTGATCATTCTAAGTCCTGCTCGGTAATAATTTTGATTATTTTGTCTACAGTTCAACTGCCTGTAAGACCGCCACTGATTTTCTTCTTATGTACTGTCTGTCGGAAACGCTGTCATATTAATACTGATTAAATTTTTAGCAATCACCAAATAATGAATAATGACTTTAGGAATAGGAAAATTATTACGTTGCCATTAATGGTGATTAATTAAGTCAAACTAACCCTCATTTTCTATGTTGGACATCCCTGTATTCAACTGTATACTTATACAGTTATTGAGGGGGAGGGTTATGCGTAAAATCATTCATGTGGATATGGACTGCTTTTTCGCTGCGGTCGAAATGCGCGATGATCCTTCCCTGCGCGACATTCCTATTGCCATTGGCGGCAGTCGTGACCGCCGTGGTGTTATCAGCACCGCTAATTATCCTGCCCGCAAATTTGGCGTGCACAGCGCGATGCCCACCGGCATGGCACTGAAACTTTGCCCGCACCTGAAAGTGATCCCCGGCCGAATGGAGGCCTATAAAGAAGCGTCAAACCATATCCGTGAAATCTTTGCGCGTTATACGCCATTGATCGAACCGTTGTCACTTGATGAAGCTTATCTGGATGTTTCCCACGCGACGCAATGCAACGGCTCTGCAACGCTTATCGCTGCTGAAATCCGTCAGGCCATTTTCGATGAGATCAATCTGACGGCATCTGCGGGCATCGCGCCGATCAAATTTCTGGCAAAAATCGCCTCGGATCTGAACAAGCCCAACGGTCAGTTTGTGATCACGCCAGAAAAGGTCGGGGCGTTTTTACAGGATCTTCCGCTGAGTAAAATCCCCGGCGTCGGTAAAGTCACCGCTCAGCGTTTGCAGGAGCAGGGGCTGATCACCTGCGGCGATGTGCAGCGTTATGATCTGGCGAAACTGCTTAAACGCTTTGGCAAATTTGGCCGTGTGCTGTGGGAACGCTGTCAGGGTATCGATGAACGTGAAATTTCCCCCGAGCGGTTACGTAAATCGGTCGGCGTTGAACGCACACTGGCAGAAGATATCCACAGCTGGGAAGAATGCGTGTCGCTGATCGAACGTTTGTATCCTGAACTGCAAACACGTTTAAGCCGTGTCAGCCCGGATCTGCGCATCGCGAGGCAGGGTGTAAAACTCAAATTCCATGATTTCCAGCAGACCACGCAGGAACACGTCTGGCCGGTGCTGAATAAAGAAGATCTGCTGAAGGTCGCGCGTGAAGCCTGGGAACAGCGGCGTGGCGGAAGGGGAGTCAGGCTGGTGGGATTGCATGTGACGTTGCAGGATCCGCAAATAGAGCGGCAGCTTCTGCTTCCCTGGGAATAATCCCCGTCATCCTTCAAACTGTCTCTGCGTTGGCTGCCTTCGCAAACCCCGGTCACATACTTGTGTATGCTCCCGGGGATTTACTCAGTTGCCGCCTTGATACAGCCCGAATGATTTAGGGGACCGATCGAGTATTAACCGCGTTCAGGAATCGCTTTCAGCAGGGCCGTCAGCAGTTTCCAGTACAGCTCGACGCTGGCGATTTCCACCTGCTCATCCGGCGAGTGTGGCCCGGTGATGGTTGGCCCGATGGAAACCATGTCCATGTCCGGGTACGGTTTTTTGAACAGACCGCATTCCAGACCGGCGTGGATCACCATGATGTTCGGAGTTTTATTGAACAGCGTCTGGTAAGTTTCACGCACCAGCGTCATCACTGGTGAATTCGGCTCAGGTTTCCAGCCAGGATAGCTGCCTTTTGCCAGGCTTTTCGCGCCAGCCAGTTCACTCAGTGAATTGAGCATGCTGACCACATATTCTTTACCGCTGTCGATAAGCGAGCGGATCAGGCTGTTGATCGCCACTTCGTCATCTTTCATGGTGACAACACCGACGTTCAGCGAGGTTTCTACCACGCCTTTCACGTCATCACTCATGCGGATCACGCCGTTTGGCGTCGCGTTCAGCAGGGCAAGGAATTTACCCTGAGTTTCTGCGGTCAGCGCTTTAGCGTTGCTTTCAGCCGCTTCCACCACGAAGGCAATTTTCTTCTCTACCGCTGACAGTTCGAACTGAATCGTTGCCAGGAATTCTTGTGCTGCCGCTTTCAGCGCGTCTGCTTTATCAGCAGCAACAGCAAGGGTCACAATCGCTTCACGCGGGATAGCGTTACGCAGTGTGCCGCCGGTGAAGTCGAGCAGGCGCAGACCAAGAGTATCAGCGTTGTCTGCCAGGAAACGTGCCAGCAGTTTGCTGGCGTTGCCCAGACCTAAGTGGATTTCCGCGCCGGAGTGGCCACCTTTCAGGCCTTTCAGGGTCAGTTTCAGCGTGCTGAAACCGGCCGGAACCGCTTCACGGCTCAGCGGCAGTGTGGCGGTAAAATCAATCCCGCCAGCGCAACCCATGTAGATTTCGCCTTCGGTTTCAGAATCGGTGTTGATCAGAATTTCAGACTGTAACCAGTTCGGTTGCAGGCCGAATGCGCCTGCCATGCCGGTTTCTTCGGTCATGGTCAGCAACACTTCCAGCGGGCCGTGTTCTACGCTGTCATCAGCCAGAACCGCCAGCGCGGACGCCATACCGATACCGTTATCAGAACCCAGCGTGGTGCCGCGGGCTTTTACCCAACCGTCTTCGATGAAGGGCTGGATCGGATCTTTAGTGAAATCATGAACAGTATCGTTGTTTTTCTGCGGCACCATATCGAGGTGAGCCTGCAGTGCAACGGCTTTGCGGTTTTCCATGCCTTTGGTGGCGGGTTTGCGCAGCAAAATGTTGCCAACTTCATCACGCTCAGCGTGGATACCTTTTTCCTGTGCCCATTCAACGATGTGTTTTGCCAGCGCTTCTTCATGATAGGAAGGGTGCGGAATTGAACAAATTTTGGCAAAAATATCCCACAACGGTTGTGGCGAAAGCTGAGACAGTTCAGACACTATAAGTCTCCTGTGACAGTCAGCTCATTCAGGCTCCGTTTGCAGGGGAACTGACTGAGATGCTGTAGGTTTAAGGTTAAGTAATCCCCGCCAGACTGTGTGGCGAGTGGCCTGACAGAATATCACTTAATCTTAACCTGTGCGCGGGGACGGGGAGAAATTCCGGGATTTTTGGGCGGCTGAAGCCAGATAATCGCTGGTTTTTGTGAACCGGACTCACTATAATCTCGCGCAACCTTTTTTCCCCCCATTATTTTTTTAGAAGCCGTTAATTCACTGGCTGGGACACCTTTATGAGCGAAAAATACGTTGTAACCTGGGACATGCTGCAAATCCACGCGCGCACTATGGCTAAACGCCTGCTGCCGGCAGAACAATGGAAAGGCATTATTGCAGTCAGCCGTGGTGGCCTGGTTCCGGCAGCGTTGCTGGCTCGCGAGCTGTGCATCCGTCATGTGGATACCGTATGTATCTCCAGCTACGACCATGATAATCAGCGCGAAATGCAGGTGCTGAAACGCGCAGAAGGCGACGGTGAAGGCTTCATCGTGATCGACGATCTGGTGGATACCGGCGGCACCGCGAAAGCCATCCGCGAAATGTACCCGAAAGCGCATTTCATCACTATCTTCGCGAAACCGGCTGGCGCACCGCTGGTTGATGACTATGTGATCGACATCCCGCAGAACACCTGGATCGAACAGCCGTGGGATATGGGCGTGGTATTCGTGCCACCTCTGGTAGGAAAATAATCCTCCACTGTTAATATTCCTCTAATTTAACGCCTGGCTTATTGCCGGGCGTTTTGCTTTTATTGCCTTGAAATCCTTTCCGCTTGACCTCACCCCTCACTTGTCGCAACGTGGGCGGGTTATAATCCCGTCCAGAAATGATCGCCTGCGGGCGACCTGCTGCTTGCTAACGGAGGATCTTGCATCATGGCTCCAGCCAATCTTACGGAAAAACTGTTTAAACCTTCCTTCAAATACCCGGAAACATCAACGCTGGTTCATCGCGTTCATCACCATAATACGCACCCGCCGATGCATTCTGCGCTGGAAGGCGACACGGTTCATTGCTGGTACCGCACGATTAACCGTCTGATGTGGATGTGGCGCGGGGTTGATCCGCTGGAAGTGGAAGAAGTGCTGTCGCGCATTGCTGTCTCCCAGGCGGAGCACAGCGATCCGTTGTTGCTCGATACCGTGATTGGTTACCGCAATGGCAACTGGATCTACGAATGGTCAAATCAGGCGATGTACTGGCAGCAAAAAGCCGCCGAAGAGAAAGATGCGGATGTGGCGAGCGAATACTGGCTGAAAGCCGCCAACCTTTACAGCATCGCCGGTTATCCGCATCTGAAAGGCGATACGCTGGCGGAACAGGCGCAAGCGCTGGCCAATAAAGCCTTTGAAAAATCCTCGGAACATTCGCCTTACGAACTGAAAGAGCTGGAATTTAAGATCCCCGGCGGTGCGCCGATCACCGGTTTCCTGCACCTGCCAGCCGAAGGGAAAGCACCGTTCCCGACGGTGCTGGTGTGTGGCGGTCTCGATACCTTACAGAGCGACCATCAGCGCCTGTTCCGTTCATATCTCGCGCCGATGGGCATCGCGATGCTGACCATCGACATGCCGTCGATCGGTTTTTCATCGAAGTGGAAACTGACCCAGGACACCAGCTTCCTGCATCAGCAGGTGCTGATGCAGCTTTCGGATGTGCCCTGGGTCGATGCCAGCCGCGTCAGTTTGCTCGGTTACCGTTTTGGTGCGAACGTCGCCGTGCGTCTGGCGTATCTCGAACCGCGCCGCGTGCGGGCAGTGGCCACGCTGGGTGCGCTGGTGCATACGCTGCTGAGCGACCCGAAATGTCAGGAGCAGGTGCCGGACATGTATATAGATGTGCTGGCGAGCCGCATCGGCATGTCGAGCGCGTCCGACTCGGCGCTGAAAACCGAACTTAATCGTTATTCTCTGAAAACGCAGGGGTTGCTCGGACGCAGAACGCCGACGCCCATCCTGGCCGCATACTGGGAGAACGATATATTCAGTCCGAAGAGCGAAGCTAAGCTGATTGCGGATTCTTCCGCTGACGGCAAGCTTTTGACCATCCGCAGCGAGCCGCTTTACGCGCATTTTGACAGCGCTTTACATGAGATTTGTGGGTGGTTGCAAAAGCATATGCGTTAACTTAATAGTTGCTAATTCCTAACGTTTTGCTAAAAAGGATCGTCTTTCAATGGAGGTTGTACTATGACGTTACCAAGCGGTCATCCTAAAAGCAGGCTAATGAAACGTTTCGGTACACTGGGACCGTACATCAGAGAAGGGAAATGCGAGAACGACCGCTTTTTCTTTGACTGTTTAGCTGTCTGTGTGAACGTGAAGCCTGCGCCGGAAAAGCGTGAATTCTGGGGCTGGTGGATTGAATTGCAGGCTGAAGCCGAACGTTTTACCTATGTTTATCATTTCGGATTGTTTGATAAAGACGGCATCTGGAAAGTGCAAAACATTAAAGATGCTGAAGTGCGAGAGAAGCTTGAGACGACATTGAAAGGGTTCCACAAAAACCTGAATGCCATGATCGAAGAAATGTCCCTCAAACTGGAACCTGCTGATGATTTCAGCGAAGAACCTGTGAAGCTCTCCGCCTGACTTTCTGTACTACCCATTCCCATCATGAATGCTGCTATTATAGCGTTATGCCGTTTGGCATAACGCTTCTCTGCTGTTACAAAGACAAAGAAGCCCTTCTTTTTCACACTAATGGAACGATTATGAGTGGTAGTCAGACACTGGTTGTAAAACTGGGCACCAGCGTGCTCACTGGCGGCTCGCGCCGCCTCAACCGTGCTCACATTGTTGAGCTTGTCCGCCAGTGCGCGCAGCAACATGCGGCAGGGCACCGGATTGTGATTGTCACGTCGGGCGCGATTGCTGCCGGGCGTGAACATCTTGGCTACCCCGAACTCCCCGCCACCATTGCTTCCAAACAACTGCTGGCTGCCGTCGGGCAAAGTCGTTTGATCCAGCTGTGGGAGCAATTGTTCTCGATTTATGGCATCCACATTGGTCAGATGCTGCTGACGCGTGCCGACATGGAAGACCGCGAGCGGTTCCTGAATGCCCGCGACACCATGCACGCGCTGCTCGATAACCATATCGTGCCGGTCATTAATGAAAACGATGCGGTCGCCACCGCTGAAATTAAAGTCGGCGATAACGACAATCTTTCCGCACTGGCCGCTATTCTGGCGGGTGCCGATAAATTGCTGTTGCTGACCGATCAGCGTGGTCTGTTTACCGCAGATCCGCGGACCAATCCTGAAGCTGAATTGATCCGCGAAGTCATGACCATTGATGACGAACTGCGCGGTGTGGCGGGCGACAGCGTCTCCGGTCTCGGTACCGGCGGCATGGCCACCAAACTGCAGGCGGCAGATGTCGCGTGCCGGGCGGGCGTCGATACCATTATTGCTGCGGGCAGCCTGCCGGGCGTGATTGGCGATGTGATTAACGGCGTTTCCGTCGGCACACGTTTTCACGCGATGGAGACACCGCTGGAAAATCGTAAGCGCTGGATCTTCGGCGCACCGCCAGCCGGTGAAATCACCATCGACGACGGCGCGGTTTCCGCCATGATGGAGCGCGGCAGCTCGCTGCTGCCAAAAGGGATCCGCGAAGTGAAAGGCGATTTCTCGCGTGGCGAAGTGATCCGCATCCGCAACCTGAACGGACGCGACCTCGCGCACGGTGTCAGCCGCTATAACAGCGATGCGATGCGCATGATTGCCGGTCATCACTCTCAGCAGATCAGTGAAATTCTCGGTTACGAATACGGCCCGGTTGCCGTTCACCGTGACGACATGATTGTCAGTTAAGGAGCCACAGATGCTTAACGAGATGGGCAAGGCCGCGAAAGCCGCGTCCTGGCAGCTTTCCACCCTCAGCACCGCGCAGAAAAATCGTGCGCTGATGCTGATGGCCGACATGCTTGAGGCCAACAGCCAGAGCATTATTCTTGCTAACGAACTCGACATGGCTGCTGCCCGCGAAAGCGGCATGAGCGAGGCATTACTGGACCGCCTGCTGCTGACCCCCGCGCGCCTTTCGGCGATTGCCAGCGACGTGCGTGATGTCTGCCGTCTGAGCGATCCGGTCGGGCAGGTGATTGATGGTTCACAGCAGGACAGCGGTTTGCGTCTCGAGCGCCGCCGTGTACCGCTCGGCGTGATCGGCGTGATTTATGAAGCGCGCCCGAACGTCACTATCGATGTCGCCAGCCTGTGCCTGAAAACCGGCAATGCCGTTATCCTGCGCGGCGGTAAAGAAACGCACCACACCAATCAGGCGACGGTTAACGTCATTCAGATGGCGCTGGAGGAATGCGGACTGCCTAAAGCCGCGGTTCAGGCCATCGACAGCCCCGATCGTGCACTGGTGGCGGAACTGCTGCGTCTGGATAAATACGTCGATATGCTGATCCCACGTGGTGGCGCGGCGCTGCACAAATTGTGCCGCGAACAATCCACCATCCCGGTGATCACCGGCGGTATCGGCGTTTGCCATACGTTTGTGGATGAAAGCGTCGATTTCGACAAAGCGCTGACCGTGCTGGAAAGCGCGAAAGTGCAGCGCCCGAGCGCCTGTAACAGCCTGGAAACCGTGCTGGTGCATCAGGCGATTGCCGCCCGCTTCCTGCCGGAACTGAGCGACAAAATGCACCGCGCAGGCGTTACGTTACACGCCAGCGAATCTGCGATGCCGTATCTGCAAAACGGCCCGGCGAAAGTGCTGGCGGTGACCGAAGAAGATTATTCGGATGAATGGCTGTCGCTGGATCTGAACGTGACGGTAGTGGCCGATCTGGACGCCGCCGTGGCGCATATCCGCACCTACGGCACCGAGCATTCCGATGCGATCCTTACCCGTTCCATCAGCAGCGCGGACAGGTTCGTGCGTGAAGTAGATTCCTCTGCGGTTTACGTCAACGCCAGCACCCGTTTCACCGACGGCGGACAATTCGGTTTAGGCGCAGAAGTGGCGGTCAGCACACAAAAACTGCACGCCCGCGGCCCGATGGGATTAGAAGCCCTGACGACCTACAAATGGATTGGTTACGGCGACGATTTAGTCCGTCCGTAACTGACTGGCACCGGTGGATTCAGCATGATGAAACCGGTGCGATCGCTTATCCCTGCTGAACACCATCATTCCTGAAACAACGCCCTGACCCATTCGATAAAATACCGCACCTTTGACGGCAAATGCCTGTTCTCCGGCCAGGCAATATGCACCGGCACCTGTTCATCCGCCCATTCAGGAAACAGCGGCACCAGCGCGCCGTTATCCAGCGCTTCCTGTGCCAGAAAGCGATACGTCGTCAGCACGCCAAGCCCCGCTATGGCACCTGTCAGCGCTGCGGTGGAATCATTAACTGAGAACTGCCAGCGCCCGCGAACGGTGACACACTGCTGATCCTTAAACACCTGATGTTCAAATACCCGTCCGGTTTGTGGCGAGGCGATCTGCACCAGCGTATGGTCGCGGATAAGATCCTGCGGATGTTCAGGCACGCCGTGTTTTTGCAGATACGCCGGTGCGGCACAGGTGATCATCGGTAAAACCCCAAGCGACCGGGCGATCAGCGCATCGTTATGCAGCTCACCGATACGGATCACACAATCGATGTTTTGCGCAATCAGATCGGCGGTGCGGTTACCGACGCTCACCTCAACCTGAACGTCGGGATAATGCATCAGGAAGCCGGGCAGGGCGGGGATCACCCGCCGATAAGCAATCGCATTCGGCATCTCGACGCGGATTTTGCCACGCGGAGCCTGCGTTGCCGCCTGCACATTGCTGTCGAGAATCTCCATCTGATCAAGCAGCCGTATTGCTCCGTGATAATAGGCTTCGCCCTGTTCCGTCATGCTTAAACGGCGCGACGTCCTGTGCAGCAGCTTCACGCCCAGTTCGCTTTCCAGCGCCTGCATCTGCCGCGTTACCGTGGATTTCGGTAAATCCATCAGTTCTGCCGCACGGCTGAATGACCCTGAATCCACCACCTGCACGAACGTGCGCATATTTTCCAGCTTATCCATTCCGGCCCTTTCATTTTTTATCGTTGCAATATCAGCAATCCTGCATTCGGGATTGCCACCTTGTTCGCCCGTGCTGAAACAGGGAGGATGACCCCACACCACAAGGTTGTCACCAGATAAGGTCATAAAATGAGTGTGCCAGAAACTTACCCGATCGGCAGCGCCAGAATCACTAAGATCCCCGAGATGACATTGCAAGATCCCGGATCGTCGCTTTTTCCGCAATGGAATGCTGATGCTATTCAGGATGCCGCGAAAACATTACCGGCAGATTTTTTTGGCGCAGATGCCTCAGAACTGATGCTCAGCACCCACAGCTGGCTGGTGCAGACCGGCACGCAGACGGTGCTGATTGATACCGCATCCGGCAACGATAAATTGCGTCCACTGAACCTGTTGTTCAATCAGCTGAAGACGGGCTGGCTGGATAACCTGCGGGCAACGGGCGTCGAACCGGAAGATGTTGATGTGGTACTGCTGTCACATCTGCACGTTGATCATGTCGGCTGGAATACGCGGCTGGAGAATGGCCGCTGGGTGCCGACTTTCCCGAACGCGCGTTATCTGTTTTCTGAAGCCGAATACCAGTTTTACGCCGATCCGAACAACGTCCGGGATCCGAGCGACGGCATCTTTGCCGACAGCGTTGAGCCGGTCGTGGCGGCCGGTCTCGATCAGCGAATACATGCTGATGACGCCACGGCCATTCCGGGTTTCGCTATCATCCGCACGCCAGGCCACAGCCATGATCATTTCTCTTTCGCCTTTACCTCTGAAGGAGAAACGGCCTTTTTCTGGGGCGATGTGATGCACCATCCGCTTCAGCTCGCGCGCCCTGACTGGGATTCGGTGTTCTGCGAAGAACCGGCACAGGCGACAGCCTCACGCCATAAGGCAATTGAGTTTGCCCTGAGCCATCAGGCCACCGTTTTCACCACCCATTTCGCCGGTTCCTCTGCGGGCAAAATCCGTCAGGATGCCCGTGGCCTGAGCTGGCAGCCACTCTGAGAAGGAAAACCCGATGAGCAATTCCGATATTTTCAGCGAAAGTTTTTTGATCCCGTCTGATACCGACGGCATCCGGTTGCATCTTTTGCACAAGCACCGCAAAGGGGAGCAAAAATTCAGCGAAGCCAGCACCATCGTCATGATGCACGGCGCGACTTATTCCTCCGGCAGCCTGTTTGACACGCCGCTGGAAGGCGCCTCTTTTGCCGATGCACTCGCCCGCGCCGGTTTTGATGTGTACGCCGTCGATGTACGCGGTTATGGCGGCTCGACCCGTCCGGTGGAAATGCTTCAGGCCGCCACCCTCAACGCACCTGCGGTGAGAACGGATGTCGCCGTGCGCGATTTCAGCAGCGCCGTCAATTTTGTGCTCAGAACGAACGGGTTTTCACAGGTTAACGTGATCGGGATGTCGTGGGGCGGCAGCGTCACCGGTACGTACACCACGCAGAACGGCCATAAAGTCAGGCGATTAGGGCTGATTGCCCCGCAATGGGTGAGCGACAAACCGCTGCCGCTCGACCCCGGTGGCGAACTGAACGCGTGGCGCATCGTCAATGCCGGTGCGGCGCGTGAACGCTGGATTAGCGGAGCGCCACAGTGCAAGCGGGGAGGGCTGATCCCTGAAGGGGGATTTGAGGCATGGCTGGATAAAACCGTCAGCGACGAGCCGGATGACGCACTTCGGGCACAGCAATCAATCCGCGCCAGCAACGGTCCGATTCAGGATATCCGCGATTACTGGGCGGCGGGAAAACCGTTTTACGATCCGGCCGATATCGGCGTGCCGCTGATGTTAATCCACGGCGAATGGGATATTGATGTGCCCGTCGAACTGGCACAGGCATGGTTCCTGCGCGCCACCGGCTCACCGGATAAACGCTGGCTGGAAATCGGTGAAGCCACGCACATGATGGTGCTGGAGAAAAACCGCTATCAGATTTACAACGCCCTGATCAGTTTCTTCCGTGAACCACTGGTGAAAGGTTAAGCAGTCAGTTCATCAAAGTGCGTGTGCTGATGAGAAAAGCAGCATACGCACCGCCGGGGGCTTGACGGACGTCGGAGATTTGAATAGTTTATGCCCCGTAGTTCCCCGGTAACACTTCAAAATGCCGACTTAGCTCAGTAGGTAGAGCAACTGACTTGTAATCAGTAGGTCACCAGTTCGATTCCGGTAGTCGGCACCATTTATCTTCTCGCACTCCCTGATTTTCAATCTTTTAACTTCTCCCTTTAGTTCCGTTTCTGCGCCTGCTCCCCGTTCGCCCAAACGCTTTTGCCGTATCAGAACCGGCGTTATATCCATATTGTGCGCAGGGTGATTAAGAACTCACCAAACATCCCGATCGGCGCTTGACGGACATCAGCGGTTTGCATAATTTGTTACCCCTAGCCCCGGCACCTTTCAAAAAAGCCGATATAGCTCAGTTGGTAGAGCAGCGCATTCGTAATGCGAAGGTCGTAGGTTCGACTCCTATTATCGGCACCATCCTACCTATTTTAACGTCTCCTTAAGTCTACTCAAACACCCTTTAAATCCTTATAATACGCGGTTTCACGGCCCTTATTGTCTCTGCTCGTCTACTCACGTTCACAGAAATCTACGGTGAGTTGGGGGTATCAATGGGGGTATTCGCTGTTCGGTCTAAAGGAGATACCCCCAGATGAAACTCAATGCCAGACAGGTCGAGACTGCCAAGCCCAAAGATAAACCTTACAAGATGGCTGATGGTGGTGGCCTCTACTTATTGGTTAAAACCAATGGGTCACGCTACTGGCGTTTAAAGTATCGTATTGACGGAAAGGAAAAGTTATTGGCGCTGGGGGTATATCCCGATGTGTCCTTAGCTGATGCCAGAGCAAAACGTGATGAAGCTCGAAAGGGTATCGCTGGGGGTATCGATCCTTTAGAGGTGAAAAAAGAACAAAAAGTTGAGCGTGAAGCGCAGGTCAAAAACACCTTTCAAGAAATTGCGCTCGAATGGCACAACATGAAAGTGAAAAAATGGTCTGCGGGGTATGCCTCTGACATTCTTGAAGCTTTCAACAAAGACGTCTTCCCGTTCATTGGTCAACGTCCTGTTGCAGACATCAAGCCGTTGGAATTGCTGAACGTGCTGAAAAAGATGGAAGACAGGGGAGCAACCGAAAAAGCCAAGAAAGTTCGTCAACGCTGCGGCGAAGTGTTTCGCTACGCCATCGTGACAGGCAGAGCCGAGTATAATCCTGCGCCAGATCTCACCAGTGCCATGCAAGGGCATGAGTCCACACATTACCCGTTTCTTACCACTGAAGAGCTTCCCGCCTTCTTTAAAGCCCTTGCTGGCTACTCTGGTAGTGAACTGATGGTGCTGGCAGCGAGATTGCTGATCATTACTGGCCTGAGAACAGGTGAATTGCGCGGTGCGTTATGGTCAGAAATCGATACCAAGAAAGCGTTATGGGAAATTTCTGCTGAACGCATGAAAATGCGCCGTCCCCATATCATCCCGCTATCTACTCAAGCCTTAACCATCATCGAACAGATTAGAGCGATGACGGGGCAATTTCCTTTACTGTTTCCGGGACGCAATGATCCAAGTAAGACCATGAGCGAAGCCAGTATCAATCAGGTATTTAAACGAATTGGCTATACAGGCCGGGTTACGGGTCACGGCTTCCGTCATACCATGAGCACCGTTCTTCATGAACAGGGCTACAACACCGCATGGATTGAAACTCAACTGGCGCATGTGGATAAGAATGCTATCCGTGGCACCTACAACCATGCGCAATATCTCGATGGCAGACGTGAGATGCTGCAATGGTATGCCGACTATATGGATAGCCTTGAGAACGGAAGCAATGTGACGCAGGGAGCGTTTAATCGGCGTGGGTAAGGATAACTGCTGATGAAAGAAGGGCTATGTCTTAACGGGCATAGCCCTTTTTCTTGGATAAAGCAGATAAGAATTAAGTCAGAATTTAAACTGGTGCGGATTAACTAATTGATTAATATACAAATTGAAAAATACCTTGAAACAGGAAAATAAATAGCACTTTTTGCCGAATAGCTCTACACCCCGCCCAGTGACAGCTCTCCCGCCATTTCATCCGTTTTTGTTTAAAAAACATTCAATTCAGATTCAATTCTGATTTTTCGAGGGTTGAACGTCATAAGCGATCTGCAGCTACTACATTCATCAAAACAACAACGGAGAAATATATGACAACAAGAAGACTTATTCGCCTGCCGGAAGTGATGAATAAAACAGGATATAGCAAAGCATGGATTTATCGACTTATTAGCAGGGGCGTATTCCCAGAACCGATAAAGATTGGCATAAGAGCCAGAGCTTTTGTTGAAAGTGAAATCGATGAATGGATTGAAAACATTATTCAGTTTTCACGTAAACACGCTGATTCATGAAAAATACACTATTAATACGATGAGGAGGGTTTTATGTAAGAAGTTAAATAACACACTTTATTAATCACATCCCTACACTGAAAAGCATAATGCATTTTTATGCAGGGAATCTTATTACCAAAAAAAGGATAAACAAAATGAATGACAATGTATCAATATTAGTAAGTATGGTATGTGAAAAAACACCTAAAACACTTAGCGTGATCCAAGAAAGCTTCAATGTATTTGTTGCGCTGAGTGGTTATTCCATCGAGGAGATCATGAAGGATAAAAGCTTGTTAGACGCTTTAAACAGGCATGTGAATAATGATTTAGTTGACGAGATGGAGTTAGAGTATGGCTCTGTAATCATAAATCTAGTTTATAAAAAGTAGTTTCCTTATTTACCCCCTGTTCGGGGGTTAAAATAAAATGAATTCCAAATAATCATATAAAAGTGAGGTTTAATTATGTCTAAAAAAAATGGTGTTGAAAATAAATCTACAGAGTTGTTCCTTGATCTTGCTATGAGATCGTTTGAAGCAAGTTGGGAGTTTTTTCAGGAAGTGAATGGAGAGAGTATCGAGCTGCTTGATGATCCTGATTTTATGAGTCTATTCATTATGTATATTATTGATCATATCCAGAATAACTTTGAGAGATTCACAACCCAAGAAGGGAATAGTGGTGATATTGATGAAGTTAACGTTGAGCAAGTTGCGGAAATGTTGGTGAGGTATTCGGATGGTTTTAGAAAGTAAGTTTTAATATTGCCCCGCAAGGGGCTAACAATCAACCTAACAAAAGGATTCAATATGAAAGAGATTGTATTAAATGAAAAGAATGAAACGGCAGTATGTCTTATCGCAAAAGTATTACAGGGATATTGTGAAACGATTTATAACATATTTGAAAGAAAACATGAAACAGCAATCAATATTTTATTAGGGCAAATGCATTCAGAGATACTTTATGACATTCTGATTGCGCATGAAGTTGAAGTGTGTAGAGCAGATAAGAAATATAAAGGCGTGCCTGACATTAACCTTGATGATTTAAAACAAGAGATTATGTATTGGCACCAAGAGCATATCATTGCGCTTGTATTAAAAAACATAAAACAGGATGAAAATGAAGATCCTATTTATTGGAAACTTAAAATGACAGTAAACCGACATTGAGTAATGAATATATTCCCTCGCAGAGAGGGAAATAATCTAGATGAGAAAACTACGAGGTTAAAAATGATTGATGAATTCCATGTTATGTTTATGTATAGAAAAATCCAATCTAATACTTTCTTATATTAAAGAGCTTAGGAGACGATAATATTGTCACACTACGCCTGCTATTTTAAAATAATGCTAAATATTTTTGACTTTCTCTTGACGAATAATATATATCGGTTAAATAGAATAAAGATACAAAAAAAGTCAGACTATGATGTCTGACTTTCTAAGGACTAAAAAAGTTTTGCCGACTTTTGAAGTCTTGTAATCGAGTTAAGCGAGAACTGATTACAAATATAAATAAACCATTACCCAATCAACTTATATTTGTCAAATCTAAATCGCAACTTTTTACAAACTTCAAATACCATTTCTAAAAGCTTCAGAGTCCTCGAAAGCAATCAAATTAACAGCCTTTGTATCAGGTCTGCATATGTGGAGTCATTGAGCGCGAGCCGCTTACAGGAGTTGTCCGTATGTTTGTTGATTGTAGGTATAGAAGGGGAAGCGACGAAATACCAACTCGAAGCGAAGCTCTAAACAGATAAATGAAGTTGTAATGGAATGGCTATGAGAAAGCCCTACCTTTGCTTAACCGCATAAATAGGGGACAACAATACATTTTATCTGCATGGGAGAATCTGGGAGTGTCGTAGGGTGTCCTGTGTTGGAAACGATCCAGAACTCTAAGCCAGATCAACTTGGGTGAAGTCATATATTTTCATTTTGGTTCTCGCCAATCCTGATAGATTTTTGACTTTTACGTCAGAAATTTCAGGAGGTGAAACCTTGGGTGAAGTCCCCTCTCGGGGGGCACACGCAAGGTAAACTCATTTATAATAAGTTATGCCATAAAGTAATAAAATAAGTAGGTGCCATTTTAAAGGCACCAATAAATTAAAAGTAAAACTAGAGAAAAAATATACTTGGCTGTTATTTGTTAATCCAACAATCCCTTCGAAAACTTACTCGCCGTCTGGCTGAAATTATATCGGTCAACAACATTTCCCTTGAACCAGATCTCAAGGGAGTTCATATGCGCTGTGTTGCTGTTCTTCAGCAGTGCCAGACCGGGGATATAGTTCGAGATCTGGCTCTCGCCTGACATGCTGGAGTAGGACCACATTTCCTGTCCATCATTGGTGGCTCGTGTTTGTGGTTCCCCGAATGCGTTAATAACATCTTGCTGGGTAGTTTTCCCTTTAACTATTTTGGTTTTTACGGTTTGTTGCGATTCGTCTTTGAGGGATTTGTTGCCATAGGTGGTGCAAGCGGTAAGAGGCAGGATCACCAACGCAGCGATAAACAGTTTTCTCATGTTAACTCCATATAAACAGTAAACGTAAAAATAGGCGTAAAGAGGCCGGGACCAGCGTTGTGTTGCTGCTGTCCATTGAAATAGGTCATGTTAATTAGTGGTGAAGAAAGCCGCTTATCATAAGCCTGTGAGTCTTTTTATCTAATCAGCTAGCGGCATCCTTCACTGTTGTTTTCCCTGATGTTGCATTAATAAAGGCCAAGAAAGGGCCATAGGGCAGTGCTGGCTGTTGGTCATAGGGTTTGACGTTCTATCCCTACAAACCAGCGAATAAACGGTCCAGTGAGCCTTCTGTTCACTTTATCCAGTAACGATTCATCTAGCAAGAAAATGATCGGTATCTCAGATCGATAAATTGATATTGATAGTTTATAACGATTGATAACGTTTTTTCGATCGGTATGTTAATTGATTTAATCGATCGATATATATTTAATGATAGTTAATATCTATCATTGTTTTGATTTTGATCGTTACAAACGATATGACGGCCCACAAAAATAATTGAATCCTATCAATTGGTTAATCAGGTGGTTTTGCTGCGTTATGCCAGTAAGAACAAGCTTTAACGACTACAGGTGCGCAGCAGACTACCTCTACATAACAGCATTTTTGATTATCAGGATGGATAGGAAGATGAAGAAGATTTTGCTCGTTGCTGGTGCCGCTCTTGTTCTGGCGGGATGTGGTGAGAAAGGCGACTTTGAGAAGGCTATAAACGCGAAAATTTCAAAGTCGAAGGTGTGCTACTCACTGCAGGACAACAACATTGTATTTAATAAAGGTTTTCCTATCCGGGTTAACAGTGGCTATCGTTCTGCTGGATACAGTGCCAGTGATGAAATCTTAAAAGGTCTGGCTGATCAGGGACTGCTTGATGTTTCTCAACAAGCTAATGGTTTCAGTAGTGTCGTTGTTCTGGAAGTAACAGACAAAGGCCAACAAGTTGAGTTTTGGGACAAAAAAGACGGTGCCTGTGTTGGTCATCGTGTTGTTGCTGAGATCACCAGTTGGACTGAACCGAGTGGTGGCGCTGGCGCTAAAATCACGCAAGTGACCTATACGTGGAAGCTCAATGGCGTTCCGGGCTGGGTGGACAAGAAAGCCTTTTCTGGCGTCAAGGGGATGGCTGAACCAGAAGAAGCCAAAATTGTTCTGGTGAAAACCAATAACGGCTGGGCCGCTCGGTAATTACAGGAAAAGACGCTATGAACACTATCTGTTGGGTGATTTTCATGGGGCTGCTGATGAACATACCATCATTGGCACCGGTGCTGTTTATCGGTAATAGACAAAAACAGGTGAAGGTATCGATGGCTGTCAGGCTTTACCTGCTTAACACTTTCTTGGTGCTGTCGCTGGTGACGCTGTCGCAAAACATTACGCAAAAATACGGGCTGTTTCCTGTATGGCTGGTGTTAGTTGCTATCGCGCTGTTTGTGGTCATGCTGGTGCCAACCGTGAGATTCATACGTAAGCATTTAACCGTCGGGAAAAGTCGGGCTGTTATCCTGTCATCATTCTTGATTGTCTACGCGATCAGATTTCACGGCGTGTTTTCAGTTGGGAATGGTAGTGAATATACGCTTAACGGATTCAATGTGGTGTGGACATTTTTCTTCTTGTTTGCCTGCCTGCTGGCTTATCTCGGTTGTGCTGGAAGTAAAACATACTCCGGTTCTTCTGCGTCGTCATCTACACCACAATCCGATTATTTTAAACCTACTAAAGAATATGAAACACAATCTCAAATTGATTACGATATTGCTGTGAAGGGGCGGAGTGTGCTGTCTGATCCTAATCTGAGTATTGTTGAGCAACAGCGCTATAGAGATAGTATTGAAAAAAGATATACCGATAATTGATCATTCAATTCTGGTGTTTTTTCGGTTTTTATGTATTCATTGCGGTGTGCTTTCATTGTCCCGTTAAAAACACACCGCAAGTGATTCAATCGTTCATAAATCCTCGCTTATGTGGTTCGAAAAAAATATTTTACTTACGAGTTCATCATTTATTAAATATTCCCTTTTTCTTAACCTTTTGATAAAAGGATTTAATTGACTTTTATCTTTCAAAATAATGTATCGTATGTCATCGATTCCAAATTCGAGATGAATATGTTCTACTTTATCATTGTATTCTTGCTTAGATATTGAATCTTTTATGTTGTTCAGAAGAGCTATTGGGATAATTCCTTTTTCATTTATTGAAGGGACGTAGCGCCATTCCATTTCATCTGCAAAACAATACTCAACGGTCTTTTTGTTATTTCTTCTTAATGGACCGGTATGATTTTTCATATAACGTAATATATTTACAAGCGAGATGTAGTTCTTCATTTTAGTGAAGGTTTCAACAGTTTGTTCATTTTTATCAATTCCTTTTATTATGATTCTTAATTGTTCATCCAATAATTCGAAAGTATCGGAGTTTTTACTCATATATAGGACTGGATTTAGATTGTTTTTCGCTGCCCACTCCTGCGTTAGACCGATACCATAGCAACCATATTTTTTAGTATGTTCTGATAGCAGAGAGAGTCTTATATTACAGAATGACACCATTGGTATTCCAAAGTATCGAATCAATCCCTTTCTGCCGTATATGCGTTCTCTCGCATAAGATGGTTTGAAGAAGCCATCAATAAGTATTGACTCTAGTGCATGTATTTTTTTTGTAAAGTGAAGGAATGTTTTTGGATATAGACTTTTTCCCATTATCATGCTTTCCTGATTGTTAATTATTGTCGATGTATAAACATTGTGATATGGATTGTTAATTCGTATATTTTATAAAAATATACGTATGTTTATGATGAAAAGTCAATATGATCCAAAATCATGTTCGAAAAATAATTTGAATCAGCCTCTATCAAACCGAGATGGTTTTAGCTTTGGTAAGGCATTTTTATTGTCCGTACGAAGAGTTGGTGTGTGGTTAAAATCTGCATCAGGTACTTCGTCTTTGGTTGCGCGACTTGGAAAACGCCTGATCTCATCTGGTGTTGGACTATAAGTGTCACTGTTGAATCTGGTACGCCTTTCGTGCTCAACTCGTGAAACATAGATGCCTTGAACCTCATCAAAGACATAGTTTTCGGTAATACGTTTATCGTGGTCAGCATCAACGGAAACAAGAGCGGGTTTCTTCTTGGCCCAGACGAATTTCTCCCTTATATATTCAACCACCAGTAGGGTGAAACGCTTAAACAAACCACTCTGACGAGGTTTAACCTGCTTTCTGTTACTTTTAACAGGAGCGCGTTTGATCGTTCTGGCAGTTGAAGAGGGGGTTTTCAATTTAGTGCGTGTATGAGGCGCAGGGGCAACCAGAACAGGATGTTGTTCTTCGGATGATGCCGACTGCGAACCTGTTTCAGAGAACTCCGTTCGAGGTTGCATTTCAGGCAATACGATTTCAACAGGCTCAGGCATATCTGATACGGTGAAGCTTCTAAGGTCAACAACGATCTGCAGATCTAAATCTTTGAAGGTGTTGTATGTGGCCTGAGCTTCTTGTTTCATCTCATCACGAACAGCCTGTTCAGCAGCACGTTTATCTTGAACGCTTTTGCTGTTCCACTTGGCACGATGAACACGTTGCATTGGCGGACGGCTGGTTAACGTTGCTTTGGCAAGCCATAACGCTTTTTCTTCAGCATCCAATGTAATAGCGGCGTTTTCGAGTGCTTCGGCGTGTTGAGCATCAATAGAGCGATGATCAATACGTTCATTACTGCCAGCAGCAGTAAGATAGCGATTGGCAATCACTGACCATGATTCACGCCAAAGGATTACGTTTTTCTTGTCGTTCCAGCTTCTTTCTTTTTTGCCAAAGCCATCAGCGGTGATTGGCTTTAATGTCAACAACACATGCGCATGGGGATTTTCACCATTGAGATCATGAAAAGCAATATCAGCAATCATTTCCTTATCAACGAAATTTTTCTGGCAGTATTCAGCTACTAATTTTATCTTGTCTTCATTGCTCAGTTCACAGGGAATAGCTATATCAAAATAACGGGCTGTTTGACCGTCTTTCTGACGCTCAACTCTTTCAACTTCATTCCACAGGGTGGTTGAGCTTTCGACAATATAAGAAGGAGTAGAATCAGGGGATAATATCTGATGATGGAATAAATCTGTCCTGTGGCTGAAATCATATGTGTTTCCAGTTCGAACATCTGTTATTCTGCAACGCGCATGGTAGGCAGCCTTCCTACAGGAAGACATGCCCTCAGAACGTTTCACAATTTTAAACTCCAGATGAAAAATCGCCATTTAACAAATACCCTCAAATATCGCTATGCTGCTGTTAGTTTTTCGCAAGAAAAACTCTATGTATTGACCTTGGTTTTTCTTTTAGCCTGCGGCAGGCAACCGTCGGTAGACCCCACACGCTCACGAAGTGAGTGTATAAGTGGGCATTGTTTTTTCTAACAATGTAAAACCCTCTACTTAATTAATACGAAATATATGAATGCCTGTAAAACAAAATGCCGAATTAAGCGGCGCAATCTTGATGAAAGGGCGAAGTATTCCGCAATATTACATAGATGGGTTTTATGTAATGTCCGAATGACAATGGTGGTTTTAACTTACCCCGCCGTAAGGTAGGGGTAAGTTAAAACAGAGACATAGTAGCATTTATCGGTATTTTTCTCTGTTGCACAACTCTCTGGTTACGATGTAAAATTAAGATGGAGACGCGACAGGTGAAATAAAAAAACACTAATAAACAAAATAAGTAACGCAGCGAGTATTAGATAAAAAATTAGTAATGGCTGTTCTGGTGTGTTGTTGTATTTACTTTGAATAATATTAATGTAAGGTGATTTTAAAGTGAATTTCTTTAAACGAGATGATGGTGTTTTAGATGTAATTACAAAAGCAATTACTGTTGTTAGTTTTATTTTTGGTATCTGGATCTATTTTCACACAATACACCCTGTATTTCAAAAAGAGTCGGAATTGCAAGATTTAAGGAAAGAGAAAGTAAATATTCAAACTGACAATGAAAGACTGGGCAAGGAAACTGCAAAAATAAAAAATGATTTGCACATTCAAACAGAAAAAATCAAAGATCTAAATGAGAGGGCGGGTAATTTATCATTAGAAATTGAATCTAAAAACTCTGAGTTGGCATCTATAAATGAGAAGTTAGAAACAGCACATAGTGAGGCTGTTTTGAGTAAGTTGAATTTGATAATGGATAAAATAATTTCTGCATATTTAATTTCTATTGCACAAGGTAAAAATAAAGAGTTCAATGTTATTGAATATTCTCATGGCTTAATAGAAATTCATGATCGAGCTAGGAAATTAAATATATACGATAAAGAGGCATACTCTTATTTTGTTAAGTATCTTGATGAAAATAAAAGTAGAAAGTTTATAACGGATGAGGAAATATTTTCTTATGCTATCATGATTCCATATCATTATAAGATGAATAAGCATCTAGTTAATACTAAAGGAATCGAAAAACATAAATAATGCTCAGCAAAGAACGATAATTTGAACCGATGCTAACATGACTCTAGCCCCCCTTGGGGGCTATTACGTTTACGGGTTTTTAACTAGGTTTATTTCTTGGAAAATCAATTCCCTTTTGTATTGATAATTATTTTAATTGTGTTAATTGAATTATACATTAAAAGTATTAGGAGGTTTAATGTATAAAAATAACGATGAAGCCATTGATTGGGAAGCCAAGCGACTTCTTGATGATGGTATCTATACCGATACAGAACAAGCCTATTTAGAAGCCGAAAAAATAGTAATCAATATACGGGAACAAGCAAAACAGCGACAGATTAAACAACAGTTCAAGATAAAAATAAAATCAATCAAGAAAAAAATTGGACAAGGTTATGATTATGCTGATGTCCCGTATGCCAACAAGAGAAAACATTGGGGAGAAGATAAATGACAACAAAAACAATCAAACAACAAATTGCTTCGGCACAGGAACGTCTATACTTCTTGGAAGCTAAAAAGAAACAACAAACAAAAAAAGAAAACACACGTAAGAAAATTATTTTCGGTGCAGAGGTTGCCAAAGTCTTAGAATGTGATATTAGTTATGTAGATAAAGAATTAGTCTTTGGGGTTTTGCTTAATATACCCAATCTTCATGAGAGTGATGTTGATGCCTACAAAGCACAAGGCCAAGCCTATATCGAAAGTGTTTTAAATAAATCCAAGTCCTAATCATGTTTCTCACGTCCGAACGGTGAACCGGCCTAAAACTCGCTTTTAGGTCGGTGAACTGTTGAGCAAGCCCCAGAGGGCGCGGTAGTCAATTTTCGGTATGCTTTCGATACCTGAGATGAAGCAATGGATAAGGACAGCCCTGACTGTCAAATTTGGAGTGTCCAATCTGGTCAAAACCAATGCGCGTGTATTAGCTCAGGCCTAATCTGACAGTTGCCGGTTATTTATACAGGAATCTGTCAGATTACATCTGGGTTAAATTTTTCTTGACTCAGATGAGTGTCCCATCAAGTAACGTTTCCATTGGCGTTCGCCTACAGCACATTTTTACCTGATGGGTGCTTTCATTATTATAGTGAGCCAGCCATTCATCAAAATCCGACTGTAATGTGCCGAGATCTCCGTACAATTTTTGCGGAAGGTCACCTGATAAAACTCCTGCAATATCGTTCGGTGGAACTGCTCGCAGATACTATTTTTATGCGGTGACATGGCTCAGGTTTTCGTATGTTCAATTTAGTCAGCATTGAGTAAATTTAAATGCGTTTGCTGGCGGAGTCCTTTTGTTGAGCATCGATGTGAATAATTTTTGAAACTTTCTTTCCTTCTTTTTCGGCAGCAATTCTGGCTTGCTGAACTTTTTGATATTTGTCTCCGATATAGCCAATATCAACTATTACGAAAAATGCACGTTCAGTGTCATCCCCTTTTTTATAAATTTCAAGCTGCTTTTCATATCCGTGCAATAACTTTCCATTAGACGAGAGTTTTACTTCCACTAATACTTTTTGTTCAAAGCCTTGTGAAAGCTTAAAGTCAACGGGGCCATTTCCTGAATCGGCTTCAGGACTTATATCTAAGTTGTTTGCTTTACAATATGAATATGCAACAGCAAATAGCAAACGTTGTGCAGCTTTTTCTTTACGTGGCTTTTTATCATCAGCCCACATTTCTTTCCATAACCCTTTGTTTTCAATGAGATCCTTGAATTGATTTAAAATGTCGCTTACAAGATGTTCAACATCATCCAAAGTTAGTTTTTTATTATATCCTGAAAGATTAAACGGATATTTCTTGTCTATTGAAGATGCCAATCTTAACCAGAATAATTCACCGTTTCTATCCGCTTTGAAATCGTAGGGCTCTTTTTCTACTTCTTTTATTAATGTTAGCAAATCCTCAAAATATTCTTTTTTCTCTAAAGCTCGACGTTTGGCTTCATCTTTCTGCTTTTTGGTCATAGATGCGAGGAGATTACCAATATTTGTATTGATTCTGTCTCTTAAGTCAGTGTTCTCCTTCATTGTGTGGACAGCACCACTCCAATCTGTAGAAATTGGTAAGTCGCGGACAATATCTTTAGGAACTAATATTAGTGGCTTATTTGTTAATGGATTGTGGGGGGCGTTGTATTTATTCCTTTTAAAAGTGAATTCTTTTGTTGGGATCTTAAGTGTTATGTTTACTCTTTCTGAAAATTTAACTAAGGCATCAAATATTATATTGGTGGTCATGTCACTAATTCGGTCAGCCCCAATACCTTCTTCAAATAATGACATAACCATGAATAAATCAGGATCATCAATATCCATACTTACAATTTGATGAGCAGTTTTCATCGTATTATTAACAAGCTGAGGTCCAAATCCTGAGCCTTTGGCTGATGAGCCATAACCCAGACATGTCCAGCCTATTTCGGAAAATGAAAATAATTTTTTTGCAGTTCTCCATGCAATATCACTGTCATTATCTATTTTGCATGCACTAAGCAGCTTTATTATTTTTGTGAAAGTGTCGATGTATTTTTGATCTGCATCATCTTTCATTTCTGAATGTTTACTTTCAGGGAGTAGCATTGGGTCAATAAAAAGCAATGTATCTGATTCTAACAGAACATCAACAACATCTAATTGATCAAGTATTGAAGGGGGGATTTTGAAGTAAGATGAAATGGTATCAATTTTCTTAACTGTGCTCATATATAATCCTTTCTCATGCAATATTTAACTTTATAAAACAGAACGAGTCAGATTTAATTTATATATAAATTTTGCTGTGTGGTTTTATTCCTGTTTTCTCCATTCACATAGAATGCAAGAATGTGGACTTGATCACATTATTTTGAACATCTGAGCCTGTGTTGAGTGCTAACAACAACCCTTATATATCAACCTGCTACAGCATGCTCATACTCTGTGCATTACTTCGTAATGTTAGCACATTTTATCCGTAAGTTCAGGGCATTAAGCTGTCATGTGAGGGATTAGGCAACTTAGTATGACATTTCCATAATGACAAAAAATCCATTGGGGGGTATCTTTGGGGGTATCACCAAAGATGAAACAGGTGATTTACATTGCTAATCAATCAAATAGTGAATAGGTATTGTTCCTATTATCGCACCATTTGGCGTTTCAACTTATCCATTTAAAAGACTCAGGGAAGCACGCTTGTGTGCAGCGCTTTCTCAATACGTGTCAGGCATTCTTGCTGGGTTGGATGTGCCGGTGGCATATTTTTATGCCGAAGAAGACGAGCTTGCTGCGCTGATTATTGAATTTCATGAAAGTAAAAAACAATCGTAGTCTGTTCAATTGCAGGATACCCAAAAATGAGCCAGAAACTTTTAACCTTCGCCAGATCATTTATTAATGGCGAGATCTCAGCCGAAGATTTTGCTGACCCTTATCAGATGTTATGGAAAGCTGAGGGTGAAAATGGCGATTCGCTGAAAGATAACTATCAGGACAGTGAAAAATGCTCGACCATTTTCTGTCTCGCAGATCAATTCAATCCTGACAATGATCGTGATAAGTATGAGTTTGATGCTGATGAACTTAAAGCGCGGGTTCGGGCTGTTTTGGATAACGAATGACTCTCAGGAACCACCTGAATACAGATAAAGGAAAAACATGCAGCTCAAACATAAGTTTGAAGAGTACTCGGAAGCTGAATTTGTTGCGCTGGTGAAAGATATTTTCGACGTGCATGGCAGCGGGTCATATCAGGACAGTTTACTGGAAAATTTCAGTCGGGTTACCGGGCATCCTTCAGGGACTGATTTAATTTTTTATCCTGAAGGTGATAACCCAGTCACGCCAGAGAGTGTAGTTACCGAAATTAAACAGTGGCGGATTTCTGTCGGGAAAACGTTGTTTAGAAGCTGACGGGTATCTGCGTCATCCGCATCCAGCGTGGCATCAATATGCCTCATAATATATTTTTCAAATCCCGAATCGCGATTTATCAGAGATTGCAGCTTAGCGATTTCCGGACATTTATCGGTAAGTCTCCGCGCCATCGTTTCTGAATTCCCTTCAGCGATACTGCCATCGTCACATTGTGCATAAGCAATGTAGTTTTTATGTAGGGCATCCCATGAATCGAGATTGTCCACTGCAATATCTGCTGCTTCTGCATCACGTTCGGTACAGTTTTTTTGCATCAGGAGTACCAGAAAAGAGGGCAAATGATAAAATAATGACGACAATTTTCATTCTATATCCATTAATTATTATGTGTTATTTTCTGCGATGGCTGAATTTTGACTTTGAATTTATCTTGTTTGAAATAATTTATGAGACTGTTTGTGCTATAAATATTTTATATGAATCCTCTTTAAATAATAATGAATATGAGTATTCGTATTATCTGTTTGTATAAATAACTCGAATAACTTAAATGACTTATATCTTATGATTTAGCTCAAGGTTTATGGTTTTATATTTATTGTTCGTTGTGGGTGTTTATTTTAGCTGATTATCATACCGGCGAAACTCACCTCAATGGACGGAAAATAAATATGGAAATGCAATTCACTAATGAACTGAATCAGGAATTACTGGATGTCATCAATACCCCACCTTTCACGCCTGAACAACTGGCTGAAATGGATGAAAGCGCGAGGGCAGTTGTTGAGGAACAGGCAGCGTTTGCCCGTCAGCATCCTGTTATTGCGATTTACCGGCTGGCAGTTCCAGGCAGCCTGACTGCCCGCGGTGGCAAAGTCACCAAAGCCAGCAGTACAGGAAAAGTCACCCTTGAGAATGGCACGGAAGCGGCGTTTGCCCTTGAGCAGGATGAAGTCACTTATGCCGATGGCAGCACGGCAAAGATTGCCACCAGCGCAGGCCAGCAGTTTTGTAACGGTAATCGTGGGTTTGCCTTAGTCGGCAGCATGCTGGATAACGGCGATAAAATTATCAGTACGCCGCAGGGCAGTTGCTACCTGGTTGCCCGAAAAGATGTCCCGATGGCAGTAGATTTTCTTGCCGTTACCGGCGCGTAACGGATGGGGTATCGCTCAAATTGTTATGGTCGCGGGCAGGCGCTGCACGGCGACAAAACCACGACAGGCGCGGTGTGCCTGACCTCTCTGCCCAATGCGACGGAACACGGGCTTGGCGTGATCCGCATCGGTGATGCTACGACCGACTGCCCGAAATGCGGTCGTCGCGGAAAAATCACCAGCGGAGAACCGCATTCCACCTATGACGGTCTCGCTTCTGCCGTGGACGGTTCGGATGTTTTATGTGGTTGCCCGCCGGGGACGAACCGGGTTATCGCGCCAGCCGGACAATGGATGGGGAGAGGTAAATCACCCGCCGAACTGGCGCGTGAAAAGTGGGAAGCAGAGCGTGCTGCGGTATTGCTGGTTCAGGCTGAGAAAGAAGCGGCAGAACAGGCCAGACGTTCGATGCCGGTGTTTGCGAAATCCGCGGAATGTGGCGCAGGGAATACCGAAGCACGAACCTGCGAGGAGCAGCATCATAACTTCGGGCGATTGTCTTACGGGGTGCCGACGCCGGGCGCAGGCATAAAGCCCGAAGTTGAGCAGCACGCGCAGGCGACGAAGCGCAAGAAGCCCGCCGGTGATAAAAAGCCCTGGTACAAAAAGTTATTTGGCAAGAAGACTGATGCACCCGCTCAGTCTGGTATACCGCTGGCAATACCCGTAGCAACGGGCGGTGGCGCTGAACTCATTGCGTCGGGCATGAGTGCACTGCGCGGGGTGACGTCGATCCGCCTCGGCAGCCTGTTCGTGAATCCGGTCACCGTCGGTGTTATCGGGACGTTTTACTCGAACAAGCTGAACGCCGGTGAAGAGGATATTTTAAGCGACAGCCAGCTTGCGGCGCTGGCCGGAAAGTCCGCCCCGACGCGGATCCGTTTTAAGTGGGTGAAGGATAAATATGGCCGGTTAATTCCCGTGGCTTATCACACCGGCGCTGACAGCGGTCTGGATCAGGTTCGTGTACGCGCCATGCGGCGGAACATATTCACGGGTAACTATGAGTTCTGGGCGGATGGCGCGGAAAAGCCCACTATCATTTGGACGCCCGACGAGCTTGAGTTTAAAGCGCCAGGCAATACCGGTAATCGTGATGAGCCGTATTTACCTTCGACCATCACCGTATTACCGTTACCCGGCGCGGAAGAAATGGGCAGCACCTCAACCTCGCTACCGATCCCGGATGAACAATCATTTGATGATTACATCCTGGTCAATCTGCCGCACGGCATGCCGCCGATTTATATTTATCTGAGTAAACCGCCGGTGAGGTTTTTGGAGGTTGAGTTATACAGTGACTTTAAGCGGCGCTCGAGAGAAGGGAAGTTTGAGGCGGATCATATGCCGTCATCAGCTTCGGTTATTGAGTATTACGCGCGTTTATATCCTGATTTATCTCCTAAGGAACTAGAAGACTTAGCAAAAGATGTCGCGTCAATTATCATTCCTAAAGAGTTGCATCAACAGGTGAGTGAAACATATGGTGGTCGCAATACAAAATATCAAATAGAAATTGACGCTCAAGACTTGCGTGCGGCCTCAGATAAGAATTTTGATTCTATCAAACCATCATTAAAAAACCATGGAGCGTCAGAGGTACAACTTGAAGCTGCGAGAGCAAAAATGCATAAATTAAATAAGGCTGCGGGGTTATACAAATGAGCATAAATGTTGAAGCATTAATCAGAAGTTTAGGTAAGACTTATCAAGAGATCTGTGGTGCAGGTTTAATTCATTATAAAACAAAGCCTTCCGGCTCTTCTGGAAGTAATTTTGTATCGTTAGATATGCTGAAAGAAGGTGTTTACCTGGCATTTAAAAGAGAAGGGAAATATCTCTTATCCGTTACGATTACTTTAGTTAGTCGTGACGATGCTTCTTATTCTTTCCAAAATGAATTACCGGGCCCGCTCCAAAAAAACATGACCATTGAATGGATACATAAATTTATTGGTTTACCAGATGGCAGCATACAGCCAAGACGTATAGGCAGACACAACTTCGGACTCAAAGAAAAATACACTCTTAAAGGATTTCAAATACCTACTGTTATGCAAATAATGTATACCTCAGAAGAAAGAGTGGAAACTTTAACGTTTTCACATGCGTCTGAACTCCGCTGGTAGCAAAGGGTGCCGAATTTATGAATGGGATTCTCAACATGGAACCGTCGAAGTCTATGACAAAAGCGGGCGTAACCATTTAGGTGAGTTTAATCCTGAAACGGGGTTTCAAACGAAACCAGCAGATTCAAGTCGGAGAGTTGAAAAATAATGATTGTTTATAGCATTGAAATCTTTGATGAGTTCAGCGAGCAGTTAGTGCGGGAGATAGAGATTCCTGAAGCTAACGTAGATTCTGTCGCTGAAATCATGAAATGGAATGCTACAGATAAAATGTCCTTTATCCGTGGGATTGGGGGGTTTAACGTTACAAAGGCACAAGCATTAGAATTGGAATCCATGCTGGGGATTAAATTTTATGCAGAGCAAAAAATTATTCAAATTTCAGGTGGTGAGATTTAATCATAAACACCCATACGGTGTAGATTATACAAATGACAGTGAATATTGAAGCACTGCTTTATTATCTGGGTAATGGGTATTCGGAAATTGTTGATGCTGGATTAATTACTTATAAAGCTGATTTCAAAGGCGCATCTGGTTCACCAGTGATAATTCTTGAAATGGCAAAGGAAGGCATCTTTTTAGCGTTTAAACGTGAGGGAAGTATCCCGGTAGAAATCACAGGCGGCAGATCATATCTCTGTCGCCTGTGATTTATCACTACTACGTTATATTCCGCTAACCTGCACTTACCCTCGTAGCCCTTCCACGCTTTCCGGCGGCAGGTTCATCACTGTTTTAATGCTGGTTTCGATACTACGAATGATGTTTTCGCGTGGACCGTTGAGCCAGTCAGCGCTTGCATAAAAGGCATCAAGAGCCGTAGCCATGCTTTCAGGGCTATCAAAGGCACGGATCAGATAGTAGCAATCCGGGTCATGCAGCGAGTTGCCGAACGAAACAACGTCGATCCCGTGGCATTGGTGCAGGGGAACGCTGATTTCCTGCATGATGGCGTGAAACGTGGCCCCGGTGCCTTTGTGTAATGTGTATTGCAGTATTTCGACGGTTCTCAACGTGTTATCTCCGTTTATTTGTCAGCGGCATAGAATTTATGGCGTTTTTGAGATCGCGACACATTATTTCAGTGAAGTGGCTCACATCTCGCCATTTCATTTCCATCGTCAGTTTTGTAGTTATTGTGGGATGCCACCTGGTCGTTAACGAGTCCTTTCCTGATAAACCTGCTGATAATTCAGACTTATTTCCGATACCGATACAACATCAATTATCATTATTGTCAGTAACGGGGCTAAAATGATTGTGTTTATGAATACCCTTCATGAGTGAACTATGGGGGGAATGCTTCAATAAGGAAACCGCTAATGCTTAAAGAAAACTTCAACGAACTCCAAATCTTTCTGATGGTAGCAAGAGAGCGAAGTTTTACCAAAGCCGCGGGCAAACTCGGTGTTTCTCAGTCAGCACTCAGCCACGCGATGAAAGCGCTGGAAGAAAGGCTGAACATCCGCCTTCTGACGCGAACTACCCGAAGTGTTGCCCCCACAGAAGCGGGTGAGAGAATTATTGCCTGCCTTGAGCCCCGTATTGCTGATCTCGAGCAGGAGCTGGAATCGCTTGTTCAACTGAACGGCACCGCCTCCGGTAATATCCGTTTATCTGCCGGGGAGCATTCCGCGCGAAATCTGGTGTGGCCGAAGCTAAAACCCTTCCTCAGGGAATACCCGGAAATTAATCTCGAGCTGGTGGTCGATAACGGTTTTGTCAATATTGTTGAGGGGCGTTTTGACGCCGGGATCCGTCTGGGCGAAAGCGTGGATAAGGACATGATCGCGGTGAGAATTGGGCCGGATATGCGAATGGCAGTCGTTGGCGCACCGTCATATTTTGCTGCTAACCCCGCGCCTGAAACGCCTCACGAGCTACAAAATCATCGGTGCATCAATATGCGTCTGCCCACTGCCGGTGGACTTTACCACTGGGAGTTTGAGAAGGATGGGAAACCGTTACGGGTCAGGGTTGAAGGGCAGGTAACGTTTAATCTGCAGGCGGAAAGGATTGATGCGGCTTTATCTGGCTTTGGCATCGCCTGTATACCTGAGGACAGGGTACTGGATTATATAAAGTCAGGAGAGCTGATCCAGGTTCTGCAGGACTGGTGTCCGTCTTTCCCCGGATATTATCTTTACTACCCCAGCCGTAAGCAGCATCCGCCTGCTTTTGCGCTGATGATCGATGCACTTCGCTACCAGGAATAACGGGTCCGCCATTCGCTGCGGACCCGTCCGGGTATTAACGGCCTGTGCGAGCCTGATGCTCAGGAGAGTAACGTTCACCGACGATTTTAATCGTTTCAAGCGCCTGGGTTATCTGCTGTGAGTCATCCTGCGAAAGCATGATGTCGGCTGAGCCCAGGTTTTCTTCCAGCCGGTGCAGTTTGGTGGTGCCCGGAATAGGAACAATCCACGGCTTTTGTGCCAGCAGCCATGCCAGCGCGATTTGTGCAGACGTCACGCCTTTCTCTGCCGCCAGTTCACCCAGCAATGAGACCAGCTTTTCATTGGCTTCAATCGCTTGCGCGGCGAAACGCGGCACGGTGCTGCGGTAATCATCCTTGCCAAACGTCGTTCCTGGTTTAATCGACCCCGTCAGGAAACCTTTACCCAATGGGCTGAAGGGGACAAAACCAATGCCCAGCTCCTCCAGCAACGGCAGGATCTCCTGCTCAGGCTCGCGCCACCACATGGAGTATTCGCTTTGCAGCGCAGTGACCGGTTGTACAGCATGCGCACGACGAATGGTTTGTGCGCCAGCTTCGGACAGACCGAAATGTTTAACTTTGCCTTCAGCTATCAGGTCTTTCACTGTTCCCGCAACATCTTCAATCGGGACATCCGGATCGACGCGGTGCTGATACAGCAGATCAATAACGTCTGTTTTAAGGCGGCGTAATGAGCCTTCAACGGCTTCACGGATATGCTCCGGACGGCTGTTTAAAATCTGCTGCTTGTTGTCGTCGCCAAAAGTAAAACCAAATTTGGTGGCGATAACCACGCGGTCGCGAAAGGGCTTTAAGGCTTCGCCGACAACGTCTTCATTCAGAAATGGGCCATACACTTCAGCGGTATCGAAGAACGTGACGCCACGTTCAACCGCAGCACGAATGAGTTCGATAGCCTGACGGGTATCTGTCGCCGGGCCGTAACCGTGGCTGAGCCCCATGCAACCGAGTCCAAGAGCGGATACTTCGAGTCCGGATTTACCCAGATAACGTTTTTGCATTGAATGAATACCTCTTTTATCGCGGTTTAAACGTCAAGTTTGCGACCAGTCAGCCATTCCACCCTCGCCGGATCGCGGTGAGAGAAGAAGGCGCTGGTTGCGGTATCAAGGGCGGCAATCTGCAACATATCCTCAGGACTGAGTTCAAAATCGAGAATGCTGATGTTCTCTGCCATACGTTCTTTTCGCACCGATTTCGCCAGCGAAACGATGCCACGCTGGAAGATCCACCGCAGGACAACCTGACCCACACTTTTGCCGTACTTCTGACCAATTGCCGTTAACACGGGATGCTGGAACAGGCCATTTTTACCCTCAGCAAACGGTGCCCAGGCTTCCGGCTGAATACCACGGCTTTGCATCCACGGAACGGCATGCAGCTGCTGGTTGAACGGGTTAACTTCAATCTGGTTTACCGCAGGGGCAACGTTGTTGAAGGCGATAAGATCGGCCAGTCGGTCAGGATGGAAGTTGCTGACGCCAATGGCGCGAATTTTGCCTGCCTCATGCAATTCTTCCATGGCACGCCAGGCACCATGAACATCACCGTAAGGCTGGTGAATCAGGTAGAGGTCAACGTAATCAAGTTGCAGCCGATTCAGGGAGCGTTCGAACTGTGCTTTAGCACCTTCGTAATGAGTATCCTGCAGCCAAAGTTTGGTTGTTACAAAGAGGTCGCGACGTGCGATACCGGTCTGTTTCAGAGCGTTCCCGACCTGGGTTTCATTCTGGTAAGAAGCCGCGGTGTCGATCAGGCGGTATCCCGTATCAATGGCATCAATCACCGCTCTTTCGCATTCAGCGGCATCAGTCATCTGAAACACACCAAAGCCCAGCAGGGGCATTTCAATACCGTTGTTCAGATTTACAGTTTGCATGACGTAATCCTTCAGCTGTTGTGTAGAAAAAGGATAACGCAAAGTGATTTATTCAATTAGAGGGGGTAATTAGCTAGGGTTTATTAGATTTATTCATTAATTTGAGGGGATCTGATGCTCGGGTTTGTGCCAGCAGCGGACATAATCACCCGCTATATTGCGGGTGTATTTTTCCGACGGTTCACTCTCAGCCGTCCGTAGCTGAGCTACTTTTTGCTAACAAGATAGGTAGCAATGGCCGTTAATCCACTTATAAGGGGCATAGACCCGGCGCCTGCCAGGAAGTCATCGCGATCTATCTGGTTATTTCGGCGAATGTCAGCAAAGCGTGCAAGCGCATTTTTTTCATTTGTGGCACTGATCTCTTCAAACTGTTTTTCGTAGCCATGTTCAATCAGCTGAGAAGCTTTGCCCACGTCCGAGCTTTCCAGTACAACAATTTGCTTACCCTTTTGAAAAAAAAAGTAATTCAGCATTTCGTGCTCCACATAGAAAAAGTGATATTTAAAAGAATATATCCAGTCTGAGAGGATCCTGAAAACAATTTCAAGTTTATTTTTTAATCAGGTACGAACTTCCTTTTCTTACTGGCGATCCTTTGGCCTCGTGAGTGTTATTCACTGATAGCCGCCCCTGGTCGTAGCGTCGGCAGCTTTTTTGCCGGGAGCAGATATTGCTGACACATGGGTGGACTAATTAACGGAGGTGAGTAATTTAACGGATTAATTTCCCTATCATTAATCCTTTTACCTGTCTCTTTAGGGATCGGACGGCCCTGTATTCGGGGTCATCTGGCGGAAATAACGATCATCGCCTATAGCAAATAACCCCATACCGATGAACAGCGGCAGACGTCGCCCGAAGCGATCGCACAATTAGTTAATGATCGTTAAATAAATTGCTTGCACAACCTCCCGGCGACGCTTAGTATTTACTTATCGAACGTTAATTAATAAGTGACGTTGACCTTAAACCGGGGCACCTGCAAAAGGTTTCCCAATCAAAATTCGAAGAACAGGAATTAACCTCATGAAAAATATCGCAATGACTATCGCCGCTCTGACACTGGCAACAGCTTCTTTCTCAACCCTGGCAGCGACTGAAGTGCAGTCAGCGCCGGCAGGTCAGCAATCCATTGGTGTAGTCGGTGCATCAACCACCGGTTCACTGTCAGGCCTGCAATCAGAATTGAATGCAAAAGCCACCCAGGCGGGTGCAAGTTCATACCGTATTATCGGTGCATCCGGTAATAACCAGCTTTACGGTACAGCAGAAATGTACAAATAAGCTGAGCAGTAATAAGCAGTAAGCAGAAGAGGCGGCGGTTGCCGCCTTTTTCGTGTCTGCGATTAGCGGTATTTATGGAAGTGATTATTGCGGATCTTTCGGTTGATATAACCATGCAATCCGCTGCCAGCTTTCGCCATGGCGATCATATGGTCAACGTCTGTCACCCCTGGCCGGATGGAATTATAGATGTAATGCCAGCCATCTTTGAACTTCACGGTAATTGAATCTTCTGTAGTCGTGAAAGCGACGATACCCGAATTGCCGCCCCGGTTTTGGTACTTTTCCATATTCCCCTTCCTGATTGATGAAGCCATTCACGACCTGAATAATAGTAGCCATAAATTTTTGCCGGTTGTGTGAGTAGAAAAGCTTTTTTTAAGCTGTTCTGACAAAACGTCCCGCCGGAGCTGATGCCGTGGCCCTTTCCTGAAAGTTTAACGCCTGATAAACGAAGTAAAAAGAAGAAGCTTTTTAAGAATATGGGAGTAGGTCACGGAAAGCGGCGGGGAATAGAATTCCCCGTCGTTTTTACTCTCATCACGAAGGTTCAGAATGAAAAAGTTCTTCCTCATTATCATGGTCTCAGCGCTGGCAGGTTGCGCGGGTTATCACCATAAACCAGAAAGACACCAGAGCGGGATGGCAAATCCGGCTGCGGTATATTGCCATGAAAGAGGCGGAAGATCGGTGAGTGTGCAAACACCACACGGCGTTCGTGCAGACTGCGTATTCCCTGATGGACGCGGTATCGACGAATGGGAGTTATACCGTCGGGATCATAACTAAATCCGCTTCACGCAGGCTGAAAATCAGGCTTTCCCCGTCAGAGGAAAGCCTTTTTTAATCACACTTTATCCATGAGCCGTTGTGCGGGTTTATCTTTTCGTCATCTGTCCGCCGTACACATCAATCGCGTTTCTCAGGCGGGTAGCCTGATAATTGAGCCTCTCTGAGGATTCCGACGACTGGGCAACCATCCCGGCGTTGTTTTGTGTCATGGTTTCAATCTGCGCCAGCGAGGTGTTGATCAGCGTCAGCGCCGACGTTTGTTCATGAGTGGCATGGCTGATCTCTTTAATCAGTCCGGACATCTGCACGACTTCAGCAATAATTTCACTGATCTGCTTCCCGGCATTTTCAACCATATGCCCGCCGGTTTCGACGCTGTGCATATTCGTTTCGATCAGGGTTTTGATCTCTTTAGCGGCGGTGGCGGAACGCTGTGCCAGCACGCGAACCTCGGCGGCAACCACGGCAAATCCGCGGCCTTCAGTACCGGCTCTTGCCGCTTCCACGGCCGCATTCAGCGCCAGAATATTGGTCTGGAAGGCAATGCTGTCGATAACCGAAATGATGTCCACAACTTTGCTGCTGGCGTGGGAAATCGACTGCATCATACCGATGGTTTCCTGCATGATTTTTCCGCCTTTCTGCGCCACGGTCGTCGCGCTGTCAGCCAGTTTGCTGGCCTGCACCACCGTGTCTGAACTTTGCTCCACGGCGCCGGTAATTTCTTCAATCGCGGCGGCGGTCTGCTGAAGGTGAGTTGCCGTTTCTTCCGTACGGGCGCTCAGGGCAGTGCTGTTTTTTGCCATGAGCTCACTGATATGGGCGATCCCGCCAACCTGCGTGCCCACATCTTCGACCAGAGAATGCAGATTCAGGCCAAACTGGTTAACAGAACGCATCAGCAAACCAATTTCATCAACACGGTTAAAATGAACGTAAGCGGCTTTTTTACCGGAAACCACCTGTTGCGCCTGCGCCAGAATGGTTTTTATCGGATTGCGGATTTGCGATTGCAGGAAAAGATCGGCAGCCAGCAAAAGAATAACGGTAACGATCGCGCTTTCGGTCAGGTTTATTCCTGCCAGAGAAAATAAGAGTGGGAAAAGGGCAGAAATAAATAGCGGCAAACGTAATCGCCAGCTAACGGGAAGTTTTTGCAACAGGGATAAAAATGAAAATAACCCCGTGTGTATCACCAGGCCTTTATAAAATTTACGACGACCTGTGCTTTTCTCTTTTACCTGTTTGTATAATTCTTCAGCGGCTTTCACTTCCTGTTCAGCGGGGGTATTTCGTACGGAGATATAGCCGGTGAGTTTATCCAGGTGATAGACCGGCGTGACGTTCGCGCGTACCCAATAGTGATCGCCATTTTTACGCCGGTTCTTCACCAGCCCTGTCCAGCTGTCGCCTTGCTGCAAGGTAAACCACATGTCGGCAAAGGCTTCGACCGGCATATCAGGATGGCGTACCAGATTGTGTGGCCTGAAGGTCAGCTCATCCTCAGAGAATCCGCTGACGTTTATAAACGCTGAGTTGGCATAAATAATATGGCTGTTGACATCAGTTGTGGACATTAACGTGGTGCCGGGATCTAACTTATATTCCCGCTGTGATATAGGCATGTTTACGCGCATGTAAATCCTCTGGAAACACTCTGAGTAGCAATAATAACTATGCAGATAATTTAATATTCTTTCCAGAGAAATTTATTTCCTGGTTATTATTCCCGTGCGAAGATAAATAACAAAGGTTAATTTTATTGTTGAATTACTATCAATGTAATATTTATGTAGAAAGAAGGTTTTTTAATTGCGATATAGAATAGTCCGGCCTAAGTTAAATTTTGATGCGTAAGCGGGGAAAATCGGACTTAGTCTTTTCCAAAGGATGTAATGGCGGGAAAAACACCGATCCGGCGCGGTTTTTTCATTCAGGCAATAGTGAAGGGTTCAGCCAATATTGGGTAAATTCCGAAAGTGTGGTCACCGCCGAAATCTCACTCACGATAAAGGGCAAAGGAAGCCGATTTCCCGTTTATCGGTTCACTGCGGGATGTGATACTTTGGAGCAGTAACGTGCCGGTGAGAGCATTTCACCGTGTTGAATTCAGAACAGCACAGAGGGTTTATGGCGGTCATTTCCGGACAGATTATCGAGCAGGCGAAGCAGTGGCGTCGCGACTTTCACAGGCGACCTGAACTGGGTCTGAATGAGCATGGCACCGCAAAAATAATCAGTGAACTGCTACTGTCTTTTGGTCTTGAAGTGCACACGGGCATTGCCGAAACCGGCGTTATTGCCACACTGCGAAACGGCGAAGGCCCTTCAATCGGACTGCGTGCAGATATCGACGCACTACCCATTCAAGAACTGAATGAATTCGAGCACCAGTCACAAAACCCGGGCCTGATGCATGCCTGCGGGCACGATGGTCACACCTCCATTTTGCTGGGCGCGGCAAAACACCTGAGTGAGAACCGTCATTTTCGCGGCACTGTCCATTTCATCTTTCAGCCTGCTGAAGAAAACTTAGGCGGTGGCGAAATGATGGTGAAAGAAGGGCTGTTTGACCGTTTTCCGATGCAGGCGGTTTACGCGCTGCATAACTGGCCGGGACTGCCGGTTGGCGAGGTGGCGGTCAGCGAGGGGCCGATGATGGCGTCGCAGGATAACTTCTATATCACCCTGACCGGCAAAGGTTGTCACGCGGCGATGCCGGAACGGGGTGCGGATCCCGTGGTGGCTGGCGCGCAGCTGATTTTGTCATTGCAAAGCCTGATTTCGCGCCGCCTGTCGCCGCTGGAACAAACGGTGATCAGCCTGACGCAACTTCATGCGGGCGAAGCCATTAACGTCATTCCTGAAACGCTGCATATGTCGGGCACGCTGCGTTGCCTGAGCAACAAAACCCGTGAGACCTGCTGGCGGCTGATTGAAGAATACGTCCATGCGGTGCCGTTACCGTACGGTGTGAAAGGGGAAGTGCGCTGGGAATTGGGTTATCCGGTCACGCAGAACCATGCAGCGCAGGCAGAGATTGTGCGCGACGCGGCGAAAAACACGCCGGGTATTCAGAAAGTGCATTTCAATAATGCACCGTCGATGGCTGCAGAAGATTTTGCTTATCTGCTGGAAGCCTGTCCGGGAGCCTATTTCTGGCTGGGTGCCGATGGCGCCACACCTTCTGACTCACTGCATAGCCCGCGCTACGACTTTAATGACGACATTATTCCGCTCGGCATCGGTGTGCTGACCACGCTGGTGGAGCGCGAACTGAAAGCCTGATCGCATTTTTCATGGCATTCCGGACCGGACAACAGAGGCGTTACGCATTGTCCGGTCTGGTTTTTTATATTTCTGCCAGCTCTTGCGCAATATTCACCACTTTATAGTGATGTTCGCTGATGACCTTCCGGCGTATTTTATCTTCCATCTCATCGGCGAATTTCACAATATCATCAGCCGCTGCGAAGTCGGGTAAATCAGTAATTTTATAATTCCACCATTGAATAGATTGTAAACGATTAATAATACTCTTCTCAAACCGGTATTTAATCACTCTGGCCGGAATGCCCGCGACAATCGCGTACGGAGGAACATCAGACGTGACGACGGCATTGGCGGCAATAATTGCGCCATTGCCGATAGTGATGCCGCCTTTTAATACGGCGTGTTCGCCCACCCAAACATCATGACCTAATACCGTCGCCTCCGGCATATAGTTGAACCCGGCAATATTCAGCGTTTCTCCGAATTGTTCCTGCGCCACTTTGGGGAAGAAATCATGATACGTCAGCGGGCTGGTCGTAAACCGGTGTATGGGATGTTGCGGCCCCATAACCCGCACTCCTGCTGCCAGGCTGCAAAATCTGCCAGTTTTGAGGTTATTGGGTAATTTACTGCACGCGTAAGAATACGCGCCCATTGAACAGAAACTTTTTCGCGGCATTGAGGCATGCTCTTCAACCCAAACATCCTCGGTGAATTTTATTCTCTCCCCTTTTTTTAAAAGGAATATATTTCTCTTTTTATATATTCCTTTCACTATTTCCGGGAATTTAAGATGGATCTTATGGCGTAAACAATAATCCTCATGTTTTTGAGCCCATCGAAAGTTAACGGGATACTTCATTCATTGCTCCTCAAAGGTGACATGCTGTTTTTATATATTCTTGTCTAAATCCTAGCATAAAACAGACATTACAAAATCTGAGGTCGGCGGAAAATACGTGAGGAGGCGATGAAGTAAAGCAAAAAACGCCCGGAGGATAAAGTCCGGGCGCTGTGATGAACATCTTACTCAGGCGGCGCGATCAGACCCGGAAATGCCCGACGGCAACCGCCAGACCGGTGGCTTGTTCCTGCAACGCCGACGCCGCCCCCGTGGATTCCTGAACCATCGCTGCGTTCTGCTGCACCATGCCGTCGAGCTGGGTAATGGCACGGTTGATTTCGTTAATACTCAGCATCTGCTCTTCAGATGCATGGGTGATTTCCAGCATGACACTGCTGACGTTCGATACGTTGCTGACGATTTCGCTCATGCTGTCGCTGGCGAGGCGCACCTGCGCTGAGCCGGACGCCACGCTGCTCACCGTTGATTCGATAAGCACTTTGATCTCTTTCGCCGCCTGCGCACTGCGTTGTGCGAGGCTGCGCACTTCGCTGGCGACGACCGCAAAACCGCGCCCCTGTTCACCTGCGCGCGCGGCTTCGACTGCGGCGTTCAGTGCCAGAATGTTGGTCTGGAAGGCAATACCGTCGATCACACTGGTAATGTCTCCGATTTTCGATGACGCGGTTTCGATGCTTTCCATCGTTTTAATGACTTTAGTCACCACTTCGTCACCGCGTATGGCCGCCGCAGAAGCGGATTTGGCGGTTTCGGATGCTTGTTTCGCCGAACTGGCCGACTGGGAAACCGTCGCCGTGATCTGCTCAAGGGATGCGGCGGTTTGTTGCAGGCTGGCCGCGGCAGAGTCTGTACGACCGGACAAATCGTTATTCCCTGCGGCGATTTCATCGGCCGCGATTTTAACGGATTCACTGGTGGTGCGGATTTCAGACATCACCTTGCTGAGCTTGTCGACGAAGGTGTTGAAGGCGTGCGCGATTTGCGTCACTTCATCATGTCCGTCAGCCGGCAGGCGCTGCGTCAGATCATCCTCACCGGAACTGATCGCATTGAGCGTATCGCGCACCACCGACAGGCGGTGGAACGATTTGCTGATAATCAGCCCGATGACGACGGCTGAAATCAGCACGATCACAATCAGCGTAATCACCGACGAGGTCAGCAGGGATCGCATACCCGCAGTGGACTCTTTCTTATCCTGCGCCACCAGCGTGAACCATTCCGTGCCTGCTACCGGCATCGCACGGACGCGCTTGACCGTACCGTTCAGACGGATATCCACCGGTGCATTGGCGGCAAACACATCCTGCAAATTCACCCCTTCCGCCAGTGCGGTAATCGGCTTCAGTGCCAGGCTGGTATCCGGATGCGCGATGATCACACCGGATTTATCCACCAGCATGCCGAAACTGCCTGGCGTCGGATGAATGGTATTAACGTTGCTCACGACGCTGTCCATCGAGACATCGCCCGCCACAACCGCTTTCAGCGTGCCTGCTTCCATCACCGGTACGGCGAAAGTGACCACCAGTTTCCCGCTACCGGCATCAATATAAGGCGGTGTGGCCACCGGATGTCCGGCGGCTTCAGCCTGCTTGTACCACGGGCGGCCGGTCGGATCGTAATCCGCAGGCACACCGGTCGGATCGGAGAACTTCGCGGTGCGGTTTGCATAACCGACATACACGTTGGTAAACCCACCTGCACTGGCGATCTGCTTGAGAACCGGGATCGGATCTTCTGACATCGCGATCTGTTGCAGTGAAACGATCATCCCTGTTTTCGAGCTTACCCAATCGCTGATCCCTCGCGTGTGGCTGGCCGTCAGCGCGTTCAGCGTGCTGTCTGTCGCCTGACTGTTGTACTTGTTGGCAACGGTATAACTCAGGAAGGTATTGATAATCAGCGAACAGGCCACGATGACGATACAGGCCGTGATAATGCGCGAACGGATGGTCTTAAGCATGAGCATTTCCCTGGAAGGAATCTTAAGTTTTAGTTATCGGCAGGGAAGGGAAAAACTTGAGACCCGTCACAAAAAACAGAGGTTTGTCGGGGCGAAAGGACGCCCCTGTTTATTTCAGCGCGAAATTAAAGGCCTTCCTAAACCAACCCGCTGCTCCTTGTAACGTCCGCCGCGCTTTCTCTAAATTTCGTGAAACGCCTCCCAAATCTGATCACAATTCCACCAGGGGATCTTGCGGCTTTTATCCGTGGGTGATAGTAATGCACTACTTCACAAAATAAAGTGAAGAAGGAAAGTACATCACGAATCAGTTTACAAAGGACATCCCATGTCAGAACTTAAATTTGCCACACGTCTGAACTCGTTTGCGTCGGGGGCACATCTTTACTGGCCTGAACAGAAAGGCAAACCTTCAGTGCTGCAAATGATCGAACGTGCAGCTACGGTTAAAGGATTGACGCATCTGGACCTGAATTATCCGCAGCACATGACCGGCGATATCACTGTGATGCGCCAGAAAATCGAAGAAGTCGGGCTGGCGGTGAACGGGATGCAAATGCGCTGGGATGCTCCGGAATTTAAAATCGGCGCGTTTACTCACCCGGATCCAAAAATTCGTCGTCAGGCGATTGAATTGACCAAACGCGGGATCGACGCCGGTCGTGAGTTTGGTGCCAGCATTATGACGTTGTGGATGGGACAGGATGGCTTTGATTACTGTTTCCAGGCTGACTACAAAAAAATCTGGGAAGACGCAGTCAGCGCTGTGCGTGAAGTGGCGGAATACGCCCCGGATATCGACGTCAGCATTGAATACAAACCCAACGAACCACGCGCTTACAGCATTTTCCCAAATGCCACTACCTGTCTGCTGGCGGTTGAAGAAGCCGGTTGCAAGAACTTAGGTATCACACTGGATTTCGCGCATGTGTTGTTTGCCAACGAAGTACCGGCGTTTGCAGCGGCGATGGTAGCCCGCCGTTCGCGTTTGCTGGGGCTCGATCTCAATGACGGCTGGGGCAAACGCGACGACGGCCTGATGGTCGGCTCCGTCAACCCGCGTGCCACGCTGGAATTCCTGTTGCAGATGAAACGCGACGGCTATAAAGGCGCGTATTACTTCGATACCTTCCCGGACGCCAGCGGATTGGATCCGGTGCGTGAAGCAGAAACCAATATCGCGACCGTGATCCGTTTACTCAAACTTTGCGAAAAACTCGAGAATAACCCGGCGCTGAATGAAGCCATCAGCAGGCAGGACGCCGTAGCCACACAGCAAATCGTCAACGACGTGATGTTGGCGCAGTAAAGCGACCCGCCACAGCGCGTGTCGCTGTGACACCATAAAAATAACAATCGAAGGCCAGATGATGAAAAAACTCTTACTGTCTGTACTCACCTCTACACTGCTTTGCACCAGCGTTTATGCCGCCGATCTGCCACCGTTGCAATCCGATACCGAATCGGATCGCACTGACTGGACGCAACTCACGGCCAAATATGGCCCGCTGCCGGCAATCGACAAATCCCTCAAAATCGGCGGTGTGTCTAAAACGCTGACCAATGAATACTGGCGCTCACTCGGCCAGGGATATAAGGAATTCGGTGATAAGCACGGCATCACCGTCGAATATCAGGCTGCGGCTAACGAAGACGACCAGCTCGGTCAGCTGTCTATCGCCGAAACTCTCATTTCACAGGGCTTCAACGGTTTGCTGGTGTCGCCGCAAACTGACGCCAACCTGCAACCGGCGTACGAATCGGCTAAAAGCAAAGGCATTGCTGTCGTTAACGTGAATGATGCGGTGATGCCGAATGCGGCGCATTACGTCGGTAACGTACAGAAAGACAACGGCGTACGCGTCGCCAACTGGTTTATCAAAAAACATCCTGAAGGCGGCAAAGTGGCCGTCATCGAAGGCCAGCCGGGGGTGTATGCCGCGGCGCAGCGTACCAGAGGCTTCAAAGAAACGATTCAGACCAGCGGGAAATTCACCGTAGTCGCCAGCGTTCCGGCCAACTGGAGCCGTGAAAATGCCTATAACGCAGCGGCGACAATTTTACAGCAACATCCTGATCTGATTGGGTTCTACGCCAACAACGATGGCATGGCACTCGGTGTGGTTGAAGCCGTGGCGGCTGCCGGAAAATCCAAACAGGTGGCGGTATTTGGCACTGACGGTATCTCCGATGCTTATGCTTCCATCAAGCGTGGCGAGCTGACCGGCACGGTGGACAGCTTCCCGGTGCTTACAGGGGAAGTGGCGATGGAAGTGGTCGTACGCCTGATTAACGGACAGAAAATCTCCCGCGTGGTCTCCACTCCACAGGCGCTGATTACCCAGGACAATGCTGATGCGTTCTCCACCAAAGATAACGCGAAACTGCGCCAGCTGCTGGCTCAGCAACAATAAGTCAGACGTGTGAAAACGGGTCAGGAGAGTGTATGGAACAGTACAGTTTGACGATGCGCGGCATCAGCAAAAGCTACAGCGGCGTGGCAGCAGTTCAGGGCGTTGATTTCTCTGTGAGGCCGGGCGAAGTCCATGCGCTGATTGGAGAAAATGGCGCGGGAAAATCGACACTGCTGAATATTTTGTCCGGTGTGCGGGCGGCAGATTCCGGTGAAATTCTGGTGGAAGGGCAGGTTATTCAGATGAAGAATCCGCTGTCTGCCCGTCATGCCGGTATCGCGATGATCCATCAGGAATTGCAGCACGTTCCTGAACTCTCCGTGGCACAGAATATGTTTCTTGGCCGCCCGTTAACGAAACTCAAAGGGTTGTTTGTCGACAGAAAGGCTCAGTACAAAAGGGCAGTGGCGATCCTGCGTCGTCTTGATCCCAGTATTGATCCCGATGAGCCGATCAAGAACCTGAAAGTATCTCAGCAACAGATCGTTGAAATCGCCCGCGCTTTGCTGGATGAAGCGAAGATCATTGCAATGGATGAACCGACTTCCAGCCTGACGCCGACGGAGTTTGAGCGCCTGGCAGAGCTGATTTCAGATCTCAAATCGATGAATGTGTCGCTGATTTATGTCTCACACAAAATGAACGAGATTTTCAAAGTTTGCGATCGGGCGACGATCTTACGTGATGGTAAACAGGTCGGCGTGGTCAATATCTGCGATGAAACCGAAGAAACTATTGTCACCAAAATGGTCGGACGCAAAATCGAAAAAGTGCACCATCACTCTTATGCGACCGGCAGGGAAGTGCTGCGCGTCGAAGGATTGAGTCGTGATAATGCCGTGCGGTCGGCGACTTTTTCCGTCGGAGCAGGTGAAGTGCTGGGAATTGCCGGACTGGTCGGTTCCGGGCGTACAGAGTTGCTGAAACTCATCGCCGGCATTGATGCCAAAACCGGCGGCAGCATTGAGGTGGAAGGCGTCGCGGTGAAAAATCACAATGTCAGTTCTGCTATCCGCGCCGGGATCGGACTGGTGCCGGAAGATCGTAAAAAAGAGGGCATCATTAAAGAGCGCGCAGTCAAAATGAATATGGCGTTGCCGTCAATGGGGCGATTTACCCGATACGGTTTGCTGAAAAGAAATCAGTTGGATAAAACGGCGCTGGACGTGATGACCGATCTGCGGTTGCGTCCGCTTAACATAGAAAAACCCATTGGAACACTCAGCGGCGGAAACCAGCAAAAAGTCATTATTGGTCGCTGGGTCGCAGCGGACAATAAAGTCTTTCTTTTTGACGAGCCAACCCGGGGAATTGATATCGGAGCAAAGTCTGAGATTTATAATCTGATAGAAAAACTGGCGCAGCAGGGAAAAGCCATTGTGGTGGTTTCTTCCGAGATGCCGGAAATAATTCGTATCTCAGACAGAGTCCTGGTGATGCGTGAAGGGAAAATCACAAAAGAACTTAACGGTGATGAGATTACTGAAGAAAACATTGCCCGTTATGCGATTAACGATGTGAATTAAGCGGTCTGAAAACTATTTCTCCGACACCTACAAAGATTAAAGGCCATTATTATGACGACTCAAGGTAATGTTCAGCCCAAGGTTATGCCTTCGGCATTATTTAAATTCAACGTACGCGATGCCGGTACGCTGATTGGCTTAGTGATTATTGTGATCACCTTCTCTTTTTTGTCGCCGGTATTTTTTACCGTCCCTAATTTACTCAATATATTACAGCAGTCCTCCATCAACGGAATTATTGCGCTGGGTATGACGCTGATCATTATTTCCGGCGGTATCGATCTCTCCGTCGGGCCGACGGCGGCACTTTCGGCGGTGCTGGGTGCCACGCTGATGGTGTCCGGCGTCCCGGTTCCACTGGCAATAATGGCGACGCTGGGTGTCGGCGCACTGTGCGGCGTGTTCAGCGGCATGCTGGTCGCGTATGCCGGTTTACAGCCGTTTATCGTCACCCTCGGCGGACTCTCGCTGTTCCGCGCGCTGGCGCTGATTTTTACCAACGGTAACCCGATTTTTGGTATCCCGGTGGAGTTTCGCACCGTCATTAACAGCACGATTTTCGGGGTTCCGGCACCAATCGTGATTGTTATTGCTATCGCGGCGATACTCTGGACGGTGATGAACAAAACGCCGCTGGGGGAATATATTCTGGCCGTGGGCGGTAACGAAGAAGCCGCACGAGTCGCGGGGGTTCCGGTCAAAAGAACCAAGGTCACGGTCTTTGTGATCTCCGGTGTGCTGGCCTCTTTAGCCTCACTGATCTTGATTGGTCGCCTGGGTGCCGCTGAACCGACCATGGGGAATTTATGGGAGCTGGATGCTATTGCTGCGGCGGCAATTGGCGGGGCTTCGCTGATGGGCGGGAAAGGCAGTGTGATCGGCACACTGATTGGCGCGGTTATTTTAGGTTCATTGCGTAATGGGCTGACACTTCTCAATATTCAGGCGTTTTATCAATTGCTTGCTACTGGCCTTATTATTATCATAGCGATGTTGATTGACAGAGCGACACGAGGCAAGTAATGAATCAGGATCCGCGAGCCATTGGTGCTCAAATTCGTATGAAATTGCCACATCTGACGCCGCTGGAAAGAAAAGTCGTCGAAGCGATTACGTCTAAAAATGATTTTTCTGAGCAAACTTCATTAAAAGAAATTGCGCTGGAAAATAATGTTTCTGAGGCGATGATTGTTAAACTGACCAAAAAATTAAACTTTTCAGGATTCAGAGATTTCAGAAGCAGTTTGATTTATTACAACTATTCTGAAGTGGCAAATTTACATGCGGAAATTGAGCCGGGAGACTCGTCGGAACAATTACTTGAAAAAGTATTCCGTACCTCTATTCAGGCAATAGAAGAAACATTATCTATTGTCGATGTTTCGGAATTTAACCGGGCTGCTGACATTTTATTTAAAGCCAGGCACATCGATTTATATGCTGTCGGCGGCTCTGCTGCCGTCGCCAGAGATTTGTCGCATAAATTGCTGAAAATTGGCATTAAAACGACGGTCTACGATGATGCGCATATCATGCTGATGTCGGCAGCGGTCTTATCGGACGATGATGCGGTGGTGGCGATCAGCCATTCCGGTGCCACCCGCGCGGTGAATGATCCGATCAAACTGGCGGCGCGCAATGGCGCCAAAGTGATCGCCATCACCAATTACGCCGAGTCGCCCATTGCGCGCAATGCGCATGTGGTTCTCAATTCAACCTCTCAGGGATCGCACTTGCTCGGGGAAAATGCTGCGTCGCGGATCGCTCAGCTGAATATTCTGGATGCCTTATTTGTGGCGATTGCCCAGAAGGATCTGAAAACGGCAGAAAAGAACCTGATGAAAACCCAGCAGGCGGTTCAGGACCTTCGGGAATACTAAAATGGGTAAAATTTTAGTCACGGGCAGCCTTCATTATGACATCGTTATCCACGCGCATCATCGTCCGGAAAAAGGCGAAACGGTGATCGGCAGCGGATGTTCATATAAATTCGGCGGCAAGGGCGGGAATCAGGCCGTTGCCGCTGCCAGAGCGGGCGCCGGTGTTCGTTTTGCCGGTGCCGTGGGCGCCGATACGCAGGGGGAATTCCTGCGTGGTGTGCTAAATGAAAACGCGGTCGACAGCAGCTTTATCGCGGTTAATGAAAGCGTACCTTCCGGCATGAGCGTGGCGCTGATGGATGCAGAAGGGGATTACGGCGCAGTGGTCGTTTCCAATGCAAACAACCACATTGACGCCGCGCAGTTTGATGATGATGCCTTGTGGCAGCAGGTTGACATGCTGTTGTTACAAAATGAGGTGCCGGAGGCGGTGAATCTGGCGGCAGCGAAACAGGCGAAACAGCGCGGGATCCGCGTTTGTCTGAATGCCGCACCGGCGCGGACACTTTGTGCTGAGATGCAGTCTGCTGTCGATTTGCTGGTGGTGAATGGCGTCGAAGCCCGTGATCTGAGCGGTATTCCGGTCAATGATTTGTCCGATGCTTGCGTGGCAGCCGAATTACTGAGCCAGCATTCTCCGGCTGTTATCGTGACGGCGGGTGAACACGGTGTGGCCTGGTGTGCAGCCGGCGGACGCAGCCAGTCGATGCCCGCCGAAAAAATAGAGCTGGTCAGTACCCACGGTGCCGGTGACTGCTTTATGGGCACGTTGTGCACATCACTCTTGCAAGGGAAAACGCTGGCAGATTCCGTCGCAAAAGCCAACCGTGCAGCCGCCGAACACGTCTCCCGCAAAGCCTGACTTTTAATGCCAGTCTTTGCTAAAACGCCAAAAGGCAGGATGAATGTCCTGCCTTTTTTGCGTTTAGCGCACCCTCAGGCCTCACCGTTCTCATCAATCTTCTTCTTATCCACATGCCCCAGTGAACGTTCCGGGAAACAAATATCGCGCACACGCTGTTTAAGCAGTGCGGCGTCCGGGAAACCGCCGTCGCGTTTGCGTTCCCAGATAATCTCGTCATCGACTTTGATTTCGTAAATGCCACCGGTGCCGGGGACAAGCGTCACGGACGCCAGATCGGTACTGAACGAATTCAGCAATTCCTGCGCCATCCAGGTGGCGCGCAGCATCCAGTTGCATTGAGAACAATAAGTGATGGTGATGGCAGGTAATTTTTCCATGGTACGACCCTTTTAAGAGGATTTTATCGACGTTTCAGAAATCGGATATTACTGCCCGCTACAGACCTGCGCCAGTTGTTGTCTCAGCCACTGACGGGCGGTGGGGCACCGATTGAGTTATAACGAAAATTGATACGCACTATAATATTTCTACACTTCTGCTTATAGCTCTTTGGCAGCACTCTGTGTGCTTAATGCGCCAATCCACCGAGGAAATTTTATGTCTGCACTATTTACGCCATTTACGTTGAAAGACGTCACCTTAAAAAACCGCATCGCCGTTCCGCCTATGTGCCAGTATTCCGCCACTGATGGCGTGCCGAATGACTGGCATCAGGTGCATTACGCCACGCTGGCACGCGGCGGCGCGAGCCTGGTGATTGTCGAAGCGACGGCAGTTTCGCCGGAAGGGCGTATCACCCCGGGATGTCTCGGGATCTGGAACGATGAACAGGCTGCTGAACTGGCGAAGATTGCCAAATCCATCAAAGCCGCAGGCGCAGTACCGGGGATCCAGATCGGTCACGCAGGCCGTAAAGCCAGCGCCAATCTGCCCTGGGAAGGGGACGATCATATTGCTGAAGGTGATCCGCGTGGCTGGGCAACCATTGCGCCATCCGCAGTCGCATTCGGCAAACACCTGCCGAAAGTGCCGAAAGAAATGACCAAAGCCGATATCCAGCGTGTGATGGCCGATTTTGTCGCTGCCGCGAAACGTGCCCGCGATGCCGGTTTTGAATGGCTGGAGCTGCATTTTGCCCACGGCTATCTGGCGCAAAGCTTCTTCTCCGTGCATTCCAACACCCGCACCGACGAATACGGCGGTGATTTTGCCGGTCGCAGCCGTTTCCTGATTGAAACTTTCGACGCCGTTAACGCCGTCTGGCCGAAAAACCTGCCGATTACCGCGCGTTTTGGCGTGATCGAATACGATGGCCGCGATGAAGAAACGCTGGCGGAATCTATCGAACTGACCCGTATTCTGCGTGAGAAAGGGCTGGATATGCTCAACGTCAGCGTCGGTTTCTCGACCTGGGAAGCACAGATCCCATGGGGAGCCGGTTTCCTGGCACCAGTGTCGCGCCGCGTGCGTGCTGAAGCCGGCTTGCCGGTGGCGAGTTCATGGGGCGTTGCGTCGGCAGACGTGGCCGAACGTTGTATCAGCGAACAAGATATGGATCTGGTGATGATTGGCCGCGCCATGCTCGCCAACCCGCATTATCCGTATGCGCTGGCGAAAGAACTGGGCGAGGACAATCCTTCATGGGTTCTGCCTGCGCCTTACGCGCACTGGCTTGAGCGCTACAGCATTCAGTGATCCTAAAATATCTCTGGAAAGAAGCTCGTAAAACGCGCGGGTAATTTTCAGCGCGTTACATTTTGCTACGAGGCAGGCCGCAAGCCCTGCCTCTTTTCTTTTCTGTCCTTTCAATCCTTTCCAAATCAACGCAAAATCTCAACCCTGACAGGCGATAACAAGGGATGCGGGCGTGAATTCAGGTTTGATGGTATTACACGGAAATCACTCAGAAACGCTGAGGGACGTGCTGGTCTCGTGGATGGCAGCGCATCCGCTGTCGCCGCTGGAAAATGAAGTGATTCTGGTGCAGAGCAACGGCATCAACCAGTGGCTGAAACTGGCGCTGGCGCGTGATGTGACCGACGGTGGCTGCGGAATTGCAGCGGCGCTGGATATCAAACTTCCGGCACGTTTTTTCTGGCAGGTGTACCGCGCGGTGCTCGGCAAAGAACAGGTGCCGGAATCGTCGCCTTTCGACCGTCCGCTGCTGACCTGGCGCCTGATCCGCCTGTTACCCGAACTGCTTGCCGAACCCGTTTTTGCGCCGCTGGCCCGTTTCTTAAAAGATGACGGCGATATGCGTAAACTGCATCAGCTGGCGCAGCGTCTGGCGGATTTATTCGATCAGTATCAGGTTTACCGTGCTGACTGGCTGGAAGACTGGGGCAACGGTCTGGACGTTCTGCGCACCAGCCGTAAAGGCAGCGAGCCCTTGCCGGAAAACCTGCTGTGGCAGCCGCAACTGTGGCGCGCGCTGCTGGCGGATGTACCTGAAAACGAGCGCAACACCAGCCGTGCGGCGCTGCATCAGCGTTTCCTGCACTATGCGCAAACTATTCCTGAAGACCAGCGCCCGGCCGGTTTACCGGCGCGGCTGGTGGTTTTTGGCATCTCCTCGTTACCGCAACAATCCCTTGAAGTGCTGGCCGTGCTGGGACGCTGGACACACATCTTTATGTGTGTGCATAACCCGTGCGAGCACGACTGGAGCGATATCATTGCTGATAAAGATTTGCTGCGCGCAGAGCGGATACGTCAGTTGCGTAAGCCGGGCATGCCGCAGGTCATTGCCGAAGATGAGCTCCATCAGCATGCGCATCCGTTGCTGGCGGCATGGGGCAAGCAGGGGCGCGACTATATCGGTTTGCTGAATGAATACGACAACCACGAATCCTATGCGGCGCAACTGGCGCCGGTGATCCCGCGCATCGACCTCTTTACCTCAAACGGCACCGATACCTTGTTGCATCAGTTGCAGGAAGACATTTTGCAACTGCGCCCGCTGGCTGAAACCATCGATGAATGGCCTGCCGCTGACGTTCAGCATGACGATTCCCTGCGTTTCTTTATTACCCACAGCGCCCAGCGCGAAGTGGAAGTGCTGCATGACCGCCTGCTGGCGGCGCTGGCCGCAGATCCGACGCTGAAAGCGCGCGACATTATCGTGATGGTGCCGGATATCAACGGTTATGCGCCGCACATTCAGGCGGTGTTTGGCCTGATGGAGCGCAGTGATCCGCGTTATATCCCGTTCACCGTTGCCGATCAGGGACCACGCCAGAATAATCCGTTACTCGGTGCGCTGGAAAGTTTGCTGGAACTGCCACAGTCGCGTTTTGCGGTCAGTGATTTGCTGGATTTACTCGATGTGCCGTCGGTGCGTCAGCGTTTCGGGATTGAAGAAGAACAACTGCCGCTGCTGCACCGCTGGATCAGAGCCGCCAACGTGCGCTGGGGGCTGCATGCCGAGCAGCGCCAGAGCCTCGAACTGCCGTTATCACCGGAGCAAAACAGCTGGTTCTTTGGTCTGCAACGCATGTTGCTGGGCTATGCGGTGGGCAGCGGCGAAGCCTGGAAAAACATCGAGCCGCTGGATGAAATCGGCGGGCTGGATGCGGCACTGATTGGCCCGCTGTCACATCTGCTGAACTGCCTGGATGACACCTGGCGTCAGCTACGTGAACCTGCGCCTCCGCAGGAGTGGGGCAGGCGTCTGCGTCATATCCTTTCTCAATACTTTAGCGAGGATGACGGTGAAGATGGCTTTATTTTAGTGCGTCTGCACGGTGAGCTGGAAATCTGGCTCGAAGCCTGTGAAAGCGTAGATTTACAGGCCGAACTGCCGCTGTCGGTGGTTCGCGATCACTGGCTGGCGCAGTTCGACCAGTCGGGTCTGACCCAGCCGTTTTTCGGCGGCGCGGTGACGTTCGCCACGCTGATGCCGATGCGTGCCATTCCTTTCCGCCACGTGCATCTGCTGGGGATGAACGACGGCGATTATCCGCGTAACCGCGTACCGATGGATTTCGACCTCATGGGGCGCGATTACCGCCCGGGCGACCGTTCACGCCGTGAAGATGACCGTTATCTGTTCCTCGAAGCCCTGCTTTCTGCGCGTGAACGCTTACACATTAGCTGGGTGGGGCGCAGCATTCATGACAACACCGAGCGCCCGCCATCCGTGCTGGTGGCGCAGTTGCGCGACCATCTGGCGGCAGGCTGGAAAGCACAAAATGGCGAAGATTTACTGCACGCCCTGACCACCGAACATCGTCTGCAACCGTTCAACCGCGACTATTTCAGTCAGGGCAGCCCGCTGTTCAGTTATGCCCACGAATGGCGTGCCGGGCTGGAAGCGGAAGCCGCTGCCGTGGCAGCGCAACCGCTGCAACCGGTGGAACAGGAAGGCGCACTGACGCTGCGTCAGTTGTCGGATTTCCTGTCGGATCCGGTGCGCAGTTTCTTCCGCCAGCGGCTGAACATCTACTTTGAGCTGGAAGATCCGGGCAGCGAAGATCAGGAGCCGTTCGACATCAATGCGCTGGAAAACTGGCGGTTGCAGGATGAGCTGATCCGCGCGCAAAAATGGGCACTGGAAGCGGGCGTTTCGCGTCAGGACGTTTTACGTCAGCAACTCGAACGTATTGAACGACGCGGCGAGCTGGCACCGGGCGAATTTGCTGCGGTGCTGAGTGACGATCTGGCCGAACCGATGGATACCTTGTTTGCCAGCTATCAGCAGGTTCTCGATGCATGGCCGCAGCCGCTGGCGAATGAGGCGGTGGAAGATAAAACCGGTGGTGTGACGTTCTCCGACTGGCTGAGCGAACTGCGGGCAAATGCTGCGGGCGGCCGTGCCCGCGTGGTGCTGGAAAGTACCGGCATCATAAAAGATCGCGCTTACCGCTTTGACCGGCTGCTGCCTTACTGGGTTGCGCATCTTGCGGGGCATCTTGACGGACAGCCAATGCACACCTTTATCGTCAGCAAAAACGGCACCGCCGAATTACCGCCGCTGGAGATCGCTTATGCGCGCGAACTGTGGGACACGCTGATTGAAACGTGGAAAATCGGGCAGTTGCGGCCGTTGCCGCTGGCGGTAAAAACCGCCTTTGTCTGGCTGAAAAAAGAGGGCACGGCGCACAGCGCAACGGACAGCGATGCCTGGCTTGCCGCCCGCGACAGCTACGAAAATCACGATCCGGCCAACATGAAATTTGGTGAGCGTGACAGCAATGCGTACCTGGCCCGCGCGTGGCCGGACTTTGCCGCACTCTGGTCTGACGGTGAATTTGCCCGGCTGGCCGATGTGTTACTGGCACCGCTGATCAATTATCTTTCCCGCAGTAAGAAAGGAGACAAGGAATGACGGAGCAACGTCTGCCATCAGCATTGAATGTGCTGAACTTTCCGCTGACGGGAAGCCGCCTGATTGAAGCCAGCGCGGGTACCGGCAAAACTTTCACCATCGCCGCGCTGTATGTGCGGCTGGTGATCGGGCACGGCGGCGATAACGCCTTCAGCCGCTCGCTGACGCCGCCGGAAATTCTGGTGGTGACCTTTACCGATGCGGCAACCAAAGAACTGCGCGATCGCATCCGTGCGCGTTTATCGCAAGCGGCGGGGTATTTTTTAGGAAATCCTGACGCGGAAAATGACAGCGACGAATTTTTGCAAAATTTGCGTGCGGAATATACGCCGGAGCAATGGCCGGGCTGTGCCCGCAAGCTGCAACTGGCGGCGGAATGGATGGATGAATCCGCCGTTTCCACTATTCACGGCTGGTGTAACCGCATGCTTGGCGAGCACGCATTCGACAGCGACAGCCTGTTTACCCAGACGCTGGAAACCGACCAGACCGAACTGCTGATGAACGTGGTGCGCGATTACTGGCGCAGTTTCTATTTCCCGCTCGGTGAGCAGGAAATCCGTATGTTGCGCGGCTGGTGGCGCTCACCGGAAGACTTACACCGCAGCGTGATGCCGCTGCTGGAATATGCCGGGGAGTTAGGCTCAGATCAGACGCCTGCCGAAGTATGCGAAACGGTGAATAACCTGAAAGCGGCGGAACTGGCGGCGCTGAAACAAGACTGGCCGCAATGGACGCAGGAACTGCGCACAATGCTCGAAGGCGCTGTAGCGGCGAAAGCGGTGAATGGGAAAATTCAGGCGCGATATTTCAATCCGTGGCTGGATAAACTTCACGCCTGGGCGACCAGCGACGAAATAATCCCGGATCTCAAAACCGGCTGGACCCGCCTGACACCGGCAGGCTTAGACGAAGGCTGGAAGCAGGGCGTTGCGCCCGTCCATTCGGCCATTTCGGCAATGGAAACCCTGAAAACCCGGCTGGAAAGTTTGCCGGATGCCCGCAGCGGTTTACTGCAACATGCCTGCCGCTGGATAAAAAATCGTTTTGACCTCGAGCAGCAAAAGCGCGCGCAAATGGGTTTCAACGATTTGCTGACCCGTCTGGACGCTGCGCTCAGCAGTGACAACGGCGCGCGGCTGGCGGAGATCATCCGTACGCAATTCCCGGTGGCGATGATCGACGAATTTCAGGATACCGATCCGCTGCAATACCGTATTTTCGACGCCGTTTACCGTGTGGCGGAAAATGCGCCGGAGCAGGGGCTGATCCTGATCGGCGACCCGAAACAGGCGATTTACGCCTTCCGTGGTGCCGATATTTATACCTATCTGCGCGCCCGTCGTGATACCGGTGGCCGCCACTACACGCTGGCGACCAACTTCCGTTCTACCCGCGCGATGGTGGCGTCGGTGAATCAGGTGTTTGAACTGGCCGAAAATCGCAAGTCCGGCGAGGGCGCGTTCCTGTTCCGGCGCGGCGCTGAAAATCAGGTGCCGTTCCTGCCGGTAGAAGCCAAAGGACGCGCCGATACGCTGGTAATTGATGATGCCGAAGCCGCTGCGCTGACGCTGTGGTATCCGGAGAATCAGGCGGAAGTATTGCCGAAAAACCAGTATGTCCAGCTGATGGCCGACGGCTGCGCCACGGAAATTGTTCGCCTGCTGCGCCTCGGCCAGCAAGGTTCTGCCGGTTTTGGCCTGCCCGGCGAAACGCTGAAGCCAGTAATGCCCGGCGATATCGCGGTGCTGGTGAACACCGGGCGGGAAGCGACCGCAGTGCGCGTTGCGCTGTCGAAACGCGGCGTGCGCAGTGTGTATCTTTCCGATAAAGAATCGATTTTTGAAAGTGCGCAGGCGGGCGAATTGCAATACTGGCTGGCGGCCTGTGCTGCGCCGGAAAACGACCGGTTACTGCGCGCGGCCCTCGCGACCCCTTCGCTGAACCTGAGCTGGGAAGCGCTGGACCGGCTCAATCAGGATGAAAACGAGTGGGAGCGCTACGTTCAGCAGTTTCAGGCGCTGCGTACCTGCTGGCGCAAACAGGGCATTCTGCCGATGCTGCGCCGTCTGATGTGGGAATTCGACGTGCCGCGCCGTCTGCTTGGCCGTGGTGACGAACGTGCGCTGACCGACCTGCTGCATCTTTCTGAACTGCTGCAACAGGCCAGCGTTCAGCTCGACGGTGAGCACGCGCTGATCCGCTATCTGGCGGAACAGTGTCAGGATGAACATCAGGGGGGCGATGCGCGCAAACTGCGTCTCGAAAGCGATGCAGAACTGGTGAAAGTGGTCACGGTGCATAAGTCCAAAGGGCTGGAATATCCGCTGGTATTCCTGCCTTTCGCCTGTGCTTTCCGCGCGGTGAAAAAACAGGACTCACCGCTGAAATGGCACACGGCGGAAGGTGAACTGGAAGTGGCGCTGAGCGCGACGGATGAACAACTGGTGCAGGCCGATCGCGAGCGTCTGGGGGAAGACCTGCGTAAGTTCTACGTCGCGATGACCCGCTCGCGTTACGCGCTGTGGCTGGGCATGGCTCCGCTGAAAGAGTTCGAAAAGAGCGCCTCCGGCTATCTGTTCCACGGCGGCGACGCGATCGATGCGGATGCGCTGCCCGCCAGTTTGCAGGCACTGGAGACAGACACTATTCGCGCCTGGCCGCTGCCTGTCACGGACGGCGCAATCTATCGCAGTGAGCAGTTGCTGCCGGAACTCGGGCCGCGCCCGCCGCTGCGAACGCATAAAGGGCCGCGCTGGTGGGTGTCGAGTTTCTCCGGCCTGCAAATTGCACCGGCAGGCACCTACATGGTGCCGGAGACCCTGAACCGGGAGCCTCGTGGTGAGATCGAAAGCGCAGCGCAGGACAGCTATTTAGAAGATCAGAAAGTATTTGTGGAAGACAAAGAGCCGGTGCCCGGGCTTTTGCAACCGATGACCGGTGAGAATTTGTATGCGTTTCCGCGCGGCCCTGCGCCGGGTAATTTCCTGCACGGTTTGCTGGAATGGGCGGGCGACGAAGGGTTTGCGGCACTGGCGAAGGATCCGGCGAAAATCGCCGATCAGGTTGCGCGGCGTTGTAATACGCGCGGCTGGGAAAAGTGGATCGTACCGCTTTCCGGCTGGCTGACCGCGTTACTGACGCAGCCGTTAGCCCTGCCGGACGGTGAAACCTTCACGCTGGCGGAACTGCCGCCTTATCAGGTTGAAATGGAGTTCTGGTTCTCGCTGACGAAGGTCTCAACTGTTCGCCTCGACAAGCTGGTTCAGCAATACACGCTTGAGGGCGCGGAGCGTGCGCCGCTGCTGGCGGAAGATCTCAACGGCATGCTGAAAGGCTTTATCGATCTGGTGTTTGAACATGACGGGCGTTATTACGTGCTGGATTATAAATCCAACTGGCTCGGAGACGATGCCAGCGGTTATGACCAGGAAAATATGACGCAGTCAATGCGCGAGCACCGCTACGATTTGCAGTTCTCGCTGTATCTTTTTGCGCTGCATCGTCTGCTGAAATCCCGCATACCGGATTATGACTATGACCGGCATATCGGCGGCGCGGTGTATTTATTCCTGCGCGGCAGCCACGCGCCGGGTAACGGCGTCTGCGTTCAGCGGCCGGACAAAGCATTAATGGAACAACTCGACGCTCTGTTCAGCGGCACGGAGGAACACGCATGAAAATCAACAGCCGTGAAGATATCGCACAACTGCTGGCGAGCTGGGTGGAATGTGGCTGGCTGCGCGAACTCGATCGCGCACTGGTGACGTTTCTGGCAAAAGAAGCGCCGGACGCGCATCCGTTATTGTTGCTGGCGACCGCACTGACCAGCTATCAGTTAGGGCGCGGTCATGTGTGTCTGGATTTGCAGGCCACGCTTGATGACAGCGCATTCTCACTCTCGCTGCCACCGGAAGGCGATCACGCTGACGGCGCGGTGATCCGTCCGGCGGCCGTGCTCGACGACCTGAGTTTGCAGGAATGGCTGGCGGCGCTGGTGCACCCGACGCTGGTCGGACACCACGAAGGTAATTCGCCGCTGGTGCTGACCGGCCAGCGCTTGTATCTGCGCCGTTACTGGCAGTACGAACAGAATGTGCGGGCGGCAATTGAACAACGTCTGGCGCGCAGTGCGCTGCACACTTTGCCGGTGGAATCTTTGCGTGCGCCGCTGACGGCGTTATTCCCGGCGGATGCGAAATCTGATATCGCCAACTGGCAGAAACTGGCCTGCGCGCTGGCGGCGGGCAGTGCGTTCAGCATTATTACCGGCGGGCCGGGCACCGGTAAAACCACCACGGTGGTGCGTCTGCTGGCGTTGTTACAGACGCTGGCGCTGGAGGAAAATGGTCAGCCACTGCGCATCAGACTGGCCGCGCCGACCGGCAAGGCGGCAGCAAGGCTCAATGAATCAATTGCCGGTGCGGTATCGAAGCTGGATCTCAGTGCGCTCGGCAATGGTAATGCGGTGCGAGAAAGTATCAACACCGATGTGGTGACACTGCACCGTCTGCTCGGCAGCCGCCCGGATACGCGGCATTTTCGCCATCATCCGGGCAACCCGCTGATGCTGGATGTGCTGGTGGTTGATGAAGCGTCAATGGTCGATCTGGAAATGATGGCCGCATTGCTGGCGGCATTGCCGGAACAGGCGCGTCTGATCCTGCTCGGCGATAAAGATCAACTGGCGTCGGTGGAGGCGGGGGCATTACTGAGCGAGTTATGTCAGCGCGCCAACGGCGGCCATTATTTGCCGCATACCCGCGACTGGTTGCAAAGCGTGACCGGCGAACAGGTCCCGGATTCGCTGGTTGATCCCCAGGGTACGGCGATGGATCAGGCTGTAGTGATGCTGCGCCACAGTTACCGTTTTGATGCACAAAGCGGCATTGGTCAGTTAGCGGAAGCAGTAAATGACGGGGATGTGAAAGCGCTGAAACAGGTCTGGAAACATGGATACGCTGACCTGGCGCAACTGACATTGAGCGCTGACGATGATGCTGAACTGCGCGACTGGGTGGTGAAGGGCGGCGCGAAGCAGTTCCCGACGGCGGCCAGACGCGAAGGCGTAGAACCTCCGGTCGGCTATCAACATTATCTCAACGTGATGATCCAGGCGCGACCGGCAGACAATGAACCGCCGGAAGCCTTCAACCGCTGGGCGGCCAGAGTGCTTCTGGCCTACAGCCAGTTCCAGCTGCTGTGCGCCTTACGTGGCGGGCGCTGGGGTGTGGAAGAACTGAATCAGCGCATCGCCGACATCTTGCGAAAGGAAGGGTTGCTTAAGGCGTCGATCGGCTGGTATCCGGGGCGTCCGGTGCTGGTGACCCGCAATGATTACAGCCAGCGTCTGATGAACGGCGATATCGGCATCACGCTGGAGATCCCGCATCGTCTTGCCGATGGTACTGTGGTGCCGACCCTGCGAGTGGCGTTTCTGGCCGGAGACGGTACGCAGGATATCCGCTGGGTGATGCCGGGGCGTTTGCAGGCGGTGGAAACCGTATTTGCCATGACGGTGCACAAATCACAGGGATCCGAATTTACCCATACCGCGCTGCTGCTGCCGGAGAATCTCAGTCCGATCCTCACGCGCGAGCTGATTTACACCGGCATTACCCGTGCGCGTCACTGGTTCAGTCTGGGATGTGTCGGGGGAATGAATGCCGTTTTACCGGATGCGGTGAAGCGTCGGGTGTTACGTGCCAGCGGATTAATCGAAAGCGCGTAACGCATACCTGAAGACGAAAATCAGCATTCGTGCTCATGAATTCTGACGAGTTTATGTAGCGTGCGGGCCTTGTTGCCCGCCACTTTGGTGGCTTTGTCCGGATCGCCAGCCACAAATTCCAGCGTCGGTGAGTAATAAAAAGGCAGCCAGCCACCGTAGCCATTCTCCCACTCCCAGCGAACCGGGCAGGGCCACAGAATGTCTTCATGCATGATGTAATAAGTCCATCGCCCATGCGGACGACGAGGTTTTAGTATTTTCATAAACGGGAGAACGGGCTCTTAAAAATCACTCAGGATATTCTGGCTCGCGTAGCGGAAGGTTTCAACCCTCTGACCGGAATGATGCTTATTTAAGCAGTTTTAAGCTGGATAATTTGCAATACTTTACCCCCAGATCATCGCCGCCCAGCGTAACAGCATCAGTGCGCCACAGATACACAGCAGTACTACGACCATTTTCCAGTGCTTGGTCATCATCCGTTTGGTTACCATTTCTCCTCCTGCAATCCGGACATTGAGTGCGCCATGTGCTGATCAACATAGTGGACAACATGTTCTTTCAGTTCAGGAACGGTCTGCTCGGTGAGCCATTCAAACGCCATCAACAGCAAGGCTGCGATGGCAATAACTGACAAAAGTATAACGGCTTTATTGCGTACTTCCATGATTCCCATTGATTCTGAATTGCCTGATTTTTACTTTGCGAGAATAAGCCGCATCGGGAGCGGCTTCAGCATTCTGGTTCCGGAAAGGTTTAGAGATTATACCTTTTCGCCTGATTCGAAACTTTGATCCCGTTTCTGCTCCTCCGGCATTAGTGCTATTTCTTCATGACGGGCTCCCGGGCGGAAACCGTTCTTGCGGGCGCAGACGGCAATAATCAGCCCGGCGACGATAAGCAACTGCATGGCCCACGGAAAGACTGCAATGCCCGCGGTTTCCAGCAGGATCCCACCGGTTACCCCACCACTGGCAATCGCCAGATTCCACGCCACGACCACCATCGATTGCGCCATATCGGCATGTTCACCGGTAGCGTCAGCAATCGCCGTTTGCAGCAAGGTTGCTGCACCACCAAACGTCAGCCCCCACAGCGCGACACACAATGTCACGGTCAGCGGCGAAAAGCGGCTCAGCGCCAGCACGAGTGATAGCAGGGCAAAGGCTATCAGGCTGACCAGCAGGGTGCGCCGCAAATGTTTATCCACCAGCATGCCAGTGATACCAATACCTGCCAGCGCGCCGAGGCCGAAAACCAGCAATATCTGATCGGCCCGTGCATCAAGCCCTGACAGGCGCAGGAACGGCACGATGTAGGTATAAAGCAGGTTGTGCGCCAGCATCCACAGCAGGATCACCATCAGAATACTGCGCACGCCGGGCATCATCATTACCTGTCTTAAAGGCTGGCGTTCCCCTGCGGCCTGCCCCGGATAGTCCGGTACTTTTTTCACCACCCAGACAATCAGCAGCAACGTGATGGCGGACATCACGCCGAATGCCATGCGCCATCCGAGCGCGGAACCCATCCAGGTGCCCAGCGGAACGCCGACAGATAGCGCCAGAGGTGTGCCGACCATCGCCACCGACAACGCACGCCCTTGCTGATGCACCGGGACCATCCGCCGTGTATAACCGGCCAGTAACCCCCACGCCAGCCCTGCCGCCGCGCCGGCCACCCAGCGGGCGAAGAGCGTCAGGACATAATTCGTCGAGAAGGTGGTGAGGGTATTAAAAATCAGAAAGCCAAAGATTGCCGTCAGCAATGCAGTGCGGCGGTTCCAGCCCCGTGTCAGTGCCGCCAGCGGGATGACGGCCATCAGCGAACCGGCGGCATACAGCGTCACCAGTTGCCCGGCCATCGCCGGTGACACATTAAGATCCGCTGCAATTTGAGGTAGCAATCCGGCGGGCAAGGTTTCGGTCATGATGGCGATAAAGCCGGTCAGTGCCATCGCCAGTAAAGCTGAAAGTGGCAGGGGAGATTTCAAGGCAGGGGAATTCATGACTGCGCTCCATACACCGCATCGCGCAGTTCAGTGACGAACGCGCCTGACATGCCTTCATACAGGGTATTGGTCAAGGCAACGACGCTCAGTCCGGCGGTACGGTCAACGAACCAGGAATGACCGTAAGCCCCGCCCCAGCGCCACGTGCCGGTTGATTCCGGTGAAGCGGCAGCCTGCGGGTCACGTAATACCGAAAAACCTAAACCAAAGCCCAGACCCGGGGATTCCGGCAGTTCGGCTCCGCGAGTTTGATCCCGTCCCATTTCATCGACCAGCGCGGACGAGATCAACGGAGCGCCGCCAAGACGCAACATTTCCAGCATCTTCAGTACGTCAGCCGCGCTGCTGACCATACCCGCGCCGCCGGAAGGATAAGCCTGGGCATCGAGTGCGCGCGAAGGTGAGTATTCAATTCCCACGGTATTGTCGAAAGCGGCGACTTTTTCGCCTTCACGCAGACGATGGGGCTGTGGCACATCACTGACATACGGCGTAGCCAGCCGCGCCGGGTCATGTGCGAAGAAACCGGTGTCATGCATGCTCAGCGGGTCGGTCAGTTGCGTTTTTACCACTTCAGCGAGCGGTTGTTTGCAGACCTGTTCCAGTACTGCGCCCAGCACATCCACGGCCAGCGAATACCCCCACGACGTGCCCGGTGTATACAGCAAAGGCACATCCGATAAACGTCGCAGATTTTCCGCCAGCGAAATGCTGCTGCTGTCCATTCCGTCAGAAACCCCTGCGCGGGCATAAGGGCCGTTTTCGTCCGGCTCAAAAAAGCGGTAACTCAGCCCGGCGGTATGACTTAATAACTGCCGTACCGTGATGCGTGCCGGTTGTCCGTCTGGCAGGGTAGGGCGAAACTGCGGCAACCCTGTCTGAATATCGTCATCCAGCGCCAGCTTCCCCTGGGTGATCAGTGCCATTGCCACGGTGGACACAATCGGCTTGCTGACCGATGCCAGACGGAAAAGCGTATTTTCAGTCATCGGTTGGTGGCTTTCCCGGTCGGCAAAACCGGCAGCCTGGTGGTAAACCACCTCGCCGTGAAGGGCGACCATGACAACGGCACCGATCAGTCTTTGTGACTGAATAGCCTGAGCGATAACGCAATCAAGTCGGGATTTCAACGCAGTGGAATTCATGGGATATCTCAGCTTCAGAAAGTGTTAAATCACGATAGAGATCTCCTCAGTGAGGAAAAAGTAGGGTAGGTTTCCATAATATACGGACGATGATGTCCGTAATCGGGGGCAGTAATGGAAAATCTCAGTAGCCTGAATACCTTTGTACAGGTGGCAGAAACCCGCAGTTTTGTGGCAGCCGGGCGAATTTTAGGCGTATCGGCGTCGGCGGTGGGTAAAAGCATTGCGCGCATGGAGACCAGGCTGAATGTGCGGCTGTTTCACCGCAGCACCCGCAGCGTGACGCTGACCGTCGAAGGGACGCTGTTCCTCGAACGCTGCCGGCGCATCGTGGCGGAACTCGAGGCGGCAGAAAGCGAGCTGTCGCAACTGGCGGAAAGTCCGCGCGGCAGGTTGCGGCTGAGTTTGCCTCAGGTCAGCACGCTACTCTTGCCGGTGCTGGGCGAGTTTATGCGTCGTTATCCTGATATCGGGCTGGATCTGGATTTCACCGATCGCATCGTTGATGTGGTGGAAGAGGGGTTTGATGCCGTGGTGCGCACCGGCCAACTGGCTGATTCGCGATTGTCGATGCGCAAGCTGGGTACTTTTCATCATTTACTGGTCGGCGCGCCGGATTATTTTGAACAGTATGGTACACCTGCGAAGCCGCAGGAACTGGTTGAACACCGTTGTCTGCATTTTCGCTTTCCTAATAGCGGAAAGCTCGAACCATGGCCGCTGCCGGAATATCAGGATTTATCGCTGCCGGTATCGATGGTTTGCAATAATATTGAAACGCGCCAATGTTTTGCCCTGCAGGGGCTGGGCATCGCCTGTCTGCCTGATTTCAGTATCCGCAAGGAGCTGGCGGGCGGGCAACTGGTGACCGTGCTGGATGATTATGTGAAGCGCAGCGGTGACTTTTACATTTTATGGCCCTCCGGCGGTTATATGACGCCGAAGTTGCGGGTGTTTATTGATTTTCTCAGTGAACGGGTTTTCCCTGAAAATCCCGAGCTGGCGCTGCTATGTCCTCATTAAATCTGTTGTTAACTAAGGGAGTGTGTGATGAGTCATTCTGTCTTAATTGAACGCTTTTCTGCCGCCGATCAGCGCGGTGTGGTGGATGTGATTTTACCGATCCAGAATCAGGAATTTGGCATTGTCATCACCGAAGAACAGCAGCCTGATCTGCATGACATTCCGCAATTTTATCAGCGCGGCGCCGGGGATTTCTGGGTTGCCCGCTATGAAGGGAAAGTCGTGGGCACGCTGGGACTGAAAGATATCGGCAATGCGCAGACAGCACTGCGCAAAATGTTTGTCAGCGCGCCTTTTCGTGGCAGGGAGTACGGCGTGGCCACATTGTTACTCAACACGTTGCTGCATCATGCCCGGGAGAAAAATGTGAAAGATATTTTTCTCGGCACGACAGACAAGTTTCTGGCGGCGCATCGCTTTTATGAAAAGAACGGTTTTAAGGAAGTCACGGTGCCGGATCTGCCGCCAGCCTTCCCGCTGATGGCGGTAGACAGTAAATTTTACCGGCTAACCTTCTGATTTTTAATACTGTCAGTTTGCTGACGTGTCCGTGTCAGGTTGCTGTCGTGTTGATTTCCGATCCTGCGTTGCATGCTGATTGGGTGTTCAACATTCACTCTACAGGTAAAAATTATGAATCAGAGCAAAATCAGGCAACTTCGCATTTCCCGTGCATGGTCTCAGGAACAACTGGCAGAACTTTCCTCACTGAGCGTGCGCACGGTGCAGCGTATCGAAAATGGTGAGCAGGCCAGCCTAGAAACCCTCGGCGCTATCGCAGCAGCCTTTGATATCAAGGTTTCTGAACTGACAGAAAACGATGCGAAAACGGGCAGTGCTTCAGGGCAGGCGCTTGACGACCAGATAGAAAAAGCCAGATATCAGGTAGCGGAAGAAAGCAGTTTTTATCGTTCCGTTCTGTTGTGGGCGGTGGTCAATGCCGGTCTGTTCGCGATAAACCATTACACCTCACCGGATTCAGTCTGGTTCGTCTGGCCCCTGTGTATCTGGGGCGGCATTGTGTTGTTGCGGGGGTTACGCATTTTTGTTTTTCGCGGATCGGTTGAGCGCTGGCAGAAGGCGCGTTTACAGAAGTTAATACGCAAGCTCTGATCCGGAAAAAATGCTGCTAAAGCGCCCGTGTTAATCGTAAGCAAAACTGCCCTGACTGAGACATATCAAAACCCTTGCCGGACATACTGCTATCCTCTGTAATATTCAGGGTCATTAGCTCAACGGACAGAGAATGGATCAGCAGCGGCGGTTTGCATTTAATCTTAAGAGACTGATATTGCTTCTTGCACTGGTGAGTACGCTTGTCACCTTGCTCAGCAGTTATCTGGCAATTTTTCAGGTAGAGAAGAAGCTCCTTACCGAATCCTCCCTCAGGGCGAGTCAGTCGTTCGCTACACGACTGTCGCTGACGGCTGATTTGTTTTTCAATGCCGCAAACAAGCAGGTGGCCTATAGCGCCGATTTACTCGGCGAGCGGTTTAACAATGTTGATGCACTGACTGAAGAAGCCGATCGTTTGCAGTTGCAAAGTAAGCGCTTCAGCTCGGTGCTGGTGGTGGATACCACCGGCGTCGTGCGTGCGGCTTCACGAAACTCTGCGGCGATGGTCGGTTTAAAACTGGTGTCTGATGCCAATACCGCTGCGTTGAAAACGCAAAATCCGGTGCTCAGTTCCCCCTTTCTCACTCCACAGAATAATCACATCATTGTGCTTTCCTCACCTATCCGTAATGCGCGTGGCGGCTATCTCGGGTATCTGGCCACCGAAATTGACCTGAGCAAAGGCAGCATTGTGGATACGCTGATTAATGCCCGCAATTACCGTAAAGACGCCTATATCTATGTCATCGACCGTGAAGGCGACGTGTTGTATCGCGACGCGTCAGGCTGGAGCGAAAGCGCGCCACAGGGGCATGTGAACAAGGCACTTTTGGGCGGACGGGAGCAGGGTTTTTTGCGTATGGAAAACCTGCAAGGCGAAGAATCTCTGGCGGGTTTCTCTACGGTGGAGGTGGCGGGCTGGACGGTGCTGGTGCTGCATCCGGCGAAAGCCGATGTGATACTGCTGTATCACGTAATGATGCAGGTTTTGATCTACACGTTGCCGATCGTCATTCTGGTGTTCATCTGCATCTGGCTGCTGACGCGCTATATTTCGCGGCCGCTGCGACAGCTTGCCTCGAAGGCTGACACCATGGACTCACATGATGTCTCCGAGGAAATTCAGCAGATCAATGCCTGGTATTACGAAGCATCGAAGCTGAAAACGGTGATGTTGCAGGGGATCCGGTTGTTGCATCAGCGTATCGAACAACTGAGTACCGAAGCCCATACCGACCCGATGACCGGGCTGCTGAACCGGCGCGGTTTTTATGAGGCGGTGGATAAACAGCTAAAGGAATCGTCGCGCGTTGCAGTCATCACCCTCGATATCGATCACTTCAAAAAAGTAAACGACACTTTCGGACATGACGTGGGCGATAGGGTGATCACTCAACTGGCGCGCCATATTCTGAGTAATTCGCGGGAAGGCGATCTGCTGTGTCGCATGGGTGGCGAGGAATTTTTACTGCTGCTGCCCGGCGCGTCACTGACGCAGGCCACCGGGCTGGCCGAGCGTTTGCGCAAGCAGGTTGAAATGCAGCAGTTTGAGGGGGCCGGTCAGGTCACGATTTCACTCGGCGTTACCCTGTTCTATCCCGGAAAAGCCAATATTGACGGGGCATTGAAAACCGCGGATAAAGCGCTGTATCAGGCCAAAAATAAAGGGCGTAACTGCGTGGTGAATTTGTAGATTGGATGAGGCTAAACGACCAGCCAGAAGGATGAGAAAAGGCTCAGGCATTGCGCCTGAGCTTTGACTTAGCGTGAACCCGGCAGCAGGGATTCAGTGCATTTGAAGACGTCTTCGCGGAATTTGCGTGAGGCATCATCCAGATTAGCCTGATTGGCGACATCTGCACGGTTGGCTTCCAGCGCCTGATTGACCGCAAGGGTGAACGCATTTTCCTGGCTGGCATTCAGCACATTCCCCACGCTGCCGAACAGCAGACGCATGGCGGAAATCTGCACCAGCAGCTCACGGTTTACGCGCTCAAGCTGGTCAACACGTTTGTTCAGGGTCTCGTCATTCATATGTGTCTCCTTATTTAATTGCCGCACACCATAACAAAAGCACCGCAATGAAAAAACCGTCTTGCGGCGGGCGGGTCTTTGCCTGATGGATTAACGCACCATTTGCTGCATCTGACGGCTGAGTTGCATCAGTTGCGCATTCAGCGGAACCAGTTGTTGCTGGATGGCGTTGTATTTATCCAGTTGTTTCTGGTTAGCGAATTGCAGACGGTTGCCGGTGATGGTGACGTTTTTGCCCTGACTTTTGATGAAGTCTGCCTTCGCTACAATCAGGTTCAGCACCTGCGGCAATAAATCAAACACCTGCTCAGTGACGGCTGACGGTTTAACGATGGTTTTCTCATACACCTGATCGTAAACCTTCTTCAGGTCTTCCGGCTGTTTCAGCGCTGCATGCTGCGTATCGGCCTGGGTTTTCAGCAGCACGATTTTCTCTTTCCATCGTTCACTGCTGTCAGCCATTTTCTTCAGATCATCGCGCTGCTCAAGCAGGTTACTGACGCTGTTTACGCCGTTCATACCGGCAAAAACCGGCACCAGCGAAGAATCCAGTTCGATATTCATCTGATGATGAAAACCGGTGATAATCGCGTAATCTTTAGTGTAATCGCCAAAATCTTTTTTCTGCGCTTCGGTCAGTTGCGGGACGGCCAGCACGGGTTTATCGAGGATCCGCGACTGAAGAAAATCTATAAAGGCTTTGCGTTGTGCGGGTTCTTTATCACCGCAGCCGCTGAGGATAACAATCATCAGCAACATCATAAAAGGGAGCAAAAATACGCGGTGTGAGGTCTGTAAGCGGGGCGCTGAGTGCATCATTTCCTTGTTCCTTTATCTCCATCATCAGAGCCTTAACCTTAACGCATAAAGATAATTTTTTGCTAGATCAGCATAGCTATCTTCGCTAACGTCACTCTCAGAGTCATTTATTCAGGGAATGTATCACTTTGAAGCATAAGTCATTTTCGATAAAACAGTTTGCGCCGGTGCTGGCCATGATGATCCTCGCGGGGTGTACCTCGACGAAAAAAAGCGCAACGCCGGTGCAAAATCCGCATGACGTGAAAGCGGATATCGTGAGGCTGATGCCGACATCAGCCCCCGACAGAAAAGGTTGGGCGACCGATATTACCGCCGCTTTCACCACGCAGAACATTCCGGCAACCACCGAAAATATCTGTTCTGTGCTGGCGGTGGCGCAGCAGGAATCCAATTTCAACGCCGACGCACCGGTGCCGGGATTAAGCAAAATTGCGTGGAAAGAGATTGACCGGCGCGCCGATGCGGTTCATGTGCCCAATTTCCTGGTGCACACCGCGTTGTTGCTGAAATCCCCGAACGGCAAATCCTACAGCGAGCGGCTGGATAACGTAAAAACCGAGAAACAGCTGAGTGCGATTTTTGATGATTTCATTGATATGGTGCCGATGGGGCAGAAGCTGTTCGGCAATCTGAATCCGGTGCATACCGGCGGGCCGATGCAGGTCAGCATCGCGTTTGCCGAGCAAAATGCCAAAGGCTATCCGTATAAAGTTGAGGATTCAATCCGCAATGAAGTGTTTAGCCGCCGTGGCGGCGTGTATTTTGGCGTCAAACATCTGCTGGGGTATCCGGCGAATTACACTCAGCCGTTATATCGCTTTGCCGACTTTAATGCTGGCTGGTATGCCAGCCGCAACGCCGCATTCCAGAGTGCGGTAAGTAAAGTGTCCGGCATTCCGCTGGCACTGGACGGTGACCTGATTAACTACGGCACTGATAAACCGGGCGGCACAGAGCTGGCGGTACGCACACTGAGCAAACGTCTGGACATCAGCAATTCGGCCATCCGTAAGGCGCTGGAGAAGGGCGAACAACTGGAGTTTGAAGAGACCCGGCTCTACAAGCAGGTCTTCGCGCTGGCGGATAAAACCACCGGTAAAAGACAGCCACGGGAAATGCTACCGGGTATCACGCTGGAAAGTCCGAAGATTACCCGCAAGCTGACTACCGCCTGGTTTGCTAAGCGGGTAGACGGTCGTCGTGCGGATTGCATGAAAAGAGCGGGAGGATGATTCTTAAAGCCTGCCTGAACCGGGCAGGCTTTCTCATTATTTAATCGGGCTACAGCCGTTGTCACGGGCGGCCTGCGCGATATTTCCGGTTGGAATAAATCCGCCGGTAATATAATCCCGTTGAAATAAAAGCTTGCTTAATAAATCCGCCTGTGTGTAAATAGCGTCAACGGTTTGTGGTTAAGACCTATTTATGTAAGACATTTTAGTAAAGCAGTTCCTGGTTCAAGTGATATAGCAAATCCTTTCTCCGACGAATTTCCTTCTCTGATGCATCCATAAGTATTTCAAATAAAAACAGACCTATATTGCCCTATGGCATCATAAAATAAAAACGAAGAAGGTATTTTCTATGTCTAATAAAATGACTGGTTTAGTAAAATGGTTTGACGCTGGTAAAGGTTTCGGTTTCATCTCCCCTGCAGACGGCAGCAAAGACGTGTTCGTTCACTTCTCTGCAATCCAGAGCAATGATTTCAAAACCCTGGACGAAGGTCAGAACGTTGAGTTCACCATCGAAAATGGTCAGAAAGGCCCATCAGCGGGTAACGTTGTCGTTCTGTAATGTCGCCTGATATTGAAGGCAAACACTCTGCAATAGCGAAGATGGGTTAAACCCGGAGCAGCCAGAATAATTGTTTCAATATCGACATTATCAATGACAAAAATAAACCCTGGCCAACGCCGGGGTTTATTATATATAAGCTTCTGAATTTATTTCCGGGAGCCATAACAGAAAAGCCAGTTGGATTATTTCACCCGTTGTTTTTTCTGTTATGAAATGGCCGTGCTCAGGCCGCGCAATGTCGGAGTGTTCGATGGACGCTTGCGCCATAATATGACGGCCGGGAAAGCACCGGCAAATTCCCTTTATCCTTTGGGCTGACTCTGCGTTGGCTTCCTTCGCTCACCCGAATCACTTACATAAGTAAGCTCATCGGGATTCCTTCACTTGCCGCCTTCCTGCAACTCGAATTATTCGTGCATAAGAGCAAATCGCTCATCTTCCCAAATCCCAAAGGATGCCTTTGCCGAAAAACAGGCAAAAAAAAGCCCGCACGCGGCGGGCAAAATAACAGGGTTCTACAGGGGTATTACACAGGGACATCACACAACATTTGATGGATTTAAGATATCAAACCTTGTGTATGGTTTTGTCATCGCCCGGTAAGGTTAATCCAGCAGATGTAAGCCTTATTTGTCCGCATAATGCGTAATCACCTGATCAATTTTGCTGTCCGCCAGCGCAATGCCCTTCTGTATCAGAGACTCAGAACCGATGCTTGCCAGCACGATAACCACGGCAACAATCATTAATCCTTTGTATGTCATGATGAATCTTTCCGCATAGCTTAATGAATGGCAGCATTATGCGACGATACGACAAGTATCGCCACAGGAAGAGAAAGCAGAGGGAAAGGCGTTATGCGCCTAAATGGCCGACAGTGAAATACGTGACCAGGCCAACGATCACCAGCAGCGCAATCGCAGAGGCAGTATAAAGAATGATGCGTTTAGGGCTGTAAAATGCCATGAAATGTCCTTATTTATCCGTCGTCGTTAACGCTGTTTACTCACAGAAGTTCCATCATCAGGGCCATCACATAACCGATCCCGACAGAGCCTCCTGCCATCATTAACCAAAAAGCAGTGGCCTTCATTTCACACTCCTTGTGCGGGACGAATTGTCCCAATCATTTGTTTCATGATGCAATTATAACAAACATATAATCCATATGGATAAATATGTGCTTTTATTTTAAGCAATGTGTCTGAGAAATCCCTTTCTGAACTGTGAAGCATCTCGCTAATCTGCCCAAAAGCAATGACGAAGCAGGGGAGATGATTGTGCTTATGCACATCGTTTAATGCATTGATAATATGCAGTAATAAGGCCAGTGAGTCCTTGCGGGTGATCAAAGCTTGGGCGACTGCACAATGGTAAATCCCGGTGTACACATCTTACTTAGTGTTGCAGTTGTTCATAATTTCAACGCTAAGGGAACACCATGAACGGTCATGAAAACAAAGCGGTACGCAGTGCAAACCGCAAATTCTTTGCCCGCACCATTCCGATGCTCATCCTGATGTTGATCATTAACCAAATCGACCGCACCAATGTCGGATTCATCAAGCATAGCCTGGAAACCGACGTAGGCATCAGTACGGCAGCGTTCGGTTTCGGTGCCGGGCTGTTCTTCGTCGGTTACGCGCTGTTTGAAATTCCCAGCAACATGCTGATGGACAAGTACGGCGCGCGTGTCTGGCTGACGCGCATCATGATCACCTGGGGTGCGGTGGTTTTTGCCATGGGCTTCGTCACCACACCGATGCAATTCTACGTGCTGCGGTTTCTGCTCGGTGTCGCTGAAGCCGGTTTCTTCCCGGGGATCCTGTTCTATTTCCGCAAATGGGTGCCGAATGTTTACCGCGGCCGTGCCACGGCGTTGATCCTCACCGGTTCAGCAGCCGCGTACTTGCTCTCCGGCCCGGTTACCGGTGGCCTGCTGGAATTGCATGACTTTATGGGATTGCCGGGCTGGCAGTGGGTGCTGTTTATCGAAGGTGCGCTGTCGGTGCTGGTAGGGATCGTGGCGGCATTCTTCCTGGTGTCGAAACCTGAAGAGGCAAAATGGCTGACTGCTGAAGAGAAACTTGCGCTGAGTAATGCGCTGAGCACGGAATCCAGTTCGCGTGATTTACATACGCAGGGTCAGTCGCGCTGGAAGCTGATCACTGACGGCAAAATGGCGTACCTGTGTTTCCTGTTCTTTGTGATGTGCATGACCGGTTACACGCTGGTGTTCTGGCAGCCGGAGATCATCGGCCGTATTCAGGGGCTTTCCCCCTTCCAGATCGGCATGCTGAATTCCGTTCCGTGGATTTGCGCCATTATCGCCATCAATATTCTCGGCCGTGTCAGCGACCGTTTCCGCGGCAGTCGCGAAACCATTCTGGCGCTGGCGTTGATTGTGGCTGCGATCGGCACCTGCCTGTGTACGGTCGGCAGTCCGTGGTTTGGTTTATTTGCGCTGTGCGTGGTGTGTATCGGGACGAAATCCAGTGCGGTATTGTTCTGGCCGATCCCGCAAAGTCAGCTACCGTCATCCATCGTGGCGCCGGGGATTGCGCTGATCAATTCGCTGGGCAATCTCGGCGGTTTCTTCGCACCGGCGGTGTTTGGTTATCTGCAACAAACCACCGGCAGCACCACTGCGGGTTTGTATATCCTCAGCGGAATTTCGGTTTTCGCCGCTATCACGCTGTTCTTCACCAAAACTCACCGCACGCCAACGCAACCTGAATATCACGCCCCGCAGGGAATGGAGCCAAAACGTCATGTCTGATACGCCTAAAATTGTCGAAATGCAGGTCATTCCGGTCGCCGGTTACGACAGCATGCTGCTGAACATTGCTGGTGCACATAACTGTTATTTCACCCGTATTTTGCTGGTGCTCAAAGACAGTGCCGGACATACCGGCGTGGGCGAAGCGCCCGCCACCGGCGTGGTGCTGAAGATCCTTAATGATGCCATCCCGCATATCGTCGGGCAGAAAATTGGCATCATGAATCAGCTGGTGAGCGATTTGCACAAACGGGATCTGGAGGAAAACCGTCAGCCGAAACCGGTACTGCCGGGCTTCCGGCCGTGGGATCTCGAACGTCATCACAATGCCGTCGCGGTTCTGGAAACCGCACTGCTGGATCTGATGGGGCAGTTTCTCAATCAGCCGGTGGCGCAACTGCTCGGCCCCGGTAAACAGCGCGATGAAGTGCCGGTGCTCGGTTATCTGTTTTATATTGCCGACCGGCAGAAAACCGATCTGGATTATCAGCCAGGAAAGGCGCAGCCGGGGCAGCATCCGTGGTATCACCTGCGTCATCAGGAGGCCATGAGCCACGAAAAAGTGGTGCAACTGGCGGAAGCGGCACAGGATAAATACGGTTTTAAAGATTTCAAACTTAAAGGCGGCGTGCAGGCGGGTGAAGTCGAAATAGAAACGGTCAGGGCACTGAAAAAACGCTTCCCGCAGGCGCGGATCACCGTGGATCCGAATGCGTCCTGGTCGCTGGATCAGGCGATTTCGCTGTGCAAAAACATGCACGGGATTTTGTCTTACGTTGAAGATCCGTGTGGCGCGGAGCAGGGATTTTCCGGACGTGAAACGCTGGCGGAATTTAAGCGCGCCACCGGATTACCGGTCGCGACCAATATGATTGCCAACGACTGGCGGCAGATGAGCCATGCGCTGCAACTGAATGCGATCGATATCCCGCTGGCTGATCCCCATTACTGGTCCATGCGCGGGGCGAATACCATCGGCACATTATGTAATGCGTGGGGGCTGACGCTTGGCTGTCATTCGAACAATCACTTTGATGTGTCGCTGGCGATGCTGGCGCATCTCGGGGCGGCCGCGCCCGGCGAGATCACGCCATTTGATACACACTGGATCTGGCAGGAGGGACAGCATCTGACCAAAAACCCGTTGCAGATTAAAGACGGTAAACTGGCGCTGAATGAACTGCCGGGGCTGGGCGTTGAACTGGATATGGATGCCGTCGGCATCGCCCATCAGCGTTACAACAACCTGCGGCACAAAGATCGCGATGATGCGATCGCCATGCAGTATCTGATCCGCGGCTGGGCGTTTGACGGCAAGCGCGCCACTTTGGTTCGCTGACGTCGGGCTGACTGGCGTGTGGTGACTTAAGCGAGTTTTATTTCAAATAATCGGTGCGGGCGTTCAGTTTGTTATGCGCGCTGGCATCGATAGTTGTGGAAGGTCTGGTGCTGCTTTCGCTGGCTTTACGATTCAGTTCAGAAGCCACTTCCTGAGCGCTGGAAGGGTAAGCCTGAGCGAAACTGTTGAACGTGGTCATTGAGATCATCAGGCCAAAAAGAGCGAGGGTAATGCGTTTCATTTTGCAGGTGTCCGGTCTGTTCACATTTTGTCATAAGGGTACGTGATTCAGCGGCCGATTTTATATGCTTTCTTCATAAGAAACGGGAGCTAATTGTGCTCCCGTTCATCATTTATGCTGTGCTCAGCTGCTGTGTTACACGTGCTGGAGCGTATTATGCGCTTCTTCTGACTTATTCGGTAAGCGAATTGTGGCAGAAAGAACCAATGACACAATCAATAATACAGTGATGATGCTGAAGGTCACTGCGAAACCACCGAACAGGGAAGCCACCAGTGAGGCAAAGATGCTGCCGATACCGAAGCCCAGATACAGCAGGCCGTAGTTTTTGGTCATGTTGTTCAGGCCGAAGAAGTCGCTGACCAGTGAAGGGTAAACGGTGATGGTTCCACCGAAGCTGAAAGCGACGCAGGCCACGGAGAGGAAGAACATCATTTCGTTCATCTGGGTGAACAGCATCATGCTCATACCGGCCAGCGACACAATCTGCGCGATAGAGATAACGCGGATACGCTGCATTTTGTCAGACAACACACCCAACACCAGGCGGCCGCTCAGGTTAGCAATCGCAATCACGGTTACGGCGTTGGCGGCGGTCAGCGCATCCAGTTTAACCAGGCTTTGACCGATATCTTTCGCCACACCAATCACATACAAACCACTCATGCAGGCGGTCAGGAACATCAGCGCCAGCATCCAGTATTGCGGTGCACGAATGGCTTCGGCCAGGGTAAAATCACGGCTGTCGTTGCTGTTATCGTTCAGGGTGTTTTCCTCACGGGTGACGGCTGATGTTTCCTGTTTCGGCGCATCTTTCATCATCAGTGCGCCGGCAATCACCATCACCATCGCCACACCACCCCAGATCATGAAGGTGTTTTGCAAACCTTCTGTCGCCAGCAGATGACCGCAGACGAATTTGAATAACAGACTGCCCAGCCCGTAAGCACCGATTGAACAGGCTGAAATCATGCCTTTACGCTCAGGGAACCATTTCACGCAGTTGGTGAGGGTCAGCAGGTAACCGGCACCGTCCGCCAGACCGACCAGCACGCCGGCGCTGATGTACAGCGTGATGACGTTGTCGGAATGGGCGGTCAGCGCGAAACCGGCGGCCATCAGTAAACCGGCGGCGATGGTGACGGCACGCACACCAAACCGTTCCTGAAGTTTACCCGCAACGGAAGAGGCGAGAGCCAGACACAGACTCAGGATACCGAACGTCAGCGCAACGCGGCTGATCGGTTCGCCGAGTTTTTCGGACAACTGACCGTTAAAGAGACTCCAGGTATAAACGGAACCCAGTGCAAGCTGAGTAAGAATGGTACCGGCCAGTGTCAGCCAGCGGGTACGGTTGTCGTTCTGCATGCCAGATTTGTCACTCATAGTGGGTTCTCCCGAGCGAAGTAGATTCAATTAACTGTGGCTATGATAAGTCCGCAGAATGGATGCGGATGATTTGTGGAGTGAGATGCATGAGTTGCGGAATGAAATGCATCCATGACGGCATGAGTCGCCATTTTCTGGCTAAAATCAGCTCAAAATTGGACTTAAAACACCGCTGCAGGCCTTGCGGGGCGCGGGTTTTAGTTGATCTGGATCACTAATCTGTTATTTAGTTTTTTCAGGCAGGGCTACAAAGGTTTCGTTGTGTCATTGGCTGCATCAGAAAGATTCTGACCGGGGGAGTTTTAAACGATTAATTATTAATAAGGTGAAAAAAACGAGCTGTTTGAGCTCGTTTTTGTTTCTGCGTTCCGGCCTACAAGGCCCCGGTATTCAGCGCGGCATTAATCGCGGCTGCGACGCCGGTCGGGTTTTCCCACATCATCGAGTGACCGGCTTGCGGCACAATGGCGGTCTGAACGCAATGTTGCGGCAAAACGGCGACATCCGGTTCAGGCAGTGAAAACTCACCAAACAACACCGTCGCAGGCATTTCAAGCTGATAAAGCTGTTCGCGCCATGATACCGTTTCCCCCTTTACCAGCCCGACCGCCTGACGGTGGATGGCCAGCGGCGAGGCGATGCTCATACATCCTGCCCAGATGTGATTATTCCCGCGTACGGCGACATCAATCAGATGTGCATGGCCCTCGCGCAGATATGCTTCTTCTGAATACTGTGTCACCGCGCGGCTGAAGGTGCCGCCGCCGGCATCCAGATTTGGCTCGGCGACAATCAGGCGCTGGATCAGATCAGGGCGTTGCGTTGCCACCATAATGGCAATGCTGCCGCCCATGCTGTGACCGATTAAATTGACCTGTGGCACACCCAGGCTTTCCAGCCAGGCAATCACACAATCAGTATGCGCCCGGAGGCTGTAGCTGAAATCATCGGGTTTATCGCTGTAACCTGAACCGGCGAAATCCAGCAGCAGCGAGCGACGCGGGCGCAGGGAAGCATCTGTCGCCACCCGTGGAAAATCGCAGGAAGCTGTACAGCCCAGACCGTGTAAAAAGACCAGCGGCACACCCAGCCCTGGTAACTCGTGGAAACGTAAATGCATTTCCATACCGGGTACTTTGAACGATTTCATCTCAATCCTTTGTTAATCACTTAAGTGCAATCTGCGGATTATAGGCAGGATTTTTCTTAGCGGCAGTATAAAAAAGGGGTGAACACGCATCCGGGACTGGCGGCATCCTCAATGATGGTGGATTTTTGTTAAGTCATTCAGCATGTGAATATTTTTTTTCCGGACTCTTTCTATCAGCCAGACAAGTGATAGCATGGAACTCTTGCTCACTTTATGGATTTATCTGATGGTCAGGTTAGGCAGTTTTGTGGCGGTTACCCTGGTGCTGGCGTCGTTTTCAGCATCTGCTGTCACTCAGTATCAATGTGTATTAACGCACCACACGCAGTCTGATGATGGCAACGATGTTTCTGAAGTCGTCAATAAAAACGCACAGGTCTATGATGCGGGTAATACGTTCAGCTTTTCTCCGGATGGCAGCAAAATGGTCACCAGCCCGGAACTGACGGACATCATCGGCAAAGACAATCAGCCCATGAAAGCCGGTGCACAAGATAACCTGATGTATATTCACGTAAAAGACAGTTTTGTTGTCGCCACGCAAACCGAAGGTTATGTTTACGGAGATTGCAAAGTGAATACCGCGAAGTAAAAATCCTGGCCACAGCATTTTCTGAATCCGGGCGTTACGTCTGTCCGCAACGCCCTGCAATAAATAGAAACACTCCTGCCAGTTCATTAGCACACTTCTTATAGTCGCCTGTTGCACGACGGGCTATCCTTGCGCACTTTTCCGGTCCCCACTTTTTTTCATTTTCGCCCGCTTCAAGAAGCAGACAAAAAAGGTATTTGCCCGCTTATGGCCTTACTTAACGACGAAATCCGCGACCATACTGCCGAGTCCGTCCTTTTCGTTCGTCGTGCCGTGATCGCATTTATGGTGGTGATCCTCCTGTCGTCTGCGCTGGTGTTTAACCTGTATCACCTGCAGGTGGGCATGCATGATTTTTATCAGACCCGCTCGAATCAGAATGACATCAAAATGCTGCCGATCGCGCCCAGTCGCGGGTTGATTATGGATCGCAACGGTGTCGTGCTGGCGCAAAATATCACCCTGTACCAGATTGAAGTCATCCCGGGAAAAGTGCCTGATCTCAACGCCACGCTGAATGCGCTGAAACCCATTGTCGATCTGACACAGGACGATCTGGACAGTTTTCACGATGCGATGATCCACGGACGTCGCTTTGCGCAGATCCCGCTGAAGCTGGCGCTGACGGATGTTGAAGTGGCGCGTTTTTCCGTCAATCAGTTTGATTTCCCCGGCGTCTCTATCAGCACCTATCAGCAGCGCCGTTATCCGTACGGTGCGGAACTGGCGCATGTCGTGGGTTATGTTTCGAAGATAAACGACAGAGATGCCAAACGTCTCGAGGCGGAGGGTATCGCTGAGAATTACGCGGCTGACCACGATATCGGTAAGCAGGGCGTTGAAAAATACTATGAAAACATTTTGCATGGCCGCACCGGCTATCAGGAAGTCGAGGTCGATAACCACGGTCATGTGGTGCGTTTACTGAAAGAGGTTCCGCCGCAGGCCGGGCAAAATATCTATCTGACGCTTGATCTGGATTTGCAGCAGTACATCGAAAAAGTGCTGAAAGGGCAGCGTGCGGCAGTGGTGGTGATGGATCCGCGTGACGGCGGGATCAAAGCGATGGTCTCCAGCCCGAGCTATGATCCGAACCCGTTTGTGAACGGCATTTCCAGTAAGCAATACAGCGCGTTACTGAAGAACCCGGACCTGCCGCTGATCAACCGTGTGACCCAGGGGCTGTATCCGCCGGCCTCGACGGTGAAACCGTTTATGGCAACATCGGCGCTGTTTGAAGGGGTGATCACGCCACAAACCACGTTCTTTGGTGCGCCGACCTGGACGCTGCCGGGCACAGAACGGCATTACCGCGACTGGCTGAAAACCGGTCACGGCCTGCTGAATGTCACCAAAGCTATCGAAGAGTCCGCTGATACTTTCTTCTACCAGGTGGCCTATGAAATGGGCATAGATCGTATCCATACCTGGCTGAGCAAATTTGGTTACGGGCAGTCGACAGGTATTGATCTGGATGAGCAATATAACGGCGTACTGCCGAGTCGCGAATGGAAACTGAAGGTACATAAAAAAGGCTGGTATCAGGGCGATACCGTGTCTGTGGGCATCGGTCAGGGCTACTGGGTGGCGACGCCGATCCAGATGGTGCGGGCGCTGAGCGCACTGGTGAACAACGGTAAACTGGAAACGCCTCACCTGTTATATTCTGCCAAAAGCGGCAAAGTGATCACGCCGTATAAAATGCCGCCGACGCAGCAAATCGCTGACCCGAAATCGCCCATCTGGGGAATCGTGAAAAACGGCATGTTTGGAATGGCTAACCTCCCTAATGGTACCGGTTATAAACTTTTCCACACCGCGCCTTATCAGATTGCGGCAAAATCCGGCACCTCGCAGGTTTTCAGCCTGCGTGAGAATCAGGTTTATAACGCTAAAATGACGCCGGTACGTTTGCGCGACCATATTTTCTATACTGCGTTTGCGCCTTATAAACACCCGACGGTGGTGATGGCGCTGATCATGGAAAATGGCGGCGGTGATGGTGTGGTGGCCGGGCCGACCGCGCGGGCGATCCTCGACCATATTTTCCTGCCGCCGCAGGCGGTGATGTGTGATCCGGCCAAAGCGGATAATCCGGCAGACTGCGAACAACCGGTGCCGGCGCCAAATTCTCTGGGTTTCAGTGAGCATTGATCCGGGCGTGTGATCAGAGCATTTCAAAGGGCACGTTGTTGAGTCGGGCAACGTGTTTTCCAATTTCTTCTGTTGTCTTCATATGATCAAAATGAATATGACTGTAGTCAGGAAACTGAGTTTTATCGACGCCTAACACTTTGGTCACCCGGATGTTTTGAGTGGGAGTTAACCCTGCATATAAATTCAGACCCGGGCGGCCGATAACGAGTATTTCATTGTGGCTATATTGTTTACGGATCGAATTATCTTGCGCCATGAGATCAGCAGGGGTTAAAAGTTGCTGATATCCACCAGAACATCTGAATTTCCCTTTTCCTCTTCCGCTCTTAATACAGTCCACCAGCTCATAGGGCCTGACTACTGCTCCCAGGGGATTGTAGTATTCCCGTCCCGCATGGTTGATAAAATTAACGTCACGCGGGAATGTCCCAAGTATATTTTGTCGCGGTACTTCAAGTACCAGCGCGATGCTGTGATACATCCCGGTATACCTTGAGGTCTGTGTCGTGAATTTTTTAATATCTTTTAAATCAACCAGTGAGGTACTGAAAATATCCCAGCCATTAAACAGGGAAGCCGCGACCTGTCGGCAGAAAGGGCTTTCGTTCAGTTCAAAGGTATGCACTAAAACATGGTTCTCAGGAAGGACAGTCCAACTTTGAAGCGTTGTTAGCCTCTGCTGCTCATGGCGTTTTTTATTTTCCTGCTCCGTTAACAGCAGTTCTTCCGGGGATAGTTTGGCGGTCTTTTTTTTAAAAAATGGCATAATATTACTCCAGAAATCGTTAGTTTTTTTATAAAATCCGATGCCGTCTTTATTGTGATTTTATCAGCGGTGAATTCCGTGCATGTTGCTATTCATTGAGATTATTTCGTATTTCAGTCCATTTATGTCAGCTGCTTTTTCCGTTGCAACCTGAGGGGCATCTGCATAATAAGAATACATGTTATAGTCAGATTCAATTTTTCCACATCATCCAGATGAATGTTTAATATCCTGCTTTTTAATAAAATGAATTCCTGATTTTTTATGGGAAAACATAATAATCTCGTTGGTAAATTTTAGGGGAATATGGTGGGGAATATAACATATGCGTTTTTTTTAATGACTTAATCACTTCTTAAGAATAATGATATTGCAGCTTCTCTTTAACGGGAGGTATAAGCGGCCGTGAAACCGGCAGATTTTTTCATTGCGTATGTTTTATGCGACGGAAAGCCGTCATCCCCTGCGAAACAGCGTGTGTCATAAAATGGCGACAGTCACGTTATGTGTTGTCGTCATTTGGAGACATTTAACACATTGATAATTAAGCGTTTGAATTACTTCATCGAATACTGTTGGGTTTCGGCGACACTCCGGGTGTTTTTTAAACGGATTATTGGGCGTCGTGCAGATGCCTGAAAACACGTTTAAAATAAAAAACCTTTAAATTCATAATCTTGGTAATTTAACTTTAAAGTTGGCACGCATCCTGCTAGAATCGGGCAGTTGCTCATTCACCTGATTATGATTGGCTCACGCGAAAGCGTTGATATGCTCATAATGTCCGAATGACGCCAAAGAAACGGTGCCTATCGTTCACCCGACCGATAATCGTTGCGCAAGCACGTTATCAAGCATCGAACGACACGTTGAGTGAGGCACCACCTCTTCCGGTTTGCTGAACATCCGTCAGGATGTTCAGCAATACCAACCCCTCTGAAGTCTGCCTTTTTGTTTCCCAATCCTTTTACATATCCTCTCTGACACTGGCTGTTCAAACCGTTGTCCGCTAGCATGACGTTATCTGTGGTCAATGAGATGAATGCGTTGAAAAGAGGACGTTTATTCCCCGGCTCGTTACGTCAGCTGGTACTGATGGCTTTCCTGCTGGTGATGCTGCCGTTGCTGGTGCTGGCCTATCAGGCCTATGACAGCCTCGATCAGCTCAGCCGGCAGGCGGCGCGTATCAACCGCACCACGCTGAGTGATGCGCGTCGCAGTGAATCGATGTCCGGCATCGCGCTGGAGATGGAGCGCAGCTACCGCCAGTATTGTGTCCTTGACGATCCGACCCTTTCCCGCCTTTATCAGAATCAGCACAAGCAATATGCCCAGTTGCTGGATGCCCATGCGTCTGTGCTGCCGGATTTACGCTATTACCAGACGTTGCGCACCTTACTGACTCAACTGACACAACCGACCTGCCTGAATAACTCGCCGGATAAAGATTCCTCTGCACGGCTGGAAAATTTCTCGCGCACCAATGCCGAAATGGTTCAGGCGACACGGGAAGTGGTGTTTTCGCGCGGACAGCAACTCCAGCGCGCGATTGCCGAACGTGGTCAGTTCTTTGGCTGGCAGGCGCTGGTACTTTTTCTGCTCAGTGGCGCGCTGGTGGTGCTGTTCACCCGCATGATTATCGGGCCGGTGAAAGGTGTTGAACGAATGATCAACCGGCTGGGTGAAGGGCGTAATCTGGGCGATGTGACCCGTTTTAAAGGGCCGCGGGAGATCCGCTCGCTGGTGCAGCGCATCGTCTGGCTGAGTGAACGTCTTGCCTGGCTGGAATCACAGCGCCACGAATTCCTGCGCCATATTTCTCATGAACTTAAAACCCCGCTCGCCAGTATGCGTGAAGGCACCGAACTGCTGGCAGATGAAGTGGCCGGGCCGCTGACGCCGGATCAAAAAGAGGTGGTGGCTATCCTCAATAGCAGCAGCCGTCACCTGCAAACGCTGATTGAACAACTGCTCGATTACAACCGCAAGCTGGCTGATGCGCCGACGCTGAGTGTGTTTGTCGATCTTAAAGCGCTGGTGGATGACGTCGTAACGGCTAACAGCCTGCCCGCCCGCGCAAAGAAAATCCGCAGTGAAGTGATGATCGGTGCACCCCGGTGTCTGGCGGAACCGACCTTACTGAGGCGGGTGCTGGATAATCTCTATTCCAATGCGGTGCACTACGGGGCTGAATCCGGTACTATTTGGGTCCGTAGCCGGCAGGAAAACGGACGGGTGATAATCGAGGTGGCGAACACCGGAATACCGATCCCGCAGGCCGAGCGCACGATGATTTTTGAACCTTTTTACCAGGGTAGCCAGCAGAGGAAAGGGGCTGTAAAAGGCAGCGGTCTGGGGTTGAGTATTGCTCAGGACTGTATTCGCCGCATGCATGGAGAGCTGCAACTGGTTGCCGTTGAGGATGCGGACGTCTGTTTTCGTATCGAATTGCCCCTGACGGCTGAGAAGAATGAATAATGATGAAATTTTCAGGCTGGCTGCATGTGCTGTTACGCTGCCGGGTAATCTTATTGAGCATACCGCTGGTGCTTGCAGGCTGCGCGCCGCATTCCGCCAGTAATCCCTATTATCAGCAAGTTTCCGATCAGGTCGTGCCTGACAGCAAAGTGATCGACTTTCGCATTGCGCCCTGTGAAACCCTCTGGGCGCTGGATGACAGCGACGCGCTGACCAATTCGCTGTACTGGTTACGGGCGATGGACTGCGCTGACCGGATGAGTGATGCGCAGGCGCGTTACCAGGCGCAGCAGATCCCGGCCACAAGTTGGGAACAGGTGTTTAAACAAAGCATCCTGCTTGCCGGTGCGGATCCCGATCAGCAACAGCGTCGCGCATTGCTGGCGAAAGTGAGCGAGTACCGTGGCCAGATGCCGGGTTCGATTCGCCCGCTGGTGCAGTTATGGCGTGAACGTCAGAATTTGCAGGTGGTGCTGGGGGATGAAAAAGCCCGCAACGCCCGTCAGCAGGTGATGAATGAAGAAAAACTTCAGACGATGATCGCCGGACAGCAGGTGCTGGAAAACAATCTTGCGGATACGCGGCGTAAACTGGAAAACCTGACCGACATTGAGCGTCAGCTTTCCTCGCGTAAACAAATTCAGGGAGATTTGCCGGATAACGACGCCAGCGTACCTGCGAAAGCGACATCCGGTAAGCCGGTCAAACCTGCCGAAACCTATGCGCCGCCCGCTAAGGATCAGAACGCCAAATGACGATACGTAAAGCTGCCAGTTTATTGCTGGTTGATGACGATCCCAGCCTGTTAAAACTGTTGGGCATGCGCCTGACCAGCGAAGGTTTTTGCGTCACCACGGCGGAAAGCGGCGCTGAAGCGTTGCGTTTGCTGCATCGCGAACGTATTGATCTGGTGCTGAGTGATTTGCGCATGGATGAAATGGACGGCATGGCGCTTTTCGCCGAAATCCAGAAATTCCAGCCCGGCATGCCGGTGATCATTCTGACGGCACACGGTTCTATTCCCGATGCGGTCGCCGCCACCCAGCAGGGCGTATTTGGATTTCTCACCAAGCCGGTTGACCGCGATGCGTTGTATAAAGCTATCGATGAAGCGCTGGCGCAGTCCAGCCCGTCAGTCGATGAAAGCTGGCGCGAATCGATTGTCACCCGCAGCCCGATTATGTTGCGTCTGCTTGAACAGGCCAATATGGTCGCACAGTCTGATGTCAGCGTGCTGATTAACGGCCAAAGCGGCACCGGTAAAGAAGTGCTGGCGCAGGCCATTCACGGTGCCAGCCCGCGCGGCAAGAAAGCCTTTATTGCCATTAACTGTGGCGCATTGCCGGAACAGTTGCTGGAATCCGAATTATTCGGTCATGCCAAAGGGGCGTTTACTGGCGCGGTGAGCAGCCGTGAAGGTCTTTTCCAGGCAGCGACCGGCGGCACATTGTTCCTTGATGAAATCGGCGATATGCCCTTGTCGCTGCAGGTGAAATTGCTGCGCGTGTTGCAGGAACGCAAGGTGCGCCCGCTGGGCAGCAATCAGGATGTCGATGTGGATGTGCGCATTATTTCTGCGACGCACCGTGATTTGCCAAAAGCGATGGAGAAGGGTGAGTTTCGCGAAGACCTGTTTTATCGCCTCAATGTCGTCAGCCTGAAGCTGCCGACGTTGAGTGAAAGATCAGAAGACATTCCGCTGCTGGCCAATCATCTGCTGCGTGTTGCGGCGCAGCGACATAAACCTTTTGTGCGCAGTTTTTCGACGGATGCGCTGAAACGGCTGATGGCTGCCAGCTGGCCGGGCAATGTGCGCCAGTTAGTGAACGTCATTGAGCAATGTGTGGCGCTGACGTCTGCACCGGTGATCAGCGAAGCGCTGGTGCAACAGGCGCTGGAAGGTGAAAATACCGCGCTGCCAACGTTTGCCGATGCACGTAATCAGTTCGAGCTGAATTATCTGCGCAAGTTGCTGCAAATCACCAAAGGCAACGTGACGCAGGCAGCACGTATTGCCGGGCGTAACCGCACTGAGTTTTACAAGTTGCTGTCCCGTCATGAATTAGAAGCGACCGATTTTAAAGAGTAACGGGAATTTACTTTCAGAGGCTTGAGGTACATTCCTGCCGCTGAACTATGATACCTTTAGCGCCTTCGCATGCCTCCGGCATCCGAAACCAGATTGTGAACCATGCTGCCGCTCAGGAAGGCGGAGAGCAAACGAATGATTATAAGGGTCCGCCATGAAAAAGATTGATGCGATTATCAAGCCATTCAAACTCGACGATGTCCGTGAAGCACTGGCTGAAGTCGGGATTACCGGGATGACCGTGACCGAAGTGAAAGGCTTTGGCCGTCAGAAAGGTCACACAGAACTGTACCGTGGTGCGGAATACATGGTCGATTTCCTGCCAAAAGTGAAAATCGAAATTGTCGTGGCGGATGACATCGTGGATACCTGCGTGGAAACTATTATGACCACCGCGCAGACCGGTAAAATCGGCGACGGTAAAATCTTCGTGTTTGATGTGGCGCGTGTGGTGCGTATCCGTACCGGCGAGCAGGACGAAGAAGCGATTTAATGTTTCATCAGGGCGGGTAATACGATGTTACCGGCCCTGAGTTTTTCCTCTGTTATTCCGCGTTTCCTCCTTCCTGTCTTGTTATACCAATCATTTTTTAACCACATCACTTCTCAACTCTTTGTTTATCCAGTTCTTAGCGGTTAATTCTGTTCATCAGTCCCCAAAGTTCCTCTCCGCCAATAACCACAAAAAATGCTATTTGTTAGTTTTGTGTGAAATTTGTGGGGTTTTTATTGTGACTTCATTGAAAAAGTGAGAGTAAAATCACGTTTGTTGTTATACCAGTTCAGATAACCTGTCAGATACGTTGTAATCACCCACTAAAATAATTCAGGGTGAAAGTATCAGGCGGCCGGAACTGGTGTGGATTGATCTCCGTTGATCGTGGTTTTCACACCCATTCAGAAGGCTTTGCAATGTCACAACCAGAAAAACCCATACGCATTTCCCGGCGCGTATTTTTAGGGGGCGCACTGGCGGCGCTTTCCGTTCCGTTGATGAATAAGCTGCTGCTCAGCCCGGTCTATGCCGCGCCGGTTGCCGGTTTGTCACAGGCAAAACAGGATTTCACCCAACTCTCGCGGTATCTGACCGGTCACGACCGGCTGGACCTGGCCCTTTCTGAACGTTATTACCAGACGATGTTAGCGCTGTACCCGGACTTCACCGCACAGGTTCAGGCGTTGCAGGCGTTTATCACGGCGAATCACATTGATGCCGCTGAACTGCAAAAAGCGCTGGATGCACAGCAGCCCGCGCTGGCGAAACTGCCGCGCAGCATTCTTCAGGCGTGGTATCTCGGCGTGGTCGGCGATGGCAAACAGGCGGTTTGTCTGGCGTATGAAAATGCGCTGATGAATGTTGCGGTTCGCGATCACCTCAACCCGCCGAGTTATGCCTACGGCGCTTACGGCACCTGGGCAAAACAGCCTGTCTGAAAATAACGTTCAAAAAGGGTTAAACAATGAGTGAACAACTTTCCGCTGACGTCGTCGTCATCGGCTCGGGGATCTGCGGCTCGCTGGTCGCACAGCGTCTGGCAAAACAGGGCATCTCCGTCATTATTCTCGAATCCGGCCCGCGTATTGATAGCGGTACGCTGACTGAAAACTTCCGTAATTCGCCGCGCAAAAAAGACTTTATGTCGCCATATCCGTACTCGGACTGGTCACCGCATCCGGTATATAAACCGGAAGATAATGATTATCTGCAACAGCAGGGACCGTATCCTTTCCCGGCGGAATACATCCGCATTATGGGCGGCACGACCTGGCACTGGGCGGCGCAGGCATGGCGTGTTCTGCCTAATGATATGAAGATTAAAACACTGTACGGCGTCGGGCGTGACTGGCCGTTGTCGTACGATGAGCTGGAACCGTTTTATTACGAAGCCGAAGTGAAAATGGGCGTGTCCGGTGCGCCGAATAACGGTTCACCGCGCAGCCAGCCCTTCCCGATGGAACCGGTCGCTGAATCCTGGCTGCAACAGCGTTTCCGCGAGCGTCTGGCACCGGGCGGTTATGAGGTGATCGTTAACACCACCGCCCGTAACAGCCGTAACTATGACGGGCGTCCTGCCTGCTGCGGTAATAACAACTGCATGCCGATTTGCCCGATTGACGCGCAATATCACGGCGGCATCGCCGCGCAGGCTGCGGAAGCGGCGGGGGCAAAACTGATCACCAGCGCGGTGGTTTACCGTCTGGAGCATGACGAGAAAGGCCGTATTGTTGCCGCGCATTATTACGACCCGGATAAAGGCGAACATAAAGTTACGGCGAAAAACTTTGTGCTGGCGGCCAACGGCATCGAAAGTCCGAAATTGCTGCTGATCTCCGCCAGCGATAAATATCCTGACGGGCTGGCAAACAGTTCCGGCACCGTCGGGCGTCATCTGATGGATCACCCGAGTAACTCACTGACCTTCGAAACCGAAGAACCGTTGTGGGCGGGGCGCGGGCCAATGAGTCCGGCGTCTATCAACAGCCTGCGCGACGGCGATTTCCGTAAAGATTACGCCTCGTTCCGTATCGATATCGCCAACTCATCTCAGGTGCAGTCGGTAACGCAAGATCTGCTGGCGGAAGGCGTTTACGGCATCAGCCTGGATAACGAAATTCGTCGCCGTGCCTCGCACCAGACCAGCCTGAAAAACGTGATGGAGCAGTTGCCGAATTACGATAACCGCATCATTCTCAGCGACAAAAAAGACAAACTGGGTATCCCGAAACCGGCAGCGATTTACCACATGGACGATTATGTGCATCGCGGTATGGCGCGCGCGGTAAAAGAATATACCGAGATCGCCAGACTGATGGGCGGCACCAATTTGCGCTTCAGCAAGCCGGGCGTTTACGGCAACAACCAGCATATTACCGGCACGATGAGCATGGGGCATGACCCGAAAGATTCCGTGGTGGATGCGTTCGGACGTACTCATGACCATGAAAATCTGTTCATCACCAGTACCGGTGTCATGCCGACCTCGGCCACGGTCAATTCGACGCTGACCGCTGTCGCACTGGCGTTACGCACTGCTGATCATCTTGCCAAAACTGCGCTATAGGCTGACTGACATGACTCTGAATCGTTTAACTCAAAAACGTCTGACGGGCGCGTTGCTGGCCTTTGGCCTGAGCCTGACGGCGGGCACAGCTTATGCCGCGTTATCGCCGGAACAGGATGCGCTGATCAGGAAAGGCGAATATGTCGCGGTCGCCGGGGACTGCGTGGCCTGTCACTCCACCGAAGGCGGCAAACCGTTCGCCGGTGGCCTCGGACTGGCAACGCCACTGGGCACTATTTACTCGAGCAACATTACGCCGTCTAAAAAAGACGGTATCGGCAATTACACGCTGGAGCAATTTGAACACGCGGTGCGTGATGGCGTGCGCGGTGATGGTGCGAATCTGTATCCGGCGATGCCCTACACCTCGTATGCCAAAATCAGCGATGACGACATGAAAGCGCTGTACGCCTACTTTATGCAGGGCGTGGAGCCGGTGGATGTGCCGTCAACGCCGACGGCGCTGCCGTTCCCGTTCAACGTGCGATTGTCGATGGCAGGCTGGAATTTACTGTTCCTCGAAAAAGGCGCGTTTAAAGCCGATCCGTCGAAAAGCGATCAGGTCAACCGTGGCGCGTATCTCGGCGAGGCACTGGCGCACTGCAGCACCTGCCATACGCCGCGTAATGCGCTGATGGCGGAACAGGGCGATAAAGCGCTGGGCGGCAGCAGTCTGGGCACCTGGTTCGCGCCGAACATTACGCCGGATGCGGTCAGCGGGATTGGCAACTGGAGCACCGGTGAGATCGCCGGTTACCTGAAAACCGGTCACGCGCCGGGTAAAGCGCAGGCGGCAGGGCCGATGGCGGAAGCGATCGACCATAGCCTCAGCCATCTGAGTGACAGCGATTTGCAGGCCATTGCCGTGTGGCTGAAACAGACCACGCCGGTCAGTCAGCAAGGGCAGGCGAGAGCTACAGACCAGTTCGGATCACCGGCGAATTATGTCGATACTTTGCGTGGTGTTCCGCGTCCGGCTGATGCCGATAAAATGACTGGCTGGCAGGTTTATGATGGCTATTGTGCCAGTTGCCATCAGCCCGACGGCCGTGGCAGCAAGGACGGTGGCCTGCCATCGCTGATCAATAATACAGCGCTCGGGCACCTGAACAGCGACAACCTGGTGATGGTTATTTTGCATGGCGTGCAGCGCGGGCCGGAAAGCAAAGATGTCGCGATGCCAGCGTTTGAGCATTTACTGTCGGATACGCAGGTCGCTACGCTGAGCAATCAGTTGTTGCGGCAGTTTGGTAACGATCAGGCGAAAGTGACATCTGACCGCGTGAAAGAATTGCGCGCAGGTGGCAAACCTTCGCCGTTGCTTGAACTGGCGCACTGGGGCATGGGCATTGCGGGACTGGTGGTTATCCTGTTGATTGCGCTGTTTTTTGTACGTCGCCGACGTCGTCATTAATCTGTACTGAACAGCAATAAAAAAGGCTGACATTCTGTGTCAGCCTTTTCTTTTCGTGCAGGGATTAAATCACTTTGTGCGGACCGAAACATTCGTAATGAATGTTGGCTTCGCTGATGTTCATCCCCAGCAGTTGTTTGGCTGCAAACTGCATAAAGCCGACCGGACCGCACAGGTAGAAATGCATCGCCGGATCGCTCAGCTGTGCGCTGACTTTGCTCAGATCCATCAGCCCCTGATACTGAAAATCTTCACCGGGTAAATCATTTGCCTGTGGCCGGTTATACCAGACATGGCTTTCCAGTTGCGGCAGGTTTTTCTGCGCGCTTGTCACTTCACCGGCAAATGCGTGCACGGCACCGTTTTCAGCCGCGTGCAGCCATTGTACCGGCGCATGATGTCCGCGTTCTGCCAGCGTATTGAGCATACCCAACATCGGCGTCTGGCCGACACCGGCAGAAATCAGCGCCACCGGCGTGGTATCGCTGATATCCATAAAGAAATCACCGTGCGGGGCAGCAAGATGAATGATGTCGCCCGGCTGCGCAAAATTATGCAGGAAGTTGGATACGGCACCTTGCCCTTCGCGTTTTACCGCGATGCGGTAGGTTTTGCCGTTCGGTGCCTGGGTCAGGGAATACTGGCGGATTTCCTGATTTTCCAGTGAGGCATCGCGGATATATACCGCCAGATATTGCCCCGGCTGAAAGTCGGCCACCGGTTTACCGTCGACAGGTTCCAGCAGGAAAGAGGTAATCAGTTCACTCTGCGGTTGTTTTTCGGCGATGCGGAATTCACGCGTGCCGCGCCAGCCCCCCGTTTTTTCTGCGCTGTCCTGATAAATCTCGGTTTCACGGTTAATAAACACATTCGCCAGCACGCCATAGGCTTTGCCCCATGCATCCAGCACTTCCTGACCCGGACTGAACATTTCATCCAGCGTTGCCAGCAGGTGAGCGCCGACAATATTGTATTGCTCAGGCTGGATGGTGAAGCTGGTGTGTTTTTGCGCGATGCGTTCCACGGCAGGCAGCAGCGCCGCCAGATTTTCAATATTGGCGGCATAAGCGCAGATGGCATCAAACAGCGCCTGACGCTGATCGCCGTTGCGCTGGTTGCTCATATTGAAGATGTCTTTCAGTTCGGGATTATGCGCAAACATACGGTCATAAAAGTGTGCGGTCAGTTTCGGACCGGTTGCAGCGAGCAACGGAATAGTGGATTTAACGGTGGCGATAGTGGCTGAATCAAGCATGGTGAACACCTTGTCTGTGATGATTTTATTTAAACATGTATTTTAAATGCATCTTATATAAACCCACTATTTCTGTAAACACCCCCTAAAGGGGTAAGGGCTTTTCCCGACAGGGGCTGAGTCACAAAGCTGAAATTTGTACATGTTCAGGTGAATATTTATCCCTTGATTATGGACAGATGTTCGCAGATCAAAGCCTTGCTGTATCTGGAGCCAATCGTTTGCCTAAAAACCTCAAACTGACCCTATCCGAAGGCCGCTTAAACATTTACACTGTGGCGCAGAACCCGGAAGGGGCGTTTATTTTTAGTTTGTTGAGTCAGGAGATGCGGATGTTAAAGCGTGAAATGAACATTGCCGATTATGATGCTGAGCTGTGGGCAGCAATGGAAAAAGAAGTTGTTCGTCAGGAAGAACATATCGAGCTGATTGCGTCAGAAAACTATACCAGCCCGCGTGTCATGCAGGCTCAGGGTTCGCAACTGACCAACAAATATGCAGAAGGCTACCCGGGCAAACGTTATTACGGTGGCTGTGAGTACGTCGACATCGTTGAACAACTGGCTATCGACCGTGCAAAAGAATTGTTCGGTGCAGATTTCGCCAACGTTCAGCCGCACTCCGGCTCACAGGCAAACTTCGCGGTGTATACCGCACTGCTGCAACCGGGCGACACCATTCTGGGGATGAACCTTGGCCATGGCGGTCACCTGACGCACGGTTCACCGGTTAACCTTTCCGGTAAACTGTATAACGTGGTGCCTTATGGTATCGACGAAAGCGGCGACATCGATTACGAAGACGTGAAACGTCAGGCCGAACTGCACAAACCAAAAATGATCATCGGCGGCTTCTCTGCATTCTCCGGTATCGTTGACTGGGCAAAAATGCGTGAAATCGCCGACAGCGTTGGCGCTTACTTCTTCGTTGACATGGCACACGTTGCCGGTCTGATTGCTGCGGGCGTTTACCCGAACCCGGTTCCACACGCACACATCGTGACCACCACCACGCACAAAACGCTGGCTGGCCCACGCGGCGGTCTGATTCTGGCGAAAGGCGGCGACGAAGAGTTCTACAAAAAACTGAACTCTGCTGTCTTCCCGGGTGGTCAGGGCGGCCCGCTGATGCACGTGATTGCCGGTAAAGCGGTAGCACTGAAAGAAGCGATGGAACCTGAGTTCAAAGCTTACCAACAGCAGGTGGCTAAAAACGCACAGGCAATGGTGGCTGTGGTTCTGGAACGCGGCTACAAAGTGGTTTCCGGCGGTACGCACAACCACCTGTTCCTGATGGATCTGGTCGATAAAAATCTGACCGGTAAAGAAGCCGATGCCGCTCTGGGTCGCGCTAACATCACTGTGAACAAAAACAGCGTACCTAACGATCCGAAGAGCCCGTTTGTGACCTCTGGTGTGCGTATCGGTACCCCGGCTGTGACCCGTCGTGGTTTCAAAGAAGCTGAAGTGCGCGAACTGGCTGGCTGGATCTGTGACGTGCTGGACAACGTGAACGACGAAGCAACGATCGAACGCGTTAAACAGAAAGTTCTCGACATCTGTGCACGTTTCCCGGTTTACGCGTAATATTTGCGAAGCCGTTAAGCTGCTAAAACCCGCTACGGCGGGTTTTTTTATGGGCATGTATCAGAATTTGTGAGCTGGCAGACATTACGGGAGTATGAAAGCGTCTGCGGATTGCTAGCGATTGTGAGCTTTGTCAAAGTATTGGCCTCACACCGGAGGATTTATGGAATTGCGTTCCACGCGCTGGCTTGCACTCAGTTATTTCACCTATTTTTTCAGTTACGGTATTTTTCTTCCTTTCTGGGGCCTGTGGCTTAAAGGTGAGGGGATCTCCTCCGAAAGCATCGGCTTGTTGCTGGGTGCGGGTCTGGTCGCCCGTTTTCTTGGCACGTTAATCATTTCTCCGTCCATCAAAGACCCGTCTTACCTCATCACCGGTTTGCGTATTCTGGCGCTGCTTACGCTGGCGTTTGCCGTCGGGTTCTGGTTTGGCAACGGCTGGGCGTGGCTGATGATCAACATTGCCGGTTTCAGTCTGTTTTTCGGTCCGCTGGTGCCGCTGACCGATGCGCTGGCAGGCACGTTGCAACGCCAGATCAATATGGATTACGGCAAGGTGCGTGTCTGGGGCTCCATTGCCTTCGTGATTGGATCAGCGGTGACCGGCAAGCTGGTTGAGGCCTACGGTCATAAGGCGATTTTGTACACACTGACCGCAGGCGTGGCCGCGATGTTGCTCGGCATGTTGCTGCGCCCGAGCGTGAAGCCGGTGGGAGAGCCGCGTACCAGCGGTGCGCCGGGTATTTCGTGGAAAGCGTTGCTTGGCGAAAAACCAGTCTGGCGTTTCCTGTTATGTGTGACGCTGTTGCAGGGCGCCCATGCGGCGTATTACGGTTTCAGTGCAATTTACTGGCAGGACGTGGGCTATTCTTCCACGACCATCGGCTATTTGTGGTCGCTGGGCGTCGTGGCGGAAGTGCTGGTCTTTACCTTTAGTAAACAGCTGTTCAGCCGCTGGTCAGCGCGGGATCTGCTGCTGCTTTCGGCCGTGTGTGGCGTGGTGCGCTGGGGAATGATGGGGGCGTTTACCGCGTTGCCGTGGCTGATTGTGATGCAGATTCTGCACTGTGGCACGTTTACGGTTTGCCATCTGGCGGGCATGCGATTTATCGCTGCACGACCACGTGATCAGGTGATCCGCCTGCAATCGGTGTATTCCGCACTGGCGATGGGGGGCGGCGTGGCCGTGATGACCATGGTATCCGGTTTCCTGTTCGAACATCTGCATGCCGGATTGTTCTGGGTGATGGCGCTGCTGGCGGTGCCGGCGATTTTCCTGCGTCCGGTGGTTACGCCGTCAGCGCCGGTGACGTCAGCCCGTTAGGGGGCTTCGAGCAGCGAGCGGATACGTTTACGCTGCTCTTTGGCCAGCGGTAGTTGCGTGTGGATCACCAGCGGGTCGGCGTCGGTGCTGCGGGTGGCGTAAGGGGTGACAATCAGCGCTACGCCACTCGGCGCACCGAATTTATAGAAATCCGCCAGCGTCTGATATTTAATGTTCAGCGGCAGCAGCGTCGCTTCGCGAATTTGCTGCTCGACCGCTTCTTCCAGCTGCGGATTGTCGTGCGTCAGCAGCAAAATTTGTTTTTCCTGCAAGGCATTACCCTGCATCAGCCACGCTCCGAAAGTGATCGCCACCAGCCCGATTTCATCCTCAGAAAGCGTAATCAGATATTCGTGTTCGAAACCCTGCAACGCCTCGCGGGTGGTTCGCACCAGACGCGGATACATGCGGTTCACTTCTTCCTGCATCAGATTGTCGATGCCGATGCCAAAATGACAGCGTTCGATCGCCGGGCCCAGATGGGCGAAAAGCTGGCCGACCAGCCCTTCGTAACTGCTGAATTTCATCCCGGCGATATCCTGAAAACGCGCCACCATATTTTCAATTTCTAATAACAGCCGCTGATCTTCCGTCGAACCGGAACTCTGATAACTGTGGATTTTCAGCATACGTAACATCAGGGTGAAAAACTCACATTCGCACTCATCCAGCCGGCCGTTGCTGAGTTCCTGTAACTGAATAAACAGTTCGCGGGCGGCAGGATATTCGGGCTTTTCGCGCAGCCAGCGACGCTGTTGTTCGGTGAAGCGTAAGCCGGTCGGGCCATTGTTTTGCCACAGACAGTATTGCAGGCAGATGAGCATCAGCTGGCGGTCGTGTCCGCTCAGGGGTTTGGGTAATAACGCGCCGCAGTCTTCCAGCATCATGCCAAGAATGTCGGTGCGCAGAGCAGCCTTCGGGCAGGCCTGGCCTTCGAAGGCAATATGCAGCCAGGGAATAAAATGGCGGGAAACGAAGTCCGGTGAAATGCGCAATGTACGGCGCAAGCCCTGAAATAAACACAACCTTTGAGCGAGCGTATCGCCCTGAATGCGGCATTCTTTTTCGCTGTACTGCAGCACATCAAGCTGATGGATCCGCTGAATTTCGCAGGTCACTTCCGCCAGATCTTCCCACGTCATGTCTAACCCGACGCCGTTAATTTCGCTGATGATCTCCAGCTGAACCGCCGTCAGCGGCGCGTACAGCATCAGCAACACGTGGCAACGGCGTTGCGAAGCGGAAAGCGCAGGGGAGGGCTGTTTTTCTGGATTCATATCACCTGCCGAAAAGGTATCGCCTGAAATTATTAGTCAAGCATAGCAAAGCGAATGCCCGCAATAAGGCGCGGGGATTGGCTTTTACTCCGGCTTACAACTCAGATCACAGATATTTTTGACGACCGGTTAAATGCACAGCAAAATACTGTTACTTAGTAACAATATAATGGCGCCTGATATGGAAATGACGTTACACCAGGCCCGGAACCGGCCTTTCTCCCGTTACGCCAAATGGCTGGGCGTTGCGCTGTTCTGTCTGCCCGCAACGGTGCTGGCGCACCCGCACAGTTTTATTGATATGCAGACCACGCTCGTGGCGAATGAAACCTCGCTGACCGGGCTGAAAATGGTCTGGACGATGGATGAAATCACCTCGGCAGATTTGTTGTACGACGCACAGAACGCCAAGCCGGGGTCTGATATCTGGAAGAAACTGGCGGCCGAAGTCATGGCGCGGGTGCTGAGTCAGCATTACTTCACAGATTTCTATCGTGACGGAAAACCGGTGAAATATCTGGATCTGCCCAGTGAGTATCAGCTTTCCCGTAAGGGCGATCAGGCAGTGCTGGAATTCGTCCTGCCGCTGGCCAAACCGCAAGGGCTGGAAGGCAAACCGATGGAATTCTCCACTTTTGATCCTTCGTATTTTGTCGATATGACCTATAAAGACAAAACCGCGTTGCATCTGCCACCGGCGCTGGAAAAACGCTGTACGCTGGCACTGTTTACGCCGAAGCCGGATGCCTCGCTGCAAAATTATGCCCTGTCACTCGATAAGGCTGATGCCCCGCCGGAAGACATGGATCTTGGTCAGCAATTTGCTCAGAAGGTCACGCTGGAATGTCATTAATCTCCACGCCATCGAAAACCCTGTCCTGGCGCGATCTCTGGCCGCTGGCAGTATTTCTGTTGCTGCTGGCGGGCGGCGCTTCCCTCTTAATCCATTACTGGCCGCGTATTTTGCTCAGCAGTATTATCTGGCAGCGGGAGTTACATCAGGAACTGGCGGGTCTGCTGCGGCAGGTGAAAGAAAATCCGATGCAGGCGGGTATGACGCTGGCCGGTTTTAGCCTGATTTATGGCGTGATCCACGCCATCGGGCCGGGGCACGGCAAAATCGTTATCACCACCTATCTGGCGACGCATCCTTCGCGACTGAAAAACAGCCTGAAGCTGACCTTCGCGTCGGCGATTGTGCAGGGGCTGGTGGCAATATTATTGGTCAGTGTGGTGCTCGGCGTGCTGCAACTGTCTTCGCGTCAGCTGCATCAGAGCAGTTTCTGGATGGAGCGGGGCAGTTTCATTCTGGTGATGTTGCTGGGGTTGCTGTTGTGCTGGCGGGCGCTTAAACGGATGTGGCAAACCATCAAAAGTTTGCGTCCGGTTCACGCCATGAAAATCCACAGCCTGTCGCCAATGGGCAATGAAACGCATGTCCACGACGAACATTGCGGTTGCGGCCATCAGCATGTGCCAAACGATCAGCAGCTTCAGGCGGGCGGAGATTTGCGCACGCAGGTGGCGATTGTGCTGGCGATGGGATTACGCCCGTGTTCCGGCGCGATCATGGTGTTGCTGTTTTCCAAAGTGATTGGCGTCTACAACTGGGGCGTGATTTCAGCCATTACGATGGCTATCGGCACGTCGCTGACCGTCTCGCTGATTGGCGTACTAGTGTTTTACAGCCGTGCGCTGGCGGTGAAACTAAGCGCAACCCGCACGCCTGCAGCGTGGCAGCGGATCACCTGGTCGCTGCTGGCGCTGACCGGCGGAATTGTGCTGCTGGTGGCGGGCATTTTGCTCTTCAGCACCGGCGGCGGTGATGTTTCGCCGATAACCGGCGGGCCATTCAGGGGATAACCTCCTGTACATAAACAACAGACATAAAAAAACGGACGCCCGAAAGGACGTCCGTTTTTTTTAACTGATACTCAGCGGAATTAACGCTTCAGCGCTTCGCTCAGTTCATCACGCATGGTCATCAGAATACCTTTAACGACGCGTGGGTTGCCGGCAACGATGTTGCCTGACGAGAAGTGGTTGTGGCCGCCAACAAAGTCAGTCACCACGCCGCCGGATTCACGAACCAGCAGTTCGCCGCCGGCGAAATCCCAGGGCTTGAGGGCGATTTCGAAGAAACCGTCAACGCGGCCAGCGGCCACGTAGGCCAGATCCAGCGCAGCAGAACCGGTGCGGCGGAAGTCTGCACATTCGGTGAACAGTTTGCCAACCACATTCATGTAGCTGGTTGCGTGTTGTTTTGCTTTGAACGGGAAACCGGTCGCCAGAATGGTGCCGTCGAGATCTTTCGCGTTAGTACCGCGCAGACGGTAACCGTTCAACTGTGCGCCCTGACCACGGCTCGCGGTGAACAGTTCGTTACGCATTGGATCGTAAACTACCGCGACTTCAGTGCGGCCTTTGATGCGCACGGCGATAGAAACAGCGAAATGTGGGAAGCGTTTAACGAAGTTGGTAGTGCCATCCAGCGGGTCGATAATCCATTGTACGTCTTTGTCTTCGCCTTCCAGCTCGCCACACTCTTCACTGATGATAGTGTGTTTTGGATAGGATTTGCGAATAACATCGATAATCATGTGTTCTGCATCGCGGTCTACGTTGGTAACAAAATCGTTGGTACCTTTTTGTGTAGATTCTACAGAGTCTGGCGTTTCGTAATGTTTGGCAATCAGGTTACCGGCCTTGCGCGCAGCGCGCACGGCGATGGTGAGCATCGGATGCATGGATATCTTCCAACTAGGATGTTAAAGAACGGGAATACGGGAAACGGCGCGCAGTATAGCAGGGGTTCTGAAAATTAACTACCGTTGTGTTAGGCTGTTGTGATTTTCCGTCTGGCTAAGAGTTCCTATGCTGCCCAATATCCGCATTGTATTAGTAGAAACGTCCCACACTGGCAATATGGGCTCTACCGCCCGTGCTATGAAAACCATGGGTTTATCAAGCCTTTATCTGGTGAATCCGCTGGTAAAACCTGACTCTCAGGCTATCTCTTTGTCTGCCGGAGCCAGTGATGTCATCGGTAACGCGACAATTGTTGATACGCTTGATGAAGCGCTGGCGGGCTGTAGTCTGGTGATCGGCACCAGCGCACGTTCCCGCACACTGCCTTGGCCGATGCTTGAACCGCGCGAGTGCGGTGAGCACAGTGCGAAAGCCGCACAAACCGCGCCGGTGGCGCTGGTGTTTGGCCGCGAACGCGTCGGGCTGACCAACGAAGAACTGCAAAAATGTAACTATCACGTGTGCATTCCGGCAAACCCTGAATACAGCTCGCTGAATCTGGCGATGGCTGTGCAGATTATTGCCTATGAAGTACGCGTCGCACATCTGGCTTTGCTGGAAGCAGCAAAACCGCAGATTGAATATGAAGAGACACCGTATCCACTGGTCGACGATCTCGAACGTTTTTATCAGCATCTGGAAAAAACCTTGCTGGAAACCGGCTTTATTCGTCAGGCACATCCGGGGCAGGTGATGAGCAAATTACGCCGTCTGTTTACCCGTGCACGACCTGAATCTCAGGAATTAAACATCCTGCGCGGTATCCTGACGTCGATTGAAAAGACTCATAGCAACAAAGAATAAGTATCGGAATTTGATTATAAAACACCGGTTTGTGGCTTTTTATCAAAGGGTTGTCGATTATCAGTAAATGACAGAAATCGTGCGGTTCTGTCCGATCTGTAATACTTGAGTAAATTACTAGGTTAAATAGTTGACTGTTTTACTCGGGAATGGCAGACTCGTTTGCATGTTCCGCACTATTGAATTTCTAAGTCATTTAAACAGGTAACCATGCTATGAGACTGACATCCAAAGGCCGTTATGCCGTGACCGCTATGCTCGACGTTGCACTGCATTCCCAGGAAGGACCAGTACCACTGGCTGACATTTCTGAGCGTCAGGGTATTTCCCTTTCTTACCTGGAGCAGCTTTTCTCGCGCTTACGCAAAAATGGTCTGGTTGCCAGTGTTCGTGGTCCGGGCGGTGGTTATCTGTTAGGTAAAGATTCTGGTGATATCGCCGTTGGTGCAGTGATTACTGCCGTTGACGAATCTGTCGATGCGACCCGTTGCCAGGGTAAAGAAGGCTGCCAGAATGGCGAACGTTGCCTGACTCATACCTTATGGCGTGATCTGAGCGAACGCATCAGCGGCTTCCTGAACAATATTACGCTGGCAGAGCTGGTCAATAATCAGGAAATCCTGGAAGTGGCTGACCGTCAGAACGGTGAAACCCGTCGTCAGCCGAATGGCCGCCAGATGGAAACTATCAACGTCAATCTTCGAGCCTAATCCCTGTCATCCTTCGCGCCGCCTCGGGGTTTGCTCCGTTGCCGCCTTGATGCGACACGAATGATTTAGGGGATGCATGTGAATTTTTACGTTACTCAAAGCCCGCGGAAATGCACATTTCTGCGGGCTTTTGCTTTTCTGACGTCAATTCTTACCGATTAGTGCCCGCAAAGCGTCATTTCCCTTTTAAGAAGCCGTGAACCCGTTTTAAACTGGATGTCGTTTTTAATTCTTTCGTTCGAAGCCGAACGCGCAGTCCGGAGCTTACCTGCCATGAAATTACCTATTTATCTTGATTACTCTGCCACCACGCCGGTTGATCCGCGTGTTGCACAGAAAATGATGCAGTGTTTAACACTGGACGGTACTTTCGGTAATCCGGCTTCCCGTTCTCACCGTTTCGGCTGGCAGGCTGAAGAGGCGGTGGATGTAGCGCGTAACCAGATTGCCGGGCTGATTAATGTCGATCCGCGTGAAATCGTCTTCACATCGGGCGCCACCGAATCTGACAATCTGGCGATTAAAGGTGCCGCCCACGCGCACAGCGCGAAAGGCAAACACATTATTACCAGCCAGACTGAGCATAAAGCGGTGTTAGACACCTGTGCTCAACTGGAAACCGAAGGCTTCGACGTCACCTATCTGGCGCCGCAGGCAGATGGTTTTATTCCGCCAGCGGCGATTGAAGCGGCGCTGCGCCCGGACACCATTCTGGTGTCCATCATGCAGGTGAATAATGAAATCGGCGTGGTACAGGATATTGCGACCATCGGCGAACTGTGCCGCAGTCGGGGCATCCTTTTCCATGTGGATGCGACCCAAAGTGTGGGCAAGATTGCGATTGATCTCAGCGAGTTGCAGGTTGATCTGATGTCGTTTTCCGCGCATAAGATTTACGGCCCGAAAGGCATTGGCGCGCTGTACGTGAGTCGTAAACCGAAAGTGCGGATTGACGCGCAAATCCACGGCGGCGGGCATGAACGCGGCATGCGTTCCGGTACATTGCCGGTGCATCAGATTGTCGGGATGGGCGAGGCTTATCGTATCGCCAAAGAAGAAATGACAACCGAAGTAGCGCGTCTGACTGAACTGCGCGATCGCCTGTGGAAAGGCATTCAGGCGCTGGATCAGGTGTTTCTGAACGGCACGCCGAAACATGCAGCACCGAATATTCTCAACGTCAGTTTTGCCAGTGTAGAAGGGGAGTCTCTGATCATGGCGTTGAAAGATCTGGCGGTATCGTCAGGTTCGGCTTGTACGTCTGCCAGCCTTGAGCCTTCCTATGTTCTGCGTGCTCTGGGATTAAGTGAAGAACTGGCGCACAGCTCCCTTCGCTTCTCGCTGGGGCGCTGGACAACGGAAGAAGAAATTGATTATGCGATTGCGCTGGTGGTGAAATCTGTCCGCCGCCTGCGTGAGTTGCCACCAGTTTATACGAAATGAAGTGCCACCCGATGAAAGGGTGATTTGCCTGTCATTGAAAATGAATATTCATTGAAGATAAAAAACATCAGGAGTGCTGTTATGAGTTCCGAAGTCACGACCAATGAAGCAATGTCCGTATTCCTTTCTTCCCAGCCTGCTGATGCGCGCTGGGGCGAAAAAGCCACACTGAGCACTGATTCCGCCGGTATGACCATTCATTTGAATGGCGGCGATGTGCTGACGGTCATTGCCCGTGCCGCGCGTCGTATCGACGGTCAGGGTGTTAAAAATGTTAAACTGGCGGGTGAAGGCTGGGATCTCGAAAATAGCTGGGCATTCTGGCAAGGCTTCCGTGGCCCGAAAGGCACACGCAACGTTGAATGGGCAGAATTGTCTGAGGATGACGCGAACACGCTTAAACAACGCCTGAAAATCATCGACTGGGTACGTAATACCATTAATACCCCGGCAGAGGATTTGTCCCCTGAACAACTGGCGACCCGCGCAGTTGATCTGATGTGTGAATTCGGTAATGAAAAAGTCAGCTACCGCATCACCAAAGGCGACGACCTGCGTCAGCAAAGTTATATGGGTATCCACACCGTGGGCCGCGGTTCTGACCGTCCGCCGGTATTACTGGCGCTGGATTACAACCCGGGCGGCGACGCAGATGCACCGGTTTACGCCTGTCTGGTCGGCAAAGGTATCACTTTTGATACCGGCGGCTACAGCCTGAAGCCAAGCGCGTCAATGGATTCCATGAAAGCGGATATGGGCGGCGCGGCCACGCTGACCGGCGCACTGGCGCTGGCTGCGGCGAACGGTCTGAATAAACGTGTGAAACTGTATCTGTGCTGCGCGGATAACATGGTCAGCGGCAATGCACTGAAACTGGGCGACATTATCCGCTACCGCAACGGTAAAACCGTTGAAGTGATGAACACCGACGCCGAAGGCCGTCTGGTGCTGGCTGATGGCCTGATCGACGCTTCTGCGCAAAAGCCTGAACTGATCATTGATGCGGCCACGCTGACCGGTGCGGCGAAAACTGCGCTGGGTAACGATTATCACGCACTGTTCAGCTTTGACGATGCACTGGCAGGCGAACTGCTGGAAAGTGCGAAAGCCGAACACGAACCGTTCTGGCGTCTGCCACTGGAAGAATTCCACCGTTCTCATCTGCCGTCTAACTTTGCTGAACTGAACAATATTGCCGGTCCTGCACACACTGCGGGTGCAAGCACAGCTGCGGCGTTCTTGTCTCATTTCGTCACTGACTATAAGAAAGGCTGGCTGCACATCGACTGTTCCGCAACGTACCGCAAAAGCGCGGCGGATCAGTGGTCTGCCGGTGCGACAGGTCTGGGGGTGCGTACCGTCGCCAACCTGCTGTTAGCCAAGGCGAAGTAAGTTTTAGAAAGCAATGCATGAAGCACAACGGGGCGCTTAACAGCGCCCCGTTTTATACCACTAGCGGAGTTAAGAACCATGAGTGTCCCACACGATCATCTCCCTGCCAGCGCGGCGGCGACCGACGGTGAAAACGAGCTGGAGCGCCTGCTCCGCCTGTCTGTCACCGCGCCTGCCTGGCGTCCGGCGTTTTATCAAACTTTGCTGGAGTCTACCGTGTTTGTGCTCGGTGATGCAGGGCAGGATGACGCTGAAAAGCAGGGCAGTGTGGCGATTACCGCAGGCAGTGAACTGAATGTTTTGCACTGGGAAAAACAGGACGGCAGCTCGATCATTCCTTTCTTTTCCTCTGTGGAGGTTCTGGAAAAAGCCAGTGCCGGCGAAAGCCCGGATGAGCAGGCGTTTGTCGCGCTGCCTGCCCGCGTGTTGTTTGAAATGACACAAGGGGAGGAGTTGTTTCTGAATCCGAAATCGGAGTACGGCAAGGAATTCACCCCGAACGAGGTTACGCTGTTGCTGAGCAATGGCGGGTTAAATGCGCCGTCTGAGCTGGTGCTGGATAAAGAAAGTCAGCTGCTGATCGGCCAGCCGGAGGAGTATCCTTCCGCTATGATCGACGCGCTCACCACGCTTTTCACCCAGAAGAAACCGGTGCGCCGTGCATTTATGGCGCTGATCCACGATAAAGCCGTGGATGAACAGCCAAACCTGCTGATTGGCGTCGAAGCGGACGGCGATGAGCAGGAAATTGACGCGCTGATCCGCGAGGCGGGAAATGTGGCGAGCGAAACCTCTCCCGACGATCGTCCGGTGGATTTCTGTATCGTTTCTGAAAAAGAGCGTGGCATCAGCCATTATCTGATCAGCCACACCCAGCCGTTCTATCAGCGCAAGTGGGGAAGCTGGTTGCGCAATATTATTCCTTCGTCAGGACAGGCATAAAAGTGAGAGGACACCAGGGGAAAGCACCGTTTTGCCCCTGTTTTGTTTGCGGGAAATAGGTGGTTTAGGTTCGATAGTGAATTAATCACACATTTTTTTAATTAAATGTTGTGATTCGGGTAGGCAATCGTAACTTCGCTCCCTATAATCACCGCCATTTTACGGCAGGTATAACATTAAATTAACCGGCCCTACCTATAAAAGTCAGACAGAGGTTTTTTCATGACTATCGAACGCACTTTCTCCATCATCAAGCCAAACTCCGTAGCTAACAACGACATCGGTGCTATCTACGCACGTTTCGAACGCGCTGGCTTCACCATCATCGCGTCTAAAATGCTGAAACTGACGAAAGAACAAGCTGAAGGCTTCTACGCAGAACACAAAGGCCGTCCGTTCTTCGACGGTCTGGTTGAGTTCATGACCTCTGGCCCGATCATGGTTCAGGTTCTGGAAGGTGAAAACGCGGTTCAGCGTAACCGTGACATCATGGGCGCCACTAACCCGGACAACGCACTGGCTGGCACCCTGCGTGCAGACTTCGCGGATAGCTTCACTGCTAACGCGGTTCACGGTTCTGACGCTGTAGAATCTGCACAACGCGAAATCGCTTACTTCTTTACCGAAAGCGAAATCTGCCCGCGTTAAGATTTTTGAGTCACCGTTGCTGGAAGATAAGCCGCAAATTCACAAGAATTTTGTAACTGTACTTTCCAAACATGGCAACCGTGCCCTAAAATTTGTACAATGTTGCGCCCCGAATGAGCCAGCCTCTTCGGGGCGCAATTTTATTTGCAGGCCAGCCGTTACCTTTCGGGCCAGGCTCTGCACTTCCAATACGCCATAACGTGTAACAACGAGGCCATTTTCATCATGTTAGAATCCAACACGTCCGAGCCAATTTTGTCTGAAAATAACGCTGTTTCCGCAGAAGCCGTGAATACTGTCGTGCCTGCTGCCGCAAAAATTAACCTTCTTGACCTTAACCGCAAGCAAATGCGTGAGTTCTTCATCAACATGGGCGAAAAACCGTTCCGTGCTGATCAGGTCATGAAGTGGATGTATCACTACTGCAGCGATGATTTCGAGCAAATGACCGATATCAATAAGGCGCTGCGTGAAAAGCTGGCCCGGGTTGCAGAAATTCGTGCACCGGAAGTCGCGTCAGAACAACGCTCAACTGACGGCACCATCAAGTGGGCGATTCAGGTGGGCGGACAACTGGTTGAAACCGTGTATATCCCGGACGGCGACCGTGCGACGCTTTGCGTTTCCTCTCAGGTCGGCTGTGCACTGGAATGTACTTTCTGTTCCACGGCGCAACAGGGTTTTAACCGTAACCTGCGTGTGTCCGAAATTATCGGTCAGGTATGGCGTGCGGCAAAAATTATCGGTGCGGCGAAAGTGGCCGGTACGCGCCCCATCACCAACGTGGTGATGATGGGCATGGGCGAACCTTTGCTGAACCTCAATAACGTGGTTCCGGCCATGGAAATCATGCTCGACGATTTCGGTTTCGGTTTGTCAAAACGTCGCGTGACGCTTTCCACATCGGGTGTCGTCCCTGCGCTGGACAAGCTGGGCGATATGATTGATGTCGCGCTGGCGATTTCCCTGCACGCACCTAACGACGCCATTCGTGACGAAATTGTGCCGATCAACCGCAAGTACAATATCGATACCTTCCTGGCCGCTGTTGAGCGTTATATTAGCAAATCCAACGCCAATCAGGGCCGCGTTACCATCGAATACGTTATGCTGGATCACATCAATGATGGCACCGAGCATGCGCATGAACTGGCTGAGCGTCTGAAGAATACGCCATGCAAAATCAACCTGATCCCCTGGAACCCGTTCCCGGGCGCGCCGTATGGCCGCAGCTCGAACAGCCGTATTGATCGTTTCTCTAAAGTGCTGATGGATTATGGCTTTACAGTTATCGTGCGCAAAACCCGTGGTGATGACATTGATGCCGCGTGTGGTCAGCTGGCCGGTGATGTTATCGACCGTACCAAACGTACGTTGAAGAAAAAAATGGCAGGCGAGCAACAGATTTCCGTAAAAGCCGTCTGATCCCAATGGGCTTCGCCACGGTGTTCCGTCGAAGCCCGCTGTTTTATTGTCGCTGGCAGGGTAAAGGGAATTAAGCATGACAATGAAGGGCAGTGTGAAAATGCTGATCGCCGCAGGCATGACTGTGGCTTTACTGGCGGGATGTTCCAGTTCACCGAAAGAAACGCAACAGGCCAGCGGCGCAGCACAAACGCGTCTCGAACTTGGTATGGCGTACCTGAATCAGGGGAACATGGAGGCGGCCAGGCAGAATCTGCAGAAAGCCGTTGACGGTGCGCCGCAGGATTATCGGACACAGCTTGGCATGGCGCTTTACGAGCAAAAAAACGGCAATCAGAAAGCAGCGGAAAGCCGCTACCAGCAAGCGTTGCAGCTGGCGCCGCAAAATGGGACGGTCTTAAATAATTACGGTGCGTTTTTGTGTAGTTTAGGGCAGTATGTACCCGCACAACAGCAGTTTAGCGCCGCAGCTAATGCGCCTGATTACGGTCAGGTTGCTGACAGTCTGGAAAATGCAGGCTACTGTTTTCTGAAGGCCAATCAGAATGAGGAAGCGCGAGTGTTACTAAGCCGGGCATTGAAAGTGGATCCCGATAAAGGCGCACCCTTGCTGACTGAGGCAACCAAAGAATTTGGGGAAGGGAACCGCGCTCAGGCGAAACTATTACTGGATGTATATCAACATGTTCTGCCAGCCACTGCCGACAGCCTCATGTTACAAATTCGATTCGCTGCGTTAGCGGGCAACCCGGATAGCGTTCAACGCTACGGTAAGCAACTTGCGCGTAGTTATCCACAATCTAAACAGTACCAGCAGTTCTTAGCCAATGAATACTGAAGCCCCTCAAGAAAATAATGCAAAACTGACTACAGGCGAACGTCTGCGTCAGGCTCGTGAACAGTTAGGTCTTAGTCATCAGGCTGTTGCAGAACGCCTGTGTCTGAAAGTCTCAACTATTCGCCAAATCGAAGAAGAAACGACGCCGGCCGATCTTGCGCCGACTTTCCTGCGTGGTTACCTCCGTTCCTATGCAAAACTGGTTCATGTCCCGGAAGAAGAATTATTAGGTCTGATCGGTAAACAAGCGCCGATTAAAGTGCCTAAAGTGGCTTCAATGCAGGGATTCTCTCTCGGTAAGTCTCGCAAAAAACGCGATGGCTGGCTGATGGGCTTTACCTGGCTGGTGGTGTTTGTGGTGATTGGCCTGACCGGTGCGTGGTGGTGGCAAAATCATCAGGCGCAACAGCAGGAAATCGCAACAATGGCCGATCAGTCATCGGCACAACTGAATCAGGATAGCGGCCAGGGGCAAACTATTCCTCTGGGCGACAATGCGAATTCTGCACCGACAACAGAAGATACTTCTTCTGACCCGGCTCCTGCTGCAAACACAACACAGCCGCAGAATTCTATCCCGCTGAATACCGCACCGGGCGCAGCAGCAAGCAACGCACCGGCAGCATCCGGTACGCCAGCGGAGCAAGCGCCTGCCGCTGTTTCAACCAGTCAGCCTGCAACAGCTGAAAACGGTCTGCCAACCGGTGATGCACAAACTGCGGCAGCAGGTGCGGATCCACAAGCGGTGACCTTTACCTTTAAAGCTGACTGCTGGTTCCAGATTGATGACGCATCAGGAAAAACCCTGTTCAGCGGCATGAAGAAAGGCGGAGAGACCTTCAGCGTGAAGGGCACTGCGCCGTATAAACTGAAAATCGGTGCGCCGGGGGCGGTTGATATCCAATTCCAGGGCAAGCCGGTTGATTTAAGTCGTTTTGTAAAATCAAGCCGTGTTGCGCGCCTGACCTTAGCTGCCGAGTAATCGGCAGTTTGTCAGACGATTGCAACGATGGAGAGTGAAGTAATGCATAACCAAGCACCCATTACCCGTCGCAAATCAACCCGGATTTATGTCGGCAAGGTGCCTGTAGGTGACGGAGCACCGATTGCGGTGCAATCGATGACCAACACTCGCACCACAGATGTCGCGGCGACAGTCGCACAGATCAAATCACTGGAACGCGTCGGTGTCGACATTGTTCGCGTTTCTGTGCCAACCATGGATGCGGCAGAAGCATTCAAACTTATCAAACAGCAGGTTAATGTCCCGCTGGTCGCTGATATTCATTTCGATTACCGCATCGCCCTGCAGGTTGCAGAATACGGCGTAGATTGCCTGCGTATTAATCCAGGTAACATCGGTAACGAATCCCGCATCCGCTCCGTGGTGGATTGCGCACGCGACAAAAATATTCCTATCCGTATCGGTGTGAACGGTGGCTCCCTGGAAAAAGATATTCAGGAAAAGTACGGCGAACCTACTCCGCAAGCGCTGCTGGAATCGGCGATGCGCCACGTTGATATTCTTGACCGTCTTAACTTCGACCAGTTCAAAGTCAGCGTAAAAGCCTCTGACGTTTTCCTGGCGGTTGAGTCCTACCGCCTGCTGGCTAAGCAAATTGTTCAGCCTCTGCATCTGGGAATTACCGAAGCCGGTGGCCTGCGTGCAGGTTCCGTTAAATCAGCCATTGGTCTGGGCCTGCTGCTCTCAGAAGGTATCGGCGACACGCTGCGTATTTCGCTGGCGGCCGATCCGGTTGAAGAAGTCAAAGTCGGATTCGATATCCTCAAATCACTGCGTATCCGTTCCCGTGGTATCAACTTTATTGCCTGTCCGACTTGTTCGCGTCAGGAGTTTGATGTCATCGGTACCGTGAATGCGCTGGAACAACGTCTGGAAGATATCATCACGCCAATGGATGTTTCGATCATTGGTTGTGTGGTTAACGGTCCGGGCGAAGCGCTGGTTTCTACCATGGGCGTCACCGGCGGTCATAACAAAAGCGGTTTCTATGAAGACGGTGTTCGTCAGAGAGAGCGTTTTGATAACAATGATATGATCGACCAGTTAGAAGCAAAAATTCGCGCCAAAGCGGCGATTATGGATGAGAGTAAACGTATCGTTATCAATCATCTTGAAAAGTAACATCGGTTGCAGGTGTCAGCGTACATCTGCATTATTATATTGAACCCGACCGGGGTAATGGCTTCTGTGCGTTGAACCACAAGCCACAAAGCCCCTATAATCGGGTTCATTTTTTATAAAACGATAGAGAACTGACGTGGCAAAGAATATCCAGGCCATTCGCGGCATGAACGACTACCTGCCAGAAGACACAGCTCTGTGGCAACGTATTGAAGGATCGTTGAAACAAGTGCTTGGCAGTTACGGCTACAGTGAAATCCGTATGCCGATTGTAGAGCAGACCCCATTGTTTAAACGCGCTATCGGTGAAGTGACTGATGTCGTGGAAAAAGAAATGTATACCTTTGAAGACCGCAACGGCGAAAGCCTGACGCTGCGTCCGGAAGGTACGGCGGGCTGCGTGCGCGCCGGTATTGAACATGGTCTGCTGTACAATCAGGAACAACGTCTGTGGTACATCGGTCCGATGTTCCGTTACGAACGCCCGCAAAAAGGTCGCTATCGTCAGTTCAATCAGTTGGGTGTAGAAGTCTTTGGTCTGCAAGGGCCGGACGTTGATGCCGAATTAATTCTGCTGACCGCCCGCTGGTGGCGCGCGCTGGGGATTTCTGAGCACGTGGCGCTGGAACTGAACTCTATCGGTTCACTGGAAGCCCGTGCGAACTATCGTGATGCGCTGGTGGCTTTCCTTGAGCAACATAAAGACAAGCTGGATGAAGACTGTAAACGTCGTATGTACAGCAATCCGCTGCGTGTTCTGGACTCCAAAAATCCCGATATTCAGACGTTATTAAATGATGCACCGGAGCTGGGTGATTATCTTGATGAAGAATCAAGAGAACACTTTGCAGGTCTGTGTGAACTTTTAGAGCAGTCTGGTATCCCATATACGGTTAATCAGCGACTTGTGCGCGGTCTGGATTATTACAACCGCACCGTGTTCGAATGGGTAACCAGCAGCTTAGGCTCACAAGGTACTGTGTGTGCGGGTGGCCGCTACGACGGTCTGGTCGAACAACTGGGCGGTCGTGCAACACCGGGTGTCGGTTTCGCCATGGGGCTGGAACGTTTGGTATTACTGGTTCAGGCCGTAAACCCGGACTTCAAAGCACCGGCAACCGTCGACACCTACGTGATCTCATCCGGTGTTGGCACGCAAAGCGCGGCTATGCAACTGGCTGAAACACTGCGTGATGCGTTGCCTGAGCTGAAAGTTATGACTAACTACGGTGGCGGCAATTTCAAGAAACAGTTCGCCCGTGCTGATAAATGGGGTGCGCGTGTTGCCCTGGTACTAGGCGAAACTGAAGTCGCTAACCAGCAGGTCGTCGTAAAAGACCTGCAGAGTGGAACGCAAGAAACGCTGGCGCAAAGCGAAATCGTCGCGCGTCTGGCTTCGATGTTGGGTTAAGGAGAAGGACACTGTGGAAGTCTATACCACTGAGAATGAACAGGTTGATGCTGTACGTCGCTTCTTTGCCGAAAACGGTAAAGCGCTGGCCATCGGCGTTGTTCTGGGTATTGCAGCCCTGGGCGGCTGGCGTTTCTGGCAGAGTCACCAGGACTCTGCCCTGACGGAAGCTTCTGCGTCTTTCCAGCAAGCTAATCAGTCGCTGACCAGCAATAACGCGAAAGGCGTGGCTGATCTCGAAAAATTTGCTCAGAGCAATGACAATAATTACGGCGTATTTGCCGCCCTGCAACTGGCTGATCATTTTGTCGGAACCAGTGATTTCGCCAATGCTGAAAAGCAATTAGTGCAGGCGCAAGGTCAGGCCAAAGAAGATAATTTACGTTCGCTGGTGAACTTACGTCTGGCGCGTGTCCAGATGCAGCAAGGCAAATTTGATGATGCACTCAAAACGTTAGACGGCGTGAAGGGTGAAGGCTGGACGGCTATGCAACAAGGCATCCGTGGTGATGTTTTGCTTGCCAAAGGCGATGCAAAAGGTGCTCGTGAAGCCTACAGCAAAGGACTTGATTCTAAACTCTCTCAAACGCTGCAAACCGTGCTGCGTATGAAATTGAACAACTTAGCCAGCTAAGGGGAACCCCGATGCAATTGCGTAAAACACTCTTGGTAGGATGGGTTTCTGTTGCCCTGCTAAGTGGCTGTTCATTGTTTAACAGCGAAGAAGACGTGGTCAAAATGTCTCCGCTGCCAAAAGTTGAGAACCAGTTCACACCGACGCAAGTGTGGAGCAAATCCGTAGGCGACGGCATTGGCGAATTCTACTCCAATCTGCGTCCGGCCTGGCAGGACAGCACCATTTTTGCAGCTGACCGTTTTGGTCTGGTTAAAGCACTCGATGCTGACAGTGGTAAAGAAAAATGGAGCGTCAACCTGTCTGAAAAGACCGGCTTCCTCTCCAGAAATATTTCTGCACAGCTGTCTGGCGGCCTGACAGTTTCAGGTGATCACGTTTACGTTGGCAGTGAAAAAGCTATCGTTTATGCATTGAACACCACTGATGGTAAAATCGCCTGGCAGACCAAAGTGGCGGGGGAAGCATTGTCCCGTCCGGTTGTCAGCGATGGTCTGGTTCTGGTTCACACCGGCAATGGTATGTTGCAGGGTCTGAATGAATCCGACGGTACCATTCAATGGACCGCTAACCTCGATATGCCAACGCTGTCTCTGCGTGGTGAATCAGCGCCTGCGGTAGCCTTTGGTGCTGCAATCGTCGGTGGTGATAATGGCCGCGTCAGTGCTGTACTGATGAAAGAAGGTCAGTTGATCTGGCAACAACGTATTTCTCAGACTACCGGTACGACTGAAATCGACCGTCTGAGCGATGTGGATACCACGCCGGTTATCGTTGATGGCGTTGTTTACACGCTGGCATACAATGGCAATCTGGTGGCGATGGATCTGCGTTCTGGTCAGATTATGTGGAAACGTGATGTTGGTTCTGTGAATGACATCATTGTCGACGCAGGCCATATCTATATGGTTGACCAGGATGACCGCGTGATGGCGCTCGATACTCAGGGTGGTGTCAGCGTGTGGCGCCAAAGTGAGTTGCTGCACCGTAACCTGACGGCACCGGTGCTGTATAATGGTTACATTGTGGTCGGCGATTCCGAAGGCTATCTGCACTGGATCAATACCACTGATGGTCGTTTTGTTGCTCAGCAGAAAGTCGACAGCGATGGCTTCCTGAGTGCGCCGATTGTGGCAAGCGACAAGCTGGTTGTGCAGGCGAAAGGTGGCGAGGTTTACTCCTTCACCCGCTAATACTGCGACCGGCATCTGGCCCTGAGGTCGGTTGACCCCGGGCTTTAAAACGGCTCCTGAATTGCTCAGGGGCCGTTTCGTATTCTGAAATCCGCGTAATCCCCAATGAGAGATTGCGCTGTAACAAATTGAATTATAGTGGTTTGCAATGAAATTCAGCAGGCCAGCTATTTGCGTTTAGCACCACCTATAAAAACACTGAGGCTTCAAAATGATACCTGTCGTTGCGCTTGTTGGGCGCCCGAATGTGGGTAAATCCACTTTATTTAACCGTTTAACCAAGACGCGTGATGCGCTGGTGGCGGATTTCCCGGGGCTTACGCGTGACCGCAAGTATGGTCGTGCCGAAATTGAGGGTAATGAATTCATCATCGTGGATACCGGCGGTATTGACGGTACCGAAGATGGCGTTGAAACCCGCATGGCAGGGCAATCTCTGCTGGCTATCGAAGAAGCGGATATCGTGCTGTTCATGGTCGATGCCCGTGCGGGCCTGATGCCTGCCGATCAGGGCATTGCCCAGCATCTTCGCAGCCGTGAAAAAGCCACCTTCCTGGTGGCGAACAAAACTGACGGGCTGGATCCGGACAGCGCAACCGGTGATTTCTACTCACTCGGTTTGGGCGATGTGTATGCTATCGCGGCTTCACACGGCCGTGGCGTGACGCAACTGATCGAACACGTACTGATCCCGTTCGTGGGTGAAAAGCCGGAAGAAGTCGAACTGACCGAGGAAGAAGCTAACGCGGCTTACTGGGCCGAGCAGGAAGCCACCGGTGATGAAATCCCTGAAGACGAAGAAGATAATTTCGACCCGCAGTCTCTGCCAATCAAACTGGCTATCGTCGGACGTCCGAATGTAGGTAAGTCCACACTGACTAACCGTATTCTGGGTGAAGAGCGCGTCGTGGTTTATGACATGCCGGGCACCACCCGTGACAGTATTTATATCCCGATGGTGCGTGACGAGCGTGAATACGTTCTGATTGATACCGCCGGTGTGCGTAAGCGCGGCAAAGTGACTGAAACCGTTGAGAAATTCTCGGTAATCAAAACCTTGCAGGCGATTGAAGATGCCAACGTAGTGATGCTGGTTATCGATGCCCGCGAAGGCATTTCCGATCAGGATCTCTCGCTGTTAGGCTTTATCCTCAACAGCGGGCGCTCACTGGTTATCGTGGTCAACAAGTGGGATGGCATGAGCGAAGAAGCGCGTGCTCAGGTTAAAGATCAGCTGGATCTGCGTCTTGGTTTCGTTGATTTTGCCCGCATTCACTTCATCTCTGCCCTGCACGGCAGCGGCGTTGGTAACCTGTTTGAGTCAGTAAACGAAGCGTACACCTGTGCAACCACGCGAGTGAGCACTTCCTTACTGACCCGTATCATGCAAATGGCGGCTGACGATCACCAGCCACCGCTGGTCAATGGTCGCCGCGTGAAACTGAAATATGCTCACGCCGGGGGCTATAACCCGCCTATCGTGGTGATTCACGGTAATCAGGTGAAAGACCTGGCTGATTCCTATAAACGCTATCTGATGAACTATTTCCGTCGTTCACTGAAAGTGATGGGAACGCCAATCCGCATTCAGTTCAAAGAAGGTGAGAACCCGTATGAAGGCAAGAAAAACTCGCTTTCTCCTCACCAGCAGCGCAAGCGCCGACGTCTGATGCAGCACCTGAAAAACAAATCCTAAACGAATGGGGTGCATGAAAATGTACCCCTTTTTTTCGTCTTAATTTCCCCGCAAGGAGCTGGCTGGATGTTCTGGCAGACCTGGAGTTTTGCGTTTGGCGTTACGGTTCCCAATTTATTGATCTTGCTGCTGGGCGTGTTTTTGCGCCGCACTGGCCTGATGGACGACAGTTTTAACGAGAAAGCCAGCCGTCTGGTATTCAATATCGCCTTACCTTGCCTGCTTTTTTTCAGCGTGGCGCAAGGGCATGATTCCTCAGGCTCAAATCTGCCGCTCGCCATTTATGGTGGCCTTGGCACCGTCGCTTCATTTCTGTTGCTGGAACTGGTGGCGATAAAACTGGTGAAAGACCCGCGTGAGCGCGGTATTTTTGTGCAGGGAGGATTCCGCGCCAATACCGGCATCGCGGGTCTTGCTTATGCCTCGCTGGCCTTTGGCAGCGAAGGTATTGCGCTGGGGTCGATGTATCTGGCGGTCACAGTGATCCTCTTCAACGTGCTTTCCGTGATTACGCTAACCCGCAGCCTGAAAGGCGGGCAGGGGAATAGCATCGGGCTGAAGCCGATTCTGCGCGGTATTATCACCAATCCGCTGATTATTGGTCTGGTGCTCGGGCTGGCGTTTAAGTACAGCCATTTACCGATGCCAGCGACCATTGCCAGCACCGGTGAGTTTATTTCAGGGATGGCGCTGCCGCTGGCAATGTTATGTGCCGGTGCCAGTCTTGACGTGAAGGCGATGTTCCGCAGTTCTCACGTGGCGGCCTGGTCTTCCGCGTCACGTGTGATATTTGTGCCTGCGCTGATGACCTTCGGGGCATGGTTGTTTGGCTTTCGCGACGCGGCGCTCGGCGTTATATTTCTCTTTTCCTGCACACCGACCGCAGCGGGCAGCTACGTGATGACCCGCGCAATGGGCGGCAACGCGACGCTGGCGGCGAATATTATTGCCGTCACCACGCTCGGATCATTTTTCACTACCGCACTGGGTCTGTATTTACTGCGGACGCTGGGTGTTATTTAGAGGGATAGACGATGGATGCACTTTGTCCGGTTTGCAGCCAGCCGATGAGCTGGGTAAGTGGTCACTTTCATTGTGACGCCAGCCATGGCGACTATCAGCAAATCGCATTGTGCCCGGATTGCCAGCAACCGTTGCAGGAGCTGAAAGCCTGCGGCGCGTTAGATTACTTCTGCCAAAACGGGCACGGGATGATTTCTAAAAAAAGGGTACAGTTTACGTATTCGCCTTATTCCGCAGAGTGATCGTCAGGGGGAGCCTGCTTCCATAAATTCACCAGTTCCTCGGGCGTTTCGGTTTCAGGAATAATCACCACCAGGCTGGCCGAATGCGCTTCCGATGCATAGTAAATCTCCAGCCGGAAATAACGCTGGTCGCCATGACCGGCGTTTTCTTTTTCCTGAGCATAGGGCAGGGCTTTGTTGATGAGCTGGCAAATTTCCCGCCGCTTATCATCACTCATACCTGAAAGTTCGACCCGTCGCGGCCCGCTGAGTTTCGGGATAAACGCAATGCCGCCTTCGCGGTAAATCTCAATGACCGCATTACTTTCCAGCGAATCTAAAGGTTTCATTTACATCACTCCGACCTGCTCCCAGGCTTCACGAACCGCTTGTGCAACGGAAGCGTCAAAGCGTTTTTCCGCATGCTGAATCGTCAGTTGGGCGAACGTGACAAAGTCTGCATTTTTGGGCAGGGATTCATCACAAACCGTGTCATACCAGACGTAACCTGCACGTTCCCACGCGTTACCACCCAGTTTAGTCGCTGCCAGATAGAACGCGCGGTTAGGTATGCCTGAATTAATGTGCACACCGCCGTTGTCATCGCGGGTATTCACATAACCCTTCATGTCTGCCGGTTGCGGATCTTTACCCAGCAGCGGGTCATCGTAAGCGGTGCCGGGATGAGACATAGAACGCAGGCCGGAACCGTTAATGCCTTTCGCCAGCAAGCCTTCACCAATAATCCAGTCGGCTTTATCGGCAGTTTGTTTCAGGTGGAATTGTTTCACCAGCGAACCAAACACATCCGACATTGATTCGTTCAGCGCGCCGGACTGGCCGTTATATTCCAGACCTGCTTCCGTTTCGGTGACACCGTGGGAAAGCTCGTGCCCGACAACGTCGATAGCAATCGTGAAGCGGTTAAAGATTTCGCCGTCACCGTCACCAAACACCATCTGCTGCCCGTTCCAGAAGGCATTCTGATAGCCTTTGTCATAATGTACCGTGCCGAGAAGCGCCAGCCCTTTGTTATCAAGGGAATTTCGCTGATAGGCCTGCCAGAAGAAATCATAGGTCACGCCAAGATAATCATAGGCTTCATCCACCGACACATCGCCGTTACTCGGCTGACCTTCCTTACGCACGGACTCCCCCGGTAGTCGGGTGGTATTTTTGGCGTCATAAATATCACGCTCAACCTGACCCGCTTTGGCTGTCACGATCTTCTGCGGTTTGGCGTAGGGCTGTGCCATCAGGGTATTCACATGTACCAGCGTCTGTCTGGCACATCTGCGCTGGGGCTCTGAACCGTGTTCAATAATACGGTTAAGCATGTAGGGCGGGATAACGCTGTTGTAACGCTTTGCTGAACTGTGATTCATCGTGAATCTCCTTATCAAGAGTCACCCGAAGGTGAAAACAAGGTGTTCTGACCGTCTGATACTGAAAGCCGGCTAATGAATAGTCATCACCGTCAGTATAGGACTGCTGAGCGTTAAGCCTGTTAAAGATGAGATTTATCTGTCCGGCTGCGGGTCATACAACGTATGCGAATGACAAATCACAGCGCGTCCGCTGGCTTTTCTGACCGACTCGCGCACCACCAGTTTTCCCTGCAACAGCTGCGTTGTGTGGGGCGCATCGGGGCGCAGCATGCGCCGTTGCAACAGGGAAATCGCTTCGGCACCGAGTTCATCGCGCGGCACATGCACCGCTGTCAGCGGCACATCGTGAATTTCTGCAAGATTGAATCCGTCAGTGCTGATAACGCTGATATCCCCGGGCACGGAAAAGCCGCGTTTAGCCAGCGCGGCTACCACGCCGGAAGCCATAAAATCGCCACCGGCCAGGATTGCGGTCGGCAGTGGCTGGCCGGGCGGCAAGGCATCCAGAAATTCCAGCAACGCCTGTTCGCTTTCCTGGGCACCGAATCCTGAGGTATTCAGCAAATGCTGGCTGTCACTGAAAACCTGATGATGGCGCGTGAACGCCTGTTTAATCCCCGTGAGCCGAAGTTCCATCGTATGACGTCGCAGGCACTGCACGGTCACGATATGTGTGTGGCCCTGAGAAAAGAGATAGTCGCAGGCGAAATCGCCCATCGTCTGATGATCTGGGCTGACACTGTCATGGCGCATATGCCGGTCATGGCAATTGACCAGCACGCAGGGCTTGCCCATGTCAGCGGCCAATTGATGAATGTGAGGATCGTCGATACCGACCAGTAATACGGCTTCGGTTTGCGGATCGGTCATTTTGGCGATGAACAGCGCGGCATCGGCGTTTTCTTCTTCCATCGCACAATAACGGACGCGCACTTCATGATGGGCGGTGGCAGCCAGAATGCCCTGGATCACCTTGTAATAAAAAATATCGCTGCGCACATCAAAGGCGCGGGCGGGAGCGAAAATCAAAATGTTGTTGAGCATCAGCCTGCCGGTGGAAAGGCCATCGAGAACGCCCTGAGATTTGGCACACTCAAGCACGCTGTCACGCGCCTTGCTGCTGGTGTTATTTTTCCCGGCTAAAACCCGCGAAACGGTACTGATCGACAACCCTGTCTGGTCGGCAATTTGCTGGATATTTAACTTTCCTTTCAAACTGTGATCTCCTTCAAAATCGTCCATGCAAAAATTTTCATATCAGAAGATGTGCTGCCTGTGAGCTTTTATCCTCCCTGACTTCCCGGTGCAGTTATAGCGTGAAAGCTTTTGCAAAAAATCACGTTTCCCTCACAAATCCGTGTGCCTACTCTGCAGAAGTACCTCACATGACACATCATCTGCGGCCAGGCCGACGGGTGGGAGAACGGACATGACAATTCAAATAAATACCGGGACAGCTGCGGTTGCAGGACGCAGAAAGATAAAGGCTTTACGCTGGTGGATGCTGGCGCTGTTTCTGCTCGGCGTGACGGTCAACTACGTCACCCGAAATTCTCTGGGGTTACTGGCGGCTGAACTGAAAACCAGCCTGAACATGACCACGGAACAATATTCTTACATCGTCGCGGCGTTTCAGGCGGCGTACACCATTTTCCAGCCGTTGTGCGGCTGGCTGATTGATGTAATTGGCCTGAAGCTGGGCTTTCTGATCTGCGCCTCAATCTGGGCGGTGGTTTGTATGCTGCATGCAGGGGCGGGCAGTTGGATCCAACTCGCCGTTCTGCGCTTCTTTATGGGCAGTGCCGAAGCGGCGGCGACTCCGGCCAACGCCAAAGCGATTTCCGACTGGTTCCCGCGTAAAGAGCGTCCGGTTGCCGCGGGCTGGGCAGGCGTAGGCTTCTCGATTGGTGCCATGCTGGCCCCGCCGATTATCCTGGTCGCCCATGTGTCATTTGGCTGGCGCGGAGCGTTCCTGTTCTGCGGTGTGCTGTCAATGCTGTGGGTTCTGTTGTGGTGGAAGTTCTACCATTCACCGGAAACGCATCCGAACTTAAGCAAAGATGAACTGGCGCTGATCCGTTCCGATAACGAACCGCAACAAACGCGTCTGCCGTTTATCAAATCGCTGAAAATTGTCTGTAAAAACAAGAAATTCTACGGTATCGCCATTCCGGCATTTCTGGCTGAGCCAGCGTGGGCGGTGTTCAGTTTCTGGGTGCCGTTGTATCTCGCCAATGAACGTGGGATGGATTTAAAACACATTGTGATGTTTGCCTGGCTGCCGTTCCTGGCCGCCGACCTCGGCAGTATTGCCAGCGGCTATCTCACCACGCTGTACCGCAAAGTGTTTGGCTGCACCCGCATTAACTCCATCGTCGCCAGCTCCGTCACCGGCGCATTTATGATGCTGTCGCTGGCGCTGGTCGCCTTGACGCAAAGCCCGTATGCCGCCATCGCCCTGATTTCCATCGGCGGTTTCGGTCATCAGGTGATTTCCTGCATGCTGAGTGCCGTCGTGGTGGAGACATTCGATAAGAGCCAGGTGGCGACGGTTAACGGCATGCGCGGTTCTTCGGCGTGGATCGCCAGTTTCCTGTTTTCACTGCTGATCGGCGCCGTTGCCGACAAAATGGGTTTCAATCCGCTGTTTATCGCGATGGGTTTCTTTGATTTGATCGGCGCAGTCTTCCTGGTTGCTCTGATCGCTGAACGCCGCAATCCGGCAAAAAGGGAGAGTCTATGAAGACGTTAAAACACTGGGAGCTTGCCGGGCAGGATGAAGCAGGCGTGGATTTGCGGGTTGATGGTAAACATCTGTTTTCTCTGCGTGTGCTGGAACAGGGGTTAATCCGCGTATTCATCCAGCGAAACGGCGAGCTTGCGCTGGATCGTACCTGGAGTATCGCACCACAAAATGATGCACCATGGGAAGGGCGTGACCGTCTGAGCAACGAAGGTTTTTCAGTGCCGGGTTATCAGCTCGAACAGGGCGACGATTGCCTGACACTGACCACTGAGGCGCTGCGCGTCACGGTGCATCAGCCGTTGTGGCTGGATTGGGAATATAAGAATGAGGCCGGTGTCTGGCAGCCGCTGGTAAAAGATCGGAAAACCGGCGCGTATATGCTCGGCGTGAAAAACGAAGCATCGGCGCACTATCAGCTGCGTGAACCGCAGGATGGCGTGTACGGGTTGGGCGAGAAAGCCGGTGATCTCAACCGTAGCGGCCGCCGCTTTGAAATGCGTAATCTGGATGCGATGGGTTATAACGCCGCCAGCACCGATCCGCTGTATAAGCATATCCCGTTTACCCTGACGCGGCGCAATGGTGTCAGTTTTGGCGTTTTCTACGACAATCTCAGCAATGTCTGGCTTGATCTCGGCAATGAACTGGATAATTACCATCTGCCTTACCGTCGTTTCAGTGCCGAAGCGGGCGATCTGGATTACTACCTGTTTGTCGGCCCGACGTCACTCGACGTCACCAAAAAGCTGGTGCGCCTGACCGGTAAAACTACCTTTGGGCCGAAATGGAGTCTCGGTTACAGTGGCTCGACCATGTATTACACCGATGCGCCGGATGCCCAGCAACAGCTGATGAAATTCATCACGCTGTGTCAGCAACATCAAATTCCCTGCGATTCATTTCAGTTATCATCGGGTTACACCTCGATCGGCAACAAGCGCTACGTCTTTAACTGGAACTACGACAAAGTGCCTGAGCCGGAAGTGATGTCGAAAGCGTTTCTCGACGCCGGTATCCGTCTGGCGGCCAATATCAAACCTTGCCTGTTGCAGGATCACCCGCAATATGAACAGGTTGCTGAGCAGGGTTTATTTATCCGCGACAGCGAAAGCGACGTGCCGGAACGCTCAGTATTCTGGGATGACGAAGGTTCCCACCTCGATTTCACTCATCCTGCCGCTGTGCGCTGGTGGCAGAAAGGCGTGACGCAACAGCTGCTCGAAAAAGGCATCGGTTCGACGTGGAACGACAACAACGAGTATGAAGTCTGGGACAGCGATGCGCGTTGCCACGGTTTTGGCAAGTCTATCGCCATCAAACATATCCGTCCGGTGATGCCGTTGCTGATGATGCGTGCGTCGTTTGAAGCACAGCAAAACTTCGCGCCGGAAATCCGGCCATATCTGATTTCCCGCTCCGGCTGTTCCGGCATGCAGCGTTACGTGCAAACCTGGAGCGGTGATAACCGCACTAACTGGCAGACGCTGCGCTACAACACCCGCATGGGCATCGGCATGAGTTTATCCGGTTTGTATAACGTCGGACACGACGTCGGCGGATTCTCAGGGGATAAGCCGGATGCCGAACTGTTTGTCCGCTGGGTGCAAAACGGCGTGATGCATCCACGTTTCACCATTCATTCCTGGAATGATGATCACACGGTGAATGAGCCGTGGATGTATCCGCAGGTGACCCCGCTTATTCGTGATGCCATCCGTCTGCGTTATCGCTTATTGCCTTATTTCTACACCTTGCTGTGGCAGGCTCATGCGGATGACGAGCCGATGCTGCGCCCGACATTCCTCGACCACGAGCACGACAAAAACACCTTCGCGGAAACCGATGACTTCCTGATGGGACGTGATTTGCTGGTCGCCAGCGTGGTGGATGAGGGGCAGCGTGAGCGTAATGTTTATCTGCCTGATAACGGAATGGGCTGGTGCGATTTCTATACCGGCGAATGGTTTGCGGGGGGCCAGACAATCACCCTCGACGCACCACTGGATCGCCTGCCGCTGCTGGTGCGCGCCGGTGCTGCATTGCCGCAATCTTGCCGTCTGGCGCATGTTGAGGCCAGTAAAGATATGCTGCGTGAATTGCATGTGTATCCGGCACCGGGTCAGGCGACATCGTCAGGCATGCTGTTTGAAGATGACGGCGAAAGCCATCGCTGGGAGCAGAATCATGCGCTGTGGCTGAACTGGGATATCGCCAGTGACGATCAGCGAATCAACATCACGCTGACGCAGCGCGGTGATTTCAAACCAGCGTGGAAAACCCTGAGCATTGTGCTGCCGCAAGGCGAAACGCGTGAAGTTTGGGTGAATGGCGTGAAGACAAATAACTATAATCTGTAAGCTTTTCAATCTCCTCCCCCTGCGAAGGGGGAGGATGGGGGTAAACCTAACGCTTATTTAACCGCACGTTTACGCACTTTCTTCTCTACCACAATCGATTTCACTTCACTTTCAATCCAGCCATCGGCCAGACGTGTTTTCAGTGTATCGCCCGGTGCAGTCTGCGTGGTTTTCTTCAGCAACGCGCCTTGCGGCGTGGTCGTCACGCTATAGCCGCGGGCGAGTGTCGCCAGCGGACTGACCCCTTCCAGTTGCGTACAGGCAGTACCGAAACGCTGACGGCTTTCGGTCAGTTGCGATGACATCGCCTGTTGCAGCCGGTACTGAAGCTGCTGAACCCGCTGCTGGGCGCGGTGAATGCGCGGCTGCGGTTGCTGCTGCGTGAGGCGTTGCTGCAAACGGTCGGTTCGGCGCAGCATCTGACGCAGCTGGTTTTGCATGGCTTCATCAAGACGACGGCGCAATTTGAACAGCGTCGTTTGCTGACGCGCCAGACGTAAATGCGGGTGCTGCTGTTGCAGGCGGTGATTCAGACGCGTGAAGCGCTGCGTCAGTTGTGCGAGATAATAATCCATCGCCATTTCGAGGCGCTGCTGCTGCGACTGGATCTGGCGCAGCAATTCCAGCTGATTGCGGCTGATCAGTTCGGCAGCAGCAGATGGCGTCGGCGCACGTAAATCAGCAACAAAATCGGCAATCGTCACATCGGTTTCGTGGCCGACGGCGCTGACGATCGGAATGCGGCTGGCAAAAATCGCCCGTGCCACGCGCTCATCGTTAAAGCTCCATAAATCTTCCAGCGAACCGCCACCGCGCCCGACAATCAGGACATCGACTTCTTCCCGAGCGTTAGCCAGCTCAATGGCGCGGACGATTTGCCCCGGCGCATCCGCGCCCTGAACTGACGTCGGATAAATAATGACGGGTAACGACGGGTCGCGACGCTTTAAGACATTTAACACGTCATGCAGCGCCGCGCCGCTGGCGGAAGTAATCACACCCACGCATTTGGCCGGCGAGGGCAGCGGTTGTTTAAACTGTGCATCAAACAGACCTTCGGCGGCCAGTTGCTGTTTCAGCAGATCGAATTTTTGCTGCAATAAACCGTCGCCGGCTTCCTGCATACTTTCGGCAATCAGCTGATAATCGCCACGTGGCTCATACAGCGTAATGGTCGCGCGGACTAATACCTGCTGGCCATTTTGCGGGCGGAACGTTGTGCGGCGACTCGTGTTGCGGAACATGGCACATTTGACCTGAGCGCGGTCATCTTTGAGCGTAAAATACCAGTGGCCGGAGGACGGCTGAGAGAAGTTTGAAATCTCACCGGAGAGCCAGACCTGACCCATTTCGTTTTCCAGCAACTGTCGGACCGTCTGATTCAGGCGGCTTACGGTAAAAATAGGAGGCGAAGAAGGTAGCGACATGTGATCCAGATCAAATTCAAAAACAGAGACTTAATCGAACGATACTACATGCCCGCAAAAGGTAATCAAGAAGTTTTTGAAATAGTTCTGGTCGAAATGCCTACTCACCTGTATACTCCCGCTGCAATATTTTATCTTTTCCGCATCCACCTTGGTGAGATATTGCCCATGCTACGTATCGCAAAAGAAGCACTAACGTTCGACGACGTTCTCCTTGTTCCAGCCCACTCCACAGTTTTGCCTAATACTGCCGACCTCGGTACTCAACTGACCGCTAAAATCCGTCTGAATATCCCTATGCTGTCCGCAGCGATGGATACCGTGACTGAAGCGAATCTGGCCATTGCTCTGGCGCAGGAAGGCGGCCTCGGATTCATTCACAAGAACATGTCTATTGAGCGTCAGGCGGAAGAAGTCCGTCGCGTGAAGAAGCATGAAAGCGGCGTTGTTGCTGACCCTAAAACCGTCACGCCATCGACCACTTTGCGTCAGGTTAAAGAACTCACTGAAATTAACGGTTTTGCCGGTTATCCGGTCGTGACCGAAGAAAACGAACTGGTCGGTATTATTACCGGTCGTGACGTGCGCTTCGTGACCGATCTGGAACAGCCTGTCACTGCGGTCATGACGCCGAAAGAACGTCTGGTCACCGTCAAAGAAGGCGAAGCCCGCGAAGTCGTGCTGCAAAAAATGCACGAAAAACGTGTAGAGAAAGCGCTGGTGGTTGACGCGCAATTCCATCTGCTCGGTATGATCACCGTAAAAGACTTCCAGAAAGCCGAACGTAAACCGAATGCCTGTAAAGATGAGCAGGGTAGCCTGCGCGTCGGTGCAGCGGTTGGTGCGGGCGCGGGCAACGAAGAACGTATCGATGCGCTGGTTGCTGCCGGTGTTGACGTCCTGCTGATCGACTCCTCTCACGGCCATTCCGAAGGCGTTCTGGAACGTATCCGCGCTACCCGCGCTAAATACCCGGATCTGCAAATCATTGGCGGTAACGTTGCGACTGGCGCAGGTGCTCTGGCACTGGCGAAAGCAGGCGTGAGCGCGGTGAAAGTCGGTATCGGTCCTGGCTCCATCTGTACTACCCGTATCGTGACCGGCGTGGGTGTTCCGCAAATCACTGCCGTTTCTGACGCGGTTGAAGCGCTGGAAGGCACCGGTATTCCGGTTATCGCTGACGGCGGTATCCGCTTCTCCGGCGACATCGCTAAAGCTATCGCTGCCGGCGCAAGCTGTGTGATGGTCGGCGGGATGCTGGCGGGCACTGAGGAATCTCCGGGCGAAATCGAGCTGTATCAGGGCCGTTCATACAAATCTTACCGCGGCATGGGTTCTCTGGGCGCGATGTCCAAAGGCTCTTCAGACCGTTACTTCCAGACTGATAACGCTGCTGACAAACTGGTACCGGAAGGTATTGAAGGTCGTGTGGCGTATAAAGGCCGTCTGAAAGAGATCATCCACCAGCAAATGGGCGGTCTGCGCTCCTGTATGGGGCTGACCGGTTGTGCTACCATCGACGACCTGCGCACCAAGGCTGAGTTTGTCCGCATCAGCGGTGCCGGGATCCAGGAAAGCCACGTACATGACGTGACGATTACCAAAGAGTCACCGAACTACCGCATGGGATCCTGACCCTAAAGACAGCGAGCTAAAGGCTCGCTGTCTGCTTTTAAGATTGTTAGAAAATTTAACCTGTTGTTTTAACGCTTTTATTGCTTTCTGGAAAACGCCCCCTCATGAGCGAAAATATTCACAAGCACCGTATCCTGATCCTCGATTTCGGCTCCCAGTACACCCAACTTGTTGCGCGCCGCGTGCGTGAACTGGGTGTCTATTGCGAACTCTGGGCCTGGGACGTAACCGAAGCCCAAATCCGCGAATTCAATCCGAACGGGATCATCCTGTCCGGCGGCCCGGAAAGTACCACCGAGCATGATAGCCCGCGTGCACCAGACTATGTCTTCGAAGCCGGTGTGCCGGTTCTGGGCGTCTGCTACGGCATGCAAACCATGGCGATGCAGTTAGGCGGCCATGTTGAAGGCTCTAACGAGCGCGAATTTGGTTATGCGCAGGTTGAAGTTCAGACTGAAAGCGCGCTGATCCGTGACATTCAGGATGCCCTGAGTGAGAACAACAAACCGTTGCTCGACGTCTGGATGAGCCACGGCGATAAAGTGACGGCCATCCCGTCTGATTTCGTGACCGTTGCCAGCACTGAGACTTGCCCGTTTGCCATTATGGCCAACGAAGAAAAACGCTTCTACGGTGTGCAGTTCCACCCGGAAGTGACGCATACCCGTCAGGGCCTGCGTATGCTCGAACGTTTCATCATGGATATCTGCGAGTGCGAAGCACTGTGGACGCCGGCAAAAATCATTGAAGATGCCGTTGAACGTCTGCGTGTGCAGATTGGCGACGATCATGTGATCCTCGGCCTGTCCGGTGGCGTTGACTCTTCCGTGACCGCCATGTTGCTGCACCGCGCCATTGGCGACCGTCTGACTTGCGTGTTCGTCGATAACGGTCTGCTGCGTCTTAACGAAGCAGATCAGGTGCTGGAAATGTTCGGTGACCGTTTCGGTCTGAACATCGTTCATGTCGCTGCGGAAGAGCGCTTCCTGTCTGCGCTGGCAGGCGTTGATGAACCTGAGGCCAAACGTAAAATCATCGGCCGCGTCTTTGTTGAAGTGTTCGATGAAGAAGCCTGCAAGCAGGATGAAGTGAAATGGCTGGCGCAGGGCACCATCTACCCTGACGTGATTGAATCCGCAGCCTCGGCCACCGGTAAAGCGCACGTGATCAAATCGCACCACAACGTGGGCGGTTTGCCGAAAGAAATGAAACTGGGTCTGGTTGAGCCGCTGAAAGAACTGTTCAAAGACGAAGTACGTAAAATCGGTCTGGAACTCGGCCTGCCGTATGACATGCTTTACCGTCACCCGTTCCCGGGTCCGGGTCTGGGCGTTCGCGTGCTGGGCGAAGTGAAGAAAGAGTACTGCGACCTGTTGCGTCGCGCCGATGCTATCTTCATCGAAGAACTGCATAAAGCCGACCTGTATAACAAAGTCAGCCAGGCCTTCACCGTCTTCCTGCCTGTCCGCTCCGTTGGTGTGATGGGCGATGGCCGTAAATACGACTGGGTCGTTTCCCTGCGTGCAGTAGAAACCATCGATTTCATGACCGCGCACTGGGCACACCTGCCGTACGATTTCCTTGGCCGCTGCTCCAACCGCATCATCAACGAAGTCGACGGTATCTCCCGTGTTGTCTATGACATCTCGGGCAAACCACCGGCAACGATTGAGTGGGAATGATTTCGCGTCTGGCAACAGCCTGCACGTTAAAGCAATAAACACCTCTAAGCCCGCGTAAATGCGGGCTTTTTGATATCTGTCAGATATCAGACGGCCGTTTCAACCTTATCATGTGATTCTTTCCATAGTTTATTCAACTGTACCTGTACTATCTTTAACCGGTGGTGCAAAACGATGCAGTGCTAATGGACGACGGATATCTATCGTAAAGGTAGCCGTACTCACTCTTATATTCAGGCCTTATAGTTTCTCTATGGAATCGAATCCTCACGCGCCGTTGGCCAGTTTTATTGATCTCATGATGGATGCTGTTTTTGCGGTTGATGCCCATGCCAATATCGTTTTTGCGAGCGCATCATGCGAACGTATCTTTGGCTATACGCCGAAAGAAATGATCGGCAAAAACATGTTTGACATGATGCTGCCTGAAGATCGGGAAATAACCCGAAACTCGGTGGTGGGGATCATGTCTGGCAATCCTCAGTTTCATTTTGAGAACCGTTACATTCATAAGAATGGACAAGTAGTCAACATCATGTGGACGGCACGCTGGTCACCGGCTGATCAATTGCGCATTGGTGTTGCCCGAGATATTACCGAACGCAAACGATCCGAATTGTTGCAGTCTGCGCTTTATTCTATTTCTGAAGCTGCACATACCGCCGAAGATTTACTCAAGTTATTCCAGCGCATTCATGAGATCGTCGGCACGCTGCTGCCCGTCGATAATTTCTCGGTGACGCTCTACGATGATGAAACCGGTAAACTTAGCTTCCCTTATCATGTGGATCAGTTTCTGCCGAGGCCAGACCCCTTTACCCTGATCCCAGGTACGTTCTACGCAGAGATTATTCATACCGGTCTGCCGCTGCTGCTCACACCTGAAACGATGGTTGCCCGCATGGAAGAATTGCGGGTCTCTTTTGGCATGAATCCATTCTGCTGGCTGGGTGTTCCGCTCAAGTCGCATAAGGGCACGATTGGCGTGCTTATGGTCAAAAGCTACCCGGGTGGTGTGTGCTACAACGAACAGGATCAGGAGTTACTGCAGTTCGTTTCGACTCAAATTGCGACTGTCATTGAGCGTCAGCAAATGCAGGCTCGGCTGCAGTATATGGCGCAGTATGATCCACTGACTGACCTCCCGAACCGGGGTTTTTTACATGACCGCCTGAAAGTCGCGCTCTCAACAGCACGTCGGGAGCAAGGTCAGTTGTCGCTGTTGTACATTGATCTCGACAAATTTAAACAGGTTAACGATACGCTTGGCCATGGTATTGGGGATTTACTGCTGCAGGGGGCCGCTGCGCGCCTGAAGTTGTGTGTGCGCGAATCGGACACCGTCGCTCGTGTCGGCGGCGATGAGTTTGTGGTTTTGCTTCAGGGGGTTTCCTTACCCGCGTCTGCTCGGGTAGCAGAGAAAATCCGTGACGCTTTCAATCCTCCTTTTACCCTGGAAGGCCACAGTTTGAACATCACGCCCAGTATCGGAATCGCACTCTATCCGGAGCATGGTAACGATGAACGTCAGCTTCTCGAATATGCCGACAACGCCATGTATGTAGCCAAAAACGGCAAAGCGCATTGAGAAAATAGCGATCAAATGGGAATAAGTTTTAGAGACATCTGCTATTTAAAATCCACAAAACGCCAGTGTGATTAAATTATCCACTGGCATTTTTTATGCCTGAAATTCTCTCAGATCCTTATTTCAAATGCGCCGCAAACCCATTTTTCTCCGGCGCAATTTCCGGTTTCAATATCAGTGACGGAATAGCGTAATCGCCGCCATTCTGCTGGCGGAATGAAATGGGTGTCGTGCTTTCTAATGTATCCAGCCGGTGAGACATCTCCGCGCAAATTTGCGCATAGCGGGTTTCATCCATGCGTCCGGTGCGGTAGAACACCAGCGGCGGCAGTACGCTGAAGCCCGGATAGTGCAGGATGCCGTGATGGATCGGGAACAGCAGCTCGTCGATAGGGCCATTAATCCCACGCGCACTGTAATGCGGTTCCCACCCGCCGGTCGTGACCATCAGCATGGCGCGTTTACCGGCCATTTTGCCTTCTCCGTAACGGTCGCCCCAGTGCGTGTCGGAATGTTCACCGACGCCGTAAGCAAATCCGTAGGCATAAACGCGTTCCACCCAGCCTTTCATAATCGCGGGCATTGAAAACCACCATAGCGGGAACTGAAATATCACGGTATCAGCCCACTGTAATTTTTCCTGTTCGGCGGCAATGTCATGGCTTTGCGTGCCATTCTGGTAAGCGCGCTGTGAATCCTGCGAAGGTTGAAAAGGCCCTGGTGAAGGCCCGGTGTTATCTCCGGCATCCAGCGCGGCTTTCCATTGCATGGCATACAAATCCGATATCTGCACATTGTGCCCGGCGGCCTGCAAATGACTGACCGCAAAATCTTTCAGCGAGCCGTTCAGTGATTGTGATTCAGGGTGGGCATAGACGATCAATACATTCATGACGAATTCTCCGCTAAGTGGTAAACGCAGAGTAGGTTGTTGTCAGGTATAGTTGAAATGAATTGATCATATAGCAGGTATAGCGATGAGTAATTTCGGCCGTTTGGATCTCAATTTGTTGCTGACGCTGGATGTCCTGCTCGCCGAGCAAAACGTCACGCGTGCGGCGCAACGCCGTAATCTTTCACAACCTTCAGTCAGCGTTCAGCTCGCGAAGTTGCGGGAATTTTTTGATGACCCTTTGCTGCTGCCGGGACCACGGGGGATGCGGCCGACCGCGCGTGCTGATGAATTACGTGAGCCGCTGCGACGGGCACTGGCCGCGCTGGAGCAGGCCGTATCTGCGGGTGAAGTGTTTGACCCCTCGACGGCAAAGAATACCTGGAATCTGGGGGCGGCAGATTATGGCGAATCGACCATTGTGCTGCCCGCGTTACGGGCATTACGTAGAGCCGCACCTTCTGCACGGCTGGCTATTTTTGAAACGTCACCTGCGCGGATTATCCGCAAAATGGAGCAGGGTACGCTGGATCTCGCATTCCATACCGGCGAGGCGGTGATGAATGGCCTGCACAGCCGATTATTGTTTGCTGAACGTTATGTTTTGGTGAGCAGAAAAGGACATCCGCAGGTTAAAGGCGAGATATCGCGTTCAGCGTTTTGCGCACTGGAACATGTGATCGTTTCACCCGATGGTGGGGGTTTCTATGGCAATACTGACATCGCGCTGGCGGCCACTGGATTATCGCGCCGCGTCGTCATGTCAGTGCCGCATTTCCTGTTTGTCGTTCAGGTGCTGATGACCACTGATCTGGTGGCGATGTTGCCGGAACGTCTGGTACGTGGAAATCCTGCTTTGCAGGTTACTACACCGCCGCTGGATGTCCCGGGGTTCGAGATGTACATGGTCTGGCACGAGCGCGCTCATCGTGATCCTGCACATCAGTGGCTGCGTGAGTTTATCGCTGATTCAGTCTGAAAAAAGGCAGCCTTACGACTGCCTGTGTCTGACGGTGCGAAAAACCGGAGCTTATTCGTTGAACAGCTTGGTATCATTCGCCAGGCTATCTACCACAACTTTTAAATCGTTAGCGGTAACTTTCTGCTTATCATTGGAAACTTGTTTACCGAATCCTTTACGCACGACTTTGATCACCGGTTTGCCAGTACTGGCATCGATCAGCTCACCTTCGAAATACACTTCAGTATCACGCGTGCGGTGGCCTGTCGCGGTTTGAGTACCGGCAATAACCAGCGCGACCGGGACGACTTCATAGAACTGCAAACCTTCTGCCGACGTGTTCACACCGGTGATCGCGCCTTTGAAAATCAATGTGCGCGGCCCTGCGTGATCTGTCAGTGGCAGGCGCTCTGCCAGTGCAGGTTTCATGCGGCTGTTGGCGTAATCCAGCACCCCCTGCAAGGTGGCTTTGTCGATCTGCGCCGTAGGCTGCGGTTCCGGGTAGAATTTAATCGGTTCGTATTTGATGTAAGAATAATTTTCTTTCTTAAACGAAGGATCGATCCAGCGCAGAACCGGATTTCCTCCAGCCGTTTTCACTTCCTTAAGGCCGGAATAATCGCCTAAAAAACCTGAGTATTTTTCCGTCTTGGTAATGTGGCTGGTACAACCGGCCAGGAACAGTGCGCCAGTCACTGCGGCGATCTGCATCAGTTTTATTGTTTTCATTCGTACCCTCGAAATATTTTAAGGAAGACCAAGTATGTATAGCACCGCTGCGGAATTTAACCTCTTAACGACAAAGAAAAATTGATATTCATCAGGATCGCGAAAATACAGTTCTGTGAGGTAATCATTTCTTCCTTAATTATTTTTTTGATGAATGAAACAAATAGTATTCACCTTTTGGACTGTCCCCCGTAGAGATGATGTTCCAGCCTTTTGACAGATAAAAAGCAACTGATTTTTTACTCTTTACTAAGCATTTCAGCGATCCCTGACGGGTAAACGCTTCTTCCGCAGCCTGAAGCAATGCTGAACCTGCACCGGTTCCCTGATATTGCGGATCAACAAACAGGTTATGCAGGAAATTTTCCTGAGTGAAAATTGAGGCGAATCCCAGTAAATGTCCGTCACGTTCTGCCACCAGAATCGTCTCGCCGATCACTGCGCGGTCAAAATCTTCCAGCTGAAAATCGTCTTCCAGCCATGTCCAGGTATGCTTGCGTGAGGCCAGATACAACGTGCGTAAAAACGGGCGGTCTGCTTCTTCATAAGGACGGATCTTGAGAGTTGATGGCAAAACGTAATCTCCCTGAAAGCCAATTCTTAAAAAATAATTTCCGCATCTACTGATAGTGAGGATACGAAGGAGAAGACGTTATACTATCTATAACTTACTAATTTTTAAATGCATAATTCCAGGCTGGCCCGTAAATTTTGAATGAGAATGTTGCCTCTAGTGGCTTTTCATCTATAAATGCTTTGACACCTTCATTATCTTTGCTGTTTGATTCTTCCGGTCCATACACTGTCCCATTATACATAGGATAAGGGTTGGGTTTTTTATAGGCATACCAGGTAATTGCGTTTCCCTGAATACTATCATGTGATGATAATCTGAGTTTATACATTGATCCTTTTATTAGAACTGTTGGTTTAAAATTAAAAGTGACCCAAGTATTATCGTGAATTTTGTTTATGCTTAATTTGCTTTGCGCTATCACATTATCTGAGTTATCAACTATTTCCAGTGACAGTATTCCGGTGTTTATTCTTGCATAGGTGGCGAGATTCAGATCAACCCTTTCTACAGAATTGTATTGTGCAATAAAACTTTGCTCAAACAAGTGGTCTTTTGTGAGTTCGCCTACTACTGTATTGATACTGGTTTGTCCAAAATAGGGGTGAATCATATTGCTTACTGAAGGGTAGAATGCAGGATAAAAGGAAAGTAGAGTCGTAAATGATATTAAGATACTTAGCGAAAGTCTTATGAAATTTATTTTTATACCATGGATAACGAGGGCGTAAACGATGACCATAGCAGGTAAAAAACCAAAAAAATAACGAGCTTGCATAGCGCCTGGATATCCAGTTTTAACATTTAAACGATAAATTGTAATGAAATAAAATCCTATGAATAATAAAAATGAAATTGCACTTAATGCAATGAAGCGCCATTGTGGAGAGCGATCTTTTATTTTTCTATAAATAGCGATGACACAAAATATTGGCAACAGGCTTAAGGTCAGGCCCAGAAGTTGTCGTCTGATGTCCCAGTCATCGAATGATTTATGTCCATATGGTGTTAGTAATGTATTTAAATTTGACTGGTAAAAAGCAGTAATGTACTCCATTTTTGTAAAGCGTGGTGCGTCAGGATTAGCGGCGTGGAACCAATCACTTGGATCACCCTGAGGTGTCGGGAAAAACTTTCCATAAGTGAGCAGCATGAAAACATAATAGGCCACAACACATAATATTGAGAGGGTTATGTAAATAAAATCTGCGCGTTTCAATTCATTGCATTTGATGAGCAGTCTTTTGTTTTCTATAAGGATGAATATAAAAAGAATACAAACAACAGATAAAGCACCAGTGGCCTTTGTCAAAGAAACGATAATTCCGCCAATTAATATATAATGCAATGTATGTCTGACAGAATGATAATTATAGTAGAGGCTGAGACCATAAAATACCAGAGCACATCCTAAAATCATAAGAGGGTCATTATTTATCGAAGCGCTAAGCAAGATAAACATAGGTATACTGACGAGTACCAGCATTGAGAGAATAGCAGATTCATTATTTACTTTAAAAGATTTTAGGCTTTTATATATGAAGATTAGCGTAAGTGAAGATATGAAGAAATTGATAATGCGTAAAGACTTATAAATAGGCGAGCTTAGTAAAGTTGCGATATTATCTATCATTCCCGCAATGATATAATAAAGTGCCGGGTGCTCGAGTCTGTTCAACTTTACAGAACCATATGATTTTCCAGATATATAATCAGGGAAGCCGTGTTTGGCAACATCAAGAACATATCCGAGATGCGGGTTTTCATCAGGAAACAACCCTAAGTCAGTGTTTAAATAGTAGCCAGTGCAAAGGATGAAAAAAATCACAAACACAAGCAGGGCCATTTTATCTTTATTTAACAGGCTCATGACTTTTATCCTTTTTGATATTCAATAGCGTGTATACATAGAAATAGAATACGACATCCCCGAGAACGGTGACAAAACGCCCTAATACCACGGCTAGCAACAATTCAGACTCTGGGATAATAGATCGCAGACAAAAAACAATAACTAACTCTCGTATGCCCACTCCTGCTGGCGCTCCCGGAGTGATTAACCCTACAAGCCATGCAATGGTATATGCGCCAAATATATAAATATAGTAGTTTAATGGTATTCGTTCTTTGAATGAAATTTCTGTTAAAATAAAAGTAAATATTATTGCAGACAGAGAAAGAAATAGTAGTTGCAATAAGAATGCATGCGAAAGTTGCTTACTAAAAAATACTTTAATTACAGCGAAGGTTATGATGATGCTTAAGACGGTAATCATTACCCCTATAACTTGCGGTATGACGGGGAATATTATTGGTATAATGAGGAATATAGAGGTACTACCTGCTAGTGCTATCAATATTAATTCATAAAAATTTGATTTTAAAACTTGCCTGGAAGGGTATCCTGAAGCCATTGCTATAGCTTGTCTTCCCGCTATATGAAAAATATTCCCGGGAATATATTTAGCAAGCTGAGATATCCCATAAGTTCTGATTGCCCACCTTTTTTCGACAGAAATAGTCAAGTGAAGTAAGATGCTTTTCCATGCAATAGCAAGTAACAAATTTATTATGCCATAGCATATGGCCATAAACCCAATCAATAACCAAGAGACAGGAGGTAAAGATTGAATGTCCGCTTTTTGCCAATAATTATGGAGGCGTGCTACGACAAAAATGACGCCGATTATTGCCAATCCGCTACCCAGGATATTAAGTGCGATATTTATCGTCGATTTATTAAATTTTAACGCTGGCGACATAAAATCATTGTCCATGGTAATGGGCTTTTCACTTCAACAATAATGAAGTGTTTATCAACTAATTCTATGAATGATTTTTTTGACCAGTGTTGTAAGTGACCGGGAGTGTTTCCAATATCCTTAACATATTTCCCACGGGCAAGGTTAAGTACTCGCCACAAAGGCTCTCTGGGAACACTTAATATGACATAATTATCGGCTACTTTTTTTATTGCCTTTAAGCCTGCTTCAGGATCTTCCAGATGCTCCAGCACCTCGCAACAGACAATCAGCTCCGCAGAATCCTCAGATTTATTGAGGTCATAAATACTTCTTGTTTTGAATAATGAAGCGGGCAAATTTTCTGAGGATGAGTTTTCTTGTGCAATACTAATAATTTGTTGTGAAAAGTCACACCCCCTCGCATCAATTCCCTCTTTATTCCACTTAAGAACCCAATATCCTTCGCCACATCCAACTTCATGGATCGTCTGAGGATCAACGGTTGCAACAAGTCCTGAAAGAGAATTCTCGAACCCTTTCATCATCCAGCGTACTATTGGATTTTTAGAAGCATATTTATCGTAATTATTACCTACAACAATACCATCTTCAGTTTTACCACCAGCAATTTTTATAGCCATCATTTTTCCTATTGTAATAATTTTCTAGTTTTATAATTGATCTTTTTCAGGTGGATAATTTTTTTTTGCCAAAGGTTGAGGATTTCTGTTGTGCAGTTGTGCGGTTTTAAATCTTAAATCTTCAAGTAATGTTCTGTTAGCAGAAAGCAAATCTGCAACGAATGCAATCAGCAAGGTCTGAAATCCCATCCCCAACAAGATAGATGCCAAAATTAGAGACTGTATATTTCCTGTGCCATCTCCCGTAAAGTATTTGAATAAGAAACGTAGTCCGATCAAAAATCCAATGGTGAAAAGTGTCAAGCCAATGGTTCCAAAAAATCTGAATGGACGATAGATCACGAATATTCTTATAATTGTGATTACGCTTCTTTTGATATATGAAAATGTACTTTTCACCAGTCGGGAAGGGCGTAAGTCATCATTTACTCTGATAGGTACGGATGTGATAGAGATGTTTTTCTGTCCGGCTTGGATAATAGTTTCAAGGGTATAAGTATAATTACTGAAAACTATAAGCTTTTGAGCCGTTTCGCGGTTAATTGCACGAAAACCACTGGGCGCGTCAGGAATATCCGTTTTACTGGCCGTCCGCACAACCCAACTCCCTAGTTTTTGAAGTAATTTCTTCAAAGGTGAGAAGTGTTCAATTGCCTGAATTGGACGTTCCCCAATAACAAATTCTGCCTGTGACGAGAGTATTGGGGCAACTAATTTCGGAATATCATCTGCATTATATTGATTATCGGCATCAGTATTGACGATGACGTCGGCACCAAATTTTAAACAGGCATCAATTCCTGTCATGAATGCATAAGCCAGGCCTTTATTGGTCTTATGCCTGACTATGTGGTCTACGCCATTTTTCCTGGCCACGTCGATGGTATCGTCTGAGCTGCCATCATCAATAATCAGCCATTCAACGCTATCAAAGCCTTCAACATGCCGGGGCAAGGCATTCAGAGCAATAGCCAACGTGCCACCTTCATTAAAGCAAGGTATTTGTATAATTAATTTCACATCACATTCCTCTGCTAACGCTGATGTATATTATTCATGAATTTAATATAATCATTTCAATAAGTAAAAGCACTTATAGATATTCTTAAGCATATATAAAACCAGACGGTATTTGATATAGATTAGCAGGTATATGTGATGCTTGTGGCAAAAATAACATATTAATGAAAAGCCGCCTTAGTAAGGGTATTCCTGTCAAACCAATGGATATGTTAATACTGTCCTATTAGAGAACAGTGGTTTTTAACGCATTTCCTGATTGATCTTCTGACCTTCGCCGCCAATAATGTTCCCTTGACTCGGGGTGCCCGCTGCAAAGCAGGGCTGAGATTTTACCCGTATTACCTGATCTGGATTATGCCAGCGTAGGGAAGTCAGGTATCTCTCCTGATACCGCCTTCCTGAGTGCCGGTGGGGAGATTTATGAATACCCGACCTACCTTTTTGCCCGGCACCTTAGCCGCCACTTCTCTCAAACAACTCCGCCTTTCAGCGCCGCTGGTTCATTGCCTGACCAACGACGTGGTGCAATCTTTTACCGCCAATGTCCTGCTGGCGCTGGGTGCATCTCCGGCGATGGTGGTTGATCCCGCCGAAGCGGCGCAATTTGGCGCCATTGCCGATGCCTTATTGGTGAACGTCGGCACGCTGACACATCCCCATGCCGATGCGATGCGGGCGGCTATTCACGCAGCCAGTCAGGCCGGAAAGCCCTGGGTGCTGGATCCGGTTGCCGTCGGTGGCCTAAGCTGGCGTACAGAATTCTGTCGTGAAATCATCACACTTAAACCTGCCGCAATCCGCGGTAATGCCTCGGAAATCCTGGCTCTCAGCGGCCTCAGTGCGTCCGGGCGCGGCGTGGACAGCGGTGATGATTCCCTTTCTGCCTTACCTGCCGCACAGCAACTGGCGCGGGAGACCGGCGCGGTAGTGGCTGTGACGGGTGAAACCGATTACGTCACCGACGGGATGCGCAGTTGGGCGGTGGCTGGCGGACATCCGATGATGACCCGCGTGGTGGGTACCGGATGCGCATTATCTGCGGTGGTGGCGGCCTTTGTGGCTTTGCCGGGTGATCGCCTGGATAACGTGGCCGCCGCCTGCCGGGTGATGTCCTGTGCCGGCGAGCGCGCCTGTGCGGTCGTGAAGGGGCCGGGCAGTTTCACGCCTGAATACCTCGATAATCTGTATTTAATGGGCGAAGAATGGCTGAACGGCGAGGAAATGCAATGAAACGTATTAATGCACTGACGATTGCAGGCACAGATCCGAGTGGCGGGGCGGGGATCCAGGCGGATTTGAAAACCTTCTCGGCGCTGGGTGCGTACGGCACCAGTGTGATCACCGCGCTGGTGGCGCAGAACACCCGTGGTGTGCAGTCGGTCTATAACATTGAGCCAGATTTCGTTTCAGCACAGCTCGATTCCGTACTGAGCGATGTGCGGATCGACAGTGCGAAAATCGGCATGCTGGCGAACAGTCAGATTGTGGAGGCGGTTGCGGAGCGACTCAGACATTATCAGCCGCCGTTTGTGGTGCTGGATACCGTGATGCTGGCGAAAAGTGGCGATCCGTTACTGCTGCCGGAGGCCGTGGATGCCGTGCGTCGTTTGCTGATCCCGCAGGCTTCCATTATTACGCCAAATCTGCCCGAAGCGGCGGCGTTACTGGAATGTGCGGTGGCGGCGAATGAAACCGAAATGCGTGAGCAGGGAGAAGCCTTACTGGCGATGGGATGTGGTGCCGTGCTGATGAAAGGGGGACATCTGAGTGATGAGGAAAGCCCTGACTGGTTGTTTGTGACCGGTTCCCGCGAGCGGTTTACTGCGCCGCGTGTGAATACCCGACATACTCATGGCACCGGTTGCACGCTGTCGGCCGCGCTGGCCGCGTTACGTCCGCGTCATCACAACTGGGCCGATACGGTACGCGAAGCCAAAGCCTATTTACAGCAGGCGCTGATGCAGGCCGACTCACTGGAAGTCGGCCACGGTATCGGGCCTGTGCATCATTTCCACCGCTGGTGGTAACCGCGGATTATGCCTGGTGCTGGGTTTCGCTCAGCGCCTGTTCAACCTGATGAAATTTCGTCAGCGCCTGTTGCAAATGAACGGCATCAAACGGGTTCAGCGGATAGAATTTTTCTTCTTTACGCGGGCGCAGCATGACGCGGATTTTAGTTGCTGACATCCGTTCAAACAGATAGCTGGCAATATCGTCGTTCTCCTCGTCCTGCCACGACAGCAGCAATGCCGCATGCTCACCGCTGCGGCGGCCAATAAATTGTCCGTGTGACCACAGCCCTTCAAATTCGCCATCCTTTTGCAGTTTTTTGCCACTGAACCACGGTGATTCAGCCAGCGTCAGGAGGGCTTGCGGCGTGATATCCGCATACAACTGGCGCCACTGCGGGCGGTTGTTATCCATCTGCCAGCAGGCCATGCCGAGATAATCGTTCAGTTCACGCCAGTCCTGTTCCAGTTTCTCCCTGAGTTCAGGATCCTGCACATGCATGAACTGTTGCAGGCCGGTCGCCTGCTCACCCAGCTTGTTATAGGCAATAACGGTCATGGTGCGGGGCTTACGGCGGAATGTGACCCACAGCAGCACTTTGGGGATGCGGAAAGTGATGGCCTGAACGGTGAGTTTGTAACGGTTGCCACGTGACATCACCAGGCCGCTGGAAGTGCCCCGTTTGTCCTGATAATTTCTCACCAGTACCACGCTGTTCTGTCCCATCCAGCCCGTGACGTAATGTTCTTTTTCGCTTTCTGCCACGTCCAGATCGTGAACGATCTGGGTGATTTTCTCGTTATCGAGCTGGGAGAGGGACAGTGACTGATCGGCACTGTAGTAGCTTTTTTTCAGGGCGGCTGCGGCTGGCATAAAAGTATCCACGATATTGATGTGGTTTACAGCTTACACCAAGTTGTCATACAGATTTTAGGGATAACCCGCAAAATTTGATCGCTGTCGTTCACTGTTTGTGTATTACAACGTCCTTTTACTTACTCGGCATCAAACCAGTCACTGTTCTGTTCGGCAATCGGGGTAATGGTGGAAATCATTTCCTGCAAATGAATGCGGATAGCTTTTTCAGCGGCGTCCGGGTCATGCGCTTTCAGCCCGTCAAAAATCGCATAATGTTGTGCAATCAGATTTTCCGGCGGTGACACTTTACTGAGTGTCAAAAAGCGGACGCGATCCATTGTCGCTTTGATGTGCTCGACGGTTTCCCATGCCAGGCGGCAGTCGATGATCTGCGCAATCGTGCGGTGGAACTCATCATCCAGCAGCAGGAATTCCTGCGTTTGCTGACTCTTTGCCGCCAGCGTCTGACGCTCAAGATTATGTTCGAGCAAGGCCAGATCTTTATCGGTGGCGACCATGGCTGCACGGCGTACCACGGCGGTTTCGACTGCTTCGCGAATGAAGCGTCCGTCGGCAACCCGCTTGGAGGAAATTTTCATTACATAGGTGCCGCGTTGCGGTAAAACCTGAACCAGCCCGGCTTCGGCCAGTTTGATAAAAGCTTCGCGAACCGGCTGGCGGGACACATTAAAGCGTGTGGAAATCTCTTTCTCCGACAGGAATGCCCCCGGCGCGATGGCACAGGTGACGATGTCCTGACGCAAGGTGCGATAAATCTGCTGATTAACCGGCACATTACTGAGAAATTCAAAGGAGTCTGTCATGGGCAAAAGTTGTCTTTAAAGTCGGGAAACGACAATACTAACATGAGTTTTCTGATGTTTTTGAGATTGTTAGCGCAAGCTTTCATCAAATTATTGGGAGTTTATATGCTCCCGGCAATACAGCTTTTTATAGGCCGCTGGTGTGATACCCAGCAGTTTACGAAATACCCGGCGAAAATACGCCACATCGTTAAACCCCGTCAGGCGTGCCACGTCCGCCACATTGCCGGTATTGGCCAGTAACAGCTTTTCTGCTGCAGCGACACGTTGTTTATGCAGCGCATCCGTCAGCGTCATCTGAAAGGTCAGGCGGAAAACCCGCCCGAGATAATCCGCGTTACAGTGCAGCCGCTGCGCCAGCTCAGAGGCTCCCAGTGGCAGATGAAACTGTGTTGTGATCAACTGACGGGCTTTGTAGGCCAGCGCCACGCCGGGGCCGCCGGGTTCGACATTCTCCGGCCAGGCGCGCGAGACTTCCTCTAACAGTAAAATCAGGAACAGCTCAAGAGAATTACCGCCGCGTTCCTGTTCATATAAAAATAATCTGAACAGCGTTAACAGGGTTTCACTGTCCCTGACTTTACAATGCTGTGGAATATTTAGCTGTAAAGAGGGACTATTTTGCTGTGGTTTAATGATTGCTATATCTTCCACAATATCAAAATGCAGCCAGTAAAATTTTAAATCGGGATCAAAGGTTGTGACGCCTTTATGTTCCCTGCCGGGAAATAACAGTAAACTTTCTCCTGTATGCAAATCAAAACGCGTATTTTCTTCCTGTAAAGACAACGAGCCACGGACGACATAAATTAATTCGTGCGAACTCAGGCGTCGGGTCGGATGTGTGCCAATTCCTCTGGAAATGAACAGGCCACCGTTTTGCACTTTAACCGGGTAATTTACGGAGAACGCAAGCATTTCAGGCATTTTAAGGCACTCACCAGGCAAGGTTTGTCTGACAGTAGCACAGGAAACGTGCACCACCAGCCGGGCATGAAGAGGTTTTGATCTGCTTCACAGATTCTGGGTGTGAGTCGGAATTGTCCCGTTTAACTACTTTTCTCTCCTCTTGTTGGCATGAGAACCCTATGCCAGATTTATGGCGTACCTTATTTCATCTCAGGGCTGATACGAATAATTAGCCTTATTCATTGTGTTCCTACAGCTTATAAATAACGATATAAAAGCGAGGAAAGATAATGCCAACAGATTCAGTTAATACAGGCTCTGCACCGGTAAACGGTGAGGACAGAATACTTTCTGCTAATGCCAAACTTTCTGTCAGTGAAAAAATCGGTTATGGATTAGGTGATGCCGGTGGCACGATAATTACCTGTCTTATCACCAGTTTTCTGACATTCTTTTATACCGATGTTTTCGGGCTGACACCTGCGATTGTCGGTACGCTGTTTATTTCGCTGCGTGTGATTGACGCGATTTCCGATCCGCTGATGGGCATTCTGGCTGACCGCACGCAAAGCCGCTGGGGACGTTTTCGTCCCTGGCAGTTATGGATCGCGTTGCCTATTGGCGTGGTCGGATTTCTCACTTTTACGGTACCCGGCCTGAGTGGCGATGCCAAAATTGCCTACGCCTTCTTCACCTATTTCCTGCTCTCCGTGTCCTATACGGCAATCAACGTGCCGTACTGCGCGCTGATTAACACCATGACCACTGATCATCGCGAAGTGATGTCTTGTCAGTCGTGGCGCTTTGTACTGTGCGGCGTGGCGGGCTTTATGGTTTCCGTCGGGCTGCCGTGGCTGGTGCAGGTGTTGGGTAAAGGTAATGCGGCGGTGGGATATCAGCAGGGCGTAGGATTGCTTTGCGCGGTTGCTGTGGTGATGTTCCTGTGGTGCTTCTTCACGGTACGCGAACGCCTGCCCCTTGCACTGCTCGGGCAATTCAGCGTTAAGGAACACATTCGCGGGATGCTGAAAAACGATCAGTTGCTGCTGGTTTTACTGATGTCTTTCCTGCTGATCAACGTGTTCAATCTGCGTGGCGGCGGCTACATGTATTTCATCACTTATGTGCTGAAAGGCGGGGCGGGCTACGCCTCTATGTTCTTCGGCATGGTAACGCTGGCATCCATTCTTGGCGCGGTGATCGTCAATCATCTGACCAAATTTATCGACAGCGTGCGGCTGTATATGTTGACTAATCTGGTACTGGCGGTGTTTTCCCTGATGCTGTGGTTTGTCCCTGCCGGTGAACATTATCAGACGCTGTGGCTCGGTATCATCTTTGTACACTGTGTGATCCTCGGGTTCACCTTGCCGCTGCACTTTTCCATCATGGCGTTCGCCGACGATTACGGGCACTGGAAAAATGGTATCCGTTCCTCCGGCATGAACTTTGCCTTCAATCTGTTCTTTATCAAACTGGCCTGGGCATCAAGTGCCGGGATCATCAGCCTGGTCTTCATTCTGGTCTCTTATCAGGCTGGCGCAGAGCACCAGACCGCAGCGTCGCTCGGCGGGATCACTTTGCTGGAAACATTGTTGCCTGCGGCGATGCATCTGCTGCTGGCGGGAACGCTGATGTTTTGCAAACTCGATAACAAATTGCTGTCGCGGATGTCGCACGATTTGGCCGCAAAAATCTAATTTACTGTTTTTCAGGAGGTTGTATGCCGTTTTCTCCGGTTGATTCTTTAGAAGTGCCTTTGCAAAAAGTGAATGTTTCCGATGCGTTCTGGCTGGAATATCAGCGACTGGTAAAAGATGTGGTGGTGCCGTATCAGTGGAAAGCGCTCAACGATGACGTCGCCGACGCCGAACCAAGCCATGCGATTGAAAATTTCCGGATTGCCGCCGGGCAAAGTGATGGCGAGTTTTATGGCATGGTTTTTCAGGACAGCGACGTGGCTAAATGGCTGGAAGCGGTGGGGTATTTGCTGGCGAAAACGCCGGATCCTGCGCTGGAAGCAACGGCGGATCAGGTGATCGAGCTGGTCGGCGCGGTGCAGCAACCTGACGGCTATCTGAACACGTATTTCACCGTCAAAGAGCCGCAACAACGCTGGGCCAATCTGGCTGAATGTCACGAACTTTACTGCGCCGGACATCTGATTGAAGCGGGTGTGGCCTATGCGCAGGCGACCGGCAAAACCCGGTTACTCGAGATTGTCTGCAAACTGGCGGATCACATCGCAGACGTTTTCGGGCCGGGCGAACAGCAACTGCATGGCTATCCGGGGCATCCGGAAATTGAACTGGCGCTGATGCGTTTGTATGAACAAACCGCCGAAACGCGATATCTCGAACTGACCCGCTATTTTGTTGAACAGCGCGGCACACAACCGCATTTCTACGATATCGAATATGAGAAACGTGGAAAAACCTCGCACTGGAATACTTATGGTCCGGCGTGGATGGTGAAAGACAAAGCCTACAGTCAGGCGCATATACCGGTGGCTTTGCAGACAACGGCCATCGGGCACGCGGTGCGTTTTGTGTATCTGTATGCCGGTGTGGCGCATCTGGCGCGGTTGAGTCAGGATCAGGAAAAACGCGAAGTGTGCCAGCGATTGTGGGAAAACATGACCCAGCGGCAGATGTACATCACCGGTTCAATCGGCTCGCAAAGCAGCGGTGAGGCGTTTTCTTCCGACTATGATTTACCCAACGACACGGCTTACACCGAAACCTGCGCATCGATTGGCCTGATGATGTTCGCCAACCGTATGTTGCAGATGGATTCTGACATCCGTTATGCCGATGTGATGGAACGTGCGCTTTATAACACCGTGCTGGCCGGTATGGCGCTCGACGGCAAACATTTCTTTTATGTGAATCCTCTGGAAGTGCATCCGAAAAGCATTCCGTTCAACCATATTTATGACCACGTAAAACCGGTGCGTCAGCGCTGGTTCGGCTGTGCCTGCTGTCCGCCGAATATTGCGCGTCTGCTGGCGTCGCTCGGCCATTATATCTATACCCAGCGTCCGGACGGTGTGGATATCAATCTGTATATCGGCAGTGATGTCGAAGCGACCATCGGCGGAAAGGCGTTGCGACTGAAACAGTCCGGCGGTTATCCGTGGGCAGAAGGCGTGCTGATTGAAATCGATACCGATCAGCCACTGGAAGCCACGCTGGCGCTGCGTTTACCTGACTGGTGCGCCAGTCCGCAGGTCACGCTCAATGGCAATCCGCTTGAACTGACCAGCCTGACGCAACGTGGATATTTGCGTTTGACGCAGGAATGGCAGAAAGGCGATCGTATTGAAATGATGCTGCCGATGCCGGTGATGCGGGTGAAAGGCAACGCGCTGTTGCGGCATGTTGCGGGGAAAGTGGCAGTGCAGCGCGGGCCGCTGGTGTATTGCCTTGAGCAGGCAGACAACGGCAGTGAACTGCATAACATCCGCCTGCCGGGTGATGCGCAATTCCGTCTGATTTCCGGCAGCGGATTGTTCGCCGGTAAAATCTTATTGCAGACACAGGGCGAACGCCGGACATCCGTTCAGGCCAGTCAGCAGCCACTGTATCGCTACAATCCGCCAGCGCAAGAAACGGTACCGCAAACCATAACCTTTGTGCCGTACTTTACCTGGGCGAATCGTGGGGAAGGAGAGATGCGGGTTTGGGTGGACGAATAAAGCCGTCATCCTTCAGCCTGTTTCACGCGTCTGATCCCGGATAACCCCTGGACCAGACGCGCTTTATCCACTTCGGTTAGCTGCGGCGCATGCAGCAGAATCATAATCTCTGATTTATCTTCCTCACTGAACCCGCCGGCCAACAGGCGCTGACTAATGGCGCTCAAAATTTGCTTATCCTGTGCAGAGATGGAGTCTCTGACCTTATCGAGGCTTTTCGGTTTGTCCCCCATATCGGGCTGCGATAACCAGTCAGCAAAATAGCGGTACTGGATAGCTTTGGCGACGTCCATCTGCGCCTGAATAAAAGGAAGCACCGAGTGCGGGTCAAGCCCTGCTTCTTCCGCTTCAGCCTGCGCGAGAGAGAGAACCTTCTTTTCACGCACCAAATCTTCGACCGGTAAATGATTTGCCGCTTTATAAGCCGCCACGTCTTTCATATCCACCATGCGTTCGTTCATCGCCGTTGTGAGAGAAGAGATCGCTGTGGCCGGCACCGATGCCGCATAAACTGAGCCCACCATAAATAACGAAGACAAAAACACCATGATATAAGCCATAACACCCTCAGTTGCGTCAGGAAGAATAAGGAATTTACCTTGCCATTAAAATAATACCGCAGTGTTACAAAGATTCATGCAATACGCCTGAAATGTGCTCTGACGGCTTTTGAGTGATGGGCAGTATGGCAAGCATGGCGTACCGGGTACAGATTGTGCGGATGGTGGAAAGGGCGCTCCCGGAATGAACAGCATCGCGTTAATGTAAGATTACATTCAGCGAATAGGGAAAAATGCCGCTCCCCTGTGGCAGGGAGCAGCATTGGTATTCAGAATATCAGTTGTGAGACAGAGTGGAGTCGGGCAGGTGTTTTGGTGGTTTAATCACGAAGAACACCAGCATTGCACCCAGTGCGGCGACGCCACCAGCGAGAATAAAGGCACTGTCAAAACGACCGGTGTTTTGCACAATGAAACCCGTCACGACCGGACCAATGATGCCCGAGACGCTGCCGACCAGATGAATAAATCCGCTGGTGCCGCCGACGCGGGATTTATGCACCACATCCTGAATAATCGCCCAGTAAATCGCACCGGTGGTATACAGGAAGAAAATAGACACTGACATCAGAATGACTGCCGGCACCACGCTGGTGACAATACCGGCGAGGGCGACACAAATAGCCGCAGCTAACAGGCTGACCACTAATATAATTTTACGCGACAATAACAAACGGCCGGTAATATTGAAAATCTTATCAGAAATATAACCGCCCAATGCCAGGCCGACAAAACCGACAATCCACGGAATAACCGTTGTCAGACTCATCTCTTTGATATTCAGGCCATGTGCCTGAACCAGGTAAGCCGGGAACCAGCTGAGGAAGAAAAATAAAATATAGTTGTAGCAGAAGAACGCAAATGCCGTAACCAGAATAATCGGCTGACGTAAATAATAGCCCAGACCATGTGCGGCCTGCGCCATATTCTCTTCTTCGCTTAAATGCTCGTTCTTCATTTCATCAACTAAACGCAATTCTTCCGGTGAAACACGTTTACTTTTCAGCGGATTATCGGCAACGGTAAAGAACCACACGACCATCCAGACGATCCCGATACTGGCAATGACCATAAACGCCGGACGCCAGCCGAAGGAAATCGCCAGATACCCGACAATCGGCCCGGCCACTGCACCGCCGAGGGGAGAACCGGCGCTGAGCAAGCCCATCGCGGTTGCCGCCTGTTTCTTCGGGAACCAGCCGTTAATCATCTTATTTGCTGAGGCGCAGATCGGGCCTTCGGCCATGCCGAATAATACCCGTAAAATAAGCATGGAATAAAAACCGGTCGCGATAGCGGTCATGCCGCAAAATACTGACCATAAGCCGACGGCTAATCCCATTACCAGCGTCGGACCGAATTTATCCACGGCCAGGCCACCGATAAAGTTAAATATTGCGTAACCAAAGAAGAAACTGCCAAATATCATGCCGAATTGTTCGGGGTTAATGGTCAGTTCTTTTTCTATCATAGGCACAGTAATCGACAGCGCAACGCGGTCGAGGTAATTGATCATGTAAACCAAGAACAGCAAGAATACGATGATCCAGCGTAGGTTCTTAAACATAAATGTATGCTCCACTTGTAGGTGTCGTTTTAATAGTGTTGCGTTTTTATAGGTAGAATATGAGGTACGGGCGACGGGAAGATATTTGAAATCTTCCCGTCTTGTATAAAAATAATCAAAAAATCAGAATGTCAGTAAAACCTTGCAGCAGGAACGCTGATCTTTCTCAAACAGCGTTAATGCCGCTTCCACTTCGCTGGCGGGCATCCAGTGCGTCACCAGTTTTTCGGGTGCGATTTTTCCCTGCTCCATCCATTCAATCACCTGCGGGAACCGGTGACTGTTCAGGCGTGAAGAAAACAGTGAAATCTCTTTGCTGGTAATGCTTTGCTGCGTGACCAGGCTGGGCTCGCCGGAGAAACCCATCATACCGATACGTGCTGCCGGAGACGCCAGCAGAATAGCTTCCTGCAAAATCGCCGGATGGCAGGCGGCATCGACGATGAGCGTTGGTCGCACACCTTCAGCGGCCAGTTCATCAGCCACGCTGCGTTCGCTATTGTTGATGATCCAGTCTGCGCCGCTGGCCTGCGCCATCTGCAACCGTTCGTCGATACGGTCAGCGACAATCACTTTCTGCACACCATAAACGCCTTTCAGCACCTGAATCACCGTCAGCCCCATCGGGCCTGCGCCGTAAATCAGCGCGGTATCCTGCGGTGTCGGTTTTAGAAACGCCGTGATATTGGCCGCGATAGTAAACGGCTCGACCATACTGGCGAGTTTGTCCGGGATTATTTCCGGCACCACATAAGCGTTTTTCGCTGGCGCACAGGCGTAATCACTGAAACCGCCGTCGCGGTGGACGCCGATAACCTGCAGTTCTGCACAGACATTCGGGCGGCCAATCGAGCACGGATAACAATGTCCACAGCTGACGACCGGATCGATAACCACGCGCTCGCCGATACGTTTGACGTCTACGCCTTCACCGACGCTGTCGATGTGGCCGAAAAACTCATGGCCGATTACCCGTGGATATTTCGCAAACGGATTGTGACCGTGATAAATATGAACATCTGAACCACAGATGCCCGCGTGACTGACCCGAACTCGTACCTCGCCGGCGGCAGGTACCGGCAAAGCACGTTGCTCGATGACTAACTTTCCAGGTTTCTGAATAACGACACTGTTCATTTTTCGCTCCCTCACCAGTTCCACAAAGTGCCGTCTTCCAGACGGGCCACCGGCAGATACGCCGGTTCGTACGGATATTTCGCGGCCAGCTTTTCGTCAAACTCAATACCCAGCCCCGGTTTTTCGCCCGGGTGCATGTAGCCGTTGTCGAACGTCCAGTTATGCGGGAAGACTTCCAGCATTTGCTCGGAATAACCCATGTATTCCTGCACGCCGAAGTTCGGCACCCACAGGTCGAAGTGCAGGGCTGCGGCCATACAAATCGGCGAAAGGTCAGAAGGGCCGTGGGAACCGGTACGCACCTGATACAAGGAAGCGAAATCAGCGATGCGGCGCATGCCGGTGATACCGCCAGCGTGCGTCAGTGTGGTGCGGATATAGTCGATAAGCTGTTCTTCGATAAGCTGCTTGCAATCCCAGATGCTGTTGAACACTTCGCCGACCGCAATGGGTGTCACTGTGTGCTGGCGGATCAAACGGAAGCATTCCTGATTCTCAGCGGGGGTCGGATCCTCCATCCAGAACAGGCGATATTCTTCGATGCTTTTGCCAAAGCGCGCTGCTTCGATGGGCGTCAGACGGTGGTGCATGTCGTGCAGCAGATGTTCATCGAAACCGAATTTATCACGCACGGCTTCGAACAGTTTTGGCGTGAAATCGAGGTATTTTTCCGTCGACCACAACTGCTCTTCCGGCCAGTTACCTTTCGTCGCCGGTTCGTAGGCCAGACCTTTGCCTTTCGCCATGCCGTAAGTCGTTTTCATGCCCGGAACACCGCATTGTGCGCGGATCGCCTTGAAACCGAGCTCTTTATGTTTGGCGTAATCGTCGAGCACTTCATCAATGGAATGGCCGGTGGTGTGGCAGTAGACCATGACGCCGGTGCGGGATGCGCCGCCGAGCAACTGGTACAACGGCATGTTGGCGGCTTTGGCTTTGATGTCCCATAACGCCATGTCCACGGCAGAAATCGCCGACATAGTGACCGGGCCGCGACGCCAGTAAGCGCCTTTGTAGAAAAACTGCCAGATGTCTTCAATCTGATGCGCATCACGACCAATCAGTTGCGGACACACATGATCTTTCAGATATGACGCGACCGGTAACTCGCGGCCGTTCAGCGTGGCATCACCAATGCCAGTCAGTCCGCTGTCAGTGGTGATTTTCAACGTAACAAAGTTGCGTCCCGGGCAAGTGACAAAAACTTCAGCATTCACGATTTTCATCGGTTACGACCTTCTGCAGTAAAAGTAGGAAGCATTTTCTGTGGTTATAAATACGCCTTATCCTAACTACCATACAAGTATGTTTATCGTTTTTTGCCGGAGAGGATCACACTTTGTGAGGGAAATGTTGCGGGGATTAAAAACAAAACGCCTGCTATTAACAGGCGTGATTTGACGTGAAAGAGCGGGAACTATTCCGCCAGCCGTACCACTTCATCCCATACGGCTTCATCGACCGGGATGCCCAAACGGCGGTTTTCTTCGCGGTTGGAAGCGGCAGTCTGGCCCGGATAACGGACATCGCGGCTGTTTTCGGCGGGGTCGGACTGATTCACATAGTCTGCAACGCTGTCGGCCATGCGTTCGGTGAATTCGGCACCACCGAGTTGTGTCGGGTCAAACACCATAAAAATCTGGCTGGCGCCGGTACAACTGCCTTTGCCTATTTTGTCGATCTCATTGGTGGGCGATCCGGCAGATAACAGCGCGGCCATAGCATCGAGCACAATTGCCAGGCCGGAGCCTTTCCAGTAACCCGTCGGTAAAATACGCATGGAGGCCTCGATTGGGCCAGGATCGTCTGTGAGGTTTCCCTCTTTATCGTAGCCGCCGGGGAACGGCAGTTTTTCCTTTTTCAGCCGCGTGACCTGCAATTTACCGTAGGAATATTGTGACATCGCCATATCCAGTACGATCGGGCCTTTGGCCCGGGGCACGGCCATCACGAACGGGTTGTTGCCCACGCGGGGGTTTTTGCCGCCCCACGCAGGCATACAGGATTCAGTATTCGTCCAGCAAATCGCCGCCATGCCTTGTTCTGCCGCATGCCAGCCATAACTTCCGCCACGCATCCAGTGGCTGCTGTTTTTCAGTGCGACAATGCCGACGCCGTATTCTTTTGCCATCTCTGCCGCTTTTTCGACGGCAAACAGGGCGTTGGTAATGCCGATCCCGCGGTTACCGTTGTAGATGGCGATGGCGCCAAGGGATTTTTCCAGCTCTGGTTTGGCATGAATATCAATCCAGCCTTTTTTAACGTAATCGACAAAGCGCGCCACACGGTTCAGCCCATGGGATGAAATGCCGTCGCAACTGGACTCTGTGTGGATTCGTGCACAGGTACGTGCGCTTTCTTCATCCAGACCGGCTTTTTGCAGGGCGCGGAAGATGGTCTGTTGCATCATGCTGAATTCAATTCTTGGCATGGTTGGCTCCGGTTGAGAGATCATCAGGCGTCAGAGGGGATAATTCTTCTGTCTGGATAAGAATATTATTATCACCCCAACATTTTTCGTATGGCCAGCCGGTAAGTTGCTCGGCAACTAAACGGGCTTCTGGTGTAACATCGTATTTACTGCCGCCGGCTTTCAGCCGCTCAATTTCACTGACCAGCAACGCATGGTTATGTCGGGTGAGACGGAATTTCATTGAGCTGTATAACCCTACCAGCAGGAAAATGACGGAACCTGCGCCAAATACCAGCGTGATGCCGTAAACAGCTTCGACCGGTTGCGTTGCGCTTTTCGGTGTAAATCCGTAATGCTGTAATAACAGGCCAACTCCAAATAACGCCACCGCCTGAACGGCTTTGCGTACAAATGTCATTACCCCGGCGAATATTCCTTCGCGCCGTTTTCCGGTCAGCATTTCATCCACATCGGGAATAAAACTGTAGATATTCCAGCAAACATAACTGGTACCCGAACGGCCAACGCCCATTAAAATGACGGAGAGATAAAGCAGCGCCATATTAAAAGGCAATTGTAATAAATGAATGGCTAAAAATAACCCGACACTGCCCAGCATAAATAGCTGTGCGATGCGGTAAGAAGCCCCGTTGCCTAATTTCATACACAGGAAAATAAATAAGGCGACGCAGACAAACTGCACCAGAGTCATTAACGTCATGGCATTCGACGCTGTCACGGCGTTTTGCCCGAGGACAAAAATAATGTAGTAGGCCAGCACCGCACCGAGCACATCGAGAGCGACATAACCGCCAAGATACATCCCGACATGCTGACGGAAGGTGCGGACTTTCATTGTCGAAATCAGGGATTTAAACAGATGTTTCATGTCACGGCGGAAAGAAAGTTTCGGCGCAGCGACATCAACCGGGATCGGACGCTCCCAGGTGTAGAAGTAAAGCATCAGGATCACCACGGCAAACAGCACGCCAAAAATCACCCCCATAATCAGAAATGATGACGATGAATCTTCACCGAGATAGGCAATGATCCGGCCGGGTAACCAGGCCGCTAATATCGCGGCACCGGTAGAGAAGAACATTCTGACGCCGGTCAGTTTGGTGCGCGTTTTAAAACTGGATGTCATTTCCGCTGCCAGTGTTTCATAAGGCACAATTGCCAGCGTATAAGCAGCATAGAATAGAATATAAGTGAACAGGTAGTACCAGAATCCCATGCCGCTGACCCACATAATAATGTAGGTCACCATAATCAGCGGAGCACCAAATAAGAAGAAGAAACCGCGGCGGCCGTATTTTTTACCCAGCGGATTACGATAGAAATTATCCGTGACATACCCCATAAGCGGATCGAAAAAAGCATCCAGCAGACGTGCTGTCGCAATAACGGCACCGGCCTCTGCGGGGCTTAATCCTGCATAGGTAGTATAGAAAAACATTATCCACAGACCCAAAACCGCAAAACAACCGCCGCCGAAGAAATCTCCTCCGCCGTAAGCCAGCATATTTTTTACCGATATCGGTCTTTCTTTATCATGATTAATCATACTACCCCTGCATTCCGTCACCGGATAAATAAGAGTCGTAAAAAGAAATACGTCGTTTGTGCCCGCAAAAAATTCATGAATGAATTATTCAGCGACATCGGCAGATTAAAATTAGGTAATGCACTTCTACCATACAAGTATGTGAAGTGGGTTTTATCGGATAGGATCACAAAAATAAGGGCAGAATTCCTCTGTACTGCAAGATGGATCACAGTACAGAGAATGAACAATGAGAAGGGGTAATATCAGCCGAGCAGTTCGCACTGAGGGGGTAAGCGGCACTGAATGGCATCAGGCAACACTTCGATACGGAACTGTTTGCCGGTCAGCGGTTCGCCGTCGAGGTTGAAGGTCATGTCGTGCGGCGCGGTGATTTCGAGCCACGGCAGACTGGCAGAAAGGATGTTTTTATTTTCTTCATTGCTGAGCAGACTGCGCAGGAATGAAGGCAGCAACTCTTCTGATGTCAGAAGGCGTAGCTGCAACAGGCCGTCGTTGATCAGCGCGTCCGGGCAAATTTGTTGCCCGCCACCGGCCTGTCGGCCGTTACCGATGCCGATAACCAGCGCATCGCCTTCCCACTGAAAATCAGGGCCTTTAATTTCGCAGCGGTCAGCTTTGAGCGTATCCAGACGTAAAAGTCCGTGGATGAAATAGGAAACACCACCCAGAGCTGCTTTCAGTTTTTCCGGTGTTTCCGTAGTGATACGCGTCCCAAAGCCGCCGGTCGCCATGTTGATGAAGAAATGCTGGCTGTTGACGCATGCCAGATCAATATCGACGGCCCGGCCTTTTACCGCCAGTTGTAACGCCTGTTCAGGCGTCGGGGGAATACCGCAGGCGGTGGCGAAATCGTTCGCCGTCCCCAGTGGCACAATCCCCAGAACCGGTCTGACACCGTCGATTTGCGCCAGCGCACCTGCCACTTCGTTAATGGTGCCATCACCTCCACCGGCGATCACGGTTTCACAGCCCAGTTCTATGGCTTCAGCGACGTAACGCGCCGCATCACCGTGTTCCCAGGTGACCCGTACTTCCAGCTTCACGCCTTCGGCACGCAGCGCGTTCACCGCTTCGCGCAGTTCTTCGATGGCTGCACCTTTTCCATTTAAAATCAGCAGTGCTGTGGTCATGTACGCTCCTTTTATCTATACATAACAACAATAGATGATTATGACCGTATTTGGCTATCGGATAAATCAGTGAAGCATTCTTTCTGGTATTAAATAATTGCAGTTAAAGTCATTCAATAAAACACTTATTTATCTGCAAATGATTTTTTATTTTGAGGGCGGGAAGAGGTTATTTGTTCACTGAATGGGAGAACAGAGAATTGCCCGAATACCAAAAGAAAAGCCAGCTCAAGGGAGATTGAGCTGGCCAAGGAGGTGGTTCCTGGTATAGTCCGGTGCTTTATTTTGCATTCGAAGTAAATTGCGAATGCATATTAACCAGCCACCCTAAAAATAGATGTGATCGAATTCTTGTTTTCGAAGAATTCCTTATTTTGAATGCGGATTCCGGGTGTCAGTTTCTTCCAGATTACGCAACAAAATAGCGAATTCCAGGCTGACATCTTCCGGCAACGCGACATATACGAAGTGGCCATTACCCGGCGCCACGTCGGTCGGCTGACCTTTTTTGTTGCGCAGCGCTTCCAGTGTGAACTGAACGTTACCCTGCGGCGTCATCATTTCCACACTGTCACCGACGCTGAACTTATTTTTCACGTCGATTTCTGCCCAACCATCCTTACGGTTACCGGTGAATTCACCGACAAACTGCTGGCGGTCGCTGACGGAGAAACCGTATTCGTAGTTCTGTTGTGCGTCATGCGTATGACGGCGCAGGAAACCTTCGGTGTAACCGCGATGCGCCAGGCCTTCCAGCGTTGAAAGCAGAGTCGGGTCAAAAGGTTTTCCGGCGACTGCATCGTCAATGGCGCGGCGATAAACCTGTGCGGTGCGGGCGCAATAGTAGAAGGATTTGGTACGGCCTTCGATTTTAAGCGAGTGCACACCCATTTTGGTCAGGGTTTCCACGTGCTGTATCGCCCGCAGATCCTTGGAATTCATAATATAAGTGCCGTGTTCGTCTTCAAACGCACTCATATATTCGCCCGGACGCATTGCTTCTTCCAGCATAAAGACTCTATCCGTCGGCTGGCCGATGCCTAATGTCGGTTCGGCGGCTTCAACCTGTTGAACGGGGATTGGCTCGTACTGATGCACGATATTGCCGATGGCGTCTTCCTTGCCTTCCTGAACCTTATATTCCCAGCGACAGGCGTTGGTGCAGGTTCCCTGATTGGGATCGCGTTTATTGATGTAACCGGAAAGCAGGCAGCGGCCTGAATACGCCATGCACAGTGCGCCGTGCACGAAGATTTCGATTTCCATGTCCGGCACCTGAGCGCGGATTTCAGCGATCTCTTCCAGCGACAATTCGCGGGATAAAATCACCCGCGTCAGCCCCATTTGTTTCCAGAATTTTACTGTCGCCCAGTTAACGGCGTTGGCCTGCACCGACAGGTGAATATCCATCTGCGGAAACGCTTCCCGTACCATCATGATAAGGCCAGGATCGGACATAATCAGGGCATCCGGCCCCATATCGATGACCGGCTGTAAATCACGGATAAAGGTTTTCAGCTTGGCGTTATGGGGGGCGATATTCACTACCACATAGAATTTTTTACCCAGAGCATGGGCTTCGTTGATGCCGGTCTCCAGATTCTGGTGGTTAAATTCGTTATTACGTACGCGCAGGCTGTAGCGCGGCTGACCGGCATAAACTGCATCGGCACCGTAAGCAAAAGCGTAACGCATGTTTTTCAGGGAGCCGGCAGGGGACAGCAGTTCCGGAACAAAAGAATCGCGGGTAAACATAGTCAATCTCAGTCTGATCACAAGTCAGGGCCGTCCCGGATGCGGGGCGACGAAAGGTCGGAATTGTAACGTCTGAGTTGATCAAAAGCAGCCAGTTCGTGTGGGTATTTGAGGTTTTACGGGGGCAGATCAATTTTTGCATCCTGAGGCTCCAACAGGGAATGTGGCAGCCTCAGGACAATCAGGTCAGGCGGTTTGCTGGGTAAGATCACGGATATCGGTACTGGTACCGTTTTTCACGACCGACTGAACGCCTTTCTTCGATGCACTTTCCGTGGAGTACATTTCGCTCACGCCGATCACCTGATGATTTTTTGCTTTCAGCACAAAGTAGAACTGGCCGTCTTTCGAGGGTTTGACTTCGTACTGCGCTTCGTCAGGTGCGTTGGTTTGAACCGATGAAATGCCGTTTTCGGCCGAGGCTTTGCTGGCATACATTTCACTGGTGAGGATAATCTCTCCGTTCCCGGCCTTCAGGTTAAAGTGAAACTGTCCATTCTTCGCTTTTTTCAGATCATAGTGACCATTAGCCATAAAGGTAATCTCCATCAGAGGGGTTATTTTCCAGAGATAAGTGTAGTTAAAGGAAACTTTTTCGCGGAGACAGGAGAAATTTAAGGCATGAAATGTGAACTGGCCGACAGACTTTCAGCAACTTTACAAAACTCAATTGCCGGCCAGAAGCGCGTTAAACCAAATGGCAGGGCTCCGCTTCCCAGCGGTAACCGACGCCGTATACCGCGCGGATAAACGCCTTTTCGCCGTCCAGTGATTCGAGTTTGCGACGCAGATTTTTGATGTGGCTGTCGATGGTGCGATCGGTCACAACGCGGTAATCGTCGTAGAGATTATTGAGCAGCACTTCGCGGGTAAAAACGTAACCCGGTTTGACGGACAGGGTTTTCAGCAGGCGGAATTCCGCTGGCGTCAGCTCCAGTTCGTGCCCCTGGAATGTCGCCTGAAAGCGGGCTTCATCAATGTGCAAACCGGTTTCTTTTGCCACGTGCTCATCCGGACGTACACAACGGCGCAGGATCACTTTCACGCGCGCGACCACTTCCCGCGGGCTGTACGGCTTGCAAATGTAATCATCGGCACCGATTTCCAGGCCAAGCAGGCGGTCGATTTCTTCGGTTTTGGCGGTCACCATCATGATCGGGACATCAGAGAACTGGCGGATATCGCGGCAAATCGACAGGCCACTGCTGCCCGGCAGCATCAGATCCAGCAAGATCAGCGCCGGTGGCTGATTTTTAACCAGCGTAATCACGTCGTGCCCGTCCGGCAACCATTGGGTGGCATAGCCGGCGGCTTCCAGGTAGTCGATCAGCAACTGGGCGAGTTTAGGTTCATCTTCCACGATCAGAATTTTCAACGGCGCAGGGCCGGACAGTACAGAGTCGTTCATTCAGTTTCTCAGGCCATGTGGAACAGAAAGGGGCAGGACGATGGTAATGCGCACGCCACCTGCCGGAGAGTGGCTGGCGCTGATTTGCCCGCCGTGGGCTTCGACGATATTCTGGCAAATCGCCAGACCTAAACCCGAGCCGCCGCTGGCGCGGTTACGCGAGCCTTCGGTGCGGTAAAATCGTTCAAAAATACGGATCAGTTGTTCATCACTGATGCCCGGCGCGCTGTCCTGGAACATCAGATACAGCGTTTTTTCGCGAATTTCTCCCAGAATTTCCAGGCCGCCATTTGGGTCAGTATAGCGCAGGCTGTTTTCCAGCAGATTGTTGATAAGTTGCGACAACCGCTGCGGGTCACCAAATACTTCGGCGCTTTCCGGCAGATGGCTGGTGAGCGTTAAATGTTTGTTGTGGAAACGATCGCGCGAACCGGCCTCTGCCAGTTGCACCAGATGTACCACATCAGTGTCGACTTTACGGTACGCCAGCGCACCGGCATCAGACAGCGAAAGCTGGTGCAGGTCATCGACCAGTTTGGTCAGAATCGATACTTCAGATTGCAGTGATTCCAGTGAACCGACTGTCATTTTTCGCACACCGTCCTGCATGGCCTCCAGCTCACCGCGCAATACCGCCAGTGGAGTGCGTAATTCGTGAGAAATATCCGCCATGAATGCCCGGCGCATTTGCTCGTTTTTCTCCAGCGTCATTGCCAGCTGGTTAAAGTCCTGCGCCAGTTTCCCCAGTTCGTCTTCACTGTCGACCTCCACGCGGGTGCTGAAATTTCCTGCGGCAAGCTGGTGGGTGCCATTCACCAGCCGTTTTACCGGCGCGAGCATTCCGCGGGATAAAACCCAGGTTACGGCGGCGGCCAGCAGTGCAGTAAAGGCGACAATCATCCAACTGGTCCGGCTTTGCTGGCGCTCAAAGTTGATATCGGCATCGCGGGTCAGGCGCTCAGCAGGTGTGGAAATTACCGAACCGATGACGACGCCATCAACGGTCATCACGCGGCGCGGTCCCTGCAGATCGGGGGGAACAGGCTGATCGTAACCACCGATCCGGCGGTCGTGACTGTCGAGGATCCAGAATTTTGTCCGCCAGCCCTGCGGTGGCATTCTCGGGCTGCTGTTTTGTTCAAATGAGCGCATCAGCTGATAGATTAACCGGTCATTTGTTTCCAAAAATTCCCAGTTGCCATGCTGCTTGTACTGCTCCTGCAATGTGTCCGCCAGCAGCTCGACACGCTGTTCATTGCTTTGGCGGATGTAGTCAATAAAGCCCCGTTCGAAGCTCATCCGTACGCCCCAGTTCATGGTGATCAACACCAGCGCGCAGGTACAAAAGATGGCCATAAACAGCTTGGCAGTGATACCAGGTTTCATGATTTTCTCATCGGATCGGGGGAGCCGGCCTCAGCACGACGACGGCTAATGATGGCATTTTTCTGCGTGTCAGGCGGCACTTTGGAAAATACCCAGGCGGGCAGGGCAATCACCAGTGCCATTGACATGTAGCAATACAGGAAAGCGGTGTGCATGGTGCTGCTGTCTGGCGTAATCGCTTGCTGATGTGCAAACAGGCCAATCAGCAACCCGGCGACGCTGACACCGAGGCTCATCGACAATTGCATGATCATCGACAGTAAGCTGTTGCCGCTGCTGGCAAGGCGCGGCGGCAAATCTTTGAGCGTAAGAGTATTCATCGACGAGAAGCGCAGGGAGTTCACCATTCCCTGGAAGAAGAGCACAATCGGGATCATCCACATGGCGCCATAAATCGCCACCAGCGGGAAGATAAGCGTAATCAGTGCCAGCAGCAAGGTGGCGCTGACCAGTGCAGAACGGTAACCCAGCTGATTTACCAGCCGGACCACCACGCGTTTCATCCCCATGCTGCCCAGCACCATCGGGATCATCATCAGCCCGGCGTGGAAGGGCGTAAAGCCCATCCCGAGTTGCAGAAAGACCGGCGTCATAAATGGCAACATGCCGCTGCCGATACGTCCCAGCAGGCTGCCAATCAGACCGATCTTAAAGGTTGGTGTATGGAACAGGCGCAGGGAAAACAGTGCCGAGAGATTGCCGCGCGCATGCATCCAGTAAATGCCCAGCGCGCCGCCACCGGCCACCACCAGCAATACGATTTCCAGCGCCGTCAGCCCCATGCTGCGGCTGCCTTCCAGTGCCAGCGTCAGCGTCGCCATACACACGGCCAGCATGACAAACCCGCTGATATCAAAGCGCCGGGTCTGCATTTTATAATTTGGCATGATCATTAATGTGGCGATGCAACCGGCCAGACCGACCGGCAGATTGATCAGAAAAATCCAGTGCCAGCTGGCATATTGCACCAGAAAACCACCCAGCGCCGGACCCAGTAACGGACCGACCTGACCGGGCAGTGTCACCATCGTCATCGCTGCCATGTATTCGCTGCGCGGGACAATTTTCAGCACCGTCAGCCGTCCGACCGGCACCATCATCGCGCCGCCGATCCCCTGAACTATGCGCGACATCACCAGTTCACGCAGGCTTTCCGATTGCGCGCACAGCAGCGAGCCGAGCGTGAACAGCACAATGGCTGAAAAGAATACCCACTTCACACCGACTTTATCCGCCAGCCAGCCGCTCGCCGGTAACATCACCGCAACCGTCAGCACATAAGCGACAATAACCGAATGCATGTGCAGCGGGTTTTCGCCCAGACTGCGGGCCATGGACGGCAGGGCAGTATTGACGATCGTGGTGTCGAGGGCCTGCATAAAGAAGCCAAAGGCGACGATCCACAATTGCCAGCGAACCGAAGGTGGCAGCGGCGTGGAAGGCGATAAGGTGTCAGTGTTTTCAGATTTCATGAGTCATCGCATCAGCACAATCATTTTTGTGGCATTTCAGGAGGGAATTCACCTGCAGACCGGCTCACAGTGTAGCCAGAATGTTTCAGCAGAAAATGGAGGAAATAAGGAGAGTCTTTCCCATTTTTTGACAATTCCTCTGACAATAAAGAATAGCTTTCAGCCTGACATTTTATATCAAAATGCTAAGGTTGACCTTTGACCATGAACCGTTCGCACGCAAAGTAAGTCTAATCTGAACTTATAAAGGGAGAGAATGATGAGCAAAAGAGAACTGGGTCGTTCAGGTATTCAGGTGCCGCTGTTAACCTTTGGTGGCAATGTATTTGGCTGGACCGTCGATCAGACTGCCTCGTTTAACCTGCTGGATGCCTTGCTGGATCATAAACTGAATTTCATCGATACGGCAGATGTGTACTCGAGCTGGGTTGAAGGCAACAAAGGGGGAGAATCCGAAACCATCATCGGCAACTGGCTGAAAAAAGCCGGTAAGCGTGACCAGATCATTCTCGCCACCAAAGTCGGTAAGCCGATGGGCGAAGGTAAAGTCGGTTTGTCGCCGCGCTATATTAAAGAAGCGGTAGAAGCCTCTCTGAAACGTCTGCAAACAGATTATATCGATTTGTATCAGTCACATGATGACGATGCGGATACACCGCTGGCTGAAACTATGGCGGCATTTGACGCGTTAATCAAAGAAGGGAAAGTGCGCGCCGTCGGGGCATCTAACTACAGTGCGCCGCGTCTGGCAGAAGCGCTTAACGTCAGTCAGGAAAACGGGCTGGCGCGTTATGAAACGCTGCAACCACAATACAATTTGTATGACCGCAAAGTGTATGAGGAAGCGCTGGAAAAAGTCGTGACAGATAATGGTCTGGGTGTCATCAACTTCTATGGCCTGGCCGCCGGCTTTCTGACCGGGAAATATCGAACCAAAGCCGATGCCGGTAAGAGTAAACGCGGCGAAAACGTGATTGCGCGTTGCCTGAATGAGCGCGGCCTGAAAGTATTGGCCGGACTGGATCAGGTGGCTGAGAAGCATGGCGCACAACCGGGACAGGTTGCACTGGCCTGGCAGATTGCCCGCCCGGGCATTACCTCACCGATCGTCAGTGCGACCTCCCTGCAACAGCTCAATGAACTGGCGCAGGCCGCAACCCTGAAACTCGATGATACCGATATCAGGACCTTAAATGACGCCAGTGCCTGGTAAACCCGGGATCTGAGATATAAAAAAACCGCCTGATTCAGGCGGTTTACGTTTATCTGCATCTTTAAATCTTAACGGAACAACGTTTGTGCCCAGCGCGCCAGACCGGCGGTGACCGAGCCAAAATCATTCCCTCCGACCAGCGGGATACCCGGTAACTGAGCCTGCAACGCAGCACGCAATAACGGTGAACGCGCACTGCCACCGGTCAGGTAAATTACATCCGGTTTAATTTCGCTGCTGGCAAGTGCCAGACTGACCTGCTCCTGAATACGTTCCAGTGGCTGAGAAATCGCTTCGCTCAGTTGTTGCTGGCTGATCGTTTCTGCCAGACCCGATTCAATGAAGTCCATTGCCGCCGTTACGCTTTCATGTTCAGACAGTGCAATCTTACTTTCTTCCGCTGCACGAACCAGACGGTAGCTCAGACGTTGTTGCTGAATTTTCAGCAGGCGTTTGATCAAATCAGGCTGTGCTGCATCGCGGATCAGATCACGCAGCATGCGGCCATTCGCCACACTATAGAAATCCAGTTGTGCCGGAACGTCGTTGGTCGCGACGGCATTCCAGTAAGGCAGGGCCGGAATAGCGATACCTTTCTGGGTTTCACTGCCCATACCAAATTGTGGTGTCAGTTGCTTGAATGCGGTCATGATATCCAGATCATTACCGCCGACGCGGCAACCACTATGGCCGAGCAGGCTGTTCTGACGCTCTGCTTTATCACGCCATTGTGGCCCCATCAGCAGCACCGAGCAGTCGGTGGTACCGCCGCCGATATCGACAACTAAAACCGTTTTCTCTTCGGTCAGTGTGGCTTCGAAATCCAGACCTGCCGCCACCGGTTCAAACTGGAAAGCGATATCGCGGAAACCTGCGCGTTCAGCCGCACGCTGCAAAATCCCCTGCGCCTGGGCATTGGCCTCTTCACCCCCCATACCCTGAAAGTTAATCGGGCGGCCGATAACGGTCTGTTCAATACTTTCCTGCAAGACGGATTCAGCCTGGCGTTTGATGTGGAACATCATCGCGCAAACCAGATCTTCGAACAGAGCGATCTGCTGGGGTTTCAGGCCATTTGCGCCAAGGAACGATTTTGGTGAACGCACAAAGTACACTTCTTCCGGATCTTCCATATAGGTCGAAAGCGCCTGCAAACCGAAGTTTACGCTGTTGGCATTGACCGGAATATCTTCCTCGCGGTTAAAGCTGATACTGCGACGCAGCAGCGCCAGATTTTCATCACTGCCTGCCGGAACCTGTCCGTGACGGTTCAGCCATTCGCTGACCGCTTCACGTGTCGGCGCACAAAGCATGGAGGGTAAGTAAGGATCGTTATTTTCGAGCGCCAGAAGGTGAGCGTTATTGTCACGCATCACCGCAACGGAGCAATTCGCTGTACCGTAGTCAAATCCAATAAACATCATTGTTCCCCATGCCAAAGAAGGGACGGGACTTTACCGGAGAGAGCGAGATTCATCAAGTCAGATGGGCGGTACAATTCTGAGGAAGTCCCTCTCCCGGGGCGGAGAGGGAACAAAGGGCGGAGAATTACTTCATTTCTATCACTTCAATAGCCCCTGTGCTTTCGCAACGACATTATCAGCGGTAAAGCCGAACTCTTTAAACAGTTGCTCTGCGGGTGCGGATTCCCCGAAGGTTGTCATGCCGACAATGGCACCGTTAAGGCCTACATACTTGTACCAGTAATCGGCGATACCGGCTTCAACAGCGACGCGTGCGGTCACCGTTTTCGGCAGAACAGACTCACGGTACGCTGCGTCCTGTTGATCGAAGACATCGGTGGACGGCATGGACACCACGCGAACCCTGGTACCCAACGCGGTCAGTTTCTCTGCGGCTTCCACCGTGATGCCGACTTCAGAGCCGGTGGCAATCAGGATAACGTCCGGTGTGCCGTCAGAATCTTTCAGTACATAACCGCCGCGAGCTACGTTAGCCAGTTGCTCAGCCGTACGGGGCTGCTGAGTCAGGTTCTGGCGCGAGAAGATAAGTGCAGAAGGACCGTCAGTACGTTCGATGGCGTATTTCCAGGCGATAGCTGATTCTACCTGATCGCCCGGACGCCATGTGTTCATGTTTGGCGTCACACGCAGGCTGGCCATTTGTTCTACCGGCTGGTGCGTCGGGCCGTCTTCACCCAGACCGATAGAGTCATGGGTATACACGAACACGTTGCGGATTTTCATCAGTGCCGCCAGACGAACGGCGTTACGGGCATATTCCACGAACATCAGGAAGGTCGCCGAATACGGCAGGAAACCGCCGTGCAGGGCGATACCGTTAGTGATGGCGGTCATGCCAAATTCACGTACGCCGTAGTGGATGTAGTTACCCGCTTTATCGTCACCGATGGATTTTGAACCAGACCACATCGTCAGGTTACTTGGCGCAAGGTCCGCAGAACCGCCGAGGAATTCAGGCAGGATTTTACCGAAGGATTCCAGCGCGTTTTGCGAGGCTTTACGGCTGGCAATATTGGCCGGTTTCGCCTGCAATTCTTCGATATATTTCTGAGCTTCGTTTTGCCAGTGAGCGGGAAGTTTGCCGCTCACACGGCGCTCAAATTCGGCGGCCAGTTCCGGATAGGCTTTTGCGTAAGCCGCAAATTTCTCGTTCCAGGCTTTCTCTTTCGCTTTACCGGCTTCTTTGGCATCCCATTGGGCGTAAATATCCTGCGGTATTTCAAACGGAGGATAGTTCCAGCCAATGTGTTTGCGGGTGGCAGCGACTTCATCATCGCCCAGCGCAGCGCCATGCGCGCCGTGGGTGCCGGCTTTGTTCGGTGAGCCGAATGCAATCACGGTTTTGCATAGCAACAGCGACGGTTTGTCGGTCACCTTGTGGGCTTCTTCGATGGCGGCTTTTACGGCATCAGGATCATGCCCGTCAATACCGCGGATCACATGCCAGTGATAGGCTTCAAAGCGTTTAGCGGTGTCATCGGTGAACCAGCCTTCCACATGGCCGTCGATGGAGATCCCGTTGTCATCATAAAACGCAATCAGCTTGCCGAGCTTCATGGTGCCGGCGAGCGAACAGGCTTCGTGTGAGATGCCTTCCATCATGCAGCCGTCGCCTAAAAAGGCGTAGGTGTAGTGGTTCACGATGTCGTGATTTTCACGGTTAAACTGAGCTGCAAGCGTGCGCTCGGCAATCGCGAAACCTACGGCGTTAGCGATACCCTGACCCAGCGGGCCGGTGGTGGTTTCGACGCCCGGTGTATAGCCGAATTCCGGGTGCCCAGGCGTTTTCGAATGCAACTGGCGGAAGTTTTCCAGCTCTTTCATTGGCAGATCGTAACCCGTCAGGTGCAGCAGGCTGTATTGCAGCATTGATCCGTGTCCGTTAGACATCAGGAAGCGGTCGCGATCGGCCCATTTCGGGTTGGTCGGGTTGTGATTCATGTAATCACGCCACAGCACTTCAGCGATATCCGCCATTCCCATTGGTGCGCCGGGATGGCCTGAGTTCGCTTTTTGAACGGCATCCATGCTCAGGGCACGGATCGCATTCGCAAGTTCTTTACGAGAGGGCATATTCACTCCATCTGTTTTTTTCAAAGCTAAAGTTCAGCGCTTAAATTGAGTTAAAACTAAAGTTGTGCTGACAGCATATCTTCGAGTTTTTTCTGATCGACGGCGAACTGGCGGATACCTTCGGCCAGTTTATCTACCGCCATCGCATCCTGATGATGTTCCCAGAGGAATTCAGCCTGAGTCAGCGGTGCAGGCTTTTTACCCGCCTGAGAGGACGGTTGCAGTTTGCGTTCAACCGGGGCGTCACTGGCTTTTAGCTCTTCCAGCAGGTTTGGAGAAAGGGTCAGGCGGTCACAGCCTGCCAGTGCCAGAATTTGTTCCACTTTGCGGAAACTGGCACCCATGATGACTGTCTCGTAACCGTGGGATTTGTAGTATTCGTAGATATCCCGGACAGATTTCACGCCCGGATCTTTTTCAACGTCGTAAGTGGCATTGGGCTCTTTGGCTTTGTACCAGTCGTAGATACGGCCAACGAAGGGAGAAATCAGGTAGACACCGGCTTCGGCGCAGGCGCGTGCCTGAGCAAAGGAGAACAGCAGGGTCAGGTTACAGTTGATGCCTTCTTTTTCCAGTTCTTTGGCGGCCTGAATGCCTTCCCACGTAGACGCCAGTTTGATCAGAATGCGCGATTTATCAATGCCATGATCCTGATATAAACCAATCAGTTTGCGGGCTTTTTCGATACACAAATCCCGGTTAAATGACAGGCGGGCATCCACTTCTGTCGAGACGCGCCCTGGTACACTTTTCAGAATTTCGGCCCCGATATTGACGGCCAGTTTATCTGTGGCATTGATCACCTGAGTTTCTTTGCTGCCGCCTTGCTTGCGGGCATAGTCCAGCGCGTCTTTAATCAGGTTTTGGTATTGTGGCAGGTCGGCTGCTTTGAGGATCAGCGAAGGATTGGTCGTCGCATCCTGAGGCTCGAAATGACGGATAGATTCAATGTCACCGCTGTCGGCAACGACGGTGGTGATTTTTTTTAGTGCGTCTAACTGGTTCATCTCTTAGCTCCTTGGCGAGAAAAAACGATACAGCAATAAGGTCGAACGACTCTCTTTCGTAGGGCTCCTACCCTGCATCATCCGGTTAACAAACTGAATGCGCTTTTTCTGATTACTGCAATGGGTCTCAACAATGGCGGCCCCTGTTGCCCGTCAAACTGAGCGTCTGGCGAGAAAAGCGCAAGGACAAACTTTAAGCTTAGTGCATTTTTACGAGACGTCTTCCATGAATGAAAAGTAATCAATGTAACCGCTAATTTTTGGTCGTGATCCGCGTTTAGTCGTGGCAGGGTTATCTATACTGGTCAGCGGGAAAACCAGATGCTGATATTTCCCCGTACCCTACAAAAACAAGAAAAGGATCCTGCAATGGACGAACAACTCAAGCAAAGTGCGCTCGATTTCCATGAGTTTCCGGTGCCCGGAAAAATTCAGGTTTCGCCCACCAAGCCTCTTGCGACACAACGTGATCTGGCGCTGGCCTATTCTCCGGGCGTTGCTGCCCCGTGTCTGGAGATCGCTAAAGATCCACTGGCGGCATACAAATACACCGCACGCGGCAATCTGGTGGCGGTGATTTCCAATGGTACTGCCGTTCTCGGACTGGGGAATATCGGTGCACTGGCGGGGAAACCGGTGATGGAAGGCAAGGGCGTATTGTTCAAAAAATTCGCCGGTATCGATGTTTTTGATATCGAAGTGGATGAGAACGATCCCGATAAACTGATCGATGTGATTGCCGCACTAGAGCCGACATTCGGTGGCATCAATCTTGAAGATATCAAAGCGCCGGAATGTTTCTACATTGAAAAAAAGCTTCGGGAACGCATGAAAATCCCGGTGTTTCATGACGATCAGCACGGCACCGCCATTATCTGTACTGCCGCAGTATTAAATGGTTTGCGCGTGGTTGGGAAAAGCATTTCCGATGTGCGGCTGGTCGTTTCCGGCGCAGGGGCTTCCGCCATCGCCTGCCTGAATTTGCTGGTGGCGCTGGGGCTGAAACGCCACAACATCACGGCCTGCGATTCCCGTGGTGTGATTTATCAGGGTCGTGAAGAAAATATGGCCGAAACCAAAGCGGCGTATGCCATTGCAGATAACGGCCAGCGTACGCTGGCCGATGCAATCCCGGATGCGGACATTTTCCTGGGCTGTTCCGGCCCCGGCGTGCTGACGCAGGAGATGGTGAAAACCATGGCCAAAGATCCGCTGATTCTGGCGCTGGCCAATCCGGAGCCGGAGATTTTACCGCCGCTGGCAAAAGCCGTCCGGCCGGATGCCATTATCTGCACCGGACGCTCGGATTACCCGAATCAGGTGAACAATGTGCTGTGTTTCCCGTTCATTTTCCGCGGCGCACTGGACGTCGGGGCGACCACTATTAATGAAGAAATGAAACTGGCCTGCGTTCATGCTATCGCGGACCTGGCGATGGCCGAACAAAGTGATGTGGTGGCTTCCGCTTACGGTGAAGAAGAGCTGTCTTTCGGCCCCGAATATATTATTCCTAAGCCTTTTGACCCGCGTTTGATCGTGAAAATTGCGCCTGCGGTGGCGAAAGCTGCAATGGATTCCGGTGTGGCCATGCGCCCGATTGAGGATCTGGAAGCGTATACCGAAAAACTCGCCGAGTTCGTCTACAAAACCAATCTGTTCATGAAACCCATTTTCTCGCAGGCGAAGAAAGACGCTAAACGGGTGGTGATGGCAGAAGGAGAAGAGGAGCGCGTACTGCATGCCACGCAGGAGCTGATTTCCCTCGGGCTGGCGAAGCCAATTCTGGTCGGGCGTCCCAGTGTCATCGCTATGCGCATCAAAAAGCTCGGCCTGCAACTGGAAGCGGGACGGGACTTTGAAGTGGTGAACAACGAATCTGATCCGCGTTTTAATGAATACTGGCGTGAATATTATGAGCTGATGAAACGGCGCGGTGTATCGCAGGAGCAGGCGCGTCGGGCAGTGATCGGCAATCCGACACTGATTTCTGCCATCATGCTGCTGCGCGGAGAAGCCGATGCGATGATTTGCGGCACGGTTGGCACCTATCATGAGCATTACGATATCGTGGAGAATGTATTCGGGTTTCGCAAAGGTACACATGTTGCCGGGGCGATGAACGCGCTGTTGCTGCCGAGCGGCAACACTTTTATTGCGGATACCTACGTCAATGATGACCCGACGCCGGAACAACTGACGGAAATCACGCTGATGGCGGCAGAAACGGTGAGGCGGTTTGGCATTGAGCCGAAAGTTGCGCTGTTGTCGCATTCCAGTTTTGGTACATCAGACAGCCCGGCTGCGCTGAAAATGCGGCGTACGCTGGAGCTGATTAATGAGCGTGCTCCTGATCTGGAAATTGACGGTGAGATGCACGGCGACGCGGCGCTGGTCGAAAGCATCCGCCAGGACATCATGCCGGACAGCCCGCTGAAAGGTTCAGCAAATATCCTGATCATGCCGAACATGGAATCAGCGCGTATCAGTTACAACCTGCTGCGGGTGTCGTGTTCGGAAGGAGTGACCGTCGGACCGGTGCTGATGGGGGTGTCGAAACCGGTACATATCCTGACGCCAATTGCATCGGTCAGGCGAATAGTCAATATGGTGGCACTGGCTGTCGTTGAAGCACAAACAGAGCCTTTATAAACACCGTATAGTGAAAAAAACGGGCCTCATAGCGAGGCCCGTTTTTCTCAATCGCTGGCTCAGTATTTTACTTCGCCGATACGCTCCAGCGCATCGACGATCAGATCCCAGAAACGCTGATGATCAAGTTTAACTGCCACTTGTGTATGGCAATCCGGCGGAGCTGGGACGCGGAAATCGGCTACTGTCATGCCCAGCGTTAAAGTGCCGGTCAGTTCGATATCCACCGGCACTTTTTGCACGGTCATTACGTTCGGATCAATCACGTAAGCCACAGCACAAGGATCATGAACTGGCGGTGAATCAAAGCCCTGACGGTCTTTGTAGCTCAGACCAAAGAAATCCAGCAACTCACCGACAAATTTAGCGGGCCGGGTACCCACAGCGGCAATGCGCGCGGCGACTTCTGGTGTCGCCAGCGCCTGATGGGTTAAATCCAGTCCGACCATGGTCAGCGGCCATTTTTCGTTGAACACGATATGAGCGGCTTCAGGGTCAATCTTGATATTGAATTCTGCGACCGCACTCCAGTTACCCACGTGATAACCGCCGCCCATCAGCACGACTTCCTTCACGCGTTCAGCAATGCGCGGTTCTTTGCGCACCGCCATGGCTATGTTGGTCAGCCCGCCGGTGGGTACCAGCGTGATAGTTTTTGGCGGGTGTGACATGATCAAATCAATGATCAGATCGATGGCGTGAACAGGTTCAAGGGTGATGGCCGCCTCCGGCAGCACCGGACCATCCAGGCCGGACTCACCGTGGATTTCATCAGCGACTTCCACCTGGCGCACTAACGGACGGGTTGCGCCCGCCGCAAACGGCACGCCGGTCAGATTAATAACACGCGCCACGGCAAGGGCATTGCGGGTGACTTTCTCCAGCGTTTGATTGCCGACGACCGTAGTAACGGCCAGCAACTCAATTTCCGGGTTACCGTGAGCCAGTAACATCGCGATAGCGTCGTCGTGCCCCGGATCGCAATCAAGGATGATCTTTTTGACCATTTTTTATTCCTTTAATTAATGTAGTGGTACGTCGGTTTCGTCAGCCAGATCGGATTATTTTTTAGCGTGTTGCAGCCATTTATCCAGTTCATTGGCAAATTGCTGGCGGTCGCGCTGATTAAGCGCGGGTGGTCCGCCGGTCTGTACGCCGCTGGCGCGCATGGTGTCCATGAAATCACGCATATTCAGACGTTCTTTAATGGTTTCAGTGGTGTAACGCTCGCCGCGTGGGTTGAGCGCAACACCACCTTTTTCAATCACTTCCGCTGCCAGTGGAATATCGGCGGTGATCACCAGATCGCCGGGTTCGGTGCGTTTCACAATTTCGTTATCCGCAACGTCAAAACCCGCTTCTACGCGTAAGGTGCGCAGGAATTTTGACGGCGGTGTGCGGATGATCTGGTTGGCAACCAGTGTCACCATCATGCCGGTGCGTTCCGCAGCGCGGAACAGCACTTCTTTAATGACGTTCGGACAGGCGTCTGCATCAACCCAGATCTGCATCAGTTTGGCGCTCCGTTTTCAGATAAGCCCTTTTCAGCCAGCCAGTCGCGAACTGGCAGGAAATCGCTGTAAAGCGCGGCTTCCGGGCTGCCTTCTTCAGGTTGATAGCCGTATTCCCAGCGCACCAGCGGCGGCATCGACATTAAAATGGATTCTGTACGGCCACCGGTTTGCAGGCCAAACAGTGTTCCGCGATCCCACACCAGATTGAATTCGACGTAGCGGCCACGGCGGTAAAGCTGGAACTGGCGCTCGCGTTCGCCCCACGGCAGGGCTTTACGTTTTTCCACTATGGGCAGATAAGCGTCGGTAAAGCCATTGCCCACGGCCTGCATAAAGCTGAAGCTGGTGTCGAAATCCGGCGAATTCAGGTCATCAAAGAATAAGCCGCCGATACCGCGCGCTTCGTTGCGGTGTTTGATAAAGAAGTAATCGTCGCACCACTTTTTGTATTTCGGGTACACATCATCGCCAAACGGCTGGCAAAGTTGTTGTGCTGTCAGGTGCCAGTGGCGGGCATCTTCTTCAAAACCGTAATAAGGCGTGAGGTCAAAGCCACCGCCAAACCACCAGACCGGTGCTTCGCCGGGCTTTTCCGCAATGAAAAAGCGTACGTTGGCGTGGCTGGTTGGCACATAAGGATTCAGCGGATGAATAACCAGTGAAACGCCCATCGCCTGAAAACTGCGACCAGCCAGCTCGGGGCGATGCGCGGTTGCTGAGGCAGGCAGGGTGGCACCGGCAACATGCGAGAAGTTTACACCCGCCTGTTCAAACACTGCGCCATGGGTCAGCACCCGGCTCTGGCCGCCGCCACCTTCTTCCCGTACCCATTGATCTTCAGAGAACTGGCCGTTGCCATCAGCGGCGGCCAGTTGCTGGCAAATATGATCCTGGAGCTTAAGCAGGAAAGTTTTAACTTGCTGGATGTCGGGAATGGATTGGCTCACGGGCAAACTCGCAGACGTTGACTGAAAAGACATTCAGCGCTTTGCAGGCGCTGAATCAGAAAGAGGAAGTGATTATATACCCAAAATCAGCCGGGTCGCCCAGATGCGTCTGCTTTTGGTGGCGGAAGAACTTTACCGTGGCTTGCGTTCATTGGCATCGAAGTAACTGAAGAAATTCACAATACCCTGAGAAATCGCCTGTGCGATCTCGCGACGGAACGCTGTGGTGCTGAGCAACTGTTCTTCCTGATGATTGGTGATAAACGAAGTTTCCACCAGAATCGACGGGATCGACGGAGATTTCAGAACAGCAAACGCCGCCTGTTCGGTCTGCTGGCTGTGCAGATGGTGGATCGGGCGGATCCTGTCGAGCACGTGATGCCCTAATGTCAGACTGTTTTTGATGGTGTCGGTTTGCACCAGATCGAACAAAACCTGTTGCAGATAATTGTTGTCTTCTTTGGCATATTTCGCGCCCGCGACCAGATCGGCATCGTTTTCTTTTTTTGACATATACCGCGCCATTGTGCTGCTGGCACCGCGATTGGAGAGGGCGAAAACAGACGCGCCGGAAGCGGTGGGGCTGGTGTAACCATCGGCATGAATCGAGACAAACAAATCGGCCTGATGCTGATGCGCCAGTTCAACGCGCTGATAAAGCGGAATAAAGTGATCAGAGTCACGGGTCAGTTTAACTTCAATATGACTTTGTTCGCCGAGGAATTCCCGCACATAGTTGGCGATTTCCAGCACGACGTGTTTTTCTTCCGAGCCTTCATGACCGACCGCACCGGAATCGATGCCGCCATGGCCGGGGTCAATCATCACCAGTTTTTTTGCGCCTGGCGGTTTAGGGGCCGGGGCTGATTTGGTGATGTGTTCCTGCTGCGCAGCGCTGGCAGAGCGCGAACCGAATGCGGCAATCGCTAATCCCAGCCCGGACAATAATAGCTGGCGACGTGTGGCGGTGGCAGGCAAAGGCTGGAAATGCAGAAATTTGTTCAGAGGGTTTAACATCAGTCCGTTACCGTCAGAAAAGTGCAGAATGCTCTATGTTATAGAGTATCTTTTTTATAGTTTCGATCTGAGAACTATTACTTTTTATGAATATTGTGTCGTGAATGATGTCATGACCGAATAAATATCCGTTGCAGGAAAGGCGTCGCGTTGTTTTATGTGAAGATTTTATCGTTCAAAATGGTTTGTAAACTCCTCAATTTGTGATTTTGATGTTGCGTATCAAACAGATCACGCGATAATCATATAAACCCCTATCAACAGCGGCGAACAGTGATGGAAATTCGCGTATACCGTCAAGAAGATTTTGAAGAAGTACTGACCTTATGGGAGCGCTGCGATTTATTGCGCCCGTGGAATGATCCTGAGCTGGATATTGAACGTAAAATTAACCACAGCCCGGAGTTTTTCCTGGTGGCGGAAGTCGGTGGTGAAGTGGTAGGCACGCTGATGGGGGGGTATGACGGTCATCGTGGTTCGGCGAATTATCTGGGTGTGCATCCGGATTATCGCGGGCGTGGCATTGCCAATGCGCTGGTTAACCGTCTGGAGAAGAAGTTAATCGCCCGCGGCTGCCCGAAGATGAATTTAATGGTGCGTGCTGAAAACGATGCAGTGGTCAGTATGTATGAAAAACTGGGTTATGAAATTTCGGATACTCTTTTGCTTGGCAAACGTTTGATCGAAGATCAAGAGTACTGAAGCCGTTTCCTCAATAAAAAGCCCCGGCAAGTATGACTTTGCCGGGGCTTTTAGTTTTCTGATTTACTTAATCAATTTTACGTTTTTGACATCCACTTCCACAGAGTTCCAGTCTTTATCGACTTTACCTTCAATGCGGATTTTGTCCTTCGGCGACACGTTCTGTCCCTGCCAGCGTTTGCCGTCAATTTCGACATTGAGTGTGCCGGTATTGTCGCGGAAAATGTATTTATCGTGGTCGATACGCTGATCGATAAACCCTTCCAGCATAACCCACTGATCATCTTTCATGGTTTGCGCGTCTTTTACTGTACTCAGCGCCGTGGTGCCAGTGAAACCGCCCTGTGCTGCTGGCTGGGTCTGCGACTCCTGCGCTGACGGGCCGTTAAAGCCACCGGTCTGTTGGGCAAATGCAGTCGCTGAACAAAGTGCAATCAGGGTTGCCAGAGTGATCTTCTTCATCATAATAGGTCGTCCTTAATTTAACGTTTCCGGGTACCGGCAACTATGACATCGTTTCGCATGTCTTGCCGTGCTGGAGACCATTAAAACAGACAGTTCTTAACAGTTTCTTAAGCGCATACCCGGCATACTTTAAATTGCAGATTATGAATTATTTTGGGTATGTCCTTGAGTGATGGTTAACTTTCACCTTATTTGCAGGAATGTTGTCCTTTTTATGAACCCGGATGATTATAACGACCACGGTATGTTGCGATTGCCGCTGTGGTTCTGGACTATTTTGATTTTGCAGGCGAGGACCTGGTTATTGTTTGTGATGGCCGGCGCATCGCGCCAGCAGGGGAGTGATCTGCTGGCGTTGTTTTATCCTGATCAGCAAAGTTTCTGGTCTGGCATGCTGCTCGGGTTGCCGCCCGCGCTGGTTTTTCTGCTTAGCGGCCGTCGCCATCTGTGGCCGCGTATCTGGCAGGCCGGTTACTGGTTACTCCTGGCCGGGATGTTTATCACTTTCGCATTGCAGGGGCTGGGGCTGTGGCAAAGCACAGATACGATTTCCGGCGTGGATATCGTGCTGGCCTTGCTGGATGCCGCCGCGCTGGCTTACTGGTTACTGAGCCGCCGTTTGCGCGCTTGTTTTGATGCCGCGCGGCGTCTGGCCTGATGCATATTCCATTCGAGGCTGAACTTTTTTACCAGAAAAGTACTCGAACTGGCGCTGAACAATAATGCGTAAATAAATAATAATTTCACTGCCGGTTTATCCGTCAGGCCGCACCGGCCAACGGGAACGGGGAGTATAGGAGTGTACCGAATGACTGTTCGCCTGCGGGTTCGCCCGATGTTACTGGTGCTGCCGCTGATCCTGACCGGCTGTTCGTCGATGTCATCTATGTCATGGCCGGGCGTGTCCTGGTCGGCCATGAATCCGCTTAACTGGTTTGGCAGCAGCCTGACGGTCAGCGACAAAGGGGTGGGTGATATTACGGCCAGCACCCCGCTGACAGAAACGGCCATTAAAGATGCGCTGGACGGCGACTATACCCTGCGCAGCGGTATGTCGATGAGCAACGGCAAAATGCTGAGCTTCTTCCAGGCGATGGACGGTAAAGACGTGAAGATGTCGATCAGCGGTGAGCCGAAAGGTAACGTCCAGCGCGTCGATGTTGTTGATACGAAAGTTGAAAGTGAATGGGGCGTTAAAATCGGTACGCCCTTCAGCGATCTCTACAGCAAGGCTTTCGATGTGTGCGTGAAGGGCGAAGGGGACGATGCTGAAAACGTCGAGTGTAAAGCGCCGCAAAGTGCTCACGTGACGTATGTGTTCAGCGGTATCTGGCATGGCCCGGATTCGCTGATGCCTTCGGATGATGCCCTGAAAGACTGGAAGGTCAGCAAAATTATCTGGCGTGCTAATACTGCGCAGGCCGCTGCCGCGCAATAAACGGGTTTCTCCGCTTAAAAAGCCCTCAATGCCTTGCCTTCGCGCAAGGCATTTTTATTGACATCCGGTATGATATCGCCGGTCAAATTAACGAGGATGAGAAAATGACTCAGGTTCAGAGCGGCATTTTACCCGAACATTGCCGTTTCGCGATTTACATTGAAGCGAAAGCGCAGGGTGACCTGGATGCGCTCCGGCACGGCTGCCGTGCATTTTTGGCCGTACTGGAAGACATGCAGAAAAAATTTCCCACTGAACATCTTGGTGCGGTCGTGGCCTTTGGCAACGATGTATGGCGTGATTTATCCGGAAATCAGGGTGCCGCTGAGCTGAAATCTTTCGAGCCGCTGGGTAAAGGTCTGGCACCGGCGACGCAGCGCGATATGTTGTTGCACATTCAGTCCCTGCGTCATGACGTGAACTTTGCGCTGGCACAGGCGGCATTGAAAGCCTTCGGCAGTTCAATCACTGTCGAAGAAGAAACCCACGGGTTCCGTGCGCTGGAAGAACGTGACCTCAGCGGTTTTATCGACGGAACTGAAAACCCGAAAGCAGAAGCCCGCGCTCAGGTGGCGATTATTCCTGAAGGCAGTGTTGATGCAGGTGGCAGTTACGTGATGGTTCAGCGCTGGAAACATAATCTGGTGCAATGGGAACGCTTCTCTGTGCAGCAGCAGGAAGATGTTATCGGGCGTACAAAAGAAACCGACGAAGAGCTGGATTCAGAAACTCGCCCGGACACTTCCCACGTCAGTCGTGTTGACCTGAAAGAAGACGGCAAAGGCCTGAAAATTCTGCGTCAGAGCCTGCCTTACGGTACGGCCAGCGGTGAGCACGGTTTGTATTTCATTAGCTATTGCGCCCGTTTGTGGAACATTGAGAAACAGCTGCTGAGTATGTTTGGCGATCTTGATGGCAAACGCGATGCCATGCTGCGCTTCACCCGTCCGGTGACCGGCAGTTATTATTTCGCCCCTTCACTGACCCGGCTGTTAGCGCTTTAAGTTCTTCCGGCGCGTTCCGTCGCGGACGCGCCTGCTTCTCTCCTTTTTGTTATTCCCCCATCGCTTGTTAATGCCTTATAGCTTTTCATGCTTGAAAATCACCAAATGGTATATAAAACCGTTACAGCCTGACCCTCAGTTATAAATACACTGTGTGATATTGAGCGACATATATCAGCGTCGCATATCGGTTCACTCACCTAAGGCTAAGCATGAAAACACTCGGATTTACCGGCAATGTGCTGAAAAGTTCTGTGGCGGCATTGTTGCTGGCCAGCGGGGCGGTTTCGGCAACCGAATTGCTCAACAGCTCTTATGATGTGTCCCGTGAACTTTTTGCCGCGCTGAATCCGCCATTCCAGAAACAGTGGGCTGATCAAAATAATGGCGATAAACTCGATATTAAACAGTCGCATGCCGGTTCCTCCAAGCAAGCGCTGGCGATTTTGCAGGGCCTGAAAGCAGATGTGGTGACGTATAATCAGGTGACCGATGTGCAGATTTTGCATGACCGCGGCAACCTGATCCCGGCCAACTGGCAAAGCCGTCTGCCTAATAACAGTTCGCCATTCTATTCCACCATGGCCTTCCTGGTACGTAAGGGCAATCCAAAAAACATTCACAGCTGGGACGATTTAGCACGTCCGGGCGTGAGTCTGGTGTTCCCGAATCCAAAAACCTCCGGCAATGGTCGTTATACCTATCTCGGTGCCTGGGGCGCATTCAATCTGGAAGACAATAAAAACCAGACGCAGACCCGCGAAAAGATGGCGAGTTTCCTGAAAAACGTCCAGGTCTTTGATACCGGCGGCCGTGGCGCAACCACCACATTTGTCGAACGTGGACTGGGCGATGTGTTGATCAGCTTTGAATCGGAAGTGAACAACATCCGTAAGCAGTACGGTGATGATAAATATGAAGTGATTGTTCCGAAGGTGGATATTCTGGCGGAGTTCCCGGTCGCCTGGGTGGACAAAAACGTTGAGAAAAATGGCACAGAGAAAGCCGCAAAAGATTATCTGAATTATTTGTGGAGCCCGCAGGCGCAGAAAATCATCACCAGTTTTAACTACCGCGTGTATGACAAAACGGCGATGGCGGCGGCGAAAGAGCAGTTCCCGGAGACCCAACTGTTCAAAGTTGAAGAGCAGTTCGGTGGCTGGCCACAAGTGATGGAAACCCATTTCAGTACCGGCGGTGAGCTGGATAAACTGTTAGAGCAAGGTCACAAGTAATGTTGTTGTCGAGCAAACGCGTATTACCCGGATTCACCCTGAGCCTCGGCAGCAGTTTGTTGTTCGTGTGCCTGGTGCTGTTGCTGCCGCTGAGTGCGCTGGTGATGCAGTTGTCACAAATGACACTGGCGCAATATTGGGATGTGATCACCAACGGTCAGGTGGTGGCGGCCTATAAAGTAACGCTGCTGGCGGCGGGCGTGGCGAGTATTTTTAACTGTTTCTTCGGCATGCTGATGGCGTGGATCCTGACCCGTTATGAATTCCCGGGTAAAAGTCTGATCGATGGTCTGATGGATTTGCCGTTTGCCCTGCCGACGGCAGTCGCCGGTTTAACGCTGGCAGGATTGTTTTCTACCACCGGTTTTTACGGTCAGTGGCTGGCGCATTTTGATATCAAAGTGGCGTACACCTGGCTTGGTATTGCGGTGGCGATGGCATTTACCAGCATCCCGTTTGTGGTGCGTACCGTGCAGCCGGTGCTGGAAGAATTAGGGCCGGAATATGAAGAAGCGGCTGAAACACTGGGCGCTTCGCGCTGGCAGAGTTTTCGTCGCGTGGTGTTGCCGGAAGTGATGCCTTCCTTGCTGGCGGGTACGGCGTTGTCCTTCACCCGCAGCCTGGGCGAATTCGGCGCAGTGATTTTCATCGCCGGTAACATTGCCTGGAAAACCGAAGTGACCTCGCTGATGATTTTTATCCGCTTACAGGAGTTTGATTACCCGGCAGCCAGCGCTATTGCTTCGGTGATCCTCGCCGCATCGCTGCTGTTGCTGTTTGCGATTAACACCTTACAGAGCCGTTATGGCCGTCGTCTGGGAGGCCAGTAATGTCTGATATTCCGGCTTTTGCGGGCGAAAGACGTCAGCGTATTGACTGGGTGAAATGGTCATTGATCGGCACGGGTGTGCTGATTTGTATTCTGCTACTGGTGATCCCGATGATCAGCATTTTTGTGCTGGCGTTTTCCGACGGCATTGCAGCGGTGTGGAAGAACCTGTCGGACTCCGACATGTTGCATTCTATCTGGCTGACCGTGCTGATGGCGCTGATCACCGTGCCGGTGAACCTGATTTTCGGCACGTTGCTGGCCTGGCTGGTCGCGCGCTTTAATTTCCCGGGACGTCAGTTATTACTGACGCTGATCGACATCCCGTTTGCGGTTTCACCAGTGGTTGCCGGTTTACTGTATTTGCTGTTTTACGGCACCAACGGCCCGATTGGCGGCTGGCTGGATGCGCACAATATTCAGTTTATGTTCGCCTGGCCGGGCATGGTGATGGTGACAGTATTCGTCACCTGTCCGTTTGTCATCCGTGAGCTGGTGCCGGTGATGTTGAGTCAGGGCAGTCATGAAGATGAAGCGGCAGTGTTACTGGGGGCGTCCGGCTGGCAGATGTTCCGCCGCGTGACCCTGCCGAATATCCGCTGGGCATTACTGTATGGCGTGGTGCTGACCAACGCCCGCGCGATTGGGGAATTCGGGGCGGTATCGGTGGTGTCCGGTTCTATCCGTGGCGAAACCTACACGCTGCCATTACAAGTCGAATTACTGCATCAGGACTACAACACCGCAGGCGCGTTTACTGCCGCTGCGCTGTTAACCCTGATGGCAATTGTCACGCTGTTTCTGAAAAGCGGCCTGCAATGGCGTCTGAAGCGCCACAACGACCGTCTTGAGCGGGAGGAAAGTCATGAGCATTGAAATTAACGGTATCAACAAATATTTTGGCCGCACTAAGGTGCTCAATGATATCTCGCTCGATATTGCTTCCGGAGAGATGGTGGCGTTGCTCGGGCCTTCCGGCTCAGGTAAAACCACGTTGCTGCGTATTATCGCCGGACTGGAAAATCAAAGCGCCGGACACCTGAGTTTTCACGGTAAAGACGTGACGCGCCTGCATGCCCGTGATCGTCAGGTCGGTTTCGTTTTCCAGCATTATGCGCTGTTCCGCCATATGACGGTGTTCGACAATATCGCGTTTGGCCTGACGGTGCTGCCGCGCCGTGAGCGTCCGAATGCTGAAGCCATCAAACAGAAAGTCACTAAATTGCTGGAGATGGTGCAACTTGGCCATCTGGCAAACCGTTATCCGGCACAGCTTTCCGGTGGTCAGAAACAGCGTGTGGCGCTGGCCCGTGCGCTGGCGGTTGAACCGCAAATTCTGCTGCTGGATGAACCTTTTGGTGCGCTGGACGCACAGGTGCGTAAAGAGCTGCGCCGCTGGCTGCGTCAGTTGCATGAAGAACTGAAATTCACCAGCGTGTTCGTGACTCACGATCAGGAAGAAGCGATGGAAGTCGCTGACCGCGTGGTGGTCATGAGCCAGGGTAATATCGAACAGGTCGGCGCCCCGCAGGAAATCTGGCGTGAACCGGCAACCCGTTTCGTGCTGGAATTCATGGGTGAAGTTAATAAAATTCATGGCGAAATTCGGGGATCTCAGCTGTACGTCGGTGCATATCACTGGCCGCTGGATAACCCGCCACTGCATCAGGGTGTGGTCGATTTATTCCTGCGTCCCTGGGAAATGGAAATTACGCCGCACAGTACGGCACGCTGTCCGTTGCCGGTGAAGGTGCTGGAAGTCAGCCCGCGTGGCCATTTCTGGCAGCTTATCGTGCAGGCCGAGGGCTGGCACGACGAACCGCTTTCGGTGGTGCTTTCCGAAATCCACGGTAATAGCGCACCTCAGCGCGGCGATCGTTTCTATGTCGGCGGACTGAATGGCCGCCTGTATGCTGGCGACCAGCCGTTACAACCCGTTGCGTTAGCGAAGAGTGCCTGATATTTTTTAATCAGCATTTTTCTCAGGGCGGTCATCGGGCCGCCCTTTTTATCGCCTGATACCTGTTTATGTGTTTTTTATCAGTCAATATACCTTTTTAATATAAGGCAAGCCCGTGAGTACGCTCGAACATTACATCGGCAATACCCCTCTGGTGAGATTACAGCGTCTGACGCAGGGGCTGGACAGCGAGATTTGGGTCAAGCTGGAAGGCAATAACCCCGCCGGTTCGGTTAAAGATCGCGCCGCGCTGTTTATGATTGAGCAGGCGGAAAAACGGGGTGAAATTCATCCGGGGGATACGCTGATTGAAGCCACAAGCGGCAATACCGGCATTGCGCTGGCGATGATTGCGGCGCTGAAAGGCTACAGGCTTAAATTGCTGATGCCCGAAAATATGAGCCTTGAGCGTCAGGCATCAATGCGGGCGTATGGTGCTGAACTGTTGCTGGTCAGCCGCGCGCAGGGAATGGAAGGCGCACGTGATCTCGCTCTGGAAATGGAAAAACAGGGACTGGGGAAAGTGCTGGATCAGTTTAACAATCCTGACAATCCGCTCGCACATTTTACGACGACAGGCCCTGAAATCTGGCAACAGACACACGGGCGCATCACCCATTTTGTCTCCAGCATGGGCACTACCGGCACGATAACCGGTGTCAGTCGTTATCTGCGCAGCCAGCATGCTGGCGTGAAAATTGTCGGGCTGCAACCGTCAGAAGGCAGCAGCATTCCAGGTATCCGCCGCTGGCCGGAAGAATATCTGCCGGGCATTTTCAATCCTGAACTGGTCGATGAAGTGATGGATATGGGGCAGGGCGAAGCAGAAGACACCATGCGGGCGCTGGCGCGTAGGGAAGGTATCTTCTGTGGCGTGAGTTCCGGGGGGGCGGTAGCGGGCGCTTTACGCGTCGCCAGAAATCATCCGGGTAGCGTGATTGTGGCGATTATTTGTGATCGTGGTGACCGTTATTTATCCACAGGTGTGTTTAATGTTTGATCCTATATTCATCTGTTGAATGTAAAATTAGAGTAAAAGCGGCTGCTAATGGCTGGCTTAGTGGTAAAAATGACCAAAATTTTAGCCAGGCGGAAATGAAGAATGAAAATTTTATTAGTCGATGACGATCTTGAATTAGGCACCATGCTCAGCGAATACTTGATCGCAGAAGGCTTTGATGCTTCTCTGGTGCTGACCGGTAAAGCGGGTGTGGAAGGTGCGATGTCTGGCGAATATACCGCAATGATCCTCGACATTATGCTGCCGGACATGAGCGGTATTGATGTATTGCGTCAGGTGCGTAAAAACAGCCGTCTGCCGATCATCATGCTGACCGCGAAGGGTGACAACATTGATCGTGTCATCGGTCTGGAAATGGGCGCAGATGATTACATGCCAAAGCCGTGCTACCCGCGCGAACTGGTGGCGCGTTTGCGTGCTGTGCTGCGTCGGGTGGAAGAGCAGCAGGAATCACACTCTGATAATTCCTCGGTCAACTATGGCGATCTGACGCTCAATCCGGCGACCCGCAGCAGTGAATGGCGCGGCGTGCCATTCGATCTGACGGCTTCTGAGTTCAACCTTCTGGAGTTACTGTTACGTTCTCCTGAACGCGTGGTATCGAAAGATGAGTTGTCGGAAAAAGGTCTTGGGCGTCCGCGCGAAGCTTATGACCGCAGTATTGATGTGCATATCAGTAACATCCGTCAGAAACTGGGGTCACTGGAAGGTGGCGATATTCTGACTATTGAAACGGTGCGCAGCATTGGCTATCGAATCCGCTAAACGACTGCGCGGCAGACTGTTCTGGAAAATACTGCTGGGATTCTGGTTTACTTTCGTGGCGATCACTCAGGGCCTGTGGGTGGTTTTTGCTTTCTACAATCCACATGAACCGCCGGAAAGCGGAATTGCCCGCCGGTTTGTGAAACTGCAAATTACCTCGGCTGTTTCCACGCTGCATTACGGCGGTCTGCCTGCTCTTAACGCCATGATGGCCGACTGGCCGCAAGATGACCGACAATTCTTCTCAGTGTCGCCGTCGTTGCTGCCTGCTAAAGGCAATACGATTAAGGATCTGGAACCCGGTAAAATTCCGCATGAAGTCGTGCAGTTTGTGCAGGGACCGGACGGGCAGGGTTACCGGCTGAAATATGATGTTGACGGGCTGATGCATGAATATCGCCCGAGACGTCACAGGGACTGGCTGAATATGCCGCCGCCACTGTTGTGGCTGGGTGGACTGGGCGGTTTACTGTTCAGCGCCGTACTGGCATGGAACCTGACGCGGCCAATGTTGCAAATGCGTAAAGCCTTCGGACGGGTGGCGCAGGGGGATTTATCAGTCCGCTTGTTTACCAGTATGGGTAAGCGGCACGATGAGCTGTCTGAAGTGGCGCGTGATTTTGACTCTATGGCTGAACGCCTGCAGGTGCTGGTCAAAGCGCGCGAAGAGCTGTTGCACGATGTCTCGCATGAACTGCGTTCTCCGCTGGCGCGTTTGCAACTGGCAATCGGTCTGGCGCGGCAGAATCCGTCGAATGTCGAAAGCTCCCTGAGTCGCATAGAACACGAAGCGGGCAGGCTGGATAAAATGATTGGCGAACTGCTGGCGTTGTCACGTACTGAAAGCAGTGAAATCCCTGATGAAGAGTATTTCGATCTCTACGGATTGGTGGAGGCGGTCGTTAATGATGCCCGCTATGAAGCGCAGTTGCCGGAGGTCGAAATCGCGATGTACCCCGAGTCTCCGGATAATATGGATTACACCGTGAAGGGTAATGCTGAGCTGATGCGTCGTGCGGTGGATAATGTGGTGCGTAATGCCCTGCGTTTTTCGGCCCGCGGCCAAACTATCAGTGTTTCACTGGCTCAGGTTGAACAGTATTTGCAAATTGAAGTGGCCGATCAGGGGCCGGGCGTGGAAGAAGATAAGCTGTCGAGTATCTTTGACCCGTTCGTGCGCGTGAAATCGCCGCTGTCAGGCAAAGGCTACGGCCTGGGGCTTGCGATCACCCGCAAAGTGATGTTGGCGCATGAGGGGAAAGTAGATGCCCGTAACGCGCAGCCTCATGGCCTGATCATCAGCCTTCAAGTCCCGCACTGGCAAATGTGAAGCAATAAAAAACGGCGCTGATTAGGCGCCGTTTTTTTTACTTCTCGCTGAGCAAATTACTTCCTGATACGGATGATTGGGGTTTCGCCCACAGTCACGCTACCAGTCAGTTTAATCAGCTCTTTGATCTCGTCCATGTTAGAGATGACAACCGGAGTCAAAGTAGACTTCGCTTTCTCTTCCAGCAGAGCCAGATCAAACTCGATAACCAAATCGCCTTTCTTAACACGTTGACCTTCTTCAGCGATGCGTTTGAAGCCTTCGCCTTTCAGTTCAACGGTGTCGATACCGAAGTGCACGAACAACTCAATGCCACTGTCGGATTCGATTGAGAAAGCATGGTTAGTTTCGAAGATTTTACCGATAGTGCCGTCAACCGGAGCAACCATTTTGTTGCCAGATGGTTTGATAGCAATACCGTCACCAACGATTTTCTCAGCGAAAACAACGTCTGGCACATCTTCAATGTTGACAATTTCACCAGAGATTGGCGCTACGATTTCAATAGTGCCAACGTCTTTTTTATCATCAGAAACCAATGATTTCAGTTTATCGAACAAACCCATGATCTTCTCCTAAGCATTAATTTGGGCAGCTTTACCAGCATCGCGCAATTAGCAGAGTGTTTTTTCTTCAATGAACTTGTTAACCAGGTTCATCAACTCTTGCGCCGTAGGTTGGGCCAGGGCCTGGTCTGCCAGCGCTTTCACATCTTCGAAGTTTGTATTGCGAATAATTTTCTTGATGCGTGGGATAGAGATAGCGCTCATGCTGAACTCATCTAACCCCATGCCCAATAGAAGAAGTGTAGCACGTTCGTCACCGGCTAGCTCGCCGCACATCCCTGTCCATTTACCGGCAGCATGAGATGCGTCAATAACTTGTTTAATTAAACCAAGTACAGACGGAGACATTGGGTTGTACAGATGAGAAATCAGCTCGTTACCGCGATCCACCGCCAAAGTATACTGGGTAAGATCGTTTGTACCAATACTGAAGAAATCGACTTCTTTCGCCAGGTGATGCGCAATCACAGCCGCTGCGGGTGTTTCCACCATCACGCCGACTTCGATAGTCTCATCGAATGCCTGGCCTTTTTCACGAAGCTGCACTTTCAGCATTTCGAGTTCTGCTTTCAGTTCACGCACTTCTTCAACAGAAATGATCATCGGGAACATGATGCGCAGTTTACCGAACGCAGAAGCACGCAGAATACCTTTCAGCTGATCGTGAAGAATTTCTTTGCGATCCAGACAGATACGGATTGCGCGCCAGCCCAGGAACGGGTTTTCTTCTTTCGGCAGGTTCATGTACGGCAGGTCTTTGTCACCGCCGATGTCCATGGTGCGTACGATAACCGCCTGTGACCCCATCGCTTCAGCAACGGCTTTATACGCCTGGAATTGCTCTTCTTCGGTAGGCAGACTGTCACGATCCATGAACAGGAATTCTGTACGATACAGGCCGACACCTTCAGCGCCATTGCGCTCTGCACCGGCGACGTCGCGCACGGTACCGATGTTGGCACAAACTTCAACCTGATGACCATCAAGCGTGATAGCCGGCAAGTCTTTCAGTTTAGTCAGTTCGTCTTTTTCAGTGATGTACTGGTTCTGAACGGCTTTCAGCTCGTCAATAACGTCTGCTGTCGGGTTGACATAGATTTTATTGTTAACAGCATCGAGGATCAGATAGTCATCATTTTTAACTTGTTTGGTCACATCGCTGGTACCCACGATAGCAGGCAGTTCCAGGGAGCGGGCCATGATTGAGGTGTGGGAAGTACGACCACCCAAATCAGTGATAAAGCCCAGAACCTTGTTCAGGTTCAGCTGCGCTGTTTCTGATGGCGTCAGATCGGTCGCAACCAGGATAACTTCGTCCTGGATGGAGCTCAGATCAACGATGGTCATGTTCAGAATGTTGCGCAGCAGGCGTTTACCGATGTCACGCACGTCAGCCGCACGTTCTTTCAGGTATTCGTCATCAAGCTCTTCCAGGGCTTTCGCCTGGCCTTCAATGACAGAGAAAGCTGCAGCGTCAGCAGAAGCGTGCTCGTCTTTGATGAGGGCTATGATTTCCTGTTCAAGCTCTTCGTCTTCCAACAACATGATGTGGCCTTCGAAGATGGCTTCTTTCTCTTCACCGAAGGTCTCACCGGCTTTGGTCTTGATCACTTCCAGTTGAGCAGACGCTTTCGCACGGCCCGTCAGGAAACGTTCAACTTCCTGATCAACGTGATCTGGAGAGATTTTTTTCCGGTTGATGACAATTTCATCTTCTTTCAACAGAAGTGCTTTGCCGAAAGCGATACCGGGAGATACTAAAATGCCTGAAATCATAACCCTACCTTTCTCTTGACTGGTTTAAACTTTATAAGAGCGGCTGTGTATTACTCGAGCTCTGCCATCAGTTTTACCAAGTGTTCAACGGCTTTCTGCTCGTCTTCACCTTCAGCTGAGAGGGTCACAACGGTACCTTGGGTCAGGCCCAGAGTTTGCAGTTTGAAAAGGCTTTTAGCACTGGCGCTTTTACCGTTTGAAGTCACGGTGATGTCAGAAGCGAAACCTTTAGCTTCTTTCACGAACTGTGCAGCAGGGCGAGTGTGCAGACCATTAGGAGCGGTAATAGTAACTTCTTGCTGGAACATTGTTGTTTCCCCAACTTATTAAAGTAATGTTGTGGAGCTAAAGTTTAGCTTATGGCCTTCACTTTAGCCTGTAGAGATTCGCGCCTGACTATGGTTCAGGGGCAGGTTCAGATGCAACAGAAAAGAGAAAATAACGCACTCAGCGATAAAACTCTTTGCCCTGGATCCAGGCTTTTTCTGTTATTCCTCCATTATGCCGTCTTTTCCCCTCGTGTAACAAATCAGTAAATCGATTCAGCGGGGAAGACTCGTGGAAGCGATTAATTTCGAGCATCGAAATAATTGTCCGGTTAAATACTAAACCTGGCGGGTAAAATCAATGACGAAGTGGTGTAAAGTTTGACGCAGGCCACAAAAAAGCACCCCTCGAGGTGCTTTTTTAGCCGCTTTTAAGGATGTGGCATTATTGTTGCAATTCTTTTTCAGTGAATAAATCTGCAAACAATGCGGTACTCAGATAGCGTTCACCGGAAGAAGGCAGAATAACCACAATCGTTTTATCTGCAAACTCCGGTTCTTTGGATAATTTCACCGCAGCTTCAACCGCAGCACCGGAAGAAATCCCGGCCAGAATGCCTTCTTCTTCCATCAGACGGCGTGCCATCTGAATGGATTCGTCGTTGGTGATTAACGTGACACGATCCAGCAATGCCAGATCCAGGTTACCCGGAATAAAGCCTGCGCCGATACCCTGGATTTTATGCGGGCCCGGCTTCACTTCTTCACCGTTGAGCGTCTGGGTGATAACCGGGGAGTCTGTTGGCTCAACGGCCACCAGTTTCACGCTGCTTTTTTTACTTTTCAGATAACGGCCCGTTCCGGTGATAGTCCCGCCGGTACCCACGCCTGCAATCAGCACATCCACTGCGCCATCGGTATCTTCCCAGATTTCCGGGCCGGTGGTTTGCTCGTGGATAGCCGGATTGGCCGGGTTGCTGAACTGCTGAAGAATAAGATAGCGCTGCGGATCACTGGCCTGAATTTCTTCGGCTTTGGCAATCGCACCTTTCATGCCTTTGGCGCCTTCGGTTAACACCAGATTGGCGCCGAGCGCTTTGAGCAGCTTACGGCGTTCAACGCTCATGGTTTCCGGCATAGTCAGTGTCAGCTTGTAACCGCGCGCAGCAGCCACATAGGCCAGTGCGATACCTGTGTTACCGCTGGTAGGTTCAACCAGTTCGATATCTTTGGTCAGAATGCCTTTCTTTTCAGCATCCCAGATCATGTTGGCACCGATACGGCATTTCACGCTGAAGCTCGGGTTACGTGACTCGACCTTAGCCAGAATTCGACCATTACCGATACGGTTCAGGCGAACCAGTGGCGTGTGGCCAATTGTTAATGAATTGTCTTCATAGATCTTGCTCATAACCCGTCCTTTAACTGTATGAAATATTCACGGTGTGAAGCTTTCAACACTATGAAATTAGTGGGAATCAGGAAAGCATACGCGAACCGCTTTCCCAGTGAAGTAAGGTTTTGGTATTTGCTATATCGATACGTTATTAAGAAATAAGTTTGAGGGAGAAAAGTCAAGCATAGCAGGCAGCCGCCTGCAGGCGGCTGTGAATAAAAAGCGTTATTTGCGGCTGGAATTCACGTCGATACTATTGTTATAAACATCGCTTTTAACGTAAATATTGCGATAACGATCACACCACATGGCCGTCGCGCCGCACACGGCAACCGGCAGGATCACCAGATTCAGCAACGGGATCATCGTAAACAGGCTGACCAGCGAACCAAACTGCATGTTGTCGATTTTGTTGCTGCCGAGTGAACGGCGCATATCGGCAAAGCTGACTTTGTGGTTATCGAACGGATAATCGCAATATTGAATGACGACCATCCACGCGCTGAAGAAGAACCACAGCACCGGGGCCACGGTCTGGCCGATCACCGGAATAAAGTACAGCGCGAACAGCAGCAGGGCGCGCGGCAGGTAATACGCCAGTTTCTGCCATTCACGTTTCATGATACGCGGTAAATCTTTCATGATGTCCCAGATGCCGGTATCAGGCAGCGTTTTCCCTGTCAGGCGCGCTTCGAGTTGTTCGGCGAGCAACCCGCTGAAGGGGGCGGCTATCCAGTTGGCGAGGGTGCTGAAGAGATAGCTGAACACCAGCACGACAGAAAGCACTGCGACCGGCCAGATCAGATAATCCAGCCAGCTGAGCCACGACGGCACCTTGCTCATCATCGCCGGGATCCATTCACCCAGTTTGGTGAACAGCCACCAGAATGCGCCGCCCATCAACAGCACGTTGACGGCGAGGGGTAAAATCACAAAACGTCGTATCCCCGGCAAGGAAATGAGCGTCCAGCCTTGTTTGAAATAATGCACACCATTTTGTTGTCTGGTGCTGTGCGAGGAGGTCATAAACGAAATTTTCTCTCTGAGTTGAATGACATGGGCTATCATATCGGTATGATTTTCCACTGGCTAGCGGTGGATTGGCTGAAAAAACAGCAAAAAAAGGTGCAACTGCCCTATTTATTAGCAGAAAGTAGAGTCGAGACTTGCACTTATCTACGTGGGCAAATAGAGTTAATCATGTGAATGTTTGCCGTGGTGGCAATGTATTAGAACAACAGAGATAGCAATGATGCAGGATTTGCGTCTGATATTAATCGTTGTTGGCGCGATCGCCATAATAGCGTTGTTGTTACACGGTTTGTGGACCAGCCGTAAAGAACGCTCTTCGCTTTTCCGCGATCGTCCAGCTAAACGTGTGAAAAAAGAACGGGAACAATCTCCGTCCGAAGATTTTGTCGATGGAGTGGGGGAAGTGCGCGTGCGTCCTGCTTATCCTCAGGATGAACCGACTTTAGGTCAGTATGGCGAGCCCGAACAGACTGCACCGCCACGTCAGCCGCAGGTTTCCCCTGCGCAGCCAGCGCCAGCATCTGTTGCTCGTCCTCAGCAACCGGCTCAGCCGCAGCAACATGGTGTGCAGGATGATCCCTTGCTGAGTGGTTATTCAGCTGCTGAACCCGTCACTGCACCGCGTCGCGAACCTGCCGCAGATTTTGCGCATCAGGAATACACGCCTGAAGCTAAACCGCACACACCGGTTCCGCCGCAGGAAATTCATGCTGATGCCGCGCCTGCTGCGAAAGCAGAACCTCAGGCTGCACCTTTTGCTCCTGCAGAAGAAGCACCGGCTGAGAAAGCGAAACTGAAAGAGACGGTTCTGGTATTGCATGTTGCCGCGCATCAGGGCGGTGTCATCGGTGGTGAAGTGTTGCTCAACAGCGTGCTTCAGGCCGGTTTCCAGTTTGGTGCCATGAATATTTTCCATCGTCACGTCAGCCCTGCGGGCAGCGGTCCGGTGTTGTTCAGTCTGGCAAATATGGTCAAACCGGGTTCCTTCGACCCTGACAATATGTCTGACTTCTCCACCCCAGGCGTTACGTTGTTTATGATGGTACCTTGCTACGGTGATGCGCATCAGAACTTCAAACTGTTGCTGCAGTCCGCCCAGCGTATTGCCGATGATGTCGGTGCGATGGTGCTTGACGATGAGCGTCGTATGATTACGCCGCAGAAGCTCGAAACGTACAAAGCGCGGATCCGCGAGGTCCTCGAGGCGATCGCCTGAGTCCGGCGTTCGTGAAACACCCACTTCCCTGACCCCCGCTTGCCGGGGGTTTTTTATCTCCACGGTGAGTCATGGCCACTATCGAAGAACAAATCAATCAATTACGCACTCAGTTGCGCCATCACGAATACCAGTATCATGTTCTGGATGCACCGGAAGTGCCGGATGCGGAGTATGACCGCTTAATGCGCGAGTTGCGTGAGCTGGAAGCTGCGCACCCTGAACTGATTACTGCGGATTCTCCGACGCAACGCGTGGGCGCAGCACCGCTTTCTGCCTTTGAACAGGTTAAACATCAGGTACCGATGTTGTCGCTCGACAACGTATTTGATGAAGAAAGCTATCTGGCATTTTATAAGCGCGTGCAGGATCGCCTGAAAACGGCTGAGCCTCTGACATTCTGCTGCGAGCTGAAACTTGATGGTCTGGCGGTAAGCCTGCTGTATGAGAATGGCGAACTGGTGCAGGCGGCCACGCGTGGCGATGGCACCACCGGCGAGAACATCACCGCCAACGTACGGACCATCCGCGCCATTCCCCTGCGTCTGCATGGCGACAACATTCCTGCGCGCCTTGAAGTGCGTGGTGAAGTCTTTATGCCACAGCCGGGCTTTGAGGCGATGAATGACGAAGCGCGCCGCACCGGCGGGAAAGTGTTTGCCAACCCACGTAATGCGGCAGCCGGTTCATTACGTCAGCTCGATCCGCGTATCACCGCCAAACGTCCGTTGACCTTCTTCTGCTACGGCGTTGGCCTGCTGGAAGGGGGGGAACTGCCGCGCAGCCACTTTGCCCGCCTGCAACAGTTTAAAGCCTGGGGTTTACCGGTCAGTGATCGCGTCCGCCTGTGTACCGGCAGCGAAGAAGTGCTGGCGTTTTACCGTCAGGTTGAAGCCGACCGTCCGTCACTGGGCTTTGATATTGACGGCGTGGTAGTGAAAATTGACTCGCTGGATATTCAGGAAACGCTGGGCTTTGTGGCACGTGCGCCGCGCTGGGCAACAGCCTTCAAATTCCCGGCGCAGGAACAAATCACGCTGGTGAAAGACGTCGAGTTCCAGGTCGGGCGTACTGGTGCGATCACGCCGGTCGCACGTCTGGAGCCGGTTCTGGTTGCGGGCGTGATGGTCAGCAATGCCACGCTGCATAACGCAGATGAAATCGAGCGTCTTGGCTTGCGTATCGGCGATACCGTGATTGTCCGTCGTGCCGGAGATGTTATCCCGCAGGTGGTGGGCGTGGTGCTGGATGAGCGTCCTGAAGATGCCCGCGAAGTGGTTTTCCCGACGCAGTGCCCGGTCTGTCACTCGGATGTCGAACGTGTCGAAGGCGAAGCGGTAGCGCGTTGTACGGCGGGTCTGATTTGTGGTGCACAGCGCAAAGAGGCGCTGAAGCATTTCGTCTCCCGTCGTGCGCTGGACGTTGACGGCATGGGCGACAAAATCATCGATCAACTGGTCGAGAAAGAATATGTCAAAACGCCGGCAGATCTGTTCCGTCTGACGGCGGGCAAACTTACCGGTCTGGACCGCATGGGGCCGAAATCGGCGCAGAACGTGGTCAGTGCGCTGGAAAAAGCCAAAGAAACCACGCTGGCGAGATTCCTGTATGCGCTGGGTATTCGTGAAGTGGGCGAAGCCACGGCGGCTAACCTTGCCGCGCATTACGGCTCGGTTGAGGCACTTAAAGCGGCAGATATTGAATCGCTGAAAGGCGTTCAGGATGTGGGTGATGTAGTGGCGAAACACGTGGTGAATTTCCTGTCGGAAGAACATAACCAGCAGGTCATCGACGAGTTGTTAAGCCCTGAAATCAATATTCACTGGCCGGAAGTGCAGGTCATTGTACCGGAAGAAATCGACAGTCCGTTTGCCGGCAAAACTGTGGTACTGACCGGTTCGCTGTCGATTCTTTCCCGCGATGACGCCAAAGATCGTCTGACTGCGCTGGGCGCGAAAGTCTCCGGCAGCGTGTCGAAGAAAACCGATCTGGTGATTGCCGGTGAAGCGGCGGGTTCCAAGCTGGCGAAAGCGCAGGAACTGGGCATTGAGGTGATCGACGAGGCGGAAATGATCCGTCTGCTGGGTGAATAAATCATGGAAAAAGAAGATCTGATCCAGATAGCCAATACGGTGATGCCGTTCGGTAAATATACCGGACGGGTGCTGATCGACTTGCCGGAAGAATATTTGCTGTGGTTCGCCCGTAAGGACGAATTTCCGCAAGGAAAACTGGGTGAACTGATGCAGCTGACGCTGACGATTAAAAGCGAAGGGCTGCAAAGCCTGATCAATCCGCTGCGCCGCAATGGTCCGGGACTGGACGGCACTGACGAGTAAACGCTGTTGAGAGCGGGTCAACTCATAAAACAAAGGCGCTGAATTCAGCGCCTTTTTTCTGCCTGCTATTTAGCCAGCTTATTCAGTAACAGGCGCGTGTTTCAGCGCCGCTTCCTGTTGTTTTTTCTGATAACGTTTTGCCAGCACCGCGCAGGTCATCAACTGTACCTGATGGAAAATCATCAGCGGCAGCACCATCATGCCAATCGCGCTGACCGGGAACAGAATGTTCGCCATCGGAATACCGTTCGCCAGGCTTTTCTTCGAGCCGCAGAACACGATGGTAATTTCATCGGGTTTGCTAAAGCCCATCCAGCGCGCCATATAGGTATTGATCACCAGGATAAAGGCCAGCAGTACCAGACTGAACACCACGATAAACAGCAGTGAACCGATGCCGACCTGATGCCAGATCCCCTGCGTCACGGCTTCGCTGAAAGCGGAATACACCACCAGCAAAATCGATGTCTGGTCGGTTTTGCCGATCATTTTACGGTGACGTTCGACAAAGCCGCCAATCAGCGGACGGAGTAAATGCCCGGCGACAAACGGCACCAGCAGTTGCAGAACAATATGCCAGACCTGTTCTAAACCATTCCCCGTTTCCCCTTGCACATGCATCAGCAGGCTGACCAGCAACGGCGAAACAAAAATCCCCAGCAGGCTTGATGCGGAGGCGCTGCACACCGCTGCCGCTACGTTCCCGCCTGCCAGTGAGGTAAATGCAATCGCCGACTGCACCGTCGCAGGCAAAATACACAGATAGACAAAGCCGCTGTAAATTTGCGGACTGACGTCTACCGGATGCCACCACTGGAAAAGCAGCCCGAGGATCGGGAATAAAATGAAGGTACTGAACATCACCCACAAATGCAGACGCCAGTTATTGCTGCCCTGAAAAATAGCTTCGCGCGAGAGTTTTGCGCCATGCATGAAAAACAGCAGGCCGATGGCGAAAATGGTCAGATTATTGAAGAAAGCCACAAATATGCCGCTGGCCGGGAAGAACGTCGCCAGCAAAACCGTAGCGATGAGTGTCAGGGTAAAGCGATCGGGTAGGAAGCGCATAACAAGTCTCGGATTTGTTGTTTCTGAATGCGGCTATTCTGAGTCTTTGCGATACAATTAAAAAATTGATTTATTTAATCCATTAATGCAGAAAATTCATGAATTATTCGCTCAGGCAACTTCGCGTATTTGTGACCGTTTCACGCTACGGCAGCTTCAGCCGGGCTGGTGAGTCCATTGGTTTAAGCCAGTCGGCTGTCAGCCACAGTATGAAAGAGCTGGAAGCCGAAATGGGCGTACGGTTGCTGGACCGCACAACGCGCGAAGTCGTGCTCACTGATGCCGGTCTGCGTCTGGCGAATCGTGTCGAGCCGTTGCTCGACGAACTCCACGCCATGCTGCTCGACACCCGCAGCTTCGGCACGCAGCATAATGGTCGGGTGCGTATTGCCTCTAGCCAGACGATTTCGGCGCAACTGATGCCGCAATGTATCTCCAGCGGCGAGCGGCAGTATCCGGACATTCGTATTTTGTTGCGCGATCAGGCGCAGCAACTGGTGCTTAACAGCGTCAGAAATGCGGAAGTGGATTTCGGCATTGTGATTGATCCGGGTGAAAACACCGATCTGGACTGCGAGCCGATTCTGCATGAGCCGTTTTTGCTGATGTGCCGTGAGGATCATCCGCTGGCGGCGCTGCCGGAGGTTGAATGGCAGGCACTGAACGGCCAAAAACTGGTGCTGCAGGATTACGCATCAGGAAGCCGGATCCTGATCGACGGCGCACTGAAAGCGCAGAAAGTGAAAGCGGAGATTGCTCAGGAAATCGGCCATCCAGCCACGTTATTCCCGATGGTGGAAGCCGGAATTGGTATCAGTGTTATCCCGGCGCTGGCGTTGCCCATGCCGGAAGGGAGCCGTCTGGTGGTCAGAAGCCTGGTGCCGGAAATCAACCGGGTGCTGATGCTGGTCAGACGTAAAAACCGGTCGTTATCACCCGCTGCACAGGCCATCTGGCAGGTGGTGAAAGAGCAGGCGAATTTATTACGGGAAAAACGCAGCCAGCAGGGAATGTACAACCACTGATACCTTGCCGGCTGTTTCAGGCTTTGACCGGGTTATACGTAGATATCGACTGCGTTGGTTTCTGAAGGCTTATTCACGCCTTCGTCTTTCTTCATTTCAGCGTCAGCTTGTTGTTGCTGCTGTTGCTGAAGCGCTTTCTGAGCCTGTTGTTGTTGAATCTGCGCGATCTGCTGTTGCAGCATTTCGATTTGCTGCTGCAGGAGTTCTTGCTGTTGCTTAACTTCGTCAGTATCGCCGCCTGAATTGCCCACGTTTTTGAGCTGCTCAGTCAGTTTGGTAATCTGCTTAGTCAGCTTTGCAATCTGGCTGGCACTGCCTGAGTCGCTGGTGGACGCAGAGCTTACCGAACTGCTGGTCGCGCTGATAGTCGTCATAAAAAGCCTCATTGAGTAAGAATAAAATTTTGCACGTAAAAGTGCTTAAGCTATATCGGCAAAAATCAGCGAGGCTTTACAGGCTTTGCATATTCCTTACGGTATTTATGGTTTTCATTCGGTTAACGCTTTCACTCTGAGCTTCGGCCACCGGGTCAGCCAGCTTTTGCTGCTGATCCGCTCGGCAAAAACTGCGGGGATCGCATGCCGCGGGTTTGGCGTAATACTGAAAGCAAACAACGCATCCAGTCCCAGCGGCGCATTCAGCTCAATTTGCCCGTCAGCATTCATTCTTGCGCCGATAGCGGTTTCCATTTCCACCCAGTAGCTCATCGCCTCGGCGCTGGAGGAATAGGGCGCATGGCCGTGGCGCTCATGCATGCGGGCCTGATTTTTCACAGACCAGGGAAGGTCGGGCGATTGCGCTTTCAGGCGATGTTCATAGCGCTCGTCAGCTTCCGGCGAGCAATCCAGCGGATTGAAATACACCACGTCGATATCATTGAGCGCAGTGGCCTGCGCATATCCGTGTAGCCGGTCCCAGACCAGATTGCGGACAAAGCCCGCCGCCAGCCAGGCATCGTTAAGATTTTGCGTGCGTGCCTGCGTCAGTGCCTGCAAATGAAGCGGTTCCTCTCTGAGCCAGGTGATGATTTGCTGTTCCATTGTTGCCACGTGATGTTCTCCTTTTATCCGACGTCAGCGTTCTGAGAAGCCAAAGTGTAGCGCCCTTTTGTGACGCTTATCCAACGCACCATTTCGGATATGCAGCTTACGGCGGCGCGCTAAAATGTAGCAAGCCTCCCCTGAATACGGCTACAGGCCGCGCCTGCTGAGGGTTTCTTAAGTGGTACAGCCTTTGCAACATCCATCCTTTGCAACACAAATAAGAGCAAGGCTGTCGCAGTTCTTTTCCAACGAAAATTGAATTATCACCGGGCAGGGGATCATTTATGCAAACCACGAAAGTCACACCTGTTTTAAAACGTACACTGGGGAGTTTTAAACTTTGGGGCATTGCCGTCGGGCTGGTTATCTCCGGCGAATATTTTGGCTGGAGTTACGGCTGGGCGCAGGCAGGCACACTGGGCTTTCTTATCACTGCTCTGGTGATAGCGGCTATGTATTGCGCCTTTATTTTCAGCTTTACCGAACTCACTACGTCGATTCCGCACGCGGGCGGTCCTTTTGCTTACGCTTACCGTGCGTTCGGGCCAACGGGCGGATTTGTCGCGGGTTTCGCAACGCTGGTGGAATTTGTTTTTGCGCCGCCCGCTATCGCGATGGCGATCGGGGCGTATCTCAATGTGCAGTTCCCGTCGATTGAGCCGAAATGGGTGGCTGTTGGCGCGTATCTGGTATTTATGGCGCTCAATATTCTCGGCGTCAGTATTGCCGCCACCTTTGAACTGCTGGTCACGTTGCTGGCAATTTTTGAATTGCTGGTCTTTATGGGCGTGGTGGCACCGGGCTTTGAAATGTCGAACTTTGTTCACGGTGGATGGGCGGGCAGCGACACTTTCAGTCCCGCAGCCTTTTCCGGTATTTTTGCGGCCATTCCTTTTGCCATCTGGTTTTTCCTGGCGATAGAAGGTGCCTCAATGGCCGCTGAAGAGGCGAAAGATCCGCAGCGTACCATTCCGAAAGCTTTTATCGGCGGCATTCTGACTCTGACCGTTCTGGCGCTCGGCGTGATGTTGTTTGCCGGTGGTGTGGGCGACTGGACCAAGCTGTCGAATATCAACGACCCGTTACCGCAGGCCATGAAACTGATTGTCGGCAGCAACAGTGGCTGGCTGCACATGCTGGTCTGGCTGGGGCTTTTTGGCCTGATTGCCTCTTTCCACGGCATTATCATGGGGTATTCCCGTCAGATCTTCGCGCTGGCCCGGGCAGGTTATTTGCCTAAACGACTGGCCAGCGTCAACGCCCGTTTCCAGACACCGCATCTTGGTATTATCGCGGGGGGCGTTGTTGGCATCGCGGCTATTTTCTCGGATTCACTGATCGTGATTGGCGGCCAGCCACTGACGGCCAATATCGTGACAATGTCGGTCTTTGGCGCCATTGTGATGTACATCATTTCGATGGCTGCATTGTTTAAACTCCGCCGCAGCGAACCGAATTTAATCCGTCCGTTCCGTGCGCCGCTCTATCCTTTTGCACCTGCTCTGGCGCTGGTGCTGGCAGTCGTCTGTCTGATCGCTATGATTTACTACAACACCTTACTGTTTTTGATCTTCGCCGCCATGATGTTGCTGGCGTATGCCTGGTTCCGTATCACCCATCAGTCGCGGACTGATGCTGCGGAAGATCCGCAATTACGTGGCCTGCGCCCGGTTCCCGCTAAAAGCAGCAAATAATCCGGCGCGCTAAGGAGTGTTATGTTTCAGACGACATTAAGTCACCGAAGTTATCAGTTTAAGGATTTACGCGAACTGATGGCAAAGGCGTCGCCCGCACGGTCGGGCGACTATCTGGCTGAAGTGGCTGCCGCCAGCGCTGAAGAGCGCATGGCGGCAAAAATGGCACTGGCTGATGTGCCGCTCAAAACCTTCCTGCAACAATTGCTGGTGCCGTATGAGGACGATGAGGTCACGCGGTTGATTGTCGATACTCATGATGTCGCGGCGTTTGCCGCGATTTCGCATCTCACCGTCGGGGATTTCCGCGACTGGTTGTTGAGTGAAAAAACCGACAGCGTTGTGCTGGCAGCCGTCGCCCGCGGGATCACGCCCGAAATGGCGGCTGCCGTCAGCAAACTGATGCGCAATCAGGATCTGATCCTGGTGGCTAAAAAATGCCGGGTGATTACTCAATTCCGCAATACTATCGGGCTGCCGGGGCACATGAGCGTGCGCCTGCAGCCGAACCATCCGACCGATAATTTACAGGGCATTGCTGCCAGTATGCTCGACGGTTTGTTATATGGCTCCGGCGACGCGGTGATTGGCATTAATCCTGCCAGCGACAGCTTACCGCTGCTGGAAAACCTCAATTACATGCTTGATGACATCATTACGCGCTTTGAAATTCCCACGCAGTCCTGTGTGCTGACGCATGTCACTAACACCATCAAACTGGTGGAGCGCGGCGCACCGGTTGATCTGGTGTTTCAGTCGATAGCGGGAACTGAAGCGGCGAACAGCGGGTTTGGTATCAATCTGGCGCTGCTGGCGGAAGCGCAACAGGCGGCGCTCAGTCTTAAGCGTGGCACGCTCGGCGACAACGTGATGTATTTCGAAACCGGGCAGGGCAGTTGTTTATCTGCCAATGCGCATTTTGGGGTCGATCAGCAAACCTGTGAGGCGCGTGCGTACGCCATCGCCCGCCATTTTTCACCGCTGCTGATTAACACCGTGGTGGGGTTTATCGGCCCGGAGTATTTGTATGACGGTAAACAAATTATCCGTGCGGGTCTGGAAGACCATTTCTGCGGCAAACTGCTGGGCGTGCCGCTGGGCTGCGATGTCTGTTACACCAATCATGCAGAAGCCGATCAGGATGATATGGACACTTTGCTGACGCTGCTCGGCACTGCCGGGCTGACGTTCCTGATTGGCGTACCGGGCGCGGATGACATCATGCTCAATTATCAGAGCACTTCTTTCCATGACGCGTTATACATCCGTGAATTACTCGGGCTGAAACATGCGCCGGAATTTGCCGTATGGCTGGAGAAAATGAAAATTATCGATCCGCAGGGCGTCTTGCAGGATACCCGTGCATCCCATCCGTTACTGCGTCAGTTGCCGCAACTGAGCTGAGGTCTGTGCTGATGAATAAAGAAAAAGAGCAGGGATTATCGCCGCTGGTGCATAGCAACCCGTGGGAAACTCTGCGTCAGTTTACGGCTGCACGTATCGCGCTGGGACGTACCGGTTCGAGTCTGCCCACCGATGAGCTGCTGCGATTTGGTTTAGCCCATGCGCAGGCGCGTGATGCCGTGCATCAGCCTTTTGACAGCCAGAAGCTCGAACCCGAACTTTATGCGCTGGGGCTGGAAACGCTGACCGTTGCCAGCGCTGCACCGGACAGGGCGACCTATCTGTGTCGTCCTGATCTTGGCCGCAAGCTGTCAGAAAGCAGCCGTCAGGCCTTGCAGCGTATGGCGCCGGAGCCTGCCGACGTTGTGCTGGTCATCGCTGACGGTTTGTCATCGAAAGCCGTGCACCGGCAGGCCGTACCGCTGATTGCGGCGTTATTGCCCTATCTGCGCACGCTGGAGCTGAAAATCGGGCCTGTGGTGCTGGCGCATCAGTCGCGGGTGGCACTGGGCGATGATATTGCGCAGGTGATGAAAGCGAAGGCGGTAGCGATTTTGATCGGAGAACGTCCGGGATTGTCATCTCCCGACAGTTTAGGCATTTACATGACCTGGGGGCCACATACCAAAAGGCTGGAGTCGGAACGAAATTGTATTTCCAATGTGCGGCCGGAAGGGCTGAATTATCCGCAGGCGGCTTTTAAACTCGCCTGGCTGCTCGAACAATCTTTCCATCGCCAGTTGTCGGGCGTCAATCTGAAAGATGAAAGCGATAATCCGGCGCTACACAATAAGGTCGTGCCGATGTTTAAACTGGAGTAGGAGAAGGGAAAAAATTACCGGAGTACAGAAACGAAAAAAGCGCCTATAGGCGCTTTTCTCTGAATTGGTGGGCCGTGCTGGATTCGAACCAGCGACCAATTGATTAAAAGTCAACTGCTCTACCAACTGAGCTAACGGCCCGCAGAAGTGGTGGGCGATGACGGGCTCGAACCGCCGACCCCCTCCGTGTAAAGGAGATGCTCTACCAACTGAGCTAATCGCCCA